>JANPIX010000008.1:0-142161 GCA_031425195.1 Gemmobacter sp. | reverse complement strand
GGAAGCGGTGACCGAGGGGCGGGTGGAGGGGGTGTTGAGGTGGCTGGGCCCTTATCCTGAACCTGCACTCGGCCCTCCTACGGGCGGGACAACGAACATCCCATTCTATCGCCTTGTTCACATGGGTGATTTCATCAGGAGGCCGCTATGACCATTTCAAAAGATCTCTTCCTGTCAATGTTGGCGATGGACTCTTATAATCGTGGCTATGGGGCTGGCATTGGTGACATTGGGCCAGATGATCCAAACGGCTTGGGCGATAACCCCGGAACCGTAGTGGGTAATGCAACAATACGTGACATAAACCTACCCCAAGGCTCCCAATCCGCCGGCTTCTACGCCGTCGCCTATTCCGTAGGCGCGGGCGTTGACGGCATCGCCTCTGGCACCACCATTATCTCCTACCGCGGAAGCGACGGCCTGACCCGCGACAACGATCCCGTCTCGGGTGGCAGCGACATTCTGAACGGCTGGCTCGCGGGCGCAGGGTTGCCCACCAGCCAGACCGACCTCGCGACCGAATTCTACAAGGCCGCCACCGCCCAGACCGTCTCGCAGGCCGCCGGGAATGCTATCCTCACCGGCCCTTCCCCCGGCGACGGGCTGGCGGGATTTCAGGCCAGGCTGTTCGGGAATGAGGCGCGGGCCACATGAACCGCCGCACCCTGCTGGCCCTTGCCGTGATGATTCCGCTGGCCGCCTGCACCCGCGATGAACACTGGCATCAGCGTCTGACGCTGACAGTCGATACCCCCGACGGCCCCCGCAGCGCGTCTGTGGTGCAGCGGATCGACTGGCAGGGGGCGACGGGTCTTTACAAATCCGCCACCGCCGGGCTGGACCCGGGCCAGACCAGCACCCGTGTCACGGGTGAGGCATTGGCGCTCGAGGTGGCCCCGGGTCGTTGGGTCTTTGCTCTGCTCAGGGGCGACAACGGCTGGCAGGGCGAACCGGGCCTGAACGCGGGCTTCGTGATTGCCGTGCCTTTAGGCCAACCTGCTCGGTCAGCGGAGGGGGTGGATGACATCCTCGCCTACCCCAAGGACACGCCCCTTGTTCTGCCGCCCGAGGCATGGCCGATGCTGGTGACCTTCGATGACATCACGGATCCGGCATCGGCAAGGCGAGTGGACCCGGCTGATATGGCGGCGGTGTTCGGCGCTGGCTTCGCGCTGAAGGCGGTGACGCTGGAGGTGACGGAGGAGGTGGTGACGGATGGACGCGTAGAGGGGGTGTTGGGGTGGTTGTGCCAGCTTAAAGCAAACCGGCTAAGCTTAAACAGTAAACCCGGCCCCATAATGGACAACGAACTTTCTAGCGAACTCGGCACTGGCTACTTCAAAATAGGAGACTGCAAATGACCGTCACCGAAAAGGAGCTGTTCCTCGCGATCCTTGCAATGGACTCTTATAATCGCGGTGCTGGAGCAAGTATAAACAACAACGGTTCTGACGACCCCGATGGCTTAGATGACAGTCTTGGCACTCAAATAGGTAGCGCAACAATCTCTGTCGCATCAAGTTCCGACCCCAATAGTGCCGAAGTATCCGCAGGCTTCTACGCTGTCGCCTATAACACCCAAGACGGCACTTTCATCTCTTATCGCGGCACCGATGCCACCCCCGCGGGCGACCTGAACGACGATGCCCACCATGGCTGGACCCTTGGCGGCGGCAATTTCTTTGCGACCCAAACCGCCCTCTCGATCAACTTTCTCGACGCCGTGCAAGCCGACAACGCGCCCGGATCGATCATCCGCAGCGACTCCTCCCTCAGCGGCGGGCTGGCCTGCATTCAAGCGCGGCTGTTCCTGCCGGGGCACTGACAATGTCGATCCGATTGGAATTGCTGCGGGTGGCACACTGGCACCTCAGTCGTCGGTGACGATAGGGCCATAACATCATCGCCATCTCACGCCGTTGCACTCACCACCTGACATTCGGCACCCAGCCCGTCTGATGCGGCGTGGGGCCTATTCCCCGCGTGGGAACCGCTTGTTTTCTTCCAGCACGTTCAGATCCATGTGATTGCGCATGTACTGTTCCGACGCGCGTTGCAGTGGCTGATAATCCCACGGGTAATACCCGCCCTGCCGCAGCGCCGGATAGACGACCCAGCGGCGCGCCTGACTTTCCCGCACCGCCGCGTCAAAGGCGGGCATGTTCCAGCGGTGCCGTGCGTCGGCCTGAAGCCGGGCCAGCGTCGCGGCATGGGCCGGGTCTTCGGCCAGATTGCGGCGTTCGTCGGGGTCTTCTGACAGATTGAACAGCAGGTCCGGGTCAGCCGGGCAATGCACATATTTCCAGTCGCCCTGCCGCAGGGCCACCATCGGCGTGATCGTCCCTTCGGCGGCGTATTCCATCGCCACAGGTGCGGCGCGCGGCGTGCCCTGCGCCAGGGGGACGAGGCTTTGCCCGTCGGTCCACGGCATCACATCGTCCATCGACACCCCGGACAGATCGCACAGCGTGGGCGTAACGTCGATGGTGCACACGGGGGTCGTGACAAGGCCCGGCGTCAGATGGTCTGCCGCAATCATCAGGGGCACGCGGGCGGAACCCTCAAAGAAATTCATCTTGAACCACAATCCGCGCCGCCCCAGCATCTCGCCATGATCCGACACGAAGATGACCATCGCCTTTTGCCGCGTCGCCTCCATCGCGCCCAGAATCTCGCCGATCTTGAAATCGACGTAAGAGATATTGGCGAAATACGCCTGCCGGGCGCGGCGGATGTGGTCGTCGGTGATGGTCAGCCCGCGCCAGTCGCAGGCATCCATCAGACGCCGGGAGTGCGGGTCCTGATCGTCATAGGCAATCGGTTCGGGCGGTGTCAGATGCGGGCTGCCCTCATAAAGGTCCCAGTATTTCTTCCGCGCCACGAACGGGTCATGCGGGTGGGTAAAGCTTGCCGTCAGGCACCAGGGGCGCGGGTCGCCGCCGCGGGACAAATCGTGGATCTTCTGTACGGCCTTGTGGGCCACGTCGTCGTCATATTCCAGCTGGTTGGTCACCTCGGCCACCCCGGCCCCGGTCACCGATCCCAGATTGTGATACCACCAGTCGATACGCTCGCCCGGGCGGCGGTAGTCGGGGGTCCAGCCGAAATCGGCGGGGTAGATGTCGGTCGTCAGGCGCTGTTCGAACCCGTGCAACTGATCGGGGCCGACGAAATGCATCTTGCCCGACAGACAGGTCTGATACCCGGCCCGGCGCAGGTGGTGCGCAAAGGTCGGAATGTCCGACGCGAATTCGGCGGCATTGTCATAAACCCGGGTGCGGCTGGGCAACTGCCCCGACATGAAACTTGCCCGCGCGGGCGCACACAGGGGGCTTGCCGTATAGGCATTCGCAAACCGCACCGACCGCGCGGCCAGCGCCCGCAGATTTGGCACATGCAGCCATTCCGCCGGGCCATTGGGAAACAGCGTTCCGGTCAACTGATCGACCATCAGGATCAGGATGTTCTGCTGCGCCATGGTGCCCCCTTGTTTGGCCCGACCCTAGGGGGCGCACCCCGCAGGTCTGTTCCGCAACCGACCGATTTGTGACGCCTATCGCCGTGCCGATGGGACCTGTGCGCTGTTTATCGGGCCAGTCCGCTTGACTTGCGCCCATGTGCGGTGTCAATCGGCGCGGATCATCAAGGGAACGCCAGCCATGCACGCCTATCGCAGCCACACCTGTGCCGGATTGAACATCGATCATGTCGGGCAGACCGTCCGCCTGTCGGGCTGGGTGCACCGCGTGCGCGATCATGGCGGCGTCTTGTTTCTGGACTTGCGCGATCATTACGGTATCACGCAGGTCATCGCCGACAGTGACAGCCCGGCCTTTGCCGAACTGGACGCCGTGCGCGCCGAATGGGTGGTGCGGATCGACGGCGTGGTCAAGGCGCGCGATGCTTCGCTTGTGAACCCGAAACTGCCCACCGGCGCGATTGAGGTTTATGCCACTGCCATGACGGTTCTGGGCCATGCCGACGAACTGCCGATGCCGGTGTTCGGCGATGTGGATTATCCCGAGGAAACGCGCCTCACCTACCGTTTTCTGGACCTGCGCCGTGAAAAGCTGCACGCCAACATGATGCTGCGGTCGAACGTGGTGCGCAGTCTGCGCAACCGGATGTGGGATCAGGGCTTCACCGAATTCCAGACGCCGATCATCACCGCCAGCAGCCCCGAAGGCGCGCGCGATTTTCTGGTGCCGTCGCGCCTGCATCCGGGCAAGTTCTACGCCCTGCCGCAGGCCCCTCAGCAGTTCAAGCAGTTGATCATGGTGGCGGGCTTTGACCGCTATTTCCAGATCGCCCCCTGCTTCCGCGACGAAGACCCCCGCGCCGACCGCAGCCCGACCGATTTTTACCAGCTGGATGTGGAGATGAGCTTCGTCGAACAGGAAGACGTGTTCGCCGCCGTGCAGCCCGTTATTCAGGGCGTGTTCGAGGAATTCGGCAAGGGCCGCAAGGTCGATACCAACTGGCCCCGCATCGCCTACCGCGACAGCCTGCTGTGGTACGGGTCCGACAAGCCCGACCTGCGCAACCCGATCAGGATGCAGATCGTGTCCGACCATTTCCGGGGTTCGGGTTTCGCCATCTTCGCGAAACTTCTGGAACAGGACGGCACCGAAATCCGCGCCATCCCGGCACCCAAAGGCGGCAGCCGCAAGTTTGCCGACCGCATGAACGCCTTTGCCCAGAAGGAAGGCCTGCCGGGCATGGGGTATATCATCTGGCGTGAGGCCGAAGACGGCTCCGGCATGGAAGCGGCAGGCCCCCTCGCGAAAAACATCGGCCCCGAACGCACCGAAGCGATCCGCCAGCAACTCGGCCTCGGCCTTGGCGACGCTGCGTTTTTCCTTGGCGGCAAACCCGAAACCTTCGAGGCCGTGGCGGGCCGCGCGCGCAACGAGATTGGCCGCGAACTTGGCCTGACCGAAACCGACACCTTCCGTTTTGCCTGGATCGTCGATTTCCCGATGTACGAAAAGACCGACGAGGGGAAGATCGACTTTTCCCACAACCCCTTCTCCATGCCGCAAGGCGGGCTTGAGGCGCTGAACCGCGACCCCCTGACGGTCTATGCCTATCAGTACGATCTTGCCTGCAACGGCTATGAACTGATCTCGGGCGGCATCCGCAACCACAAGCCGGAAATCATGTACAAGGCGTTCGAACTTGCGGGCTATCCCAACAGCGAAGTGGACAAGCGTTTTGGCGGCATGGTCAAGGCGTTCAAATACGGCGCGCCCCCCCACGGCGGCTGTGCGATGGGCATCGACCGGGCGGTGATGCTGCTGGCGGACGAGGCGAACATCCGCGAAGTCATCATGTTCCCGATGAACCAGCGCGCCGAAGACCTGCTGATGGGCGCGCCATCGGAACCGCTCAGCGCGCAGTTGCGCGATCTGAACCTGCGGGTCGTGCCAAAAGACTGACGCAGTTTCGTCCGTCGCGACGGAAAGGGATGCGTTCGGTCGTCTTGAGGGGTAGACTGGATAACAACCTTGCCGCAGGCCTGACATGACCGACGTTCCCACACTGTGCGCCATTCGGTTCGGCAACGGCCTGCCGTTGCCCGAAAGCGCGCCGCAGGACGCGGGCTCCATGCTGACGCGGCTTGCCGGGCCGGATCTTGCGCGGGGCACCTGGCCCGCCCTGACCACAGCCGAGGCTTTGAAAACCCACGCCCGTTACGCGCAGGCGCAGTCAGACCTGCGTCAGGCCGGTGCCGACGCCGCCGAGGCGAAGGCCACGCAACGCGGCATCCGTCAGGAACTGGTCGCCGAGGCGCAGCGCGCCATCCAGATATCCCTTGCCCGCGCGGTGGGCGCGACAGACGGGATGCGCGAACGGCTGGTGCGGTTCTGGGTGGACCATTTCACCACAGTCGCCAAAAGTCCGCAGCACATCGGCCTTGTGCTGGCGATGGCCGAAGATGCCATTCGCCCGAACGTCACGGGCCGCTTTGCCCAACTGCTTCAGGCGGCGACCCTGCATCCCGCAATGCTTTTGTATCTGGATCAGCACAAATCGGTCGGCCCGAACTCGCGTCAGGCCAAAGGCGGCCGCCGCGGGCTAAACGAAAACCTCGCGCGGGAACTGATCGAACTTCATAGTCTGGGCGTGGCGGGCAACTATGCGCAATCCGATGTGCGCCAGATGGCCGAACTGCTGACGGGATTGCTATTCCATACCGGCAAGGGCGCGGTCTTTGTCGAAGGTGCGGCGGAGCCCGGCTCTGAGACCGTGCTGGGCCGGGTCTATGACGGTAAAGGAACTGCACCCATCCTCGCCGCACTTGAAGATCTGGCGATGCGGCCCGAAACCGGCCGCCATCTTGCCCGCAAGCTCGCCGTGCATTTCGTGTCGGACACGCCCGACGCGGCCATGATCGACGCCATGGCGGTGGCCTATGCGGCATCGGGTGGTGAACTCATGGCGCTGTACCGCACCATGCTTTTGCATCCCGCTGCGTGGAACATGCCGCTGACCAAAGCGCGACAGCCTTATGATTTCACCGTGGCATCGCTTCGTGCGCTTGGGGTTGGTCCGGCGCGCATCGCGGACTTGTCGGTCGCGGAACTGCAACAACGCCTGCTGCGCCCGATGGAACGGATGGGACAGCCGATGAACAATGCCCCCGGCCCGAACGGCTGGCCCGAAGAGGCCGAGGCGTGGATCACCCCACAAGGACTTGGCGCGCGGATCACCTGGGCGATGGACGTGCCGCAGCGCCTGCTTGACGTGCTCCCTGAACCGGCTGCATTGGCCGAACGGGCGCTCGGGCCGCTCATCAGCCTTGATCTGCGCTTTGCCGTTCAGGCCGCCGAAAACCGTCGCGAAGGTGTAGGGCTTGTCCTTGCCTCCACCGAATTCAACAGACGCTAGGGGGGCCGCGATGATCGACCGGCGAACATTCCTGCAGCGGATGGTGACAGGGGCCGCCTGTTCGGTCGCCGCACACCCGTTGTTCACCACGGTGACGCTGGCCCAGACGGCGGGGGCAACCCCCTTGGGCGACAACCGCCTGATCGTCGTCATCCTGCGCGGCGCGATGGACGGGCTGGATGTGGTGCAACCGCTTGCCGAACCGCTGTTCGCCGCCTATCGCCCGACGCTGGGTGTGGGCACCGGGGCCATTCCGCTTGACGGGTACTTTGGCCTGCATCCGGCGCTGTCGGGCCTGATGCCGCTGTGGCAGGCGGGGGAACTTGGGTTTGTCCACGCCGTCTCCACCCCCTACCGCGACAAGCGCAGCCATTTCGACGGGCAAGACCTGCTGGAGGCGGGAACGGGCAACGATGTTCCGGCGGGCGAACAGTCGCGCGACGGCTGGCTAAACCGCATGCTGCAAGTGGTGCCCGGATTGCAGGCCGAAACCGCCTATGCCATCGGGCTGGAGGCATCGCCCCTGCTTGCCGGGCCGGCCCCGGCGCTGCATTGGTCGCCCGACCTGCAACTGAGCCTTTCACCGCAGGCCCAACTGCTTCTGGAACGGCTTTACCACGACGATCCCCTGTTCCGCGATGCCTCGACAGAGGCTGTGGCCTTGGCCCAGATCGACGTTCCTGACGCTGGCGGCATGGAAACCGGGCCGGGCCGCAAATTGCGCGACATGGACGCGCTCACGGATTTCGCGGCCAACCGCCTGCGTGAAACGACGCGCATCGCGGCGTTTTCCCTGTCAGGGTGGGATACGCACCGGGGGCAAGGCAACGCCATCCTCGGGTCAATGGCGCAATTGCAACGCCTTGTCCTGCGGATGAAGGAACAGCTTGGCCCCGATGTCTGGGCCAGAACCGCATTGCTGACGATGACCGAATTTGGCCGCACCGCCCGCGAAAACGGCTCGCAAGGCACGGATCACGGCACGGGCGGGTTGATGCTGACGGCCGGCGGTGCGGTGCGGGGCGGTCGCGTCGCGGGGCGCTGGCCGGGGCTGGACGAGGCCGCCCTTTACGACAGGCGCGATCTGATGCCCACATCCGACGTGCGTGACTGGGCCGCCTCGGCAATGCGCGGCCTTTATGGGTTCGACAGGCACATGCTTGAAACAGTCGTGTTTCCGGGCCTGATCATGGGCGATGATCCGGGTCTGATCCTTTAACTGCACGGCACAGTGCAGTTGATGTTGCATCGCCCGCAACCCGTTGCAATAACGGGCAACGCGTCAACGGAGTGCATCACCATGTCAGGCGAAAAACGGTTCGGCGCGGTGGTTCCCGATTGGTCGCCAGCACCCCGCCCGTCGCTTGAACCGCTTCAAGGCCGCTATGCCCGGCTGGAGGCGCTTGATGCCGACACCCATGCCGCCGATCTGTTCCGTGCCTTTTCCGCCGACGATGCCGTCTGGGATTATCTGCCCTATGGCCCCTTTACCTCGGCTGCCGCCTATCACCGCTGGGTCCGCGATACGGCCACCGGGCCGGACCCGGTGTTCTATGCCATTCGCGCGCTTGCCACCGGCCATTGCGGCGGGGTTGCCAGTTATTTGCGGATCACCCCGGAACACGGCACCATCGAAGTGGGGCACATCAACCTTGCACCGGAACTGTCGCAGACCCGCGCCGCGACCGAGGCGATGTTTCTCATGATGGATTGGGCCTTTGCCGCAGGTTACCGCCGGTATGAATGGAAATGCGACAGTCTGAACATGCCGTCGCGCCGGGCGGCGCAGCGGTACGGTTTTTCCTACGAAGGGGTGTTCCGCCAGGCGGCCGTGGTCAAGGGGCGCAACCGCGACACCGCATGGTTCGCCATCATCGACAAGGACTGGCCGTCCCTGCGTGAGGCATTTCGTCTGTGGCTGTCGCCCACGAACTTTGATGCTGATGGCAAACAGCGCGAACGCCTGTCTGATCTGACACGGTTGACGGGGCGCGTGCCCGATCCGGTCTGGTAACGCATTCACACCTCGCTTCCGCACAGGGCGATGCGTTCGGACAAAATACGCAGCAGCGCAGGCTGGTCATCCTGGCGCAATGCCCTGTTGACCGCCGTCAACAAAGCCGGTTCCTTCGCCGCCCGGGCCAGACCCTGCAGAAATCCCGTCACATAAGGGGTTGCCGCGTCAGCCTCGATCAGACGGCGGGCGCGCCGCAGATCGTCGCGCATCGCCGCCGGATCGGAAAGCGTGTTTTCGACCGGCAAAGACGGGGCAGGGGCCCCGGGGCGGATCAGCGCCAGAAAGGCCGCAATGCCGGGCATCGGTTTGGGCAGGAAATCGTCGGCCCCCGCCGCCATCACCAACGTCCGGCCTTCCGGGTCGCCGCTTGTGCCCAGCAGAATACAGCGGCGATCCGGCATTGCCGCCACGCGCTGGATCAGCGTTTCACCGCGCCCGTCCGGCAGGCCAAGATCGACAATCAGAACATCCGGCTCGTACAGCCCGAGGAACCGCGTTGCCACATGCAAGCTGTCCGCCCGTCGCAGCCGCGCGCCCAGCCGCGCCGCAACAAGCCGCAGCGCGTCGCTGGCAAAACGGCTGTCCTCTACCAAAAGGATGCGAACCCCCGACAACGGACGCATCGGCCCGGCCCACCGTGGACCGTCCGCCGGGGTCGCATCTATCGGCCCGACACGGGGCGGAAACGGGTTTGGCACCAGTCTGACCTTTCATTGCATCCGCCCAGTCTTGCGACCACAACTCTTAAACTGCCGTTAACATGCTGCGGCACCTCGGCCACTTGCCATGCCCGGGCGGGGCTTCCATAACAGAGCCGGGTCCGGTTGGGGCCGTGTCAGGGAACGGGGCGATGATCGGACGGTTGAACCATGTCGCCATCGCCGTACCCGATCTTGCGGCGGCCGCGGCACAATATGCGGGCGCGCTGGGTGCCCGTGTCGGCCCACAGCAGCATGAGCCAGACCACGGGGTGACAGTCGTGTTCATCGACCTGCCGAACACCAAGATCGAACTTCTGACCCCCCTCGGTGACGCGTCGCCCATTGCCGCCTTCCTGCAAAAGAACCCGGCGGGGGGCATACACCACCTGTGCTACGAAGTCGCAGACATCCTTGCCGCCCGCGACACGCTCCTTGCCTCAGGCGCGCGCGTGCTCGGGTCGGGAGAGCCGAAGATCGGCGCGCACGGCAAGCCCGTGCTGTTCCTGCACCCCAAGGATTTCAACGGCTGCCTGATCGAACTGGAGCAAACCTGACATGACCATCACAGCCGCCATCGTTCTGTTTTCCGTGACGTGGTTCATGGTGTTCTTCATGGTGCTGCCCGTCCGCTTCAAAAGCCAGGCCGATGCGGGCGTCGTGGTGCGCGGCACGCCCAAATCCGCCCCCGCCGATGCAGTGGTGGTGCGCAAGGCAAAGATCACCACAGGCATCACCGTCGTGCTGTTCGCGGTGTTTTACGTCATCATCACCTCGGGCTGGATCACCATCCGTGACATCGACGTCATGGGCCACATGGGGCCAGAAACACCCGTTCAGGACTGACGCGCGGCGACCCTGTGAAACAGGTGCGTAAAGGTGGCAACGCCCAGCACCGGCACGATCAGGTTCACGAACGGAATGGACAACGGCGCCGCCATCAACACCCCCGCCAGCCAGATCGGCCCTGAATGGCGGCGTCGCAACGCGCGGGCCTCGGCCCGGCCCAGACGGCGGCTTGCCACCATGCCAAAGAACTCCCGCCCCAGCAGATACCCGTTCAAACCCCAGAACAACAACGGGATCGCGGGCCCCGCGAAGGCATAGGCGAACACGGCCAGCACGTTGACGGCAATCAGGACGGCCACAAAATTCGCCGTCTCGATCAAGGTATCGGCAAAGGGCGGCGGCGTCGCAGGCGGCAGCGCGGGGTAGTGCCGGTCTTCCACTGCCCGCACCACATCCTCAAGGTACAGCCCGCTCATCATTGCGGCGACGGGCACCATCAGAAACACCGACAACCCGATCATCAGCAACAATGACGCCCAGCCCAGCAAGGCATCCACGCCCCCCACCGGCCCGATGAACGGCAGGGTCACGCTGTCAGGCACCAGCCAGTCGATCGCCCCCAGAAAAAGCGCGTAAACCCCCGCAAGCAGGCACAACGCCAGAACGACCCCCAGAAGGACAACACGCAGAAACCTGCGGTCGCCAAGCTGGCCCAAGGCGCGCAGGAAATCCGACAGGATCATGCGTCGCGCCACGTGGTCAGGGCCGCCACATCCGGGCGCGGGCGATCCTGCACCGCCACCGTTTCCCGGCCGATATGCACAAAACCCGCCAGTTCTTCCTGTGGTGCCAACGCCAGCGCCTCGGTGACAAAGGCGCGGTCATGCGAAATCCAGCCGGAAAGCCAGCATGCCGCCCAGCCCGCCGCCTGCGCCGCGTTCAGCAGGCCCAAAGCCAGCGCCCCTGCTGAATACCGCTGTTCAACTTTGGGCACCTTCGGCGTGATCTTCGGGCTGAACACCACGGCCACAGCAAGCGGGCTGCGATCAAACTGCCCCCGCGCCTTGGCAACAAGTTCTGCCTCCATTCCCAAGGCCTTGGCGCGGGCTTCGGCGTGATCCGCCACTTCCGCCAACGCAGGGCGTTCCAGCACGATAAACCGCCACGGCGTCAGCGACCCATGGTCCGGCACGCGCAGCGCCGCAGTCAGCAACTCGCGCACCTCGTCGCGGTCGGGGCCGGTGCCGGTCATCAGTTTTGCCGGATACGACTGCCGCCGAAGCAGGAACTGGAATGCGGCAGGATCAGGTTGGGGCAAGACGCGGGCCTTTCGGGTAACGGCACGGTGCACCCGCCAGCAGGGCGGGGCTGCGCCGACACGGGGACAGAGGGGCTTTTCGTTCGGTTCCCCGGGCGGTATCAAACAGGCAGTGAAATCTCAAGGTGCCCGATGACCGACTTTTCCCGCCGAACCGCCCTTGGCGTCATGGCCTTTGCCGTCCTTTCCGCCTGTGGCAACCGGCGGAACCGGCAACAGGCGTCGCGCGGCGATCTTTACCCCGGTGAAACGCCTCAGATGCGGGCGCTGATCAATCAATACGCCGCCATCCACCAGATTCCGCCCAGTCTTCTGCACCGGGTCATTCAGCGTGAAAGCGATTACAACGCGAACGCGCGGAACGGCCCCTACTATGGCCTCATGCAGATCCTGCCACAAACCGCGCAAACCATGGGCTACCGGGGCAGCCCACAGGGGCTTCTGGATGCGGAAACCAACCTTCGCTATGCCGGACGCTATCTGCGCGGGGCCTATATCGTGGCAAACGGCAACGAAGATCGTGCGATGGTCTGGTATGCCAAGGGCTATTACTACGAGGCGAAACGCAAAGGCCTGCTCGAAGAAACTGGCCTGCGGGGCTAGGGCTCAGCGGCGCGGAACGGAATAAAGACTGGTCCCGCCCACCCGGCCGACCAGAATACCGCCCGTGTCGATGGCGAACACACCCAGATTTTCCATATCGCTGGGACAACCCACAAGATCGGCCGCATCATCCAGATAGGCGCTTGTGGCCGAACTTTCGCCGACGCGGCGGCACGGGTCGCCGTCCGCGCGGTAGCCGGGGCCAAAGAAGGGCAGGGGTTCCGCTGGCGGCAGGGCCACAGGAGCGCAGGCGGCGAGCGTCAGAAACCCAAGTGTCAAAGTGCGATGCAAGGTCATGGCTTTTCCAGTTTCCCATCTTTGCCGGGCGTGATGCGGTAACTGCCCTCGGGCAGATCAAGCGCCGCGGCAAGATCGCGCAACTGCATCATCGACAACGTGACCAACACAGGTTCGCCAGTCATCGCATCCAGCTGTTCCAGCGTCACGCAGTCTTCGAAAGCGTTGATCGTGACATCTTCCATCAGGGCATGCGCGCCTTCGTCGATCAGTGTGATCACGGTGGCATCAAAGTCGTGTTCGATTGTAAACATGGGCGCAGAATAGGCGCAGCCCACCTGCACGGCAACCTGATTTCCCGCGCACGTCCCCGTGATGGGGGTTTTTGTCGCCCCGCCTTTTGCCTAGGTTATCGGTGTGGCAACGGGGTTCGGGATGCGCGTGGCAGGGTGGACGGGTCTGGTGCTGGCCTTGGGGCTGGCAGGCTGTGCGGTGCCATCGCCGCAGCCCCCGATGCGCATGATCGAACCGGCACCTTTGGGCACGATGCAAAGTTTTGCCGACATCGTCGCCCGCGTCGAACCCGTCGCCGAGGCGTTGTGCCGCGCCCGCACACGGGGGGTGCCCTGCGATCTGCAAATCGTCGTCGATGATCGCCCCGGCATCCCCGCCAACGCCTTCCAGACCCGCGATGACAGGGGCCGCCCCATTGTCGGCTTTACCGTGCCGCTGCTCGACGATGCGCTGAACGCCGATGAAATCGCCTTCGTCATGGGGCACGAGGCGGCCCATCACATCGCAGGCCACATGGCGCGCCAACAGCAATCGGCGATGAACGGTGCTCTGGTCGCCGGGGTTGTGGCCGCCATGTCCGGTGCGGATGACGCGGGTGTGGCCCGTGCGCAAAACCTTGGCGCAAACGCCGCCGCCCGCCGTTATTCCAAGGATTTTGAGCTGGAGGCCGATGCCCTTGGTGCCGAAATCGCCTGGATGGCGGGCTATGACCCGGTTCTGGGCGCGCAGTTCTTTGCCCGCCTGCCCGATCCGGGTGACAAGTTTCTGGGCACCCACCCGCCCAACAAGCTGCGCATCGAACTGGTGCGACAAAGGCTGGCGCAACTGGAGGCTGGTCGCTAACCTGCCGCTTAAGGGGCAGGCCGGGGGGCTGTTGATGCGCGACATGATCTTGGGCGAACTGCGCCGCTGGGGCGATACTGCGCGGTGGAGCTTGCAAGGCTGGTCCAGCACATGGGCGCGCGAAAAATCCCTGCGGCAATGGACGGCGCTCAACGCAGCGTCTGCTGCCTTGGCGCTTATCCTCGATCTGACCGGGGGCGAACGGGCGCTGATCCTCGCGCTGGGCGTCCTGATCCTTGCGGCCGAACTGATCAACACCGCCATCGAGGAAACCGTCGATTTCATCTCCACCGAACGTGACCCCCGCGCGGGGCGGGCAAAGGATGCGGGTTCTGCCACCGTTGCCCTGTCGGCCTTGGCCTGGGCTGTTGCCTGGATCGCCATCCTGATTGGATGAAAGTCGCAAACCGCGTCATGGCGCTTGCACCGGAACAGCACAGGTTTACACCTGAACAGGCGAAAGTTCCGGGGGGAAACAGACGATGCGCTATGCCGACGTTTACGCAGGCTGGAAGGCCGATCCACAGGGATTCTGGCTTGATGCGGCATCGTTCATCGACTGGGTAAAACCGCCACAACAGGGGTTGAACGCCGAACGCGCCCCGTTCTTCGAATGGTTCACCGATGCCCGCGTCAACGGCTGCTGGAACGCGGTTGACCGGCATGTGCTGGCAGGCCGCGGCGCGCAGGCGGCGATCATTCACGACAGCCCGGTCACCGGCAGCCAATCCAGCATCTCGTTCGAAACCCTCCGCGACAAGGTGGCCCTGTTCGCAGGCGCGCTTGCCGCCCGGGGCGTGGTGGCGGGTGACCGCGTCGTGATCTACATGCCGATGGTGCCCGAGGCGCTGGTGGCGATGCTTGCCTGCGCACGCATCGGCGCGGTGCATTCCGTGGTTTTCGGTGGCTTTGCGGCATCGGAACTTGCGGTCCGCATCGATGACTGCACACCAAAGGCCGTCATCGCCGCCTCCTGCGGGATCGAGCCTTCGCGCATCGTGGCCTACAAACCGCTTCTGGATGCCGCACTCGACATGGCGGCGCACAAGCCGGATGTCTGCATCATCCTGCAACGACCGCAACTTGCCGCCTCACTGTGCCCTGACCGCGATGTTGACTGGCAGGACGCGCAGATCGGTGTGGCACCCGCCGACTGCGTTCCTGTCGCGGGCGGGCACCCGGCCTATATCCTTTACACCTCTGGCACCACAGGCGCGCCAAAAGGCGTCGTGCGCCCGACGGCAGGCCATCTTGTCGCGCTGAACTGGACGATGCGCGCGATTTATGACTGCGGCCCGGGGGATGTGTTCTGGGCGGCCTCCGATGTGGGCTGGGTCGTGGGTCATTCCTACATCTGTTACGGCCCGCTGATAGCGGGCTGCACGACGGTGATGTATGAAGGCAAACCCGTGGGCACGCCCGACGCTGCTGCATTCTGGCGCGTCATCGCGCAGCACCGCGTGCGGGCCTTTTTCACCGCTCCCACCGCCCTGCGCGCGATCAAACGCGAAGACCCGCTTGGCCTTTTGCCGGGGCAGCATGATCTGTCGGGCCTGAATGCCGTCTATCTTGCGGGCGAAAGGGCCGATCCCGATACCGTCGACTGGGCGCGCCGCCATCTGGGCGTGCCGGTCGTCGATCACTGGTGGCAGACGGAAACCGGCTATGCCATCGCGGCAAACCCGCTTGGGATCGAGGCGCTGCCATTCAAGACAGGCTCGCCCACTGTCGTCATGCCCGGCTATGACCTGTGCGTGCTGGACGAAGGCGGCCACGCCACAGCGCCCGGCACCCTTGGGGCGATCGCCCTGCGCCTGCCGCTGCCACCCGGCACCCTGACAACCCTTTGGGGGGCCGAAGCGCGGTATCAGAAGGGTTATCTTTCGCATTTTCCGGGATTCTACGAAACCGGCGACGCGGGTTTTGTCGATGAAGACGGGTATATCCACATCATGGCCCGCACTGACGACGTGATCAACGTTGCAGGCCACCGCCTGTCCACCGGCGCGCTGGAGGAAGTGTTGGCGGGCCACCCGGATGTTGCCGAATGCGCGGTTGTCGGGGTGGCCGATCCGATCAAGGGACAGGTGCCGCTGGGCTTCCTGTGCCTGAACAAGGGCTGCACCCGCGACGCCGCCAGCGTGGTCGCCGATTGCGTGGCCCGCGTGCGCGACAGGATCGGCCCCGTCGCCGATTTCAAACGCGCCCTTGTGGTGGACAGGTTGCCCAAAACCCGCTCCGGCAAGATCCTGCGCGGAACCATGGTCAAGATCGCCGATGGTGCCGCGTTCAAACCCCCCGCCACGATCGAGGATATGGGCGTGCTTGACGAAATCCGCACCGCCCTGCGCAGCATCGGGCTGGGCTAGGCGCTTTTACTGCGGAAATTCCGTCGTCTGTTCCAGCAACACCTCCGCCAGCCCCCGGCGCGACACCTCCACCGACAACCCATCCAGTTGCTCGACAAACGCCTCGTCCATGTTCAGGCTCGATTCCCGGTTGCTGCCGCGAAAGTTGCTGTCAAAGATTGCCCGCGTTTGCAGGTTGGCACTGCTGCCCTCGGTGATCCCCGACAGGGCCAAGCCAACCGCCACATTGCGCGCCAGCGCAGCCGAATACTCCGCCGTCGCATCGGGATCGGCGAACCCTTCGAACAACGAAGCGTTGCGCGTCGGCGCGACCAGTTCTTCCAGCCTGCCGATCACCGCGCCCGACTGTGTTCTGTTGGCGATATAGCCAAGGGCTATGGGCACGTTCAGCTTGGCGTCGATCACACCAAAATCTACCTCCCCCGCTTCTGCCTCAGGGTCCGTTGACAGGATCGGCGCGTCAAGGATGCCCGTGATGGTTTCCACATCATCTTCCGTTCCAACCAGCCCAAGCGCGAGAACCGCGTTGGCCCACAAGGATGTATCATCGGACATCAACGCCGCGCGCAGCCGTTCCTTGTCCGCGTCAGTCAGGTCAAGGATGCTCAGAACAGGCATCGCATGGTTCCAATCCTGCTCCAGAATATCGTCCACCGAGTTTTCCAGCGCATTGTCAGCCTCGATCAGAATGGGAAAGTTCTGTTCCCCATCCAGCGCCCGGCATTCGTCTGACCCGATCTTCACGTTCCGCTTGTCAAGAACGCCCGCCATGACCCAGCCGATATTGGAACGACAGCCGTCCTCCCGGTCATCGCAGCGATCTGCAAGACCCTGCGAATGGCCAAGTTCATGCAGCCAGAGAAACGGCCGCATGTCCCGTCGGCTACTGGCGATCACGGTGACCGGAAATGATCCCTTGTCCGTGCATCCCGCGAAAGACTGACCCCGCGCGACAACGAACCCCCCGCATTCCTGAACCTGACTGACCAGATTGATGGAAAATCCAGATCCGCGAAATTGTTGAAAGTTTCCGTTGCCCACCGACTTCGGAATGTTCGGGCCGTATTTCTGCGGGCCAAGCACAATCTTGAAACCGACCCCGGCACATTCGGCATGGCCACTGTTCGCAACCAACCCGTTCATCGCATCCACTGTCGATTTTGCCGCCGTTGATGAAAGGATTCCATCCGCAAACGTCCCGATCTTCAATTCGTGCACGGTTTCTGCAGCAGACGATCCCGCGATCATCCCGGCAGCACAAAGACAGGCAAGAAATCCGCGCATTCCAACCCCCATTTTTCAAATTCATCTGCAATACAACCAGAAGTTTATCGCGATCTTCCGATTCGATCCATCTGAATTGCATAGGCCTTCCCCCAACCCCCGGAACCGCCCCCCCGTCTGAACGTTGCCGGTGGCAACTAGTGAAAGGTAAACACATGCAGACGGAAGAAGAGGCACGAACCGCATTCTGGAGCGCGCTGCGCTCGGACATGACAGTGATGCTCGGTCTGGATCAGGCGGGCCAGGATCTGCGGCCAATGACGGCTCAGATGCTTGACGATGGTGATTATGGGCCGATCTGGTTCTTCACCTCAAAGGACACCCACCTTGTTCAGGCGCTTGGCGGCGAACAACCGGCGCAGTTCAGTTTCGTCTCCAAATCGCACAGCTTGTTTGCGTCGGTTCAGGGCACCTTGGTCGAAAATACCGACCCGGGCGTGGTTGACGCGCTTTGGAACCCCTATGTCGCGGCGTGGTATGAAGGCGGCAAGACCGACCCGAACCTTGTGCTGCTTCGGTTTGAACCCGACGATGCAAAGATCTGGTTCGACGCGAACAGCCTGTTTGCCGGGATCAAGATGATGCTCGGGATCGACCCCAAGAAAGACTACAAGGACAAGGTCGCCACAGTTGATCTGTGACAGCGGGCACAAAAAAACGGCGGGTGATAACCCGCCGTTTCTTTTTGGGTACAGAACGGATCACATGTCGTTCTGCACGTCCTGTGATTCCGTCGTGACGACTTCGCCAGCGGTTTGAAGGTCACGACCTGCGCCTTCGACCGTTTCACAGGCGGTCACGGCAAACAGGGCAAGAAAGGGCAGAAGGGCAAAGCGCAAGCGCATGGGACAGCTCCATAAATGAATGTATGGTCGCAACGCGCGGACATTAGATAGGTTCCCCGGCGCACGCTGCTGGTTGACATTCGCCTTGAAATCCCCCATTTGCACCCCACGCCATGGCCGCTGCCGCGTGAGCAGCCCTTGTTCAAGGACAGGCCCGGCCTCAGGTTCCCACCATCACGCAGGGGTTCCGCGCCGCACACGGCCCAACGGCATCAGCCGGGGGCGAGGGTTCGGTGCCCCCGTCCGGCCGCCCGCGTGCGGCCTTCTTTGGGCAGCACTGTGCTGTCCGGAAAGACGTACATGACCACGTTCGCAGACCTCGGGCTTTCGCCCCGCATCATCACCGCACTCGAAAAAACCACGCTCAACATGCCGACACCCATTCAGGTGCAGGCCATTCCCCATATCATGCAGGGCCGTGACCTGATGGGTCTGGCGCAAACCGGCACCGGCAAGACGGCGGCCTTCGGCCTTCCCCTGCTGCACCGCCTGCTGGACATCGGCCATCCGCCCGGCCCGCGCCACGTGCGCGCCCTGATCCTTGCGCCCACGCGCGAACTTGTCGTGCAGATTGCGGCCAACCTCGAAGTGTTCACCAAGGGCACGCCCTGCAAGGTGACCACCGTCGTGGGCGGCGCGTCAATCTTCAAGCAAACAGAAAAACTGGGCAAAGGCACCGACGTTCTGGTCGCCACCCCCGGCCGCCTGATCGACCTGCTGGAGCGGAATGCCCTGAGCCTTGAAAAATGCGGCTACCTTGTGCTGGACGAGGCGGACCACATGCTCGACATGGGTTTCATCCATTCCTTGCGCAAGATTGCCAAGCACATCCCGCTGAAACGTCAAACCATGCTGTTCAGTGCCACGATGCCGAAAGACATCGAAGAACTGGCCGGCACGTATCTGCGCGACCCGATCAAGGTGCAGGTCGCACCGCCCGGCAAACCGGTGGAGCGGATCGTGCAGGGCGTGTATTTCACGCCCCAAGGCGACAAGGCCCGTCTTCTGGAAGGCTATCTGAAGGCGCATGTCGGCGAACAGGCCTTGGTCTTTGGGCGCACCAAGCACGGTTCGGAAAAACTGATGAAGCTGCTGGTGACCTGGGGCTTCAAGGCGGGTTCGATCCACGGCAACAAAAGCCAGAACCAGCGCGACCGCACCCTGACGGAATTCCGCAACGGCGAACTTGACGTGCTGGTGGCCACCGACGTGGCCGCGCGTGGCATCGACATTCCGGGTGTGCGTCACGTCTACAACTTTGACATGCCGAACGTTCCCGAAAACTATGTCCACCGCATCGGCCGCACCGCCCGCGCCGGGGCAGAAGGCACTGCCGTGGCGTTCTGCGCGCCCGCCGAAATGGGCGAACTTCAGGCCATCGAAAAGATGCTGAAAAAACCGATCCCGGTCGTCGGCGGCGCACCGTGGGCAGCCGATATCGTGGCGGCCGTGCCAAAACAGGGTCAGGCGCGCGGTCGCGGGCAGGGCCGGGTGCAAGGCAAATCCGGCGGTGGCGGCGGCTCGCAAGGGGCTTCGCAGGGCAAACCGCACAGCAAACCGGCTGGCGCGAAACCGTTCAAACCGGCCCATGCCGCCCGTCCGGCAGGCGGCGGTGGCACGCCGATCCGCGCCGGTGGCAACCGCCGCCCCGGCACGCCGAACCGCGCCCCCAAAGGCGCTGTGGCCTGACCACACACGGCACCAAGGCACCGCCCCCCGATCGGGGCGGTGTCAGACGGCCTCTTCTTCCAGGTTCAGTTTCATGTCGAGCAGGACCTGCTGAATGGCCAACGTCTCACGCAGCAGCCGCTTTGCCTCGTTGATCGAGATTTTGCCGTCGCTGATCGCCATGTTGTATTCCGCCATCAGCATCCCGAACCGTTGCGCCAGCGCCACCACATCGTTGTTCACCGTGGTCGAAGGGGCATTCCGTTTGTCGATGTCATAGGCCATCGTGATGCCCCGCAGATCGGCCAGCGCTGCAGTGACATGCGGGAAGGCAGCCGCCTCTTCCAGTTGGGCCACAACGTCAATTGGCATGAACCTGTCGTCATGGTCGCCGTTGTCCGCATAATAACGCCCCAGCGTCGCCTTCGATTTCCCCGTCAACGCGCAGGCCGCCTCGATGCCAACTTCCTTGACCAGCGATTCGGTGTGTTTTTTCAGATAACTGGTCAGGCTCATCGGCTGATTTTCTGCGTCAGGGGGGAACGGGAACACTCCTTTCCCCTTAATCGCGGCGGTCCGGTTTGTCATGTTATTTCCAGTTCCGGATGTGCCGGAATGGTACCAGTACCCGGCCCCGTGCCGGGCCGTGCGTTCGGGGTCATCCTTCTGCGAAAGATGGCCCCACCGTGCGCTTGCAGGGCGCAGGCCGTTTGGATAGATCCGCGCCATGGCAAAGCTCTACTTTCATTACTCCACCATGAACGCCGGCAAATCGACGTCACTGCTGCAGGCGTCGCACAATTACCGCGAAGGCGGGATGGTGACCTTCCTGATCACCGCCCAGTTTGACAACCGCGCCGGCGAAGGCAAGATTGCCAGCCGCATAGGCATTGGCGAACCGGCCGATACTTTTGCCCCCGACGAAGACCTGTTCGCCAAGATAGCAAAACGGCTGACCCACGGCCCCGTCGCCTGTGTGTTCATAGACGAGGCTCAGTTTCTGACCAAAACTCAGGTCTGGCAACTCGCGCGGGCGGTGGATGATCTCGCGGTGCCAATCATGTGCTATGGCCTGCGCGTCGATTTCAAGGGCGACCTCTTTCCCGGATCGGCGGCCCTTCTGGCCTGGGCCGATGAAATGCGCGAAGTGCGCACCATCTGCCATTGCGGCAAGAAGGCGACCATGGTCGTGCGAAAGGGGCCGGATGGCAAACCCCTCTGCGATGGCGATCAGGTGCAGATCGGCGGCAATGAAACCTATGTGTCGCTCTGCCGCCGCCATTGGCGCGAGGCCGTCGCTGACCGCGTGACGACGCGGTGATTGGCAGACACAAAGCCCTGCGCTAGGGTGGCCGTCAATGGAGCCAGCATAAGGCCGCCCGACAGCCATGACGGCGCTTAAAAAGTATCAGAAGTTGGAAAGTCAGGGCCTTTGGCGCGACATGCCCGAAGCGCAACGCCGCGAGGTGGTTGTCAGTTTCGGCGAGGCGTCCATCGTCCTGTCCGACCCGCGAACCGATGTGGCGCTCAGCCACTGGTCGCTTCCCGCTGTCGAACGTCTGAACCCCGGCCACATGCCCGCGCTTTATGCGCCCGGCCTCGATGCGCCCGAAACACTGGAACTCGACGATCCCGACATGATCGCTGCCCTGGAACAGGTGCGCGGCGCACTGGCATTTGCGCGGGCGCGGCCCGGTCGGGTGCGGCTTGCCGTGCTGCTGGGCAGCCTTCTGGTGGTGGGCGGCCTCATGGCATGGGTCGGCCCGCGCCAGCTTGTCGATCAGACCGCCCGCATGGTGCCCGAGGGCGCGCGCAGCCGGATCGGGCAGGCCGCCCTTGGCGATCTTGCCCGCATGACGGGCCAACCCTGTGCCCGGCCCGCCGCGCAGGCCGTGTTGGATCGGCTGTCCCTGCGTCTGTTCGGCACCAATGTGGCCTGGACACTCCGCATTCTTCCCGATGGTGTCCCCGGATCGGCCCAGTTGCCCGGGCACATCATCCTTTTGAACCGCAGCCTTGTCGAAAACGAGAAGGGGCCTGCCGCCCTTGCCGGGTTCGCGCTTGCGGAATCGCTCCGTGCGGCAACGGCAGATCCGCTGGAACCGCTTTTGTCCCACGCCGGTCTGCCGGCAACCGTGGGCCTGATGACCAGTGGCCAACTGGAACCCGGTGCCATCGCGGGCTATGGCGAGGCTTTGTTGCGCAAACAGCCCGAACCCGTCGACGACATCACCCTTCTTGCCGCATTCGAGGCGGCGGGTCTGCCCAGCAGCCCCTATGCCTATGCCATCGACAAATCGGGAGAGGCGACCCTGTCCCTGATCGAGGCTGATCCCTTTGCCGGTCGCGCCACAGCACCTTTGTTGTCCGATGCCGACTGGGCACTTCTGCAAACGATCTGCAAGGCATGACGCGCGTTACTTGGTGCCGAACATCCGGTCGCCCGCATCGCCAAGCCCCGGCACGATATAGCCTTTTTCATTCAGATGACTGTCCACCGCCGCCGTGACGATGGGCACATCGGGATGCGCCGCTTTCATCCGCGCAATGCCCTCGGGCGCTGCCAGAAGACACAGGAACCGCAGGTTACGCGCCCCTTTTTCCTTCAGAAGACTGACGGCGGCCACCGAAGAATTGCCCGTGGCCAGCATCGGGTCCACCACAATGCTGATCCGGTCTTCCAGACGGTCGGGAACCTTGCAGTAATACTGCACCGGTTGCAGCGTTTCATGGTCGCGGTACAACCCGACAAACCCGACCCGCGCCGCCGGGATCAGCTCAAGAATGCCGTCCAAAAGCCCGTTCCCCGCCCGCAGAATGGAAATCAGCGCCAGCTTCTTACCCTCGATCACCGGCGCGTCCATCGGCTCCAGCGGCGTCTGGATCCGCTTGGTCGTCATCGGCAGTTCGCGCGTCACCTCATAGGCCAGCAGCAGGCTTATCTCGCGCAACAGCTGCCGGAAACTGGCGGTTGACGTGTCATGCTCCCGCATCAGCGTCAGCTTGTGTTGCACGAGCGGGTGACTGACGACGGTCAGATGGTCAAGCATGCGATGTCTCCAGCAATGTCGCGATCCGGGTTTTCGTATCGGCATCGCAGAACGCCGCGTCAAGCGACTGTCGTGCAATCCGCGCAAACTGTCCGTCGTCCCAGTCAAGCGCTTCGGCAAGACAGTCGTATTCCTGCGCCATGGTGGTGTGAAAGAACGGCGGATCATCGGTGCTGATCGTGACCTTGACGCCGCGCCTGTCCAATTCGCCAATCGGATGCGCGCGGTAATCGGGATAAAGCCCAAGCGCGATGTTCGATCCCGGGCACACCTCCAGAACCACGCCCTTTTCGGCCAGTTCGTCCACCAGTGCCAGATCCTCGATGGCGCGCACGCCGTGGCCGATGCGTTCAACCCCCAGATCGCTCAGCGCATCCCGCACCGATTGCGGCCCGCCCCATTCGCCCGCATGGGCGGTCAGCCGCAGACCCGCTTCCCGCGCGGCATCGAAGGACCACCGGAAATCCTTTGGCTCGCCAATCTTTTCGTCCCCCGCAATCCCGAACCCCACGATCCAGTCACCCGCCGTTTCCGCAGCACAGCGCGCGGTCTGCCGGGCCTTGTCGGGGCCAAAATGCCGGATGCAGGTGATGATCCCGCGCAGTGTGATGCCCATCGTGCGCTCTGCCTGATCCGACGCCTCGCGGATCGCATGCAGATATTCGCGCCAGGCACCCACATCCCGGTTGCCGCAGAAATCCGGCGACAGAAACGTTTCGCAATACACCACACCCGCCTGCGCACTTTGCTCCAGCACGGCAAGCGTCAGCCTTTGGTAATCCTCGGGGCGCTGCAAGGTGCTGGTGGCCGCCTCATACACCGTCAGGAACTCCCAGAAGTCGCTGAACCGGTAATTGCCCTCCGCGTCAAAGATGCCACCGATGTCGATATGCTTTTCGCGCGCCAGTCCCCGGATGAACGCGGGCGGTGCCGCGCCTTCCAGATGCAGGTGCAGTTCAACCTTCGACAGCGTCACAGAAAGCTCCTCCCCGGCCCGGCGGACGGGATGTTCAGATGTTGTGCGATGCTGGCTGCCACATCCGCAAAGGCGCAATGCCCGATGCTTCCCGCCCCCGCGCCCGCAATCAGAACCGGCACCCGTTCCCGCGTATGGTCGCTGCCTGTCCACGTCGGATCATTGCCATGGTCCGCCGTGAACAGCGCAATATCCCCGGGCCGCAACGCCGCCAGAAACGCGCCTGCCTGCAGGTCGAACCATTCAAGCGCGCGGGCATAACCCGCCACGTCCCGCCGATGGCCAAACAGGCTGTCAAATTCGACAAAGTTCGCAAAGGTCAAAGAACCGCCCTCTGCCTCGCCTCCCAGCCTGTGCAAATGTTTGAAAAGGTCACCGTCTGACTTGCCCTTGTGCAGCGTGCCAACACCTTGCATCGAAAAGATGTCACCGATCTTGCCCACCGCATGCGTGGCCCGCCCCGCATCACTGGCCCAATCCAGAAGCGTCGGGGCCGGCGTCGCCATCGCATAATCGTGCCGGTTCGACGTGCGCTGGAACGCACCTTCGCGCCCCACAAAAGGCCGCGCGATCACCCGGCCAACCTTCATCGCATGCAGCGTCGGCGCAAGGTTTGCGCACAGCGTCAACAACCGCTCCAGCCCGAACGCCTCTTCATGCGCCGCAATCTGGAACACGCTGTCCGCCGACGTGTAACAGATGGGCCAACCAGTCCGCAGATGTTCGGCCCCCAAGGCCTCGATGATCGGCACACCCGATGCGTGGCAGTTGCCCAGTATCCCCTCCGTCCCCGCCAGACGGCACACCTGCGCCACAAGGTCGGGGGGAAAGGCCGGTTCGGTCACCGGGAAATAGGTCCAGTCCCACGGCACCGGCACGCCAGCCAGTTCCCAATGCCCCGACGGCGTATCCTTGCCGCGCGAAACCTCGGTCGCGGCCCCCCACCGCCCCGCGGCAGCACCAACCGCACCGTCCAGCCCAAGCCCCGACGCCAACCGCACCGCCTGACCCAGCCCCAGCCCCATCAACGTCGGCATATGCAGCGGCCCGCTGCGCCCCACATCGGCCCGACCCTGCGCGCAGGCTTGGGCGATATGGCCAATTGTGTTCGCCCCCGTGTCCGGCACCGCACCGTTGAAGAACTGGTCCGCATCAGGCGCGCCCCCGCACCCCACCGAATCCATCACGATCAGAAACGCCCGCTTGTCCAAACCGTCCATCAACTGATCCGTTCATAGATCAGCGGCGGGTCAGTCGGGGCCGTTTCCGTCAGGTGATAAGCGGCCTGTATACGCACCATCGCGGCATCGGCATCAGCCTCGGTCGCCGCATGAATAAGACACAGCGGCAGATCGCCGTTCAACTCCTCGCCAATCATTGCCATGTCGGACAGCCCGACCGAGGGGTTGACCTTGTCGCCATCCCGCAAACGGCCACCGCCCAGATGCACCACCACCTCGCCCAACGCGCGCGTGTCGATGGCCGACACAAAGCCCATGCCCCTGCATGGCACTTCGCGCATCACCGGCGCTGCGGGCAGGCGGTCGGGCCAGCGGTCCACGAAATCGGCAGGCCCGCCCTGTGCCGCCACCATGCGCCCGAAATACTCGGCTGCGGCCCCGCTTTCCAATGCCTGCTCAATCTGCCCCGCGCCGTTCGCCGCATCCGCCGCCAACCCGCCCAAGGCCAGCGCCTCGCCCCCCAGTGCCGCCGTCAGATCCCACAGCGCCGCGTTGACCGACGTGCCGGTCAGCGTTTCCATCACCTCAATCACCTCCAGCGCGTTGCCCGCTGCGGTGGCAAGCGGCTGGCTCATGTCCGTGATCAGGGCCGTGGTCATGCACCCCGCCCCCTGCGCCGTGCTGACCAATGCGCGGGCCAATTCGCGCGACTGTTCCAGCGTCGCCATGAACGCGCCCGACCCGGTCTTGACGTCCAGCACCAGACCCTCCAGCCCCGCCGCCAGCTTTTTCGAAAGGATCGACGCGGTGATCAGATCGATGCTTTCCACCGTGCCCGTCACATCGCGAACGGCATAAAGCCTGCGGTCGGCGGGGGCGATGTCGGCGCTCGCCGACACGATGGCACAGCGCACCCCGCCAAGCTGCGTGCGCAGCGCATCTTCGGAAAGCCCCGTGCGAAATCCGGGAATGGATTCAAGCTTGTCCAGCGTGCCGCCGGTATGGCCCAGCCCGCGCCCCGAAATCATCGGCACATAGGCGCCGCAAGCCGCCAGTGCGGGTGCCAGCAGCAACGACACACAATCGCCCACCCCGCCCGTCGAATGCTTGTCCAGAATCGGCCCCGGCAAATCCCAGGTCAGCACCTTGCCGCTGTCGCGCATGGCGCGGGTCAGGGCCACGCGCCCCGCGTCACCCAGACCCCGCCAGCACACCGCCATGGCAAATGCCCCCGCCTGCGCGTCCGTGACGCGGCCATCCGCCAGCCCCGCCGCGAACCAGCGCAGATCCTCTGCTTTGGGAATGTCACCCCGCCGCAGCGCCGCGATGATCGCCCGCGCGTCCAAAACCTAGGTCCGGTCCATGTGGGCCGCCGTGAACACGCCCGGCAACAGATCCGCCACCGTCATCGCCTGCGTAAGCCCGTCCGTGGTGCACAACGTCACCTGCACCGACTGCCCGGCGAATTCCGCGATTTTCTGGCGGCACCCGCCGCAGGGCGGTACGGGGGTGGGGCTGTCGGCAATCACCAGAATCTCGGCAATTTCGCTTTCCCCCGCCGCAATCATCGCGGCAATCGCCCCTGCCTCGGCGCAGGTGCCTTCGGGATAGGCCACGTTTTCAACATTGCACCCGGTAAACACCGTGCCCGACACGGTGCGCAGCGCTGCCCCTACCTTGAACCGGGAATAGGGCGCATAGGCGTTCAGCCTCACTGCGGTGGCTGCGGTCAACAGGGTCATCGGGGCCTCCATCATCATCACCATGGGGTGTTGAGCCAATACTGATCGCGGGGCCGCGTTTATGCAAGCGCCCGTGCCGCCTGCCTCGCTAAAGCCATTCGCTGCGCCCGGTGCCCACGGCCTCGGCCACCGTGGCAAAACCGTCCCGTGCCAGCAGTTGATCAAGGCCCGTGGCTATTTTGGGGATCAGCGAAATCCCCTGATAAACCATCGCGGTATAAAGCTGCACCGCCGACGCCCCGGCCCGGATCTTGGCATAGGCATCCTCGGCCGAGCCAATACCGCCCACACCAATCAGGGGCAGGTTGCCGCCCGTCACCTGCGACAGCCGCGCCAGAACCCGGGTGGACCGTTCAAACAACGGGGTGCCCGACAACCCGCCCTGCTGATTGCGCTGCGCGCTGACCAGACCGTCCCGCGCCAGCGTCGTGTTGGTGGCGATGATCCCCGCGATCCCTGCGTTCAGCGCAACCTCGGCAATCTGCGCAAGCTCCGCATCCGAAAGGTCGGGCGCAATCTTGACGAACACTGGAATGGGCCGCGCCAGACCGGCACGCACCTGCATGACACCCGCCAGAATCGCGGCGAGTGCGGCCGGCCCCTGCAGGTCGCGCAGCGCCTCGGTGTTCGGGGATGACACGTTCACCGTGGCAAAGTCGGCATGTGGCCCGCAGGTCGCCAGAACATCGGCAAAATCGGCCGCACGGTCCGCGCTGTCCTTGTTGGCCCCAAGGTTCAGGCCCACAGGAACGCCGCCCCCCTGCCGCATCGCCATCCGCGCGCAAATCGCCGACGCGCCTTCATTGTTGAAGCCGAACCGGTTGATCGCGGCGCGATCCGCCGTCAGGCGAAACAGGCGCGGTTTCGCGTTGCCCTCTTGCGGTCGCGGCGTTGCAGCCCCCACCTCGATGAACCCGAACCCGGCGCGCCCCAGTGCGTCCACCGCCACTGCGTTCTTGTCGTATCCCGCAGCAAGCCCGACCGGGTTCAACAGCGCCATCCCCGCCAGCGTGGTTTTCAACCTTGGGCCTGTCACCGGGCCGGGCAGGGGGATCAGCCCCATGTTCAGCGCGGCAAGCGAAAGGCCATGTGCCCGCTCCGGATCGATCCGATGCAGAACCGCCAGCCCGGCCCGTTCCAGCAAATTCACCACAGCCCCTCGGGGAAGATGTGGCCGCTTGCGCCCAAGGGCAGCGATTTGTCCCAGACCACATCGCCAAGGCTCAGCGCCCGGTAAAGATGCGGAAACAACTGCCCGCCGCGCGACGGCTCCCACTTCAGGCTTGGGCCAAGGCGGCTGTCGTCCAGCGCCACCAGCACCAGATCGCTTTCGCCCGCAAAATGCCGCGCTGCGGTTTCGGCCACCTGCGCGGCGGTCGAAATGTGAATGTACCCATCCACCAGATCAATCGGCGCACCCGCCGTCGTGCCGGCAGTCTGAAAGGCGACCCATTCGGGGCGGCGGAATATCTTGTAAATCAACATGGCGCTTTCCATGCACGGATGTGTGCCAGTGGTCAATCCATCGGCGATGTCATGCTGACGTTGCGGCAATCTGCCATTTTGGCGCATCGGTGGCTTTGACTTGGCTGTCATGCAACGTCAGGCTGTATTCATCTCAACAACGACGAGGGTTCGATGACAAGGATTTTGCTTTCAACGGCAGCCGCCTTTGGCCTGTCCGCCGGAATTGCGCAGGCGGATTACGCGCTGACCATTCTGCACACCAATGATTTTCACGCCCGGTTCGAACCGATCAACGCCTCTGATTCAACCTGCTCGGCCGAGGATGCGGCGGAATCGAAATGTCTGGGCGGGACGGCGCGCCTTGTCACAGCCATTGCCGACGCGCGGGCGCGGTCAAACAACACCATTCTGGTCGACGGCGGCGATCAGTTTCAGGGCAGCCTGTTTTACACCTATTACAAAGGGGCCATGTCCGCCGAATTCATGAACAAACTGGGCTATGACGCGATGACCGTGGGCAACCACGAATTCGATGACGGCCCCGAGGTGCTTCGCGGTTTTGTCGACACCGTGAAATTTCCCATCCTGATGTCGAATGCAGACATATCGGGTGAACCCCTGCTGGCAGGCAAGATCGCCAAATCCGTCACGATCGAGCGTGGAGGCGAGGCGATCGGCCTGATCGGCCTGACCCCGCAAGACACCCCCGAACTGGCCAGCCCCGGCCCCAAAGTCATTTTCACCGATCCCGTTCAAGCCGTCCAGAACGAGGTTGATCTTCTGACGGATGCAGGCGTGAACAAGATCATCGTGCTGTCCCATTCCGGCTTCAACGTCGACAAAAGGATCGCCGCTGCCACCACCGGCGTTGATGTCATCGTGGGCGGGCACACCAACACCTACCTGTCAAACGTCGCCGAAAACGCCGAAGGCCCCTATCCCACCATGGTGGGCCAGACGGCCATCGTGTCGGCCTATGCTTACGGCAAGCTCCTTGGCGAATTGAACGTCACCTTTGATGATGCGGGCACCGTCACCGCCTCGACAGGTGAACCCCTGATCATGGATGCCGCCGTGGCCGAAGATGCGGCCACCGTCGCGCGCATCGCGGAACTGGCAAAACCGCTCGACGAGATTCGCCAGAAAGTCGTCGCGCAAGCCGCCGAGCCCATCGACGGGTCGCGCGAAACCTGCCGCGCCGTCGAATGTGCCATGGGCAACCTGATCGCCGATGCCATGCTCGACCGTGTCGCAGGGCAGGGTGTCACCATCGCCCTGCAAAACAGCGGCGGTGTCCGCTCCAGCATCGACGCAGGCCCCGTGACAATGGGCGAGGTGCTGACCGTGCTGCCCTTCCAGAACACCCTCTCCACGTTCGAGGTGGACGGCGCCACACTTCTGTCGGCGCTGGAAAACGGCGTCAGCCAACTGGAAGACGGGGCAGGGCGCTTTTTGCAGGTGGCCGGTATGCAATACAGCTTTGATGCGGCGGCCCCGGTCGGTTCGCGCATTTCAGATGTGATGGTGCTGATCGGCGGCGATGCCTGGGGCCCGATAGACCCTGCTGCCACCTACAAGGTCGTCTCGAACAACTATGTGCGCGGCGGCGGCGACGGGTTTGAAATGTTCGTCAACGCGGCCAACCCCTATGACTTCGGGCCGGATGTGGCGGATGTTCTGGCCGAATTCATGGCCAGGAACGGCCCCTACACGCCCTATACCGACGGGCGCATTACGCGCAAATGAACGAAAAGAGCGGGCCTGCCGCGTTGGCAGGCCCGCCCCGTGATAGCGCTGCGCGCGTCAGGCGATGATGTCGAAATCACCCAGCCGCAGGATGGTGTCAGGCTCGAACCGGGCAAACAGGATCTGGTCACGCCCCCCGGACCCATCCGCGTCATAGAACAGTTCGCCGGTTTCGCGGTTGTAGATCAGATGGTCGTTCCGATCCACAGCCTCGGTGCCCAGCCGGAACTCACCCGCCCCCACTGAACCGCCCAGCGCACCAAACACCGCGCGGCTCAGCACGATTTCATCCTCGCGCGAGGTGAAGTCGAGTATCCGGTCCGCCGTTCCAAGTGCAGCACTGAACACGAAATCATCATTGCCAAGGCCGCCTTTCATCTCGTCCCGGCCCGCGCCGCCATCAAGCGTGTCTTCCCCGTCCTGACCACGCAGCGTGTCTTTCGATCCGCCACCAACCACAAGGTCATCCCCCGCGCCGCCCACCAGAACGTCGGCCCCGGCCTGACCATAAAGCTGATCGTGGTCGGTGTTGCCGCGCAGCACGTCGGCGTTGGCCCCACCATACAGAATGTCCGCCTCCGTCCCGCCCAATATCGCATCCTTGCCCGACCCACCGTAAAGCGTGTCTGCCCCGTCACGACCGATGATCGTGTCGGCACCCGCACCGCCATCCAGAAGATTGGCATTCACGTCGCCCGCAACCCTGTCATTCACAGCAGGTGACACGGTCAACACGATGTTCAATGGCGTGTCGTTGACCCCGTCGGACACCGTAAACGATGCGTTGAAACTGCCCGCCCTGTTTGGCGCGCCATAGGTCAGTGCGGCAAATTCGGCTTCGGTCAGGGTGGCCCCGGCCACAAGGGCAACGTCGCCCAGATACAGTTTGCCCGCCGATGGCCCGGTGACAAGTGTATAGGTCAGAATGTCACCCTCCGGGTCGGTCACCACCGCCTCGGGGAACAGAACCCCACGGCGCAACCCGGCCTGAACGGCGTCTGGTGACCACACGGCCAGACCGGCCCCATTGCCCGGTGCCTCGTTCACATCGGTGACGGTCACAGTCACCGTCTTGGTAAACGTCTCGCCATCCGCATCGGAAACCTCGATCTCCAGATCAACCGAGGTTTCGGTTTCATGGTCAAGCGCCTGTCCGTCCTTGAGCTGGAGCGTATAGGTGCCATCCTCCTCAACGACTTCAAAACGGCTGTCGTCAATCTCGAAGGTAAAGGTATCGCCGTCGTCTTCATCCGCGACGATCAGGGTCGTCACGACGCCGCCCGCCGCGTTCTCGGCCACGCTCGGGGTCAGGTCCCCGGTCGTGATGTCGGTCGGTGCTTCGTTTACGTCGTTGACCGTGATGGTGATATCTTCATCATAGTTTTCACCATCTCCGTCGGTGGCACTGACCGTCACTGTCACCGAACCGTCTTCCGCCTCATGATCAAGCGTTTCGCCGTCGCGAAGTTTCAGGGTGTAGATGCCTGCGTCCTGCACAACCTCGAACCGGTCGTCACTGACGTCAAACGTCAGGTTGTCGCCATCGTCGGGGTCAGTCCCCGTCAACGTGGTAATTGCGGCACCCGCGTCGTTTTCGTCAACGGCCGGCGTGTCGTCACCAAACGCAATGTCGGTCGGGCGTTCGTTCACATCGTTGACCGTGATGGTTACGTCTTCGTCATAGGTTTCACCCTCCAGATCGGTGACGGTGACCGTCACGGTCACTTCATCCTCGGCTTCGTGATCCAGCGATTCCCCTTCCTTGAGCGCCAGAACAAAGCTGCCATCCTGCGTGATGATCTCGAACCGGGCGTCGCTGACGGAATAGGTCAGAACGTCGCCCGCGTTCTGGTCAGACCCCAGCACCGTGGTGATCTGCGCGCCGACAGCGTTTTCGTCCACGCTCGGCGTGTCGTCGCCAAACGTGATGTCGGACGGCGCATCGTTCACGTCCAGAACCGTCACCGTCACTTCTTCGGTGGTGGATTGGCCGTCTGAATCGGTGATCTTCACGATCAGAACATGCTCGGATTGCGTCAGGAAATCGAGATTGCCGGAAACGACAATCTCTGCCGTGGTCGCCGAAGTCTGATTGATGGTAAAGGGGCCGACAAAAGGATTGCCGTCCGCGTCAACCAGACTGAAGGTCAGGCTGTCCCCAGCAGGCAGGTTGATGTCATCTGCAGTGACAGTGGCAACCACCGTGTCCTCTGCCGACCCTTCATCAACCTCGATGGTGTCGGCATCTTCGTCTTCGTCGATCCCGCCTTCTTCCACCGATACGACTTCTGGCGCAAAGGCGGTCACAATCACATCCGGGTCTGCGGTAACGTCGATTTCCACCCCGTCAAAGACAAAGGTTTCCACATCCGTCACCGTGTCGGTAAATCCGAACCCGGTCACCGTATAGGTATTGCCGTCCCGCGTGATCGTATAATCGGTCCACGGGTTGTCGAACGTCACAGCGTCCGTCCCGGCCCCGCCGTCAATGCTGTCGTTGCCTGCGTCGTGCTGGACCGTGTCATCCCCATCCTGCCCGGTCAGGCTGTCATCCCCGGCCCCGCCCACCAGAATGTTCGCCTCTTCATCCCCGGTCAGCGTGTCGTTTGCCCCCGATCCCGTCAGGTTTTCGATGTTCGCCAGCGTGTCACCCTGCGCATCACCGCCTGTGGCCGTGCTCAGCGTCAGGTTCACGCCGACACCGTTGACCGACCCGACATAGGATGCAGTATCACTGCCCAGCCCGCCGTTCAGAATGTCCGCCCCCGCGCCGCCGATCAGAACGTCATCACCGGCACCGCCGATCAGCTCGTCACTGCCCGCCCCGGTCTGGATCGTGTCGTTCCCGCCCGCGCCCGAGATGACCACATCGCCCGTCGTCGTCGGGGCAAAGCCGAAATCGTCCGCCCCTTCGGTCAACGTGACAGTCATGGTCGATTGGGTGACATTGTCCGCCTCGGCCACGCTTGCATCGGTGATCACCACGTTCTCGACGGTTACGGCCGGGGAGGTGATGTTCTTCCCCGGTTCACCCGCGCGAATCCCGGTCGACGTGCCGTCAATGGTGCCATCCCGGATCACGATTGCACCGTCAAAGCTGGCACTGTTGACGTTGTAACTGCCCGCGTCGTCGCGGGCCTTGACCACGATGGCCCCGCCAAAATCGGCGACAACCGAATCCACGCCGGCACTCGCGCCCACATCGGTAAAGGTGAAATCCTCGATCACGATGTTCGAATAGGGCGTGCCGTCGTCGTATTTCAGGTTGATATCAATACCGTTCCCGAATTCGCCCACCCGCGCCGGAATGTCGAACGCAGGACCGCGCCCGAACTGGCCAACGTCATCCATGGTAATGTCGGAAATCAGGACATTCGACCCGGTTTCCAGATAGATGCCCTTTTCGCCCAGATTGGTGAAATCCGTGTCCGTGATCGTCAAGCCATCGGCGCGACCATCGGCACCCACTGCCTTTTGGTAGATGATCCCGATGTACAGGTCTTCCAGTGATGATCCGTCGATCACCACGTCATTGGCATCTGCGGCAGCACCCTTGTTGATGCCGTACACGCCGTTCGTGATGTCCACCCCGCTGACAGTCAGCGCGTCCGTGCCGTCGCCAATGTCGATCCCCGTGGCAAAACCATCGATGGTGATGTTGTCGAGGGTCACCCCATCCGCCGCAATAGTGATCCCTGTGCCCGAAGCCGACGAATACCCTGACGCCGTCTCAAGGAACGTTGTCACGTCACCCGTGATCGCGTTGTCAGCCTCGAACGTGCCCAGAATGACCACCGACCCCGGCGCACCAATCCCCTTGATTGTCAGCCCTTCCACCGAAACGGTAAAGTTGCCGTCGTATTCGCCCGGTGCCAGCAGGATCGTGTCGCCCGGACCCGCCGCATCCAGTGCATCCTGAATAGTGGCAAATCCGCCCGCGCCGACCAGAAGATACGTCGCGCCCGACCCATCCCCATCCGTCACGATCTCCACGTTGGTCAGGGTATCGACGCCATCCCCGGCTGTCTCCACCTCCCACCCGCCATTCACGACGTTGAACGTCGCCTCGCCCTCCACGATCAACGTATCCACACCGTCGCCGCCATCCACCATGTCGTCGCCCGCGCCGGAATTCAGCAGATCGTCGCCTGCCCCCCCATTGATCATGTCAGCCTCCTCAGACCCTGTAATACTGTTGTTGGCATCATTGCCGTTGATCGTCAGGCCGCCCGTCACGGCACTGGCGTCGATATTCATTTCCACATCGTTCAATGCGCCATCGGTGCTGATCTGCACGGTTTCGACACTGACCCCGGTGCCAAGCGTCAATGTCCCGCCCGTGGTCGAGGAGAACAGAACCGTGTCCGCACCTTCGCCACCCACGACACTTTCATTCGCCGCCATTTCTCCGGATGCTGTGTAGACAAAGGTGTCATCCCCTGCGCCGCCCGATTGGTCATCGTCGCCATCACCCCCGGTGATCGTGTCGTCCCCGCCGCCACCGAACAGCGCGTCGTCCCCGCCGTTCCCGGTGATCACATCCGCCCCACCCAGACCGTCAAACTGGTCATCGCCCGCGCCGCCGATCAGGACATCCGCGGCGTCCGTCCCTTCCACATCGTGATCGACGTCCAATCCCGGTGTCGGCGCGAAATAGACGCCCGCCGCATAGGGGTCGGTCATGTCGATATCTGTCACCGTGTTGTCTTCGATCAGGATCGAATCCGGCGTCAGATCGCCCGACACGTCGATGCCTTCATCGACAAAGCTGATGGTGTTGCCCGTGATCGAACCGCCGGTGTTGGGCGCGGGGAACTGCAACACAAAAATCCCCACAACCTTGGCCGCGGCATCCGCCTCGTTCGCGCCGGTCAGCACATTGTTCGTGATGTTCAGATCGGTGTTGCCATAGGCAAGGATGATCCCGGAATAAGCCGGCGCTGGCCCGGCATAGCCGATATCGGTGATCGTGTTGCCGTCGATGGTGCCGGTGGAATTGAGCACCTGAATCCCGTTCTGCGCGATGATGGGCTGGGCCCCGCCGCCCGTGATCGTCACCCCCGTCACGTCCAGATCAGCCCCGCTGATCCGTGTCGCGTTCTTCTGGAAATCACTGATCTCGCCGCCGTGCATGAAGAAGGTCAGCAGGCTGTCATTGTCGACCATCAGCCCGACCCCGCGCTGCGCGCCGCTGACCACCGGAAAACCATCTTCCGTCAACCCGCCCGGATAGGCGTCACGGATCCCGGTGATCGTCACATCCTCCAACCCGCCCGAGGCATTGCGGAATACCACACCGGCAAAGTTGGCCTGCCCGACACCGCCATTTTCGTCCACTGTCGCGGCGCGGCCGTCGCCGTCCACGGTCAGCCCGTCGATCACCACATTCGTGCTGTCGATCACGGTCAACACGCCGTGCAATTCACCGTCGCTTGCCGACCGCACGGTTTCAACCACATCGGCTGGGGCCTGCAGAACTGCCCCCTCGCTCGCCGTGAGGGTAAGGTCGCTGAACCCGTCAATCACCACCTGCTCGACATAGGTGCCATCCGCCACGATGATCTCGTCACCATCGCTCGCGGCATCGACCGCCGACTGGATCGTCGAAAACTCGGCCGACGCATCGTCGACAAGGATCACCTTGCTGTCGGCAAACTGCAGGATACCCGCGTCGGAAACCGTCGTCGTGTCGCCTGTCGCCGTTTCCGTCACGATGGCATCCGTGCCATCCCATGTGATCGTGTAACCGTCGCGCGCGCCTGCAAAGATCACCTGATCGCTGCCCGCGCCCAGATCGTAATCGTCGTCGCCACCGCTTGCATAAACCGTGTCGGCCCCATTGCCAGTCGTCACAGTATTGTCGGCGTCTGACGTGTAAACCGTGTCGGCACCGCCACCAGTGCGGATGTTTTCCACATTCGTCAGGTCTGCGGTGAACGGGCCGCTGACATATCCGTCGTCGCCCAGATCGGCCGTGATTGCCCCGTTCGTGTTGCTCGCATTGAACGTGTCGCTTCCGCCGCGCCCGTCGATGATGTCCTCTCCACCGCTTGCCGTGATGACGTTGTCACCATCGCTGCCGATGATCACGTCGCGCTGGTTGCTGCCAACCACATTCTCGATGTTGGAAACCTCGTCAAAGCCGCTGGCATTCGACATCACGAACCCGCTCGACAGGTCCACCACATTGGTCGGCGAAAAGAACGAACTGGTCAGAACAAGCGTGTCGACACCCGCTCCGCCGTCCACGTTTTCGTCCTCGGCCCGCAGGGTGATCTGGTCGTTGCCGCTGCCATAGATATAGGTGTTTTCGTCAATCGTTCCCGCAGGCTCGAACAGCGTCAGTTGAACCGTGATTCCCAGATTGCCGCCACCCGGGCTGGTAAAGGTGTTCTCCGTAATGTCGGTGAATTCCTCGCGCACCCGCAACTGCGTGCCCGCCCCGGTGGTATAGCCGCTGAACACGTTGTCGCTGATGTTGGAATTCTGCGCGTCAATGGTCACAAGGTTGGCCCCTGTCGGCACATTCCCCGCATTCAACCCGCCAGCCGTTCCGGTGATTTCGTTATTGGTGAAGGTAATGTTGGCACTGTTGCCCGCATTCGCCCCCAGCGTGACAAGCCCACGCGGTGCATCGGCCGTTCCGTCAAATGTCGTGCCGGAAAAGATATTTCCGTCGACGGTAATGTTCTGAATTGTCGCATTGGCGCTTCGTAACGCGGCGTCACCATTGGCTTCGATATCGTTGCCCGAAATGGTGATGCCGCTGTGGCTGCCGCGCAGATTGATCGCCGCTGCCTCGGTGCTGGCGTTCGGCCCGTCAATGCCCTCGATGGTAAAGCCTGCGCCGGGGCCGCCGATCGTTACGTTGTTGACGCCTGACGATACGACGATCGTGCCAAAGGCGCTGCCGTTCTGGGTGCCCGTGATGGTGGTCGCCTCGCGCCCCTCGGCCGAAACAAGCGTGATTCCACTTGTGTTTATGACGATGTTTTCCAGATACACCCCGGGTTCCACCGTAATGCGCGTATCCGCGCCGGCGGCATCAACTGCGGCCTGAATGGTGTGAAAGTTGGTGCTGGTTGCGGGCTCGGAGGCATTAACCGTGAATTCGAAGGCAAATGGCATGTAATGGTCCTTTGTTAACGATGGCGCAGCGCGTCGATCACCGTGGAAATCCGTGAAATATTCGGACTTCCGCAGCCTGTTCAGCCGCCAGTTGATCGTGTCGTGCGTCCCGACACCGGAAACTTACGTTCCGTAAACCCATCCGTAAATCTGGTTATTGTGGCGTTAACGATAATAAGGTGGAATTGAGGAAAAAATTCTATCTTATGGCCATGGCCAATATCTTTAAGGTTGAATCAATATGGATGTAATCAATCGGGAATGACGCCAACCGGCTTGGCGCACCCAGTCGGTCAGATCAGGATATAATCCGCCGCACTTAAAGTCAGGCCCGGCGCGCATTGCGCGAGCAAAAACGACCCGCCCTCAACCGGGTCGAACCATAGCTGTCCCGTCGCGCGGGAATAATGGACGCTGCCCGTTGTCTCGGCTTCGGTGATCACCAGACGGTCCCGCCCCGGTTCGAAATCGACAATCCGGTCCGCCTGATTGGCCACCGCCTCCAGAACAAACGTGTCTGCCCCGCCGCCCCCGCGCAGGGTGTCGCACCCCGCGCCGCCCGTCAGCACGTCGTTGCCCGCCCCGCCGTAAAGCCTGTCTGCCCCGTCATCCCCGCGCAGCGAATCGCCGCCCGCCTTGCCCCACAGATTGTCCCGCCCGCCGTCACCGGTCAGGGTGTTGCGCCCCGCATTCCCGCGCAGAACGTCGCCTTGCGACGACCCGATCACCGCCTCGTACCCGCTGCTGCGAAAGTCATGCCCCTGCGTGTGCCCTCGGCCCCGGTCAAGGTCGATCTCCACCGCCGCCCCGGCCGCGGCAAAGTTGATCGTGTCCCGCCCGCCGTCCGTATCCCGCAGGAACAGGCGGTCAGGGTCCTGTTGCGCCAAGCTCCGAAACGCGCGTGTCACATATTGCGTGTCATCCACCCCCGCCACGTCGCCAAAGAAATCAAGCCGCGCGTCCGCGACGGCCAAGCCCCCCCCACCCGTGGGATGCGAAAGGATCACCTGCCAGGTGCCGCCCACATCCTCACCCCGGTACTGCGCCGACGAAAAGCAGTGGCTCAGCGTGATCCGCCCGCCCGCCGCCAGCATGTTTTCGATGATCACACTGTGGGTTCCCGCGGGCGATATCACCTCGATCCGCAAATGCCGCAGGTCGGGGTCCGTCAGACTCAACGTCAGTTCGACCCAATCAAGATCGAACGGCGACTCGCCCATCGTCAGCGACAGCCGGACCTGATCTGCCGCGTCATCCCGGATCAGCGCGCCGCCAACATGCTGTTCGTTCTGCGCCGTCGACTGCGCCGTCCAGTGCCGTGCCAACCGCACCGCCGCCTCGGCGTCAAGCCGCCCGAACCCCATCGCCCGGTCAAACACCAACCCTCCGCCATTCACATGCCCGGCCCCGTTTGCCACCGCATCCGGCCGCGTCGAAGGCCGCGCGCTGATCGCCAGAATGTCCTGCACATCGCGGTAGCCAAGGTTCGGGTTCACCTGCAAAATCAACGCAATGGCCGAGGTCACCAGCGGTGCCGCGAATGAAGTGCCCGATACGGTGGCCGATCCGCTTGCCCCGGCATCCTGCCCGTTCGCCGTGGTCAACCCTTGCCCCGGCGCAGACAACAAGAGGCTCGCCCCCGGTGTGGAAAAGAACGCAGGCCCCCCGGTGGCATCAGTCGCCCCCACGGCAATCGTCATCCTGCTGCTGGCCAGACTGTGAAAATTCGTGTCATCGCCCTGGTTCCCGCCACCGGCCATCAGCTTGCCGTTGCCCGCTGCAAAGACGATGTTCGTCCCCAATCCGCCCCGCCCCAACGTCACCGCCTGTTGCAAAGCCAGTTCCACGGCATGATAGGCGGTCTGATGAAAGCTGTCGGCAAATGCCCCCGGCACGCCCCAACTGTTGTTGGACACGTCGACATGCATCTGCCCGGCCAACAACCGCGCAAGTTCCGCAGGCTGCAGACTGTCATGCAACCGCAACACCGAAGGCGCGATCACCGCCGAAGGGGCGGCCCCCATCCCCCCCGACTGGTTCCCCGCAATGCCGCCGATCAGACCGGCCACCTGCGTGCCATGCCCGGTGACAATGGTGCCGGGCAACGTCACACCCATATCGGGCAGCGCCAGCGCAGAATTGACCGTGCCCCCCAGATCGACATGGCCCGCATTCACCGGGTCGTCGATCATCCCGACAATCACGCCCTGGCCGTCCGCAAACCGCCACGCCTGTCCGAAATTTGCCCCCGCAACCCCACCCGAAAGCCACCAGTGGCTGTCGGGTATCTTTTGCACAGCCGTCATCGCAGCACCGCCCGGCAACAACCGGCCGGGGCGCAGACACACCCACCCATGACACACCCATCTTTCGCCCCCACCCCTGGGGGAACCCGAACCGAAAGATGCGCCCGCCTGCGTTAACCGGTCGTGAACCCGCGCCCGCCATTGGCAGCCAAGTGTTTCATATTTAATGAAAATCAGAAAAGATTGCCGCACTCAGGCAGGGCAGGGCTGCCCGCTGCATTTGCCTGACCAACGGCATTTTGATGGCCGTTTCGCGCAGTTGGCGGGTTGAGCCTTGCCGCAAGCAGTGCTAATCAACGCCCAGCGCGGGTATGGTGAAATGGTATCATAAGAGCCTTCCAAGCTTAAGGCGCGGGTTCGATTCCCGCTACCCGCTCCACCATCCGCCCGTCCGGCGCGGCGCTGATCAGTCCACGATCAGAAAATCGTTCCGTGTGAATGCAAGGCCCGCGTCAACGTTGGCAGTTCATCCAATATCCGCTTGCCCCCGCCAACGCCCGAACCTGAACCCTGTCCGGACGTCGGCCTGCGCCGCACTCAGGACTTCTGATCAGAGATTATCTGCCTGCGGCATGCCCAGCACATGGAACCCGCCGTCAACCCGCACCACTTCGCCCGTGGTGAACGCGCCATAGTCGGACGCAAGCCAGACCGCCGTGCCGCCCACCGCCTCCAGCGTCGCGTTCGACCGCAGCGGCGCGTTCGCCTCGGTGTGCCGATACGTCGCCCGCGCCCCGCCGATCGCCGCCCCGGCAAGCGTCTTCATCGGGCCGGGCGAAATCGCGTTCACGCGGATGTTCTGCGGCCCCAGATCATTGGCCAGATACCGCGTGGCACTTTCCAGCGCCGCCTTGGCCACGCCCATCACGTTGTAATTCGGCGTCACGCGGTTCGACCCCTGAAAGGTCAGGGTCAGCAACGTCCCGCCATTCGGCATCATCGCCGCCGCCCGCCGGGCCACGTCGATAAAGCTGAAACACGAAATCGCCAGCGAATTGGTGAAATTCGCCCGGCTTGTGTTGATGAACCTGCCCGTCAGTTCGTTCTTGTCGGAAAACGCAATTGCATGTACCAGAAAGTCGAGTTTGCCCCACCGCTCGGCCAAAGTGGCGAAGCAGGCGTCCAGACTGTCGTCGCGCGTCACGTCGACATCCACCATCACATCCGAACCGACCGACGCGGCAAGCGGGGCCAGCCGCGACCCGAACGCGTCCCCTTGATAGGAAAACGCCAGTTCAGCGCCGGCTGCGGCCATTTCCCTTGCGATGCCCCAGGCGATTGACCGCTCGTTCGCAACCCCCATGATCAGGCCGCGTTTGCCCGTCAACCATCCGGCCATCACTGTCCCCCTTTGTCGATCGTTATCAGTCCAGAAGTTTGCTCATCACCAGCGTCGCATTGGTGCCGCCGAACCCGAACGAATTCGACAGAACCGTGTCAATCTCCACCCCCTCGCGCAGCGTGGTCACGATTTCCGAAGGGTCAAGGGCGGGGTCAAGCGTGGTGACGTTGGCCGAAGCCGCGATGAACCCCTTGTTCATCATGATCAGCGAATAGATGCTTTCCCACACCCCGGCAGCGCCCAGCGCATGGCCGGTCAGCGATTTGGTCGATGTGATCGGCGGTGTCGTGCCCGTGCCAAACACCCGGCGGATCGCCTCCACTTCGGTCACGTCGCCCACCTGCGTGCTGGTGCCATGGCTGTTGATATAGCCGACCTTGCGCCCCGCGGGCAGCGTCGACAGCGCAAGGCGCATTGCCCGCTCGCCGCCCTCGCCACTCGGGGCGACCATGTCATACCCGTCCGACGTGGCCCCATAACCCGTGACCTCGGCATAGATCTTGGCCCCGCGCGCGCGGGCATGTTCCAGTTCCTCCAGCACGACCACACCGCCGCCCCCGGCAATCACGAACCCGTCGCGTGTCACGTCATAGGTCCGGCTCGCGGTTTCGGGCGCGTCGTTGTACTTGCTGCTCATCGCACCCATCGCGTCGAACAGGCACGACAGCGTCCAGTCCAGCTCCTCGCCCCCGCCAGCAAAGACGATGTCCTGCTTGCCCATCTGGATCAGTTCCGTCCCGTTCCCGATACAATGCGCACTGGTCGAACAGGCCGAGGTGATCGAATAGTTGACGCCCCTGATCTTGAACGGCGTTGCAAGGCAGGCCGAATTGGTCGACGACATGCCCTTCGTCACCATGAACGGCCCCATCCGTTTCGGACTGCCGGTTTCGCGCACGATATTGTGGGCGCGGAAGAACGATTTCGTCGACGGCCCGCCCGACCCCATGATCAGCCCCGTCCGATCGTTGGACACGTCACTGCCGTCCAGCCCGCTGTCCTCGATCGCCTGACGCATGGCGATGAAGTTATAAGCCGCGCCATCCCCCATGAACCGCAGGTCGCGCTTGTCGATGTTGTCTTCCAGAACGATGTTCGGCTGACCATGCACGCGGCACCGGAACCCGTGCTCGGCATAGTCCGGCGCAAACACGATGCCTGACTTGCCGGCGCGCAGCGACGCCTCGACCTCGGCCACATTGTTGCCGATGGACGAAACGATGCCCATTCCAGTGATGACGACACGGCGCATGACAAGCCTCCCTCAACGAAGTTCTCGACTGTTTAGGGCAGGCAGGGGAAGGGGGCAAGCAGGTTGGCGGGTTGAGTATTCCGCCGAACGTCATGCATCAACCATCGTCGCCCTGTGCGGTCAGGCGCAGCAGCGGGGAGAGGACAGTCTCACGCCTCGCTCAGCGCCACCTTCATATCCGTCACCAGATAAATCACCTCGCCGTCCGCTTCGACCCGGCCGTTGGCCACGCCCATCGTCAGGCGGCGAGTCGTCAGCGCCTTGGTGAAATCGACGTAATAGGTCAGACGCTTCCGCTCCGGCCGCACCATCCCCGTCAGTTTCACCTCGCCCACGCCCAGCGCATAGCCGCGCCCCTGCCAGCCGCGCCAGCCAAGGTTGAACCCCGTCAACTGCCACAACCCGTCCAGCCCAAGGCACCCCGGCATGATCGGATTGCCCGGGAAATGGCACTCGAAAAACCACAGGTCGGGGTGGATGTCGAATTCGGCCACCACATGCCCCTTCCCGAATTCGCCGCCATCACTCGAAATGTCGGTGATGCGGTCCATCATCAGCATCGGCGGCATCGGAAGCTGCGCATTGCCGGGGCCGAACAACTCGCCCCGCGCGCATTTCAGAAGATCTTCCTTGTCGAAACGTGTCGGGAAATCAGCCATGCCTGTGTGCCTTCCTGAGCTTTCATTCCGTGTAACACCCCGCTTTGACGGCTGGCAAGGGCAGGGGGCCGGCTTCAGCCTGCCTCTGTCATTTCCGTTGTGCGCGGGGGATGCGCGCCCTATATTACCCACACAGACTTGCAGACAGGCGGCCCGATGAACCCCGATACCCTGACCCGCAGCATCGACTGGCTGAACCGGGGGGCCCTGCGCCCCACGCGGCAGCGGGTTGCGCTGGCGCAGTTGCTCGTGGGTGATGGCATGAACCGCCATGTCACCGCCGAAAGCCTGTTTGTCGCCACCGCCGATGCCGGCGAAAAAGTCAGCCTTGCCACCGTCTACAACACCCTGCGCGCGTTCTGCGACGCAGGCCTGATGCAGGAAGTCGTGGTTGACGGTGCCAAAAGCTATTTCGACACCCGTATGGATGACCACCCGCATTTCTTTTGGGAAGACAGCGGCGAACTGACCGATGCCCCGGCGGATCAGCTTGAATTGGCCCGCCTTCCGGCCCCGCCTGAAGGAACCGAAGTGTCCCGCGTCGACGTGGTGATCCGCCTGCGCCGAATCTGAAACGCCGCCCCGGCGCGGGCTCTGCCTCCCCCCGCAGTGCTGCGGAACCAAATTACCGCAAGTTTGTTGGGCACCCGAGGGGTCAGGCGCTGCCTGAACCGCATTTTGCTGCCTTGGACTGCTGCCCTTTGGGCGAAACGGTTTCCATGTCGGCCCGCAGGGGATAGGTCTGTCATGAATGATATGAGCGGGGGCCGCATGCGGATCAGGTTTGGCTATGACATCACCATCACCTGTTCCATGCCCACACCCCTTATCTGTCTGATGTCACCGCGCGTCGATCAACTCGCCTCGCTGACGGTGCCCGAAACCTTTCAGACCGACCCCGGCCTTCCGTCAACGCTGTATTTCGATCTGTTCGGCAACACCTGCCGCCGCATGATCGCACCGCCCGGCGATCTTCGCCTGACATCGCAGGCCGAAATCCATGCCTCGGGCGAAATCGACTTTTCCGATCCGACAGCCCCCGAACTTCCCATCGCCGAACTGCCCGACGATACGCTCGTCTATCTTCTGGGCAGCCGCTATTGCGAAACCGACAGGCTCAGTCAGCTTGCCTGGAACCTGTTTGGCCAGATTCCCCCCGGCTGGGGCCGCGTGCAGGCCATCAGTGATCTGGTCAATTCTCATATCCGGTTTGATTATCAACTCGCCCGTCCCACCCGCACCGCCGAACAGGCCTGGGAAGAAGGCGTCGGCGTCTGCCGCGATTTTGCCCATCTGATGATTGCCTTTTGCCGCTGCATGAATATCCCGGCCCGCTATGTGAACGGCTATCTGGGCGACATTGGCGTGCCCGTCACCGGCCCGATGGATTTTTCCGCTTGGGTAGAGGTGTTTCTGGGCGGCAGATGGGTCACCTTCGACCCGCGCAACAACAAACGCCGGATCGGGCGCATCCGCGTGGCTTACGGCCGTGATGCGGCGGACGTGCCGCTGATCCATTCCTTCGGGCCGCATGTGCTCAAGAATTTCACTGTCGTCTGCTATGACGTGGCCAATCGCCCACCGGGCCAGCCCTTCTGACAGACAGGTCTGCCGCCGCCAATCCATTGGCGACGGCAGGGCCGTTTCGGCTTACTTCGGCACCAGCACCGCATCGACCACATGGATCACGCCGTTCGACTGATCCACGTCGGCCACGGTGATGTTACCGATGTTCTGCGATTCCGAAAACACCTGCATCATGTTGCCGCTGAATTTCACCGAAAGTGCGTCGCCCGACAGGGTTTGCAGATTGGCATAACCGTCCGCCCCAACCATGCCGCGCAGATCTGCAATGCTGTAGTCGCCTGCGACGACATGGGCCGTCAGAACCTTCGTCAGCATGTCCTTGTTTTCCGCCATCAAAAGCGTGTCTACTGTGCCTGCAGGAAGCGCTGCAAACGCGGCGTTGACGGGCGCAAATACGGTGAACGGCCCGGCACCCTGCAACGCATCCACCAGATCAGCCGCCTTGACTGCGGCCACAAGCGTGGTGTGATCGGCCGAATTCACGGCGTTTTCAATGATGTTCTTCGTCTCGTACATGGGTGCTCCGCCCACTTCCGGGTTTGCCGCAAAGGCAGGGGCCGCGACAAAGGCGAACAGGCAGGCGATCTTGGTTGGTGACATGATGATTTCCTCGATATCTGCGGCGCGGGTTGTCCTTGCCGTCACATCACCTACGGGCGCTTTTTTCGCAAAGTTTCGACTGTAACCAAATCCTCGCGATTTCGTGAAGCGGTCAGGTGCCGCGCGGTTTGGCACGGATCGTCGGCTCTGCCTGCCGGGGATCATCGGGCCATGGATGGCGCGGATACCGCCCCCGCATGTCGCGGCGCACATCGCCGTAACTGTTCGTCCAGAACCCTGGCAGGTCCATCGTCACCTGCACAGGTTTCCCGCCCGGCGACAACAGCGTGATCCGCAGCGGCAGGCGGTTCGCGCCCACCACGGGATGCACAGTCACCCCGAACATTTCCTGCAACCGCACCTCGATCCCCGGCGTCTCGGCGTCATAGTCGATGGGCACATGGCGGCCCAAAGGGGTCGTGAAATGCGCAGGTGCAAGGCGGTCAACTGTCTGCTGCCCCTCCCGCCCCAACGCCTGCTGCAACAACCCCATCAGATTAAGGTTCGCAAGATCGGCTTTCGTTTTCGTGCCGGTAAGATAGGGGATAACCCATTCGGAGTGTGCGAGTATGTTCGATTCCGTCAAATCCGGCAGCGCGCTATCCTGTCCCCGGCACATCGCGACACGGGCCGCCAAACGCCGTGTGGCCGCCGTCCATCGCAGGCCAACGTCGCGCAGCCCTGCCAGCGCGGCCTCGGCCATCCGTTCGGGCGGCGCATCCGTCCACGGCAAATCCGACAGCACCACAGCCCCCAGCACGTCCTGCCGCCGCGCCACAATCCGCCCGTCGCGGGGTGACCATTCGCACAGGCTGCGCGCCACGATGCGGTCCCCCAGAACGGCACGCAGCGCGCTCTCGTCAATGGCAACGGCCTGCCGAACGCCCACCTCACGCGCGGCACCGTCAAGGTCCGTCGCCACAATCAGCCGCGCCGATGAAAGCGGCTGGCCCGCCGCCATCACTGCCCCCTTGCCCCCCGACAAAAGCCACCGTGGCGCATCGCCCGCCCGCCGCAGCCCCACCCGGTCGGGATAGGCCAGTGCCGCCATCTGCGCGATATCACAGGCCCCGCCCGCCCCCGCAGGCACAAGCCGCGCCAACCGCCCGGCCTCTGCCCTGATCCGCTCGACCGTGGCACGGTGCGCCGCCGCCGCATGCCCGCCCCGCCGCAGTACCGCCATCCGACGCTCCAGATCCGCAGGCTCCCCCCGCAGCGGATCGCGGTCCGCCAACAACGCCGCCAACAGCGCCGCATCCGGCGACCCGGCGCTGCGCACAAGCATATGCGCCAGACGTGGATGCAACGGCACCCCCGCCACCCTGCGCCCATGCGCCGTGATCCGCCCGCCCTCATCCAGCGCGCCCAGCGATTGCAGCAGGCTCTGCGCCTCGGCCATGGCCGGGGCAGGGGGCGGCGTCAGGAACGGCAGGTCCGCCGACCCCCATACAGCACAGTCAAGCGCAAGCCCCGCCAGATCGGTCGATGCAATCTCGGGCGGGGGAAAGGCGGCCAGCCCGCCTTCTTCGCCCTTTGACCACATCCGGTAACACAGACCCGGCGCCACCCGCCCCGCCCGCCCGCGCCGCTGTTCGGCCTCGGCCTTCGTCACCCGCTCCGTCACCAGCCGCGCCATGCCCGACCCCGGATCGAACCGTGACCGCCGCGCAAGGCCAGCGTCGATCACCACGGTCACCTCGGGAATCGTCAGCGACGTTTCGGCAATCGACGTGGCCAGCACCACCTTGCGCCCCACGCCGGGCGTCAACGCTGCCCGCTGCGCCGCAAAATCCATCGCCCCGAACAAGGGCGCTATCACCACCCCCACAGGCACCCGGCCCTGCAACAACCGCTCCACCCGCCGGATTTCGCCCTCACCCGGCAAAAACACCAGAACCGCGCCGCCCGAACCGTCCGCCAACACCTGCACCACCTGATCGGCCACCGCCGCCTCGGGCCGCATCGCCATGGCAAGCGGGCGCGGCAACCAGCGTGTTTCCACCGGAAAAGACCGCCCCTCCGACGTGATCACCGGCGCATCGCCCATCAGCGCCGCCACCGGCCCCGCCTGCAACGTCGCCGACATCACGATCAGCATCAGGTCCGCCCGCAGCACCGCCCGCACCTCAAGGCACAGCGCCAGACCGAAATCCGCGTTCAGACTGCGTTCGTGGAATTCGTCAAAGATCACCGCCCCGACACCCGCAAGGCCCGGGTCCGATTGCAGCATCCGCGTCAGGATGCCCTCGGTCACCACTTCGATCCGGGTCGCCGCACTCACCTGCGCCTCGCCGCGCATCCGGTAGCCAACGCGCCGCCCGACAGGCTCGCCCAGCGTTTCCGCCATCCGCTCTGCCGCCCCCCGCGCGGCAAGCCTGCGCGGTTCCAGCATCAAGATGCGCCCCTGAACCAGCCCCCGTTCCAGCAGCGCCAAGGGAACCCGCGTCGTCTTGCCCGCCCCCGGCGGCGCCTGCAGAACGGCCATCCCCCTGTCAGCCAGTGCCGCCATCAGCGGCCCAATCGCATCGTCAATCGGCAGGGGCGGGCCGTTCACCTTAGCGCAGGCCGTTCACGGACCAGATCGCCCGCATCTACTGCCGCACCAGACGTGCCTTGCCATACAGGCTGTCCATCGACACCTCGGTCACCGCCATCATGCCGTCCGCCGTGGGCGAATAGATCACACTGAACGGAAACCGGGTCTTTTCGGCCAGATCCTCGGCCGAATACCCGGCAAGCCTGCGATATTCGCCCTGACACACCACCTGCTCGCCCGCTTCCTGCCGCTCGCCCGTGGTCACCTGGCTTTGCCGCCGCCCGTCGAACAACGTGATGCTCACCTTGCATTCCTCGCCCGCCGCCACCGTCCGCAGCGTTGCATACAACGCAGTCAAAGGGTCCACCGTCCCGCCCATCGTGGCAGGGTCCACATCAAACGCTTTGGGCGCGCGCGGCGGGTTGTAACTTTTCACCTGCGGCACACCGGCCTTATAGGCCATCACGGCCTGCGACCGGCGCTTGCCCGTATCCGCGTTCTCGGTATAGGTCGCCGGCACATACCGCGTGCCCGTCACGGTGCCATTGGCACTCGCGTCATAGCGGATCTTGCGCAGCAGACTAAGCAGGCCCGTCGTCTTCAACTGCCCGGTCACCGTGTAATTCGCCCCGTCCTGCACCGCCGAAAAGCTGAGCGATCCTGCCCGGATGCCTTTCAGGATCAGATCGAACGTCGCCTGATCCTGCGCGGCCTGCGCCGGGGCCAGCCCGAACATCAGGCCAACTGCCATTGCCGCAACACCAAAACGAAACCGGTCCATCATCATGCTCAACCTTGTGCTCGCAGTCCTGTTGCCGCGCTGACACGATAATAGCGTGCCCTGTTCCGCCGCAAAAGCGCAAAGCAGTCCTGACACTTCAACACCTCGGCAGGCTTCCGCCACGGCCCGCCCGCGATGTTTCATTCGCGGCGACAAGACAGACCCGCCTGTTCACCGGTTCGCGCTTGACGCGCCCTGCGATTCCGCCTAATTGCCCCCGATGGAATTCGGGCTGCGCCTGCTTGCGTCCTGCCCCTGCACTTTAGATGACAAGGAACACGACCATGTCGCGCGTCTGCGAACTTAGTGGCAAAGGCCCGATGTCGGGCAACACGGTCAGCCATGCCAACAACAAGACCCGTCGGCGGTTTCTGCCGAACCTGAACGACGTCACGCTGATCTCTGATGCGCTGGGCCAGTCGTTCAAACTCCGCATTTCGGCCGCTGCGCTGCGCACAGTCGATCATCGCGGCGGTCTGGATGCCTTCCTTGCCAAGTCCAAGGATGATGAACTGTCGCCCAAGGCACAGAAGATCAAGAAAGAAATCGCCAAGCTCGCAGCCGTCTAAGGCGCGATCCTTTGGGAGTTCTCTGCAAAGCCCCGCCTCTGGCGGGGTTTTTCGTTTGCGCGCTGTGGGCATATGCCGCTTGTCCCGGTGGGGCGATTGGCGTTACCACCCGCATGCCTTTCCATGAACCCCGAGGATGCCATGTTCCGCCCGTTTCTTCTGCTGCTTCTGTCGCTGTTCGCCAGCCCTGCGCTTGCCCATGAAGGCGTCCATGTGGTGGGTGCCTACGCCCGCGTCGTCACCGAAACCGCCAAATCGGGTGCCGCCTACTTCGTGATCGAAAACCATGGCCCGAATCCTGACACCCTCCTGTCAGTCACGGCCGATGTCGCGGCCGAGGCGATGCTGCACAGCAATGTCGAAGATGCGAACGGCGTCATGTCGATGCAGATGATCATGGGTGGCATCGAAGTTCCCGGGAACGCCACGCATGTGCTGGGCCGGGCAGGGGATCACCTGATGCTGATGGGCCTGACCAAACCGCTGCGCCCCGGTGACATCATCACCCTGACTCTGACCTTCGAACACGAAGGCACTGTGGTTGTCGAGGCACCGGTCGACAATGACCGCCCCGCCGAAGACGCCGCTGTGATGGACCACGATCACATGACGACAACCCCCTGACGTGTTCTGATGCTGGGGATGCACACACTTCCGCAGGCTTTCAGTACGCAGGACTGCCAGCGTCTGTGCGCCCTCGCGGCCACGGCGACGCTGCGCGAAGGTGGTCTGGTGGGCGGCGTGACCGACGGGCGCATCCGCCGCGCGGGTCTTGTCTGGGTCGATGATCTGCCGGATGCGGGCTGGGTCATGGATCGGATGACATCCCTTGTGGCGCAGGCCAACCGCGATGCCTTTGGCTTTGATCTGTCCGATTTTTCCGAAAGCGCACAGGTCGCCCGCTATGATGCCCGCGATCAGGGCCATTTCGACTGGCACGCTGACATCGGGGCAGGGACCCTTGCCGCCCGCCGCAAGCTGACCGTGGTGGTGCAGCTCAGCGATCCCGGCGACTACACCGGCGGCACCCTCGAAACCCGCGCCGACAGCAACATCGCTGCGGCAACACGCGTGCAGGGCAGCGCCATCCTGTTTCCCAGCTTTGTGCTGCACCGCGTGACGCCCGTGACCACCGGCACCCGTTGGTCACTCACCCTCTGGGCGCATGGTCCCGCGTTCCGCTAAGGGTTACCCGGCGCAGTAGGCTTCGGCGGTCGCCCCGAAATTGCGGTACCGGTCCCAGAACGCGTCATCGCTGGCCCGTTTCGACAGGAACACGTTCTGCGCCCGCTCCGGATCGCTGAAGAACTTTGCCGCCTGCCGCTGGTCGCCGCCCGACAACGTCATGTCGGCAACCTGCTGGATGCAGGAACAGGTCGCCCTGTTGGCCGCATCCTGACCAGACCGCAGGCAGGCCCGCTCGATCGGCCCGGCCCAGGCCGCACCCGCAAAACACATCGCGCCAAACGCGACGGCAATCACCGCTGTTTTCATTTCACTGCCCGATCTGCCAAGACGTGCCAGGTTGATCCCGGTCACTTTATGAGTCGGATTATGACGATTCGTGCAAGGAAATTCAAGAAACCTCGTGATATGAGCGGGTTACGAACGCGTGTTGCCATGGAAAGTGGCCCCACCCGCGGCATCCACCATATCCGGTATTCCGCTGCCGTCAGGCCCCGCTTGACCAACCCGCAAATCCCCCGCATATCCCCCGCATGACCCAGCTTTCCCTGATCCGCAACTTCTCCATCGTGGCCCATATCGACCACGGCAAATCCACCTTGGCTGATCGTCTGATTCAGATGACGGGCACTGTCGCCGCGCGCGACATGAAGGCCCAGATGCTCGACAGTATGGATATCGAACGCGAACGCGGCATCACCATCAAGGCGAACACCGTCCGCATCGAATACCCGGCCAAGGATGGCAAGACCTACATCCTCAACCTGATCGACACCCCCGGCCACGTCGATTTCGCCTACGAAGTCTCCCGCTCCATGCGCGCCGTCGAAGGCTCGCTTCTGGTGGTCGATGCCTCTCAGGGGGTCGAGGCGCAGACCCTCGCCAACGTCTATCAGGCGCTGGATGCGGGCCACGAAATCGTGCCGGTCCTCAACAAGATCGACCTGCCCGCCGCCGAACCCGAACGCGTCAAGCAGCAGATCGAGGATGTGATCGGCCTCGATGCCTCCGACGCCATCAACATCTCCGCCAAATCCGGCCTCGGCATCCCCGACGTGCTGGAGGCGATCGTGACCCGCCTTCCCGCCCCCACCGGCGACGCCACGGCACCGCTCAAGGCGATGCTGGTGGACAGCTGGTATGACGCCTACCTCGGCGTCGTCGTCATGGTCCGCATCATGGACGGCATCATGCGCAAGGGCGACCGCGTCCGCATGATGCAGACCAACGCCGTCTACGGCATCGACAAACTCTCCGTCCTCAAACCGCAGATGGTCGACATCGACGAACTGGGGCCGGGCGAAATCGGCATCTTCACCGCGTCCATCAAACAGGTGCGCGACACCCGCGTGGGCGACACCATCACCCACGAACGCAAAGGCTGCGACACGCCGCTCCCCGGCTTCAAACCCGCGCAGCCCGTGGTGTTCTGCGGCCTGTTCCCTGTCGACGCCGCCGATTTCGAAAACTTGCGAGAAGCGATCGAAAAACTGTCGCTCAACGATGCCTCTTTCAGTTCGGAAATGGAAACTTCCGCCGCCCTTGGCTTTGGTTTCCGTTGTGGATTCCTCGGATTACTGCATCTGGAGGTGATCCGTGACCGTCTGGAACGCGAATACGACCTTGATCTGATTACCACCGCCCCCTCGGTCGTCTTCAAACTGCACATGAAGGATGGCGAGGTGCGCGATCTGCACAACCCCGCCGATATGCCCGACCTCACCTTCGTCGATCACATCGACGAACCGCGCATCAAGGCCACCATCATGGTGCCCGACGAATATCTGGGCGACATCCTGAAACTCTGCCAGGACAGGCGCGGCATCCAGCTTGATCTGTCCTATGCCGGGGCCCGCGCCATGGTCGTCTATGACCTGCCGCTCGCCGAAGTGGTGTTCGACTTTTACGACCGCCTGAAATCGGTGACCAAGGGCTATGCCAGTTTCGACTATTCGATCAGCGAATATCGTGAGGATTTTCTGGTCAAGATGTCGATCCTTGTGAACGACGAACCCGTCGACGCCCTGTCGATGATGGTCCACCGTGACCGCGCCGAGGCGCGGGGCCGCGCCATGGTGGAAAAGCTGAAAGAACTGATCCCCCGCCACATGTTCAAGATCCCGATCCAGGCCGCCATCGGCGCCCGGGTGATTGCCCGCGAAACGCTGAGTGCGATGCGCAAGGACGTGACGGCCAAATGCTACGGCGGCGACGCCTCGCGCAAGCGCAAGCTCTTGGACAAGCAGAAGGCCGGCAAGAAGAAGATGCGCCAGTTCGGGAAGGTTGAGATTCCGCAGGAGGCGTTTATCTCGGCGCTGAAGATGGATGGGTGAGGGATGGGTCGCGAGCTAACTGATCGTACAAGTGGCCTTATAGATCAAAGCTTCGATTGGCATACTCTTGAACGCATCTTTGATAGCTCATTCATCAAACCGATTTATATTTGGGTATTTTTAGTTCCAATCCTGTTAAAGATATCATCAAATATTCCATCTACACTTTTGATAGATTCTTCTGGTTTCGAGCCGCCATTCGAAATCCATTTAGATATACCATTTAGTTGGAAATGCTTGTACTTTTCCGGTGTATTTTTATTCTTGGCACGGTTGTTGTTTATTTGTTGGTGCCCTAATTTTGTCCGCTGGAATAGAAATGCAGCTTCCGCAATAACGGCTGGCGTAACTGTGCAGCAAGTCCGCTCAGACGCGGCAGATTTCCTCCGTAAAGCCTACCAGAACAAGCTTCCCGCTTACGATAGCGAGGAGGCGGAAAAAATTCGCGCACTTCTCAGACAGTACAGAGCGAACTTCATTGCAGTTGATACGCAATGGAAATCTATCAACAAAATTCCATATGTTGGAGAATTACTGTTTGACTCGGTAGAGGCTGTTTCATTTGCGACTGACTCAAGCGGAAATTACATTTTTGACGATTATGGTAGCGGTCTTTTTTCGACGACTGTGACAATTGAGAGAGATCAATATCTCAAGCATGTTTGCGGAGACCTTATTCGACTCCAAAATGTATCTTATCCGGTTGTTCGTTCTGCGTTATCGGCACTTACAATTATTGCAATTTTGCTAATGATATTGCCATTTTTGCAAGGTGTGATCTTTATGGTTCGTGCCTTGTAATTGTCAGACACTTAAGTTAACTTGGAACGCGTTTAACCATCCTCAACAACGCCCCTCACGCCGCCACTTCCCCATCCCCCGCATCAAACGCTGCCCGCGCCGCATCGATCACCTCGTGGTGCGTCAGCGCCCATTCCGCCATTACCTTGACTGGGCCGCGCAGCGACTGGCCCAGTTCCGTCAGTTCGTATTCCACCTTGGGCGGGATCGTCGGGTGGTAGTGTCGCGACACCAGCCCGTCACGTTCCAGATCGCGCAGGGTCAGGGTCAGCATCCGCTGTGAAATCCCCAACTCGTGTTTCACCTCGTTGAACCGCCGTTTGCCATCGCGCAGCGCAAAGATGATCAGCACGCTCCACCTGTCGCCCACGCGGGACAGCACTTCGTTGATCTTGCGGCAAGTGCCGAATGCTTCCGGGCATACGTCCATCGGTTTCATCCCTGTAACCTGCACACAAATATGTGCGCTCTTGCGGTTCCTGTCCAGTGCCCTACCTATACGAGGTAACAAAAGAATACCGACGCGCAAATCAACACCGCGAAGGTTGGCACCCCGGAAAAGGACAATCAAGATGCTGCAGGAAAAACTCAACTGGCGCTATGCCACGAAAAAAATGGACCCGGCCCGCAAGGTGCCCGATGACAAACTGGCCCATATTCTGGAGGCGATCCAGCTTGCCCCCACCTCCAGCGGCCTGCAGCCGTTCGAGGTGATCGTGGTGACGAACGCCGAGGTGAAGGCCAAACTGCGCGTTGCGGCCTTTGATCAGGCCCAGGTCACCGACGGTTCCCACGTGCTCGTCTTCGCCGCATGGGACAATTACACCGACGCGCGGATTGACGGCGTCGTGGCCGATCTGGCATCGCAGCGCGGCTCTGCAAGCGAATCACTGGTTGCCTATTACGACCGGCTCAAGGGCATGTATCTGCCCCGCAGCGCCGAAGAAAATTACCAGCATGCCGCGCGTCAGGCCTATATCGCCTTTGGTCTCGCCCTGACCGCCGCCGCGTTTGAGGAGGTGGATGCCACACCGATGGAAGGGTTCGACCCCGATCAGGTTGACGAGATTCTGGGCCTGCGCGCGCGCGGCCTGCGGTCGGTGACGATGATGCCGCTCGGCTACCGCGCCACGGACGGCGACTGGCTGCAAGGTCAGAAAAAGGTCCGCCGGGATCTGGGCCAACTGGTCAGCGAAGTCGCCTGAACACCACCCGACCCGCCCCGCCGATGCGGGTGCGGGTCAGTGCGTAGGTCGGGGTTTACCCCGACTCTTCTGTGCCGGGCGAACCCTCGACCTATTCATAAACCCGGCCCCTCGGCGCAACCCGGAACACAAGCACCACCAACCGGCCGTCGTCGATGGCATAGACGATCCGCCAGTCACCAACCCTTATCCGCCACTGATCCACCGCGCCCGCCAGTTTCACACAGCCCGGAGGGCGGGGATCGGTCGCAAGGGCGCGGATGGCGATGATCAGACGGTCATGCAGCCGCCGGTCCCTGATCCGTCGAAGGTTCCTGACCGCCTCCTGCGACAGTTCGATGCTGTAGGCTGTCATTCAGCGGCGCGTTCCGCAGCGGGCGTCGACAGATAATCCTCCAGCGTCACCGCCTTTGACGGATCGGCTAAATGTTCGGCATAGGCTTCGGCCCCCAGCTTCGCCAGTTCCGCATCATCCAGCCGTTCGTAATACTCCATCGCCTCGACCGAAATCATGACGGCCACGGCCTTGCCATGCTTCTTGATCGTCACATCCTCGCGCCCGTGCTGCACGCGTCCCAACAGATCGGCAAGATTCTCCCGCGCTTCCGACACCGTTACCTCGATCATTCCCTACTCCTTTCGTACAAAATCCACAAAATTACAGATATGGTGAATCTGGACGAACATCAAGCCGCGCAGGGGATAGTCCGGCCACCAGCGCACTCTGGTGACCGCAAACTCCGCCGCGGGAAATGTACATACGGTTTGCATACGCATCGCATACGCAAACCCTACGCCCGTAATACGGCCGCTGACGCGTCAGAACAGCCCGTCGCCGCCGTTCTCATTCTCCGCCACTTCGTCTGCCACCACCGCCGCGCCGGTGCCAACGATCAGCGGCGCACAGGCGGAAAGGGTGGCTGCCGCCAGCATCGCCGCAATCAGGGTTTTCAGCTTCATCTGCATCGTTTGCATCCCTATTCCATTATGTGACAGCAGGTTATCCACACGGAAACGCCGTTGTCGCCCCTTGCGTTCCCCGTGGCAGCACAGCTTGCCTTTCCCATCCCCATCGCCTATACGCGCGGCGTCCGGGGCAATGGCAAAGTCGCTGCACCAGTCAATGAAATGGCCGGAACCCAACCCGAAAAGACCTGTGGAAACAACCACATGGCCAGTCAAAACACGATGAAAAGGAACTGAAAACCACATGTCTACCAAAGCAACCATGGAAGACTTCGAAGCTCTGTTGAAGGAAAGCTTTGAAATTGACACGCCCGAAGAGGGTACCGTTGTCAAAGGCCGCGTGATCGCCATCGAGGCGGGTCAGGCCATTATCGATGTCGGCTACAAGATGGAAGGCCGCATCGACATCAAGGAATTTGCGAATCCCGGTGAAACGGTGGAACTGAACGTCGGTGACGAGGTGGAAGTCTTCCTCGACCGCGTCGAAAACTCGCGCGGCGAAGCCCAGATCAGCCGCGAAAAAGCCCGCCGCGAAGAAGCGTGGGATCGCCTCGAAAAAGCCTACGCCACCGAAACCCGCGTCGACGGCGCAATCTTCGGCCGCGTCAAAGGCGGCTTTACCGTGGACCTTGGCGGCGCTGTTGCGTTCCTTCCCGGCAGCCAGGTTGACGTCCGCCCCGTGCGCGATGCCGGCCCGCTGATGGGCATGAAGCAGCCGTTCCAGATCCTGAAAATGGACCGTCGCCGTGGCAACATCGTGGTGTCGCGTCGTGCGATTCTGGAAGAAAGCCGTGCCGAGCAGCGCGCCGAAGTCATCGGCAACCTGACCGAAGGCCAAACTGTTGATGGCGTTGTGAAAAACATCACCGAATACGGCGCGTTCGTCGATCTGGGCGGTGTTGACGGCCTGCTGCACGTGACCGATATGGCCTGGCGCCGTGTGAACCACCCGTCGGAAATCCTTGCCATTGGCGAGACGGTCAAGGTTCAGGTCATCAAGATCAACAAGGAAACCCATCGTATTTCGCTGGGCATGAAGCAACTGCAGTCCGATCCGTGGGATGCCGTTGAAAAGATGTATGCTCTGGGCACCGTGCACAAAGGCCGCGTGACCAACATCACCGACTATGGCGCATTCGTGGAACTGGAAGCGGGCGTCGAAGGCCTCGTTCACGTTTCGGAAATGTCCTGGACGAAAAAGAACGTCCACCCCGGCAAGATCGTGTCCACCTCGCAAGAGGTTGACGTCATGGTGCTGGAAATCGACAGCGCCAAACGTCGCGTGTCGCTGGGCCTGAAGCAGACGCAGCGCAACCCATGGGAAGTGTTTGCAGAAACCCACCCCGTCGGTTCCGTGATCGAAGGCGAAGTGAAGAACATCACCGAATTCGGTCTGTTTGTCGGGCTCGACAACGACATCGACGGGATGGTCCACTTGTCCGACCTGTCGTGGGATCAGCGCGGGGAAGAGGCGATCCAGAACTACCGCAAGGGCGATTCCGTCAAGGCATCGGTCACGGAAGTTGACGTTGAAAAGGAACGCATCAGCCTGTCCGTCAAGGCGCTTGGTGAAGACAACTTCACGGACGCAGTTGATGGCGTGAAGCGCGGTTCGATCATCACGGTGGAAATCACGGCGATCGAAGAAGGCGGCATCGAAGTGGATTATAACGGCATGAAGTCGTTCATCCGCCGGTCCGACCTGAGCCGCGACCGTGGCGATCAGCGTCCGGAGCGGTTCCAGGTGGGCGACAAGGTTGACGTGCGGGTGACCGCCGTTGATTCCAAGACGCGCAAGCTTGGCCTGTCGATCAAGGCCCGCGAGATTGCGGAAGAGAAAGAGGCTGTGGAACAGTACGGTTCGTCCGATTCGGGCGCGTCGCTGGGCGACATCCTTGGTGCGGCGCTCAAGGGCGGCGACAAGGCCTGATAGGTCACAAAGAATGATGAAAGGGCCCTGCCGCAAGGCGGGGCCCTTTTGTTTTGTGTTGCCAAACCGCTTCGGTCACCGGTGCCACGGCTTTCCTGTTTGTCAGCTTGGTTTTTTTGCCTATAGTCGCGGGCAATAACAACACCGTGGGTGCGGCTGCCAATCAGCACCTTGGGGGGACACTTCGAATGATCCGTTCGGAACTTATACAGAAGATTGCTGATGAAAATCCGCATCTGACACAGCGGCATGTCGAACGCATTGTGAACACTGTGTTTGAAGAAATCATCGACGCGCTTGCCAAGGGCGACCGTGTGGAACTCCGTGGCTTTGGCGCTTTTTCCGTGAAAGCGCGTGATGCGCGGACGGGGCGGAACCCCCGCACGGGTGAGGCGGTTGAAGTGGAAGACAAAAAGGTGCCGTTCTTCAAGACGGGCAAGCTGTTGCGCGACCGTCTGAACGGCAAGTAACCGCGAAGATTTCGCGAAAGGTGGCAAGGCCCATGATCCGCGCGCTGCGCTATCTGTTTCTGTTTTGTCTGGCGCTTGGGCTTGTCACAGTCGCGCTGGCAAACCGCAGCCTGGTCACTGTGCGGCTTTTGCCGGATGATCTGGGCATGTTTCTGGGTCTGACGTGGTCTGCCGACCTTCCCCTGTTTCTGATCATTTTCGCCGGTATCGTTGCTGGGCTTCTCATCGGGTTTTTGTGGGAGTGGTTCCGCGAACACAAGCATCGGTCCGTCGCGAGCAAGAAATCACGCGAGGTGACGCGTCTGGAACGGGAACTGGCCGTCATGCGCGACGCCACCGCCCAGCCGCCGAAAGACGACGTTCTGGCGCTGCTGGAGCGGAAGGCAAGCTGACATGACCGACGTTCGTGTCAAGATTTGCGGCCTGCGAACAGCGGGCGATGTGATGGCTGCGGCACAGGCGGGTGCGGGTTATGCAGGTTTCGTTTTCTTTGAAAAAAGCCCACGCAACGTGAGCATCGATCAAGCGCGTGTGGCGGCGTTGGCCGCCCCCCCCGGATTGGCCAAAGTGGCGCTTGTCGTTGATGCGACGGATGCCATTCTGGATGCCATTACGCAGGATGTCCCTCTCGACATGTTGCAACTGCATGGGCATGAGACGCCGGGCCGCGTGGCCGAAATCCGCGCGCGCTATGGCTTGCCGGTGATGAAGGCGGTGGGTGTGGCGAATGCTGATGATCTTGACGCCTTGACGGAATATTCGCTGGTGGCCGATCAGATCCTTGTCGATGCAAAGCCAGCGGCAGGCGCTGATTTGCCGGGTGGGAATGGTCTGGCGTTTGATTGGCGGCTGCTTGTCGGGCGCAAATGGCTGCGCCCCTGGATGCTGGCGGGCGGGCTGACGGCAGGAAACGTGGCTGACGCTGTGCGGCTGACCGGGGCGCGGCAGGTTGATGTGTCGTCCGGCGTCGAAAGCGCGCCGGGGATCAAGGATCACGCGCTCATTGCGGAGTTTGTTAAGGCGGCAGCCCGGTGATGTTCCGTGATGCCCATTGCCGCGATGTGCCTGCCATTGTCAGTTTGCTGTCCGACGATCCGCTGGGGCAGGCGCGCGAAGGTGCGGAGTTGAAGGCCTATCTTGACGCGTTCGACCGGATCACGGCCAACCCGATGCATCAGTTGATCGTGGCCGAGGATGACGCGGGCCGGGTCGTTGCAACCTGCCAGTTGACAGTGCTGGACGGGTTGTCGCGTGGCGGGGCCACGCGCGCGGTGATCGAGGCGGTGCGCGTGGCCGACGACCAGCGGTCAAACGGGATCGGGGCCGCCTTGATGGCAGAATGCGAACATCGGGCCCGTGCGGCGGGGGCCGCCATATTGCAACTGACCACCGACAAGACCCGCCAGCGCGCCCATGCCTTTTATGACCGTCTGGGGTTCGTACCGTCGCATATCGGGTATAAAAAGCGGCTCGATTGAAGGGTTATTCCGCGCTTTCCCAAGGGCGCGATACCTGTTCGGCGGCAGGCTCCAGAACGTCCGGCACCAATCCGCGCAACGCCTCGGGCAGTTCCACACGCCGCGCGGGGGCGGCGTCGGAAACAAGGCGGATTGCCGCGCGACCGGGGCGTTGGATCACGACTTCGTATCCGTTATCGACCGCATCGAGCAGCCGTGCCAGATTGGCCTTGGCTTCGTTCAGGGTGACATGCATCGCAACCTCCACCAGCGCTGCCGCATCGTAGGTGCCGCCGCGTTGATTTTCAAGCGTGACGCTTTACCAAGCACGCGGCGGGCGCTACATCCACGACAACAGCCAAAGGATTGACCATGCCCGAAGACCTGATCAACAGCTTCATGACCGGCCCGGATGAACAGGGCCGTTTTGGCCAGTTTGGCGGGCGTTTCGTCAGCGAAACGCTCATGCCGCTGATCCTTGATCTTGAGGCGCGGTATGAGTTTGCCAAGACGGACCCGGATTTCTGGGCCGAGATGGATTGGCTGTGGAAGCATTACGTTGGCCGGCCCAGCCCGCTTTATTATGCCGAGCGTCTGACAAAGCATCTGGGTGGCGCCAAGATCTACATGAAGCGGGACGAGTTGAACCATACGGGTGCCCACAAGATCAACAACGTCTTGGGGCAGATCATTCTGGCGCGCCGGATGGGCAAGACCCGGATCATCGCAGAACCCGGCGCAGGCCAGCACGGCGTTGCCACGGCAACGGTCTGCGCGAAGTTCGGGTTGAAGTGCGTCGTCTACATGGGCGCGCACGATGTGGAGCGGCAAGCACCTAACGTGTTCCGCATGAAGCTGCTGGGGGCCGAGGTCATTCCGGTGACCAGTGGTCGCGGTACGCTGAAGGACGCGATGAACGACGCGCTGCGCGACTGGGTGACGAATGTGCGCGACACGTTTTATTGCATTGGTACCGTGGCCGGGCCGCATCCCTATCCGGCGATGGTGCGGGATTTCCAAAGCATCATCGGCAAGGAAGTGCGCTGGCAACTGGCCGAGCAAGAGGGCGAGGGGCGGTTGCCCGACACTGTCATTGCGGCAATTGGGGGTGGTTCCAACGCGATGGGGCTGTTCTATCCGTTCCTTGACGACCCGACCGTGAACATCATCGGGGTGGAGGCTGGCGGCAAAGGCGTGGATGACAGGATGCAGCATTGCGCCAGTCTGACCGGCGGGCGACCGGGCGTTCTGCATGGCAATCGCACGTATCTGCTGCAAGACCCCGATGGCCAGATTCTGGAAGGGTTCAGCATCAGTGCGGGGCTGGATTACCCCGGTATCGGCCCGGAACATGCCTGGCTGCACGACACCAAGCGCGCCACCTATGTCAGCATCACCGATGCCGAGGCGCTTGAGGCGTTTCAGCTTTCCTGTGCCCTCGAAGGGATCATACCGGCGCTGGAGCCAAGCCACGCGCTGGCCCATGTGATGAAGATTGCCCCGACGCTGCCCGCCGACCATATCATCGTGATGAACATGTGTGGCCGGGGCGACAAGGACATCTTTACTGTGGCCAAGCATCTGGGCTTTGACATGAAGATCTGACGCGCCCGTCGCGCGTCAGCGGGCCTGTCCCTCAAAACCGCATAAACCAAAGTTTATTGCCGCGTTCGTGGCAGTTTGCGGATGCCTTATGCTTTGCATGCGGCAGCGTCGCGCGGCATGATTGGCACCATGATGTTGGAGGATTAGGTGCGGAACGTCAGGCAAATGGGAACGGCGGTGTGTGCGTGGCTCGCTTTGACGGCGTCGCTTGCGCTGGCTGATCCGGTGTCGGACGGCATTGTCGTGCAATTGCGCGAACAGGGGTTCAGGCACATCACCATCACCCGCACTTGGCTGGGGCGGGTTCTGATCCTTGGCTATGTTGACGAGGGCGAGCGTGAGATCGTGCTTAACCCAAACACGGGTGAAGTGTTGCGGGATTATTTTCGCCCGAAGGTGGAGATGGCAGACAGCGACGATGACCCAAGCCCCCCGCCGGACCAAGGCGTTGGCGATGAGAACCGGCCAAACCGCCCGGATGGCAGTTCGCGGCCTGATCGCAATCCCCAGGGTGGCGGTGGTGGCACGAATGTCGACGTGTCGGATGATGGCGATGGCGGCACTGCCATCGGCGACGAAGGTGTGCCAACTGACGAGCCTGATCCTGACACGCCGCCCTCGCAGAACGAAGTCAAGGAATAAACCGTGGCGCGGCTGCGACGTCTTTATTCCGGCCTGCCGATCATTGTGCTGTTGGCGCTTGTCGTGCAGGTCGTCAGCGCGTTCTTTTTCATCTTCGACATTCTATCTGCATCGATAGGGTTCTGGACGGTGCCCCTCAGCTGGCAGTCGCGCGAGATGCTGGAAATCGGCGCGGCGGTGGGTCTTTTGCTGGGGGTTGTCGTCGGTATCGTGTCTTTGACTGGCGCCTTGCGGGGGCGACAGCGCGCGGAAGAACGGCTTCGGCTGGCGTCGGCGGCGTTCATGGATGTGATGCAGGAACGGTTTGACGAATGGGGGCTGACGCCCGCCGAACGCGATGTTGCGCTGTTTGCGATCAAAGGAATGTCCACGGCGGAAATCGCTGGCCTGCGCGAAACGAGCGAAGGCACGGTCAAGGCGCAGACGAATGCGATCTACCGCAAGGCGGGCGTCACGGGCCGGTCGCAGTTGTTAAGCCTGTTCATCGACGATCTGATGCGCGATGCGCCGACGGCAGGCAACGCCAAACAGGTTCAGTCGGCAGCATAGGCCGACAGGACATCCATCGGCACAACGTCCAGCGCACGTTCGTGTGTCGCGGCCAGCCGCACCTGCGGGGCCGCCCCTTCGGAATGGGCCTGCAGGAAACGCCCGGCACACAGGCACCAGCGATCACCGGCCTTCAGTCCTGCAAAGCCGAATTCCGGGCGCGGGGTGGAAAGGTCGTTGCCAAGATACTTGGACAGGGCAAGAAATTCGTTCGTCATCACGGCGCAGACCGTATGGTGGCCACGGTCCATCGGGCCGGTATCGCAGCACCCGTTGCGATAGAACCCCGTCAAGGGCCGGACGGAACAAGGCTCCAGCGCCGTACCCAGCACGTTGACAGAAGGAAGGCGATCATCAGCCATGATGGTTCCTGTTCATTTGAAGCGGTCAAGCAGGCGTTGCATCGGCGAGCGCGGGTCAGGCTCGGCCACCGGGGCCACCGGTCGGGGCACCGGGGCAGGGCGTATGCGCGGGTCCGGATCGGCAGCGGGGGCACCGCCCATGCGCAAGGCGACCTTTGTCATGAATTTTTCCGGCTGTCCGGCGGCCAGTTCACCTGCGCCATCGGACAAGCCACGCAGCAGATCATCAAGCCACCCGGCATCGTCCTTGGCAAAGTCGTTCAGCACATAGGCTGCGACGGCATCCTTGTGGCCCGGATGACCAATGCCCAGCCGAACCCGCCCGTAAGCATCGCCCAGATGCGCATGGATGGACCGAAGGCCGTTGTGGCCTGCATGCCCACCGCCTTGCTTGAACCGGCATTTGCCGGGTGCCAGATCAAGTTCGTCGTGAAAGACGATCACATCAGCCAGCGCCAGACGGTGAAACGCCAGGGCCGACTGCACGCTTTCACCCGAAAGGTTCATGAAGGTTTGCGGTTTAAGAAGAAGCACCTTTTCGTCGCCAAGGCGGCCGTCGCTCGCCTGACCCTTGAACGTCGATTTCCACGGGCCAAAGCCATGATCCGCTGCAATCCGGTCAACGGCCATAAAGCCGATGTTATGCCGGTTGCCCGCATACTTTGCACCCGGGTTGCCCAGACCGACAAAAAGTTTCAACGGCGTGATCCTTTCCTTTAGGCCTGTCTAAGCGTCGTTCGGCCAACGTTCAACCAAAGCAAAACGCGGAAGGCGATTGCCCCCCGCGTTTTCCAGATCCTGACCAAAGGATCAGGCTTCTTCGTCGTTGTCCGTGGACCGCAGGCCCGAAGGGGCCGAGATGTTGGCAATCACGAAGTTCCGGTCGATTGTGGGCTTTGCACCTTCGGGAAGCACCACATCATTGATGTGAATGACATCGCCGATCTGCTTGCCTGCAAGATCAACCGTGATGTGGTCGGGAATGTCACCCGCCGTCACTTCAAGTTCCACTTCGGGACGCACAACCGTCAGGGTGCCGCCACGCTTCAGACCCGGCGAATCTTCATGGTTGATGAAAGTCACATGGATGAAAAGACCGATGCGCGACGTGCGGCGCAGGCGCATCAGATCCAGATGTGTCGGGATGTCTTTCACGACATCACGCTGCACATGGCGGCAGATGACGCGAACGTCTTCCTGACCCGCGACTTTCAGATTGAACAGCGTCTGCAGGAAACGGCCTGCTTTCAAACGCTTGATCAGGGAATTGTAGTTCACGTTGATCGCCACGGGATCAATCCCGCCGCCATAAACGATACCGGGTACGTTGCCCTCACGACGAGCTTGACGGGCGGCCCCCTTGCCTGTCCCCATCCGTACCTCGGCTATAAGATCAGGGATCTCACCAGCCATTCGAGGTTCTCCATATAAATAAGTCCACCGCCCTCCAAGGGTGTGCGGCGCGACCCGGGGGCTATAGCGGGGTTTTGCCCGCAGGGAAAGCGGGAATCTGCGGGGAACCGCGCCGGGAACGCGGTGTTGGCGCAGGTGGATGATGACCGGTGTGAAACAAGGGTAAATGGGCGTGATGCTGGACGGCAATGCAGAAATGGCGGCGGTTGATGTTGCGGTCGTCGGTGGCAGTTACGCCGGGCTTTCGGCAGCGCTTTATCTGGCGCGCGGACGCCGCAGCGTGACGGTGATCGACGACGGTGCCACACGCAACCGGTTTGCCCCGCATGCGCATGCCCTGTTGGGCCACGACGGCCAGACGCCCGAGGCGATCCGGCAGGCGGGGGTAAAGGATGTGCGGTCCTACCCGAACGTCCGGTTGTTGGATGGACGCGCCGATGCCATCAGGGGCCGTGTCGGGGATTTTACGGTGTCGGGCGGCGGCTTTGGACTCAAGGCGCGCCGCGTGATCCTTGCCTATGGCATGCGCGACGTGCTGGACGACATTCCCGGTCTGGCCGAAGCTTGGGGTGTCAGCGCGTTTCAATGCCCTTACTGCCATGGTTACGAGGTTGCAGACCAACCGACCGGCCTTTTGATGGGTGGTGAAGGCACCGCCGACCACGCACTGTTCCTGCGCGAATGGACCGACGATCTGATCCTGTTCACGAACGGCGAACCGCTGTCGCAGGGTGACAGGGCGCGCCTGAAACAAGCTGAAATCGCGATCTTCGAGGCACGGATCAGCAGTCTGGAAACACAGGGTGCGGCATTGCGAGCCATCGGGCTTGCAGATGGCACGCGCATCGCCCGCGAGGTGCTGTATGTGTCAAGCAAGGCGGAACCCGCCAGCGATCTTGGCGCGCAACTGGGCTGTGCTGCCGTGGATGGCCCGCACGGTCCTTATCTGAAAGTTGATGATGACAGGCTGACGTCAGTCCCCGGTGTGTTTGCCGTGGGAGATATTTCGCGGCCCTATTTCGGTTTGCCCTTTGCGATTGCCGATGGCGCAATGGCGGGGATGGCCTGCCATGGCGAACTGGCCGACAGTCACCCGCGATCCCGGCTTGTCGCGCGCGAGGCGGTGTAACCTTTCCCGACACGCCGTGTCGCCGGTGTGTCAGCGTGAGGGGGGCGAGGCTGTCTAGTTGCGATCATCAGCAAAGGTTTACCCCCCATGTCGGCCTTGACCACATTGAAAACCGCGCGGCCCGCGCTGGCGTCGTTTGCTGCGATGGGTATCGTATGGGGGACTTACGCGGCAGTCTTGCCCGACCTCAAGACGCAACTGGACGTGTCCGAGGCGGAACTGGGTCTGTTGATGCTGACGACGCCGCTGGCGGCTGTCTTGGCGATGCTGATGGCCCCCCGTATCGGTGCAGCGCTTGGCCGCAAGGCGTTGCCTATGGTCACGCTCGCCATGGCGCTTTCGTTTGTTCTGCCCGGGCAGGTGACAGTAGTGTGGTTGTTTCCCGTCGCGATGTTGTTGTGCGGCGCAGCCACTGGCGCAACCGATGTTCTGATGAACGCCCGTGTGGCCGTGCTTGAGGCAGATCGCGGGCGACCTTTGATGAACCTATGCCACGCAGCCTATTCTTTTGGCTATGCCGGGGCGGCACTTGCCACGGGTGTCTTGCGCGATGCTGTCTGGCCACCGTCGTGGGTAATGGGTGCAATGGCGCTGGCTGCGGTGGTGCTGGCCGGGATTGCGATCGAGGCTGACGGGACGATCAGGGGTCTGCTGGCCCCCAAGGGGCAAAAGGGCGCGGGGCTGGGCATCCTGCCGATCCTGGGCGGGGCCATCGTGCTGGTTGCATTTCTGACGGAAAACGCCGCAGAAAACTGGTCGGCGCTGCATATCGAGGTGACGCTGGGCGGCACGCCGGGGCAGGGCGCGATGGGGCCTGCGGCGCTTGCCCTGACAATGGGGTTTGCACGCTTGGCAGGGCAGGGTCTGTTGACGCGGATCAATCCGGTGCGCGTTCTGATTGCCGGGGCCATCATATCGTCGTTGGGGGCATTCATCGCGGCCTTGGCCGTCAGCCCTGCAATGGCCTATGGCGGGTTTATCATCATGGGGATCGGGTCATCGGTCATTGCGCCCACGGCGTTTTCCCTTGTGGGCGCGCTGGCCAAGCCTGAAATGCGCGCGCGTGCCGTGGCGCGGGCCACGCTGTTGGGGTATTTCGGTTATTTCTTCGGCCCGCCTGTTCTGGGCTTTCTGGCGGGCGCATTCGGGCTTCGCGCGGCATTTGTCTTTGCCGCCGTCATGCTGATTGGCGTCGTGTTTCTTGCAAGAAGTCTGCGCCAGCATGCGCCGTGGGGTGACTAGGCCCAGTTGCCTTCAAAATCCTGTGGAACGAACAGGTTTTGGCGGCCCAGATTCCGGACATCCCGTTCGCCGCAAAGCGCCATGGTGATGTCGAGTTCCTTGTTCAGAATCTCCAGCGCACGGGTGACACCGGCCTGACCCATGGCCCCAAGCCCATAGATGTAGGAACGCCCGATCATGGTGCCGTCCGCGCCCATGGCCAGCGCCTTCAGGATATCCTGACCCGACCGGATGCCACTGTCGATCCACACCTCGGTGCGGTCGCCGACGGCGCGGCGGATGCTGGGCAACATGCGGATCGATGACAGCGCCCCGTCAAGCTGCCGCCCGCCATGGTTCGACACGATGATCGCATCTGCTCCGAAATCGGCGGCACGGGCCGCGTCGTCCGGATCGAGGATGCCTTTCAGGATCAGCTTGCCGCCCCACATGTCCTTGATCTTTTGCACTTTCGACCAGTCGAGTTGCGGATCGAACTGTTCGTTCGTCCAGCTCATCAGCGACGACATGTTGCCCACGCCTTTTGCGTGGCCGACGATATTGCCAAAACTGCGCCGTTTGGTGCGCGCCATATCAAGGCACCAGGCGGGTTTGGTTGCAAGGTTGATCAGGTTCCTGATCGACAGGCGGGGGGGCGCGGTCAGGTCGTTCTTCAGATCCTTGTGCCGCTGCCCCAAAATCTGAAGATCAAGCGTCAGGACAAGGGCGGAACATTTCGCCTTTTTCGCGCGCTCGATGGCGGCGGCGACGAAATCCTGATCCTTCATCACGTAAAGCTGAAACCAGAACGGTGCAGTCGTGGCGGCGGCCACGTCTTCGATGGAGCAGATGGACATCGTGGAAAGCGTATAGGGCACGCCGTAGGCCTGCGCCGCGCGGGCGGCCAATATCTCGCCATCCGCGTGTTGCATCCCCGTCATACCCACGGGTGCCAAGGCCACGGGCATGGACACCTTGCTGCCGATCATCGTGCTTGCCGTCGTGCGGCCCGTCATGTCGACGGCCACCTTCTGGCGAAGCCGCAGCTTGGCAAAGTCCGACGTGTTTTCGCGGAAGGTCTGTTCTGTGTAACTGCCGCTTTCGCAGTAATCAAAGAACATGCGGGGGGCACGGCGGCGGTGCATCTGTTTCAGATCGTCGATGCAGGTGATCACAGCCATGGGCCAGCCTTCCAGTACGAGAATGGTCAAGAATTCTTACCGATCCTGACGCGGAAGATCAATTCGCGACCCGTTTCTGAAAGGCCTTTCTTTTCGTGCGATATGGTACTATATAGTTCCACATCGCACTAATAAAGGATTCGCGCAATGGCAATGAACCGTCGCAACATGATAGGCCTGATTGGTGGCGGGGTGATCCTTGCCGCCGTGGTTCCCATCGCGAGCATCGCAAGCAGGCAGCCGCGCCATGCCCTGCAGCCATGGGCGCTTGCCGGGCAGGAAACCGAGCCGCGCCGCCGTGCACTGTCTTACGCGCTGCTGGCCCCCAATCCGCACAACCTCCAGCCTTGGCTGGTTGATCTGGCTGAACCCGATACCGTGACCCTGTTTGCCGACCCGACGCGGCTGTTGCCACATACCGACCCGGTGAACCGCCAGATCACCATCGGGCTTGGCTGCTTTCTGGAACTCATGCGGATGGCCGCGCTGCAGGATGGCTACCGTGTCGACCTGACGCCATTTCCACAGGGCGAAAACCCTGCCGCTCTGGACCGCAGGCCGGTGGCGCGGGCGGTGTTCGTCAAAGAGGCGTCCCTGACACCAGACCCGTTGTTTGCCCATGTCCTGAACCGGCGCACCACCAAAGACCCGTTCGACACGGCGGTCCCGGTTGCGCCGTCCGTCCTGGACACGCTTGGCGCGTCGGTGACGATGGGAAGCCGGTTTGGCGGATCGGTGGCCGCCCCTGACATAGCGGACCTCCGCGCCCTGACGCGCGAAGCGCTGCGGATCGAAGTGGAAACCCCGCATACCTTCAAGGAAAGCGTCGATCTGTTCCGCATCGGCCGCGCAGAGATTGACGCGAACCCGGACGGCATCGATTTCGGCGGCCCGATGTTTGAACTCATGGGCGCGACCGGCCTTTTCACGCGTGAGGCGGCCTTGGACACCACTTCACAGGCCTATCAGGCCGGGCTGGACGCGGTTTATGCCAATGCTGACACGGCGATGGGTCATGTGTGGCTGATCACGGACGCCAACACGCGCGCCGAACAGATGGCCTGCGGGGCTGATTGGGTGCGGTTGAACCTTGCGGCGACGGCGGCGGGTGTCGCGATCCAGCCGTTAAGCCAGGCCCTGCAGGAATATCCGGAAATGGCAGCGCCGTTTCGCCAGATCCACGAAAGGCTTGCACCAACGGGCGGCACGGTTCAGATGTTGGCCCGGATCGGGTCTGCGCCGGGGGTGAATCCCAGCCCGCGCTGGCCCCTGCAAAGCCGGGTGGTGAATGGCTGAACCAGACTTGAACCCATCGCATCAGGGCGGGCCGGACCCCGCCCTGATCGCCTATTTTGCGCTGTTCAATGAAATTGGGATTCTGGCGCAATTATCGTCGGCCATGTTCGAGGCGCGGTTGCCGCCGGGTGTGCTGGTGTCGCAGTTCGCGATCCTGAACCATCTGATCCGGGTCAAGGATGGTCGCACGCCTTTGGACCTTGCCCGCGCGTTTCAGGTGCCGAAGACCACGATGACACATACCCTCGCGCTACTGGAAGGGCGCGGCCATGTGCGGCTGGATACCAATCCGCGCGATGGTCGGTCAAAACTGGTCTGGATTACCCCGGATGGGCGCGATTTCCGGAACCGGGCGATTACCATGCTGATGCCGGATATTGAGGCGCTGGCCCGGGTGTTTCCGGCAGACCGCGTTCAGGCCATGTTGCCGCATCTGACGGCGCTGCGCGAAACCATGGACGCACGGCGCGACGCGTGACGGCAATCGCGGCTGTCAGACCGAATGCGCCCCGGCGGCCAGCGCCGCCACATTGGCCAGCACCTCGGCCACGGGCATTCCTGCGCCGATATCCTTGACGATGGCCGATCCCACGACGCAGCCATCGGCAATGGCTGCGATGCCTGCAGCCTGTGCCGGTGTGCTGATCCCGAAGCCGACGATGACGGGCAGATCGGTCGACGCCTTGATCCGGGCCACCTCGGGTGCCACATCGGCGGGCCGTGCGGCGGCGGCACCGGTTATGCCAGTGATCGACACATAATACACAAACCCCGAGGTGTTCTGCAGCACGGTGGGAAGCCTTTTTGCGTCTGTCGTGGGCGTGGCAAGACGGATGAAATCAATCCCTGCGGCACGGGCGGGGATGCACAATTCGGCGTCTTCCTCTGGTGGCAGATCGACGACGATCAGCCCGTCAATCCCGGCCTCTTTCGCGTCGGCCAGAAAGACGTCCACGCCCCGTGAATAGATCGGGTTGTAATAGCCCATCAGGACGATGGGCGTTGTCGCGTCGGTTTTCCGAAAGGTTCGCACCATGCCCAGCGTCCGCTCCAGCGTCATACCGGCCTCCAGTGCGCGCTGGCCGGCAAGCTGGATCGTCGGGCCATCGGCCATCGGGTCGGTGAACGCCATGCCAAGTTCGATGATGTCGACACCCGCGCCGGGAAGCCCGTTCATGACGGCTTGCGACACCGCAAGATCCGGGTCGCCGCCCATCATATAGGCGACAAACGCCTTTTGGCGGCTGGCTTTCAGCCGGGCAAAGGTGGCGTCGATCCGGGTTGCGGGGCGGGTCTGTGTCGCGGCCATGGGCGCGGTCCTTTGTACAAATAGGGTCCGTTGCTGCCCATTGGCCCGAATCCGGGGTGGAAATCAATGGCCCCGCTTGACAGACGGATGCAGTCGGGTGAGTGCAAGGGGCATGAGTTCTATCAGCAGCATTGTCGTAACCGGGCTTTTGGGAATCGTGATGGCGGTGGCGCTGATCGTGGCGACGCGGCCTGCTGTCCGCCCCGACAAACCGGGGATCGTCGCGCTTTTGTGCCTGTTCCTTGCGATGGCACTTGGGCAGGGCGCGCTTTGCGCCATGCCGGGCTGGCATTTCCTTTGGCCCTGTGCAGCCGCCGCTGCCATGCTGACATTCGTGGTGATCACACGCGCGTTTGGGCGGGTCGACATGATGGCGTTTATCATCCACGCCGATTTCGGGATGAAGGGCGCAACGCTGAAGGGCCTTGAATCGGAAATCATCGCCGGTGTGCTCAGCCTGTCGCTGATCCTTGTTTCCGTGATGTTCCTGCACAATCTGTGGAACACCGGCCCTTGGTTGTTCTGGCTTGCCGCTGGTCTTCTGGTTGCAGTCAATCCTTTGGTGCAGTTTGCGGTGCGGCGGTTGTTTGTGCCGGCTGTCACCTCGGATCTGACGTCCCAGCTTGTTGCACCCGGCCCGCTGACCCGGCCCGACGTCCTGCCCGATATCATGATTATCTATCTTGAGGGGACGGACCGTCGCTTTTTCGACCAAGCGGTTTTCGGTGACGCCATCGCACCGCTGATGGAACTGGAGCAGCATGGGATCAGCTTTACCAACATCACCCAGATAGCAGGCACCGGATGGTCGCTGGCTGGAATGGTCGCAACGCAGACCGGGGTGCCGGTGCTGCCGCGCGGCCTGCAGACCCGCAACAACCTGAAGGGGGTCGCAGCGTTCATGCCGGGCCTGATCGGGTTGGGCGATATTCTGGCGACGCATGATTATGCGATGGAATATGTCGTGGGCGGCGACCCTCGTTTTGCCGGGATCGACGCATTCTACCGCACGCATGGCAACATGGTGCAGATCGGGCTGGCCGAACAATCGGCGATGCATGACGCGGATCAGGTGGATGCCGCGATGATCGACTGGATTCTGGATGACCAGATGACGTTCGCATCGGCCCGCCTGCGCCATGACGCGCTGATTACGGATGCGTCTCCCTATCTCATGGTGATCGAAACGATCGGCCCGCATGGCAAACTGGGCTACCTCCCGCGCCGCGCCAGCCCGACAGGACGGGGCATCAAGACACGCGACACCCGCGCCGTGCTGCGCTGCACGACGGAAGAGGCGGCGTGGTTCATCCGCGATGCCAAGGCAGCGCGGCAGGCCGCCCGTCGCACCCGCCCGCTGCGCATCGTGCTGATGTCGGACCACTTGTCACACAATGGCGCAACGCCACCCGTCGCCCCCCGGTTTCGCGACCGCAACACCGTTGTCTTTCTGGGCGACGGGACGGGCATCAATGACAAGCCGGGGGCGATGATCGACGTGTTTCCCACGATGCTGCACTGGCTTGGCTTTGCGCAGGGGGATGTGGTTGCTGGGTTGGGTCGATCATTGCTGGCACCGATCCCCACGCTGGTCGAAGACCGGGGGGTGGCGGTTCTGGACTCCATGCTGACGGCAGATGCGGCGCTTGCCGCACGGGTCTGGGCGGCTGATCCGGGCATACCGCTGCCACATGCGCCAACTGCGCTTGATAACGGCCCCCCGCTGACCTAGAAGCGCGCGGTCAGCCGAAGGGGAATGTCGATGGGTTTCAAGATGGGTATCGTGGGTTTGCCGAACGTGGGCAAATCGACCCTGTTCAATGCATTGACCCGGACCGCCGCGGCGCAGGCTGCGAATTTCCCGTTTTGCACGATCGAGCCGAACGTGGGCGAAGTTGCGGTGCCGGACGCCCGACTGGACAAACTGGCCGCGATTGCGGGCAGCAAGCAGATCATTCCCACGCGCATGACGTTTGTGGACATCGCAGGGTTGGTGCGGGGCGCGTCCAAGGGTGAAGGTCTGGGCAACCAGTTTCTAGCCAACATCCGCGAATGCGATGCCATTGCGCATGTGCTGCGCTGTTTTGAAGACGGCGACATCACCCATGTTGAAGGCCGGATCGACCCCGTGGCCGATGCCGAAACCATCGAGACGGAACTGATGCTGGCCGATCTTGACAGCATCGAACGCCGCCGCGCCAATCTGGCACGCAAGTTGAAAGGTGCCGACAAGGAAGCCGCCGATCAGGATCGCCTGCTGGCGGCAGCACAGGTGGCAATCGAGGCCGGTCGGCCCGCGCGAACCGTCAAGGTGGCCGAAGACGATCTGCGCCAGTGGCGGTTGTTGCAGCTTTTGACATCGAAACCCGTGTTGTTCGTGTGCAATGTTGAAGAAGCCTGTGCCGCCAGCGGCAACAGCCAGTCCGCCCGCGTCGCCGAAATGGCCCGCGCGCAGGGGGCTGCTTCCGTGGTGATTTCCGCCCGGATCGAGGAAGAGATCAGCCAGCTTGCTGCTGATGAGGCCGCCATGTTTCTGGAAGAGATGGGCCTGCACGAGGCGGGGTTGGACCGATTGATCAAGGCAGGTTATTCGCTGTTGGGGCTGCAGACCTATTTCACAGTCGGCCCAAAGGAAGCCCGGGCGTGGACGATCCCCGCGGGCACGCTGGCACCGCAGGCGGCAGGCGTGATCCACGGCGATTTCGAAAAAGGCTTTATCCGATCGGAAACGATTGCCTATGATGACTACATCGCAGGCAACGGCGAGGCTGGCGCGAAAGAGGCGGGCAAGTTCCGTGTTGAAGGCAAGACCTATGAGGTCAAGGACGGCGATGTCCTGCACTTCCTGTTCAGCGGCTGATGCCCGCGACCCAAGCCGTCAGCAAGACGCTTGAACTTTGGCGGGTTCCGTTCAAGGTTGGCCCATCGCCGCCATGGACCCCAGATGCCAGATGCAACCGCCGCACCGCCGCGTAAGCCGCCCGTCATGGGCGAAGTGTCGTTTTGGTATGCCGATATCGGTGGGTTGCCCGAACGGCGTCCGCCGCTGGAGGGCGATGCGAAGGTTGATATCTGCATCATTGGCGCAGGCTATTCAGGGCTTTGGACGGCCTATTACCTGAAAAAGGCAAAGCCCGACCTGAACATTCTGATCGTGGAGCGCGAATTTGCCGGGTTTGGCGCGTCTGGGCGGAACGGCGGCTGGCTGACCGGTGGCTTTGCCTGGAACCACGAACGCTATGCCGCCACATCGTCACCCGCAGCCGTCAGGGCGATGGTCGCGGCGATGGGCGGCACAGTGGACGAGGTGATCCGCGTGGCAACTGCCGAAGGGATCGACGCCGATATTCTGCGAACGGACGAGTTGATGATCGCGGTGAATGCCGCGCAGGAAACCCGCATGCTGGCCGAAGTGGCGCACCGGCGGGCGTGGGGCGAGGAAGACCGCGTCGTCGCCTTGACCGCAGCAGAGGCGGGACAGCGGTTGCATCGGCCCGGTCTGCGCGGCGCGATGCTGGTCAAAGGCGTGGCGCGGGTTCAACCGGCCAAACTGGTACAGGGGTTGGCCCGCACGGTCACAGCGCTGGGCGTGCGCATTGCCGAGGGCACGACAGTCACCGAAATTGCGCCACGTCGTGTCGTGACCGACAGGGGCGTGGTCACCGCACCCATCATCCTGCGCTGCACCGAAGGGTTCACCGCCACACTGCCCGGTGCAGACCGCGAATGGCTGCCGCTCAATTCCGCGCAGATCGTGACGCCGGTACTGCCTGCAGAAGTTTGGGACGAGATCGGTTGGAACGGGCACGAGATTCTGGGCGATTTCGCCAATGCCTATTGTTACTGCCAACGCACCCGCGACGGGCGGATCACAGTGGGTGGGCGCGGCACGGCCTACAAGTTCGGGTCGGCCATTGATTCTGCCGGCATGCCCGATACTGCGACTGTGGAAATGTTGCGCCGGATCCTCGCAAGCCATTTTCCCGCCGCCCTGCCCTTTGGCATCGACCATGCGTGGTGTGGCGTTCTGGGTGTGCCGCGCGACTGGTGCGCGACTGTCGGGCTTGATCCGCAAACCGGGATCGGCTGGGCGGGCGGCTATGTCGGGGTAGGGGTCAGCACATCCAATCTGGCGGGCCGCACGCTTGCCGATCTGGCGCTGGGCCATGACACCGCGCTGACAGCCCTGCCATGGGTCAACCGGCGCGTCCGCCCGTGGGAGCGCGAGCCGTTGCGCTGGCTTGGGGTGACGGGCATGTATGCGTTGCTGCGCGCCGCTGACCGCGCCGAAAGCAGGGAAGGCGCGGGCGTATCGTGGCTTGCCCGATTGGGCAACAGGCTGACGGGGAGGTCGGGATGAACGGCAACTATCATAAAGTCATCAGTCTGGGATTGGCCTGCCAGCCCGCCTTTCAGATTCGACGGATATTTGGGGGCATCCAGAAAACCTATCCATTTGACTGGGTCGTGACGTCGACGGATGGGCTGATCCATGAAATCAACAGCAATCTTTCCGAGTTTTTCTCGCTGCCGAATCTGGAGCGGAATGATGCAGGTCTGGTCATCAACCAACAGTCGAGGACGCAGTTCATCCATGAATTCCCTGCTGGCCTTGATTATCTGGAGCAACACGCGATTCATGCGCCCCGCTACGCCCGCCGTGCATTGCGCTGGCGCCGTTTGATGGGGTCAGGGTCGCGGGTTTTGTTCGTGCACGACAATCGGCGGTCAAAGAGACCGGTAACGCAGGCACGTCGCTTGCGTGACTGTCTGGAGACAAGGGCGCCCCGGCTCCACCAACATCTGCTGAGCATCGTGACCCCCGGGACAGACTGCCCTGACGAACGGGGGATCAGCTTTTGGCCCATGCCGCTTACACCCGGGGTCTGGACAGGGGACGATGCAGCGTGGTCTGCGATGCTGTCAGGTGTGACGATCACGCCAAAGTCGGCCCCCGCCACGCGGACGTGACAGACCAAAGCCCGTCACGTGCTGGCCTTGTCAGGGCCATCGCAGTATGTTCGGCCAAAGATTTCGGGAGATGTCGATGCTGCGCGCAATCATTGTAGGGGGTCTGCTTGCCGCAGCCCCGGCCCATGCCTATCAGGCAAAGAACGATTTGACCGTTACCGATCTGGGAAACGGGCAGTTCGAGGTGCGGCCCCGGGGTGGCCTGTCGGCTTCTGCAGCGTGGTGCGCCATGGGCGATTATGCGTTGCGTATTCTTGATCTGCCGCCGACGACGCCGTTGTGGCGGGTGTCCGAACCGCCGCGCGCCTCGGGCCAGCCCATCCTGTTCGCCCTGACGGGCGACGGTTCAGCAAGCAAGACCGGGTTGGTGATCCTGAACGAAACCGACGCCTCGCTCAGCGCCGGTTTCGCCTCGGAATTGTGCTGGTCTACGCCTACGATCAGCGATTGACCCTTAGGCCAGATTGGCCTTGAAAAACGCCACCGTGCGGTCCCACGCCAGATTGGCTGCCGCCTCGTCATAACGCGGGGTGCTGTCATTGTGGAACCCGTGGTTCGCACCGGGGTAAATATAGGCCTCATAGGTTTTGCCCGCCGCCTGAAGCGCTGCCTCGAACGCGGGCCAACCCTCATTCACGCGGGTATCAAGTTCACCGTAGTGAATAAGCAATGGCGCATTGATCTTGGGCACATCGGCGGCGTCAGGCTGCCGCCCATAGAAAGGCACGGCCCCGGCGAGTTCGGGAAAGGCGACCGCCGCCGCATTGGCAACACCCCCGCCATAGCAGAAGCCAGTGATCCCGACTTTGCCGGTGGATCCGGGGTCCGTCAGCAAAAGTTCGACAGCGGCGAAAAAGTCGTTCATCAACAGAGTCGGATCGACGGTCGACTGCAATTCGCGCCCTTTTTCATCGTTGCCCGGATAACCCCCGACAGACGTCAGCCCATCAGGTGCAAAGGCCAGAAATCCCGCCTTGGCCAAACGCCTTGTCACGTCTTCGATGTAAGGGTTCAGGCCCCGGTTTTCGTGCACCACGACCACGGCGGGCAGGGGGCCCGTCGCTGACGCGGGGCGCACGCGGTAAGCGCGCACCTCGCCGTGGCCGTCGGGCGACGGATACATCACATACTCGCCCACGATATCGGGGTCGTTGAAACTCACCTGTTCGGCCAGGGCGTAATTCGGGCTCATCATGCCAAGAATGGCTACGGCGGTCAGACCGCCCACCGCATATTTGCCCGCGCGATCCAGAAACTCGCGTTTCGTAATCTTGCCGTGGGCGTAAAAGTCGTAAAGCTCCAACAGTTCCGGCGAAAAATCCTTGGCGGTCATGCGGGTCATCCGTCTCTCCTGTGCTGGCTGTGTCCGGCGGAAGTGTAAGGCAATCCCGCCGTCTGTCAGTTCACAGATGCGTCAGACCACCCTGTTCAGATCACCTCGGACATCTTGACAGCGCGCCCTTCGGCAATGGATTTCAGGGCGGCATCGGCCATCGCGAGGGCCACCATTCCGTCATGACCATCCGGCTTTGGCAACGCTCCGGCAGTCACCACCTGAATGAATGCCGCGATTTCCGCGGCATAGGCGTCGATGTACCGCGTCATGAAGAAATCATGCAGCGGCGGGCGGGTATAGCCATCGGCATTGGCGATCTCGATGCTGACCGGGCGCTGATTTTCGGCGCTAACCGACCCAAGCGAGCCATGCACCTCGATCCGCTGGTCATAGCCATAGGTGGCACGGCGCGAGTTGGAAATGATGCATTGCTTGCCCGTTGCCGTGCGCAAGATCAGGCTGGCGCTGTCGAAATCGCCAAGTTTGCCAATCTCCGGATCAATCAGGACCGAGGCCGTCGCCATCACGCTGTCGATGTCTTCGCCCAAAAGATAGCGCGCCATGTCGAAATCATGGATCGTCATGTCGCGGAACATGCCCCCCGACTGCGTGATGTAGGACGGCGGCGGTGCACCCGGATCGCGCGACGTGATCGTCACCATCTCCACTGTGCCGATGCGGCCCGCATCGATGGCGGCGCGAACCGCGCGGAAATGCGGATCGAAACGGCGGTTGAAGCCGACCATCAGCTTGGCCTTGGTCTGCTCCACGACGGCAAGACAATCGCGCACGCGTGACAAGGACAGATCGATGGGTTTTTCACAGAAGATCGCCTTGCCAGCCCGGGCAAAGCGTTCGATCAGATCGGCGTGGGTCGTCGTCGGGGTGCAGATGACCACGGCATCAATGGTCATATCGGCCAGAATGCTGTCGATGCTGCCGACGGCGCAGCCGTATTGATCGGCAATCGCCTGCGCCGCAGCCGGCATCGCGTCTGCAACCGCCACAAGCCGTGCGGCAGGATCGCCTGTGATCGCCTTGGCATGCACCTTGCCGATGCGTCCCGCGCCCAAAAGTCCAAAAGTGACGGCCATCTTCTACCCCTGATTCGCGCCTTGCGCGTCGTTTTCCGTGGACTTTCCAACAAATCCTGAAATAGAACTTTTATTCTAAATCGCGCGCCTGTCCAGAGCGTCTGGCAACCCCCAAGGACCACATGCGATACACAAGCGCCCCCGCCACGGTTGCCGAGTTTCAGGCGCGTTTGGTTGCCTTGGCGGACAGCCTTCCCAAACGTATGGCCCAGACCGCCGATTTCGTGGCACGCAACACAGACCGGATCGCGTTTTCGACGGTGGCAGACTTGTCGGCCTCTGCCGGTGTTCCGGCGTCTGCCTTCATGCGGTTCTGTCAATTGCTGGGCTTTACGGGATTTTCCGAAATGCAGCGCCTGTTCCGAGAAAGCGCGGGGCATCGATATCCCGACTATACGACGCGGCTGGAAAATCTGCGGGCCGGGGGCACGGAAAGCCCGTCTGCGCTGCTCGCGGAATTCGTCGATGCCGGGCGGGCGTCACTTGGCAGTCTTGCCGCAACGCTCGAAACGGCGGCGCTGGATCAGGCGGTCGAGGTGCTGGCCAATGCCGCGATGATCCACGTCGTGGGCTTGCGTCGCGCCTTTCCGGTGGCAAGCCACCTGATCTATGCGTTTGAAAAGATGAACATTGCGGCAATGCTGCACGATGGCGTTGGCCATTTCAACCATGCCAGCGCCTTGCGCACCGGTGATGCGCTGATCGCTGTTACCTTTGCGCCTTATACGCAAGACACGATTGATCTCGCGTCCGCGGCCGCGCAAAATGGCCGCCCCGTCATCGCCATCACCGACGCCGTCAACAGTCCGCTGCACCGCATGGGGGCAATCCCCCTGATTGTAAGTGAACGCGACGTCGGAGATTTTCGAACCCTTTCGGCGTCGCTCGCGCTGGCGCAGGCCCTGTCCGTGGCGGTGGGTGCCCGCCGGAATCGGAAATAGAATTTCGATGTTGATTTTTATGATAATGGAATATAAATTCCAAATTCTGCGACCGGCTGCAGCGAAGGAAATTCCGTGCTTGACGTCATCACCATTGGTCGTTCGTCCGTCGATCTGTATGGCCAGCAGATTGGCGGCCGTCTTGAAGATATGGGGTCGTTCCGGAAATACGTCGGCGGAAGCCCGACCAACATGGCCACCGGCACCGCACGGCTGGGTTTGAAATCGGGGCTGATCACGCGGGTTGGCAACGAACACATGGGTCGTTTCCTGCGCGAAGAACTGATGCGGGAAGGTGTCGATGTCCGGGGCGTGGTAACCGATCCGGATCGTCTGACGGCCCTGGTCATACTGGGCATCCGCGACAGCGAACAGTTTCCCCTGATCTTCTACCGCGAAAACTGTGCCGACATGGCGCTGTGTGAAGATGACATTGACCCGGCCCTGATCGCCGAGACACGCTCGGTCGTCGCGACGGGCACGCATCTTTCCCATCCGCGCACCGAAGCGGCGGTGATGAAGGCGCTCCGTCTGGCAAGGCAGAGCGGAAAGCGAACCGCACTCGACATTGATTACCGGCCCAATCTTTGGGGGCTTGCCGGGCATGGCGACGGTGAAAGCCGTTTCATTGAAAGCGCCGCAGTCACCCGCAAACTTCAGGAAACGCTGCATCTGTTCGACCTGATCGTCGGCACGGAAGAAGAGTTTCATATCGCGGGCGGCACGACCGACACGCTGGCCGCCTTGCGGGCGGTGCGGGCGGTGTCTGGTGCCACGCTTGTCTGCAAGCGGGGTGCTGCGGGGGCCGTGGCCTTTGTTGGCCCGGTGGAAAGTTGGGATGCCGGCATCAGCGGGCAGGGGTTTCCCATCGAGGTGTTCAACGTCCTGGGCGCAGGCGACGGTTTCATGTCGGGCTTGCTCAAGGGCTGGTTGACCGATCAGGATTGGGCCACCAGCCTGAAATACGCCAATGCCTGCGGTGCCTTTGCCGTATCGCGGCATGGCTGCACCCCGGCCTATCCCAGTTGGGAGGAACTGACATATTTCCTGCGTCGCGGTGTGGTCACCCCGGCACTGCGCCACGATACCGAACTGGAACAGATTCACTGGTCGACCAACCGCAACCGCGATTGGCCCGAACTGCGCATCTTTGCCTTTGACCATCGCAGTCAGCTTGAGGATTTCGCCGATACTGCGGGCACGCCGCGTGACCGCATCGGCGTCTTCAAATCGCTGTGCCTGACGGCGGTGGAGCGGGTGGCGGGGGGCCGCGCGGGGTACGGGTTGCTGTGTGACAGCCGCCACGGCCGGGATGCGCTGCACCGCGCGGCGGGGCAGGGTCTGTGGATCGGGCATCCGGTGGAATGGCCGGGATCGCGGCCCTTGACGCTCGAGCCGGAACTTGGGCCGGATCTCGGCGGTCTGTCGGAATGGCCGTTGGAGCATGTGGTCAAGGTCTTGTGCTTTTGCCACCCGGACGACGCGCCCGACATGCAGGCGGAACAAGAGGCGACGATCACCCGCCTGTTTCATGCCGCCAGACGGAACAGGCTGGAATTTCTGCTGGAACTGATCCCGTCCAAAGTAAGAAGCGTCGATCAGCAGACGACGGCGCAGCTGATCCAGCGGTTCTACGACATCGGCATCTGTCCCGATTGGTGGAAACTTGAACCCTTTGGGTCCAATGCAGAGTGGGATACCGTCACCGCGACAATCCTGCGTAATGATCCGCACACGCGTGGCATCCTTGTTCTCGGGCTTGATGCGCCGCTGCCCGGTCTTGCTGCCAGTCTGGGCCTTGCGGCACGGCATGATCTGGTCAAGGGTTTTGCCGTCGGACGCACCATCTTTGGCGATGCGGCGCGGGCCTGGATGGCCGGGCAGATCACCGATGACCAAGCGGTGGCCGACATGGCCAGCCGGTATCAGAACCTTTGCACCGTCTGGGATGGTGCGCGCGCCGAAAAAGGAATGCAGCCATGACACCGCCCCGCGAACAGACCATCCGACTGACGGCCGCGCAGGCCATGATCCGCTATCTGTCGGTCCAGATGACACCAGAAGAAGAGCGGTTTCTCGACGGTTGCTGGGCGATTTTCGGCCACGGCAACGTGGCAGGTCTGGGCGAGGCGCTGCACGGCGCGGGTGACAGCTTTCCTACATGGCGGGCCCATAACGAACAGGGCATGGCCCATGCCGCCATCGCCTTTGCCAAGACCATGAACCGCCGCCGGGCAATGGCCGTGACCACCTCCATCGGGCCGGGCGCGTTGAACATGGTCACGGCGGCGGGGCTTGCGCATGTGAACCGCCTGCCGGTTCTGCTGATCCCCGGCGATGTCTTCGCCAATCGTGCGCCGGACCCAGTGTTGCAACAAGTGGAAGATTTCGGCGACGGCACGGTGACCGTCAACGACTGTTTCCGCCCCGTCAGCCGCTATTTCGACCGTATCCAGCGTCCTGAACAGTTGCTGTCGGCCTTGCCCCGCGCGATGGCCGTGATGACCGATCCGGTGGATTGTGGGCCGGTGACCCTTGCCTTCTGTCAGGACACGCAGGCCGAGGCTTTTGACTGGCCGCTTTCCTTCTTTGAACCAAAGGTCTGGCACATCCGCCGCCCGCGCGCCGACGCCCGCGAACTTGACGCCGCGGTTGCGGCGATCAAGGCGGCGCATCGCCCCATGATCATCGCGGGCGGTGGCGTTCTGTTTTCCGGCGCAACCAACGCCCTGGCCGATTTTGCCACGCGGCACGGCATCCCGGTGGCCGAAACGCAGGCCGGGAAATCTTCGCTTCCCTGGGACCATCCGATGAACCTTGGGTCGGTTGGTGTGACCGGGTCTTCGGCGGCCAACACCGTGGCGGAAAACGCCGATCTGGTGATCGGCGTCGGCACCCGGTTTCAGGATTTCACCACAGGGTCATGGGCGCTTTTCAAAGGGGCTGGTCGGCGCATCCTGTCGCTGAACGTGGCAGCATTCGACGCGACCAAGCACAATGCGCTTTCGCTTGTCGCCGATGCCCGTGATGGCTTGGCCGACCTGTCTGCCGCGCTGGGCGATTACCGGGCCGCGCTGCCGGATGCTGGGCTGATCGCCGCGTGGTCCTCTGCTGTTGACGCCGCGACCGCCGCGCCCGTGGCCAACGCGCTCCCGTCTGATGCGCAGGTGATCGGCGCGGTTCAACGTGCGGCAACGCCTGACACGATTCTCGTCTGCGCCTCTGGCGGGCTGCCCGGCGAACTCCACAAACTTTGGCGCGCGTCTGCGCCCAACTCCTACCACCTCGATTATGGTTTTTCGACGATGGGCTACGAAATCGCAGGCGGCGTGGGCGTCAAGATGGCCCGCCCCGACCGCGACGTGGTCGTCATGGTGGGCGACGGGTCTTATATGATGATGAACTCGGAACTTGCCACGTCCGTCATGCTGGGGCTCAAGATTACCGTTGTTCTGCTCGACAATCGCGGCTTTGGCTGCATCAACCGGTTGCAGATGGCCACAGGCGGGGAAAGCTTCAACAACCTGCTGGACACCGCCCGCCACGTGAACCCAAGCGCCATCGACTTTGCCGCCCACGCCGCATCCATGGGGGCGGTTGCCGAAAAGGTTGACGGCATCGCCGGGCTGGAGGCAGCCTTGGCGCGGTCACGCACCAGTGACCGAAGCCATGTGATCGTGGTCGACACCGACCCCCTGATCACTACCGGGGCCGGCGGTCATTGGTGGGATGTGGCGGTGCCCGAAGTTTCGGTGCGGCCCGCCGTGCAAGTCGCCCGCGCAGAATACGAGGCGGCGCTTGCCGCGCAAAGAACGGATTGAGGCATCAGATGATACGTTACGGCACCAACCCGATTGCATGGTCGAACGACGACGACCAGACCCTTGGCGCGCACATCACCCTTGAACAATGCCTGCGCGAGGCGGGCGAGATCGGTTTTGACGGCATCGAAAAAGGCCACAAGATGCCGACTGATCCTGTCGCCCTCAAGGCAGCGCTGGCCCCTTACGGGTTGCAGTTCGTGTCGGGCTGGCATTCCCTGAACCTGCTTGCGCATTCGGTCGAGGATGAGAAAAAGGCGATCCAGCCGCATCTTGATCTGTTGCTCGCAATGGGCTGCAGCGTGTGCATCGTGTGCGAAACCTCAAACGCGATCCACGGCGCGGATGGAACGCCCTTGTCGCAAAGCCCGGTGCTTCCCATCGGCCAATGGGAAAAGTTCGGGGCTGATGTCGAGGCGATTGCACAGTACGTCGCGGCGCAGGGGCTGACGTTGGTGTATCATCACCACATGGGCACCGTCGTGGAAACGCCCGAGGAAATTGACCTTCTGATGGCCCACACCGGCCCCGCGACCAAATTGCTGTTCGACACCGGGCACTGCTATTTCGGCGGCGGCGATCCGGCAGAAGTGGCGGCCAGACACATGGGCCGTGTCCGGCATCTTCACGCCAAGAACGTGCGCCCCGCCGTGCGTGACCGGCTGGTGGCCGAAGGGTGGAGCTTTCTGGAAGGTGTGCGGCAAGGCGTGTTCACCGTGCCCGGCGATCTCGAAGGGGCGGTCGATTTTGCCCCTGTTCTTCGCCTTGCGGCCGAGCATGGATATGAAGGCTGGATCGTGATCGAGGCGGAACAGGACCCGCTGGTTCGCGACCCGGTCACCTATCAGACCATGGGCCTTGCCGCGCTGAAAACCATGGCGGCGGACGCCGGTTTGTAACTGGCCCGGTTCAGGAACAAAGGAAACAAGATGGCCAATCTGTTGCGCAAACCCCTTGGAACAAACGGCAAGGTGCATGACATCACACCGGAAACTGCGGGTTGGGGATATGTCGGGTTCGGCCTGTACCGCCTTCGCGCAGGCGAAAGCGCCACCGAGGCGACGGGCGGGCGCGAGGTTATTCTGGTCATGGTCGAAGGCCGGGCGCAGATCACCGGCGCGGGGCAGAATTGGGGTGAACTCGGCAACCGCATGGATGTTTTCGAAGGCACCCCGCCGCATTGCCTTTACCTGCCCGAAGGATGCGACTGGGCTGCCACGGCATCAACCGATTGCACGATTGCCATCTGTTCCGCACCGGGGCAAGGCACGCATCAGGCGGCCCGGATCGGACCGGACGGTGTTACATCCCTGACGCGTGGCAAAGGCACGAACACCCGTCACATTAATGCCATCGCGATGGAAGAACGTGACGTTGCGGGCAGCCTTCTGGTGACCGAGGTGTTCACCCCCGCCGGGCATTGGTCAAGCTATCCGCCCCACCGGCATGACGAGGATGATTTTCCGCGGATGACCTATCTGGAGGAAACCTATTACCACCGCCTGAACCCGTCACAGGGCTTTGGCGTGCAGCGCGTCTGGACCGAGGATGGAAGTCTCGATGAAACCATGGCCGTCGGCAGTCACGATGTGGTGCTTGTGCCAAAGGGCCACCACCCCTGTGGCGCGCCTTATGGATACGACATGTACTACCTGAACGTGATGGCGGGCCCCCGCCGCGCATGGCGATTTGCCAACCATCCCGACCATGACTGGATTGCAAAACGCGATCAATAAGACCGCGCCTGAGTCCGCGCCGCCACAGTTGCACCCCCAGATGCAGTAGGTAAATTTTCGCTCTAGGCGAAATTTGCCCCGCGCACCTATAGTGAGTGCAGACAACGGGGGCCAACCCCCGGGCTTGAGGCAGGTTACAGGGAACAGGGAGACGGGTCATGCGCTGCCCATTCTGCGGCAATATCGACACGCAAGTGAAAGACAGCCGCCCGGCGGAGGATCACGTATCGATCCGCAGGCGGCGGTTCTGCCCGGCCTGTGGCGGGCGGTTCACCACCTATGAACGTGTGCAACTTCGCGATCTTGTGGTGATCAAATCCTCCGGCAAGCGCGAGGATTTCGACCGCGACAAACTGGAACGCGCGATCCGCATCTCCATGCAGAAACGCCCGATCGACCCGGAGCGGATCGACCAGATGATTTCCGGCATCGTGCGCAGACTTGAATCGCTGGGCGAGACGGATATCCCCAGCCGGACCATCGGCGATATCGTGATGGAAAGTTTGGCCCGTATCGATACTGTGGCCTATGTCAGGTTTGCCAGCGTTTACAAGAACTTCCAGGCGGCTGACGACTTTGACAAGTTCGTATCGGAATTGCGGCCCTCGGGTCAGCAGGAAGAGTGACCGACGACGCCCACATGCGCCACGCGCTTGCCTTGGGCGCGCGGGGTTTGGGGCAGACATGGCCAAACCCGGCTGTCGGATGTGTGATTGTGCAGGGGGACAGGATCGTCGGGCGTGGCTGGACGCAGCCCGGCGGGCGGCCCCATGCGGAACAGATGGCGCTTGATCAGGCGGGTGCGGCGGCGCGGGGTGCGACAGCCTATGTCACGCTCGAACCTTGCGCCCACCATGGGCACACCCCGCCCTGTGCCGAGGCGCTGCTGGCGGCGGGCGTGGCACGGGTTGTGACGGCGCTGACCGACCCTGACCCGCGTGTGTCGGGGCGGGGGCACAGCATGTTGCGCTCGGCAGGAATTGCTGTGACCGAGAATGTCTGCGCCGGCGAGGCTGCGGCAGCAAACGCCGGGTTTCTGAAGCGGGTCACGCGCGGAATGCCCTTCGTCACGGTCAAACTTGGCATGTCACTGGATGGCCGGATCGCGATGGCAGGCGGGGAAAGCCGCTGGATCACCGGCCCTGCCTCCCGGCGCAGGGTTCACGCGATGCGGATGGCCCACGACGCGGTCATGGTCGGGTCAGGCACAGCGGTGGCTGACGACCCTGATCTGACGGTCCGCGATCTTGGCGCGCAACATCAGCCTGTCCGAATTCTGATCGACGGCCATTTGCGCCATTCTGCCGCCAGCCGGTTGGGCCAGACGGCCCGCCAGTCGCCGGTCTGGGTTCTGCATGCCGAAGGCGCGACCGCCGCAAATGTGGCCGCTTGGGGCGCTGCAGGGGCCACCTGCATCGCCGTGCCCGCGACTGGCGGTCATGTCGACATAAGGCAGGCACTCGGCAAACTCGCCGAACGTGGCATCACCCGCATTCTGGTCGAAGGCGGCGCGGGTCTGGCCGGTGCGATCATCCGTGCAGGGCTTGCCGACCAGCTAGCCCTGTTCAGTGGCGGCGTTCTGATCGGTGCGGACGGCACGGCGGCCATAGCGCCTCTGATCGCACAAAAGCTTGGCGACGCCCCCCGACTGACCCTGCAGGACATCCAGCAGACGGGGGGCGACACCTTCAGCCTGTGGTCGTTCGACTGACGCCTACCAATGCCCCGTCGAGGGCATGCTCTTCCAAGGCTCCACAGGTTCAAGGGCATCCCCAGCTTGCAGCAATTCGACCGAAATGTTGTCCGGGCTGCGAACAAAGGCCATGCGGCCATCGCGGGGCGGGCGGTTGATCGTGACGCCGTTCGCCTGAAGATGGGCGCAGGTGGCGTGAATGTCGTCGACCGCATAGGCCAGATGCCCGAAATGCCGCCCGTCCGATGGCAAACCATCGTCACCATCCCAGTTGTAGGTCAGTTCCACCGGGCAATCGGATTGGCCGGGCGGTGCCATGAAAACAAGCGTGAAACGCCCGCCTTCATTGTCCATCCGGCGCGTTTCTTCCAGCCCGAGAAGGCGGAAAAAGGCAATCGACGTGTCCAGATCCTTTACCCGGACCATTGTGTGCAGATAGCGAATTGTCATGTGCATCTCCCTTTTGCTGCAACTTAGGGCAGGCGCGGCAAAAGGGTAACCACCATTTCCCATACATGGCGGATCTGCGCGTGCCGGTCCGCATATCGCGGTAGGCGCGCGCTCGACTACACCCTATAGTGGGCGGCGACTCATCCTTGATTTTCAAAAGGTTTTCCGCGATGCCTCTTACCCCCGAACAGTCCGACGAAATCGAAGCCGCGCGCGCCACGCCGCGCACCACGCTTCGGGCTGTATCCGAAGGGATGGAGGCGCATCTGTACAAGGCGCACCCGGTTCTGGATCACGGTTTTGTCCGCGTGATCGACTATATGGGCGACGACGGGGCCATCGTGCAGGCCGCGAGGGTTTCGTATGGGGCGGGCACCCGGCATGTGCAAAACGACGAAGGGCTGATCCGCTATCTGATGCGACATTGGCATTCGACGCCGTTCGAGATGTGCGAAGTGAAACTGCACGTCAAACTTCCCGTCTTTGTGGCCCGCCAGTGGATTCGCCACCGCACTGCCAATGTGAATGAATACTCGGCGCGCTACTCCATTCTCGACCGCGAGTTCTATATCCCGGCACCCGAACATCTTGCCGCACAATCGACTGTCAACAATCAGGGCAGGGGGGCCGTTCTGGACGGGGCAGAGGCGGCGCGTGTGCTTGACCTGCTTAAATCCGATGCCGACCGCAGCTATGACAATTACGAGGCGATGTTGAGCCAGGATGGCCAACAGGGATTGGCGCGGGAACTCGCGCGCATGAACCTGCCCATGAATATCTATACCCAGTGGTACTGGAAAGTTGACCTGCACAATCTGTTCCACTTTCTGCGCCTTCGTGCGGATGCCCATGCCCAGTATGAAATCCGCGTCTATGCCGAAATCATTGCCGCCTGCGTCAGGGATTGGGTGCCCTTGGCGTTTGCCGCGTTCGAGGATTATCGGATGGGCGGCGTTACCTTGTCTGCCAAGGCGCTGGCCGTGGTTCGCCGACGCCTCGCAGGCGAGGTTGTGACCCAGGAATCCAGCGGCATGTCCAAAGGCGAATGGCGCGAATTCGAAGCTGCGCTGGCGTAACAGGCGCAGGCACGACGGAAATCCACGCTTTCGGCACAACCTTGCCCAAACCCTTGAATTGGTAGGCTTCTCGTGCTAGCGACACAATACGCTTGTTTCAGCCAGCAGCATTAATACGGCGGAATGCAGGCAGTTCGTTTCCAGTTTCTGCTATTATCCCTGATGACTTGGGCGCGTAGATGTTGTCACGATCTTTGGAGATACTCCGCGCGGCAATGTTCCGGCACCGAGTTCTTGGCCTTGTTGTCGCATTCCACGCGCTCATTGCCCAGTTTTTGTCGTTTTGGATCGACCGGCCCTTCAGCAGCAACTCGCTGAGTTTCATCCTTATGTTCTTGTTCGTCCTTTGGCCGGTTTTTGGTCTGGTTCTGCTTGTGGGGCGGGTGATGTGGTTGGCCATCGTCGTGCGACCGGCCAAACCACTTAAGGTGTTCTGGTCTGATATCCGCCGGGTTTTTGGCAACCCCGAGAGGATTGCCAATGGACTGGTTGCGTTTGTACTCCTTGCCCTTTTCACACCGGCGTTTTCGTTCATCAAGGACGTTATTCCCATCCTTGTGCCGTTCTCGTGGGATGTGACGTTCGCTGCTGCTGATCAGGCGTTGCATTTTGGCAAGAATCCTTACGAAATCCTGTGGCCAATCATCCAGTCGCCTGTGGTTGTCACGATCCTGAACGGGGCTTACCACTTTTGGTTCTTTCTGATGTTTTTCCTGCTCAGCCTGGCCTGTTTCATGCGGCGGAACCCGGAAATTCGCATGACTTTTCTGTTGGCATATCTGCTCACCTGGTGTGTTGGTGGCAATCTTCTGGCTGTGGTGTTTTCATCGGCCGGGCCGGTGTATTACGCGCGACTTGGATTTGGAGATCAGTTTCAACCGCTGATGGATCAGTTGGCGGCAAATGCAAGGATCAGCCCGGTATGGGCGCTGAACATACAAGAAACTCTTTGGAACGGATATTTGGGCAATGGCGCAAGGCTGGGCATTTCGGCGATGCCCAGCATGCACATTGGCAGCACCGTGTTGATGACCATGTTTGTGGCCAATCATTCGCGCATTGGCGGATGGATCATGATGGTGTTCCTATTCGCGATCTTTCTGGGTTCGATTGTTCTGGGCTGGCACTACGCCATCGACGGATATGCAGCAGTTTTGGTGGCGGTGGCCACCTGGAAGCTGGCGGCATGGATCGTTCGATCCACAAAATTCTCGCCTTTGGCCGAACGCCGCCTAGTTTCTGGTTTATAGCAAACCGGAGCTTTTCCTGATGACCATTGTAATCCTTTTCGCCGTGACGGCCGTGATCTTTCTGGCGCTGGATGCGATCATGCTGACGTTCGTCATGTCGCCCCTGTTCAAACAGCACATCGGCGACCTGATGCTGGCAGAGGTGCGCCTTGGCGCGGCTGCGGCGTTCTATCTGGCCTATGTGGCGGGGTTGACCTATCTGGTTTCCATCCCCGGCTTGCGAACCGATGCGCCTGTTGTTCTGCGAGCGGCGGTAATTGGTGCGATGGCCTATGGCACCTATGAATTCACCAGCTATTCGATCATGAAGGGATGGCATCCCTCGATGGTCGCGATGGATGTGACGTGGGGCACCGTTCTGACTGCGTTTTCGGCGTGGGCGGGGGTTGCCATCACGCGCGCGATGACGACCTGACAGATGGGTGCGAACCAGATGATTCTTTACGGCATTTCAACGTGTGACACCTGCAAGAAGGCGGTCAAGGCACTGCAGGCGGTCGGCCGCGAAGTTGAATTTCGGGACATCCGTGCCAAGCCTCTGACACCGACCGAAATCAATGAATTGGTGATGGAATTCGGCGACAAGCTGATCAACAAGCAATCGACGACTTACCGGAGCTTTTCCGACTTTCTGCGGGAAAGTGATGCCGACGTTCAGATTGCAAGCCAGCCGACAGTGATGAAGCGTCCCGTGATCCGGGACGGCAATGTCTTTTATCTTGGCTGGGACGAAACCGTTCAGACGGCGCTTTTGGACGACTGAGGCCTGCTGTCACAGCAGTCGAAGATCGCCCGCAGATTCCTTGCCGTCGCGACCGGACTGCATTTCGTACCCGATCTTCTGGTTGTCGTTCAGGCCTTTCAATCCGGCACGTTCTACTGCGGATACGTGGACGAACACGTCCTTGCCACCGTCATCCGGTGCGATGAAGCCATAGCCTTTGGTCGCGTTGAACCATTTCACGGTGCCTGTCGGCATGCCGCCTCTCCCCATCCGGTTTTCCCAAGGCGACATGCCAAGGGCCGTGCAGCCAGTCTTCATGTTGATCCGGCTGCCTGAAACAGGTGGCGGTCAGGAAGGTCTGTTGTCACAACGAAAGGATGCCGCATCGGATAAAATTTGCAAGCTAGAATTGTAATCCGGTCTGAACCGCCCAAATCGCTGCCAAACAAGGCGGCGGCCGCCGATATCCGGCAGCCGCGAAAGATGAACTCATTGGCAGTCCTTCGGATCTGCGATCCGAATTACTTTGGTTCAGGATGCAGGCATCAACGCGCGTGCCGCGAGTTCCGCTATGGCATTATCAAGACTTTCCACGCGCGTCTGTGTTTCACCCAAAGTCCGAATAGAAACACTCCGGTCCTCAACCTCTTTCATTCCGATGGCCAGGATCACGGGAACTTTGCCAACCGAATGTTCGCGCACCTTGTAGTTGATCTTTTCATTGCGGGTATCAGCCTCGGCTCGCACACCCGCCAACCGCAATTTCGCCACCACCTCGTGCACATAGGCATCGGCGTCCGATACAATGGCCGCGACGACCACCTGACGCGGTGCCAGCCAGAAGGGCAGTTTTCCTGCGAAGTTCTCGATCAGGATGCCGATGAAACGCTCGAACGATCCCAGAATGGCGCGGTGCAGCATATAGGGCATGTGCTTTGCCCCGTCATCCCCAACATATTCCGCACCCAGCCTGTCGGGCAGTTGGGCGTCGACCTGAAAGGTTCCGCACTGCCATTTGCGGCCAATCGCATCCGTCAGTTTGAAATCAAGCTTTGGGCCATAGAACGCGCCTTCGCCCGGGTCGATCTCATAGGCGTGCCCGGTCTTGCGGATCGCGTTTTCCAGCGCGCCTTCAACCTTGTCCCAGGTTTCATCCGATCCGATACGGATGGCAGGGCGTGTGGACAGCTTGATTTCGAAACTGTCAAAGCCAAGGTCCTTGTAAACGCTGGCCAGCAGGGCGATGAAATCGGCGCATTCGGATTCGATCTGATCTTCGGTGCAGAAGATATGCGCATCATCCTGCGTGAAACCGCGAACCCGCATCAATCCGTGCATGGACCCGGAAGACTCATAGCGGTGACACGCCCCGAATTCCGCAAGCCGGAGTGGCAGATCACGATAGGATTTCAGCCCCTGATTATAAACCTGCACATGGCACGGGCAGTTCATCGGTTTCAGCGCGTTGATCCGCTTTTCCTTGGCCCCGTCCTCGTCCACTTCCACGATGAACATGTTCTCGCGGTAGGCGTCCCAATGGCCCGACTTTTCCCACAGCACGCGGTCAACAACCTGCGGGGTGCGGATCTCTTTGTAGTTGGCCGTCCGCAACCGCGCCCGCATGTAATCTTCCAGCGTACGATAGATCATCCAGCCATTCGGATGCCAGAACACCATGCCGGGCGCTTCTTCCTGAAGATGAAACAGGTCCATCTCGCGGCCCAGCTTGCGGTGATCGCGTTTGGCCGCTTCTTCCAGCATGGTCATGTGGGCCTTCAGATCGTCGCGGTTCTTGAAGGCCACCCCGTAAATCCGCTGCAGCATTGGGCGACTGGCATCACCAAGCCAGTAGGCCCCCGCGATGGAGGTCAGCTTGAAGGCATCGGCAGGCACTTGACCGGTATGCTGCAGATGCGGGCCGCGGCAGAAATCCTGCCAGTTGCCATGCCAGTACATCCGCAGATCTTCCCCTTCCGGGATGCGGTTGATCAGTTCCACCTTGAAGGGTTCGCCCCTGGCCTCGTAATGCGCGATGGCGCGGGCGCGGTCCCACACTTCGGTTTTCACCTGATCGCGCGCGTTGATGATCTGCTTCATCCGCGCCTCGATCACCGTCAGATCTTCAGGCGTGAAAGGCTCGGCCCGGTCAAAGTCATAGAACCAGCCATAATCGCGCACCGGGCCGATGGTCACCTTCACGTCGGGCCAGATTTCCTGAACGGCACGCGCCATGATGTGTGCAAGGTCATGGCGGATCAGTTCAAGTGCTGCGTCATCATCGGCCATCGTATTGATCGCAATCGACGCATCGGCAGGGATCGGCCATTGCAGATCGAAATGCGCGCCGTTCACCGTGGCGCTGATCGCTTTTTTCGCCAGCGAAGGGCTGATGGATGCCGCAACATCGGCGGCAGTCACGCCTGCCGCATAGTCACGCTTGTTGCCATCGGGAAAAGTCAGGGAAATCTGGGCCATGGGCCAATTCCTCGTCTGTTTGGCGCCTACGAAACGCCCGGTTGCGGGTTATGTGGCCCGTTAGGTGCAATGTCGCGCAGCGATTGTCAACCGGGTGGCGATAGGCTGAACGGTGTTCTATAGCGGGTAAAGGCCAGGGAAGACGGATGACACAGCCCGACCACATCATCACGCCGCAAGGCCGCAGGATTGCCTATCACCGCACACCGGCAGGCCCGGGTGTCACGGCACCGGGCATCCTTTTTCTGGGTGGTTTCCGGTCCGACATGGAGGGCACAAAGGCGCTTTACCTGCAAGATTGGGCGCAGGCCAATGGCCGGGCCTTCGTGCGGTTCGATTACTCCGGCCACGGAGTGTCAGACGGCCGTTTTCTGGACGGATGCATTGGCGACTGGGCCGATGATGCGCGCGCCGTGCTGGATGTGCTCACCACCGGACCGCAGGTTCTGGTCGGCTCGTCGATGGGGGGGTGGATCGCCCTTCTGCTGGCCCGCGCAATTCCCCGCGCCGTGTCCGGCGTTGTGGGCATCGCCGCCGCCCCGGATTTCACCGAAGACAACATGTGGGCCAACGCCACCCCGACACAGCGGACGCGTCTGATGGCGGACGGCCAGATCGAAACGCCAACAGAATACTCCTCCGATCCCTACATCATCACCCGCCGCCTGATCGAAGACGGACGCAATCACCTTGTCTTGCGCCACTCCTTGCATCTGCCGATGCCGGTTCGCCTTTTGCAAGGAACGGCCGATGTCGACGTGCCTCCGACTGTGGCGCTTCGCCTGCTTGAACATGCGACGGGGCCAGACATCCGGCTGACACTGGTCAAAGGGGCGGATCACCGTTTTTCGACCCCCGACTGTCTTGCCCTGATCGGGCAGACCGTCGCCAGTCTGGCAACGGGCGGGGGGTCTGATGGCTGATCCGGTCCTGATGATACCCGGCCTGATGTGCGACGCGCGGGCGTTTCTGCCGCAGATCCTTCATCTGGGGCGTGACCGCGCCGTGACAGTGGCGTTGCCGCTGATGGGCCCCACAGTCGAGACGATGGCGCAGGCCATTCTGGCGACAGCACCTTCGCGGTTCGCCCTTGTGGGCATGGGGCTTGGCGGCGAAGTGGCGCTTGAAATGCTGCGCCGGGGCGGTGACAGGATCACGCGCGTCGCGCTGATTTCGACCGACCCCTTGGCGGAAACCCCGCAACACGCCGCCTCGCGTGAGGCGCGGATGGTCACGGCGCGGGCAGGGCGTTTGCCGCAGGCGCTGGCCGAGGAAATCCCCAACACCGCCCTGGCCGACGGCCAGACCCGGGCACGGGTGATGCGGCAACTGGTCGACATGTGGCAATCGCTGGGAACGGACGTCTATCTGCAGCAATCCCGCGCCTTGCAACGCCGGCCCGACCATCAGCGCACCCTGCGTGGGGTCCGCATTCCCGCCCTGATCATCGCCGGCGCGCAAGACACGCTGACCCCCGTGCGCAGGCAGGAATTTGCCGCCGGGCTGATGGCATTCGCGCGGGTCGAAGTGATTGCCAGCGCAGGGCACTTGCCCCCGATGGAGGCACCCGATGCTGTGAACAGCGTGCTGTCGGCATTCCTGCAAGGCCCGCTGCAATTGCAGCAACCCCTGCCGAAAAAGGAACCGCCGCTGTTACTGCGATGAGGCGAGCGTGATCTTGCCCCGGCTTTTCGGGGCCTTCATGCTGTTGTCGATGAAGGTCAGAACCAAAGGCCGGATGTTCAACCGCCAGCTTTTCCCGGCAAAGATGCCATAATGGCCGGCGCCTGGTTCCAGATGGCTTGCCTTCTTGCTGTCATCCAGACCCGTCAGCAACGGCAGCGCCGCAAGGCACTGTCCGGGGGCAGAAATATCGTCATTCGCCCCTTCGACAATCATCACCGACGTCTGCGTGATGGCACCCAGATCAATCGGGCGGCCCGCCACGGTAAAGGTGTTCTTTGCAATCTCCCGGTTCTTGAAAATGCGCTCAACCGTGGACAGGTAGAACTCTGCGGTCATGTCCATGACCGCCAGATATTCGTCGTAAAACCGGTTGTGGGCGTCATGATCCGACGCCTCGCCCCGGGCGACGCGCATGATCTGTTCGCTGAACGCCTTGCTGTGCCGTTCCGCATTCATCGAGATGAAGCTTTGCAGTTGCAACAACCCCGGATACACCTTGCGCCCCGCGCCCTTGTACTTGAACCCGACACGCTGGATCGCCGATTGCTCCAACTGCCCCATCGTGACGCGCCGCCCGAAATCGGTGACTTCGGTGGCGGCGGCATCGGGATCGACTGGCCCGCCGATCAGGATCAGGCTTTGCGGCTGCGCCTTTGGGTCGTCGGCGGCAAGAAGTGCGGTGGCGGCCAAGGTCAGGGGAACCGGCTGGCAGACGGAAATCACATGGATATCTGGCCCAAGAGCGCGCATGAAATCGGCCAGATAGACGGTGTAATCCTCGATATCGAATTTGCCCGCCGACACAGGAATGTCACGCGCGTTGTGCCAATCGGTGATATAGACATCACAGTCAGGCAGCAGGCTGTTGACCGTGGAACGCAGCAAGGTGGCGTAATGGCCGGACATCGGTGCGATCAACATGACGCGGCGCGTCATCGGGGCGCGACGGCGCACGGAAAAATGCAGCAGATTGCCAAAGGATCTTTCGACGACGGGCACGATGTCGATCAGGTGATCCTGACCGTCAGGCCCGACGATCGACCGGATGCCCCAATCGGGCTTCGACGTCATGCGCCCAAAGCTGCGTTCCGCCACTTCGCCCCAGGCGGCCGTCATCTGCAGCATCGGGTTCATCGACAGCGAAAACGCCGGATAGGATGCCATCGCGCGGGCAGTGGCGCCCAACCACTCATTCGTGTTGCGGGCACTTTCCATAAGGTCGTAGGCAAACATATACTTCATGGCGGCTCCGGTGGATGGGGTGCTGTTATGGAACTCGCCATGCTGCACAGCAGAAAGAATAGGGTGGAATGGCCGATATGACAACAGAAGACGATGGATCTTCGACGAACGTCGATCGGTTGGCCGAAAATCTGGGCCGGATGGAACAACTGACCCAACGGCTCACCACGGCCTTGACCCACAAGCGGAAGGCAGACCCCGCGCTGCACGGGCCGGGGCAGGACGTCTATGTCAAGGCCGCCGCAGCGGTGATTGCCGACATAATGCAGAACCCGGCCAAGATGCTGGAACATCAGATCAGCTATTGGGGCAAGACGCTGAAACACTATGTGGAGGCGCAGCAGACCCTTGCCAAAGGCGAATTCAAGGCCCCACCCGACCCGACGCCCACAGACAAGCGGTTTGCCAATCCCCTGTGGGAAACGCACCCGTTTTTCAACTATGTCAAACAGCAATACCTGATGAACGCCGAGGCGATGACGGGGGCCGTCGCAGGCCTTGACATACTGGAGCCGACCGACAGGAAACGGGTCGAATACTTTACCAAGCAGATTGTCGATCTGTTTTCACCCACCAATTTTCTGGGGACCAACCCAGACGCGCTGGAAAAGGCCGTGGCCACTGATGGTCAGAGCCTTGTTCAGGGACTTGAAAACCTTGTCCGCGACATCGAGGCGAACCAGGGCGAACTTCTGGTGACGCTGGCCGACCGTGAGGCGTTTGAACTGGGGCGCAATATTGCGACGACGGCGGGTTCGGTCATCTATCGCAACCGTTTCATGGAACTTATCCAGTATGCACCCACGACCGAAAAGGTGCATGCGGTGCCGCTGGTGATCTTTCCGCCCTGGATCAACAAGTTCTACATTATGGATCTCAAGCCGCAGAACAGTCTGATCAAGTGGATCGTGGATCAGGGTTTCACCCTGTTCGTGGTCAGCTGGATCAACCCGGATGAAACCTTTGCCGACGTCAGTCTGGATGACTACATCCGCGATGGTTACCTTCGCGCCATGGTCGAGGTGCGGCGTATCACCGATCAAAAGCAGATCAACACCGTTGGCTACTGCATTGCAGGCACCACGCTGGCGCTCACGCTCGCACATCTGCAAAAGGCGGGGGACACGTCTGTAAGATCGGCCACCTTCTTTACCACTCTGACGGATTTCGCCGATCAGGGCGAATTCAGCGTGTTCCTGCAGGATGATTTCGTGGACGGGATCGAACGGCAGGTGACGCAGGACGGCATCCTGTCATCCGTCTTCATGGGGCGCACGTTCAGCTTTCTGCGGTCGAACGACCTGATCTATCAGCCCGCCATCAAAAGCTACATGATGGGCGAAGCGCCACCCGCGTTTGATCTGCTGTACTGGAACGGAGACGGCACCAATCTGCCGGGCAAACTGGCCGTCGATTATCTGCGGGGCCTTTGCCAGTCGAACGGGTTTGCCACCGGTGATTTCCCGGTGTTCAGCCAGCCGGTCCGCCTGTCAGACATCAAGCTGCCCGTTTGCGCCATCGCCTGCGAAACCGATCACATTGCCGATTGGAAAGGTTCACTTGCCGGGGTGCGAAAATTCGGGTCGCGGGACAAGACATTCATCCTGTCGCAATCCGGCCATATCGCGGGCATCGTCAATCCGCCGTCAAAGGGCAAGTACGGCCATTATACCAACGACGCACCGCTTGGCCCCGCCGAAGATTTCCGCGCAGGGGCAACCTTTCACGCAGGATCGTGGTGGCCACGTTGGGGCGCGTGGTTGGCACGGCGGTCTGGCAAGAAGGTTCCTGCGCGAATTCCGGGTGATTCGACAAATCCGGTGCTTGTGGCGGCCCCGGGCACTTATGTCCTTCCGCGCACAAAGGGCTGACCCAACGGCAACTTTGCCGTGATTTCAGGCACATCGACCAGAATTGCTGCAGCGCAGAAAAAGCTTGAAATGCTGCACTGCAGCATCTATATTGGCTTCATCGAAATACGCCGCGCCCGGCACTTCCAGGATGGAGCAAGCAAATGAACACGACACCTGACATGACCAAAGTTATGCAAGACATGATGGCCTCGTTCCCGATGGACACGACCGCCATGCAGAACGCCTTCAAGACCCATACCGCAATGGCCGAGAAATTCTCCAAAGTGGCTTTGGAAGCGGCTGAAAAGTCGACCGAGATCACGTCCAAATGGGCCAAGGACACTCTGGCGAAACTGGGTTCGGCTGCAACGGCCAAGGCCGAAGTCGCCGACTATACCAAAGCCGCAACCGACTTTGCGTCGTCTGCAGCGGAAATGGCTGCTGAAAACATGGCGGCCTTTGCCGAAGTGGCGAAAAAGGTTCAGATGGAAACCGTCGAACTGATGCTGGCTGCCGGCAAGGACATGTCGGAAGACGCGACTGCCGCCGTCAAAAAGGCGACTGCCGAAGTTACGACCGCTGCAAAGAAAGCTGCTGCTGCGAAGTAAGCCATTTGCAAGCCGCAAGGCGCTGATGGGAAGGGTGGGCTGCAAAGCCCGCCCTTTCTTTTTGGCAGCACCTCTCGTAAGCTACGCTGCACTGCAAAACGCGGGAAGGATGCGCCATGGCTGATACGGAAAAGCCGCTGCTGATAAAGCGTTACGCCTCTCGTCGTTTGTACAACACGGAAACCAGTGACTACGTCACACTTGAAGACATCGCCGGTTTCATTCGCGCCGGGCGCGAGGTCCAGATCATTGATCTGAAGTCTGGTGATGATCTGACCCGTCAATACCTTTTACAGATCGTCGCCGAACACGAAAGCAAGGGCGAAAGCGTTCTTCCGATCAATGTGCTGACCGATCTTGTGCGCAGTTATACGACCGAAATCCACAGCGTCGTGCCGCAATTTTTGGCCGCGAGTTTTGAGATGCTGCGCAACGGGCAGTCAAAGATCATGGGCAATATGGGAACCTTCCCGAACCCTCTGACGGCGATGCCGGGGTTTGAGGCGATGCGCAAGCAGCAGGAAGCATTCATGAAAACCATGATGGGCGGACTGCCCGGATGGAACGGCACGCAACCGGCCGCCGACACGACGTCGGGTGCCGCGCCTGACGAAGATGAACTTGCCCAGATCAAAAGGCAGCTTGCCGAACTGCAGTCCAAACTCTCAAAGTTGGGATGACCGACACGCAGGGCCGCATCACCCTGTGGGGGATCGAGGTTTTTCTGGCTGCATCTGAGGAAGGGGCGGTTTCCACCGCCGCCCGCCGTCTGGGCGTCAGTCCGTCGGCCGTCAGCCAACAGCTTGCCGGGCTTGAAACGGCGCTGGGCGTTGTGCTGATTGACAGGTCTGCGCGCCCCCTGCAGATGACGCCGGCGGGACGCCTGTTTCATCGCCATGCGCAAACGATCCTGAATGCCGCGACCGAGGCGCGCGTCGATCTCGCCGAAGCGAACCCCGCCGCAATGATGACGCTCCGCCTTGGCATGATCGAAGATCTGGAGGGCGACGTGACGCCCCGCCTGTTGACCACCCTGTGCGACGATCTGCCGGGGTGCCGGTTCCTGTTGGAAACCGGGGCCAGCCACCGCCTGTTTCACCAGCTTGAAACCCGTGCGCTTGACCTGATCGTCACTGCGGATACGGGGGACGAAGGTGCAGTTGCGGCGGCTGAACTGGAAACCTTTCCGGTGCTTTCCGACCCATTTGTTCTTGCCGTCCCGCCCGATGCCGACATCAGCAACCCCGCCGATCTGATCCGCCGTTTGCCGCTGATCCAGTATTCTGCGCGGCACATCATGGGGCGGCGCATCGCGGCCCATCTGGCCCAGCAGAACCTGCGATTTCCCATTCGGGTGGAGGCGGACAGCTACCACGCCATCCTGTCGATGGTGGCCGAAGGCGCGGGCTGGACTGTGCTGACTCCGCTTGGCCTTCATCACGCAAGCCGGTTCAAGGGGCGGGTGCAGGTCTTACCGCTGCCCTTTGCGCCCTTTGGCCGTACCATAGCGCTGACCGCCCGGTCGGGCATCCTGCACGCCCTGCCGACACAGGTCGCCACCCTGTTGCGCGCGCTGTTGCAGGCCCGGATCGTGGCACCCACAACGGCAGACCTGCCGTGGCTGACGCCGACGTTCCGCGTCCTGTAGTCAGATTGCGGTAAAAGCGTTGTCGACGAACAGATGCGCCCCGTTCACAAAACTCGCCTCATCGCTCGCCAGGAACAGGGCGGCCTGTGCCACTTCTTCCGGCTCCCCGATCCGCCCTTGGGCTGCGGCAATCGCGGCATCCGAAACATCCACCCCCAGGGCCGCAAGATCCCTGACCTCGCGAATGCCGTGCGGCGTGCGGATAAAACCCGGGCAAACGGCATTGCAGCGGATGTTGCGATCCCGGAATTCCACGGCAATCGCCCGCGCGAACATGTGGCAAGCGCCTTTGGTCGTATCGTAAAGCACCTCCATCGGCGTCGCTGCCACGGCGCTGATGGACGAGGTGCAAACGATCGAACCGCCCCCCGCCGCAATCATCTGGGGAAGCACGGCCTTGGTCGTCAGGAACATGCCCTTGACATTGATGGCGTGCAGGCGGTCCCATTCCTCTTCGGTGGTTTCAAGAAAGGGTTTGATCACGATGGTGCCCGCGTGGTTGAACAACACGGTGATCGCCCCAAAGGCCGCCGTCACCTCGGCCACCGCCTTTGTCACTTGCTCCGCATCGGACACATCTGCCTGCACTGCCATGGCAATCCCGCCCGCCGCGCGAATGGCGGCGGCGGTTTCTTCGGCGGCGGCCATGTTGTGATCCAGAATCCCGACCTTGGCCCCTTCGGCCGCAAACAGCCGCGAGGCGGCCCCGCCCATGCCTGTCGCCCCACCCGTGATAAGGGCGATCTTTCCGTTCAGTCGATGTGCCATGTCATTTTCCCTGCAATGCGTGCGTTCAAGTTTGCAGAAATCCCTCCGTGAAGGAACCGGATAAACAACCCCAACGTTTTGCAAAGTCCCCGCTGCCCATCCCGGCAGCGCATCTTGAAAGGATATGAGATGGATCTTAGTGGTCTTGTGCCTGTCCTGTTCCTGTTCACACTGGGCGCAGTCGGCGTTTTTTCCCTTGTCAGCAAATACAACGTTGAAGAACGCAAGCATGATCCGAATGTGCCGGTGTCAACGCTCGCCAAGGATGGCCCTCAGGGCGGGGTCAAATTCCTGAACCCCGATGCGCTGGGCTATGATCCGAAAAACAGCGAACCAGTGATTGAATAAGACAACAGGCGCCCGCAGGGGGCGCCTGTTTTTGCAATTGCTTAAATGCAAAAGGTTCAGTTGCGCGCGCGATCGACCATCTTGCCCTTGGAAATCCAAGGCATCATCGCGCGCAGTTTTTCACCAACCTTTTCAATCTGATGTTCGTCATTGATCCGGCGCGTTGCCTTGAAGAACGGCTGACCAACGGCATTTTCCTGCATGAAGTCGCGCACGAATTTGCCCGTCTGAATATCGGTCAGAACGGCCTTCATGCGTGCCTTGGTCTCTTCGTAAGGCAGGATGCGCGGGCCGCTGACGTATTCGCCGTATTCAGCCGTGTTGCTGATCGAATAGTTCATGTTGGCGATGCCGCCTTCATAGATCAGGTCGACGATCAGTTTCACTTCGTGCAGGCATTCGAAATACGCCATTTCCGGCTCGTATCCCGCTTCGACAAGGGTTTCGAACCCCATCCTGATCAGTTCGACCAAACCGCCACACAGAACCGCCTGTTCGCCGAACAGATCGGTTTCACATTCCTGACGGAAGTTGGTTTCGATGATGCCCGAACGTCCGCCGCCAATGGCGCTGCAATAGGACAGCCCGATTTCCATGGCCTTGCCGGTGGCGTCGTTGTGAACCGCCACAAGGCACGGCACGCCGCCGCCTTTGACATATTCGCCGCGCACGGTGTGGCCGGGTCCCTTGGGGGCCATCATGATGATGTCCACACCCTTTTTCGGCTCGATCAGGCCAAAGTGGATGTTCAGGCCATGCGCAAAGGCAATCGCTGCACCCTCGCGGATGTTGTCGTGCACGTATTTACGGTAGGTGTCGGCCTGCAGTTCGTCGGGCATCGTGAACATGATCAGATCGGCCCACTTTGCCGCCTCGGCGATACCCATCACCTTGAGGCCTTCGCCCTCGGCCTTCTTGGCGGATGCCGAACCTTCGCGCAGGGCGACGACAAGATTCTTGGCCCCGCTGTCGCGCAGGTTCAGGGCATGGGCATGGCCCTGGCTGCCATAGCCAAGGATCGCCACTTTCTTGTCCTTGATCAGATTGATGTCGCAGTCCCGGTCATAATAAACGCGCATGTCACAAACCCCTTTGATTGGTGGGCCGAGCATAGGGTCATCCGGGGGGATTACCCTGCGTTCTTTGACAAGATAGGAAATTCAGCTTAAAAGTCATTCGTATAAACCGCCAAATACGAAATAATCATGCAAATCGACGAAACCGACCGCCGTATCCTGCGTCACCATCTGGCCGATCCTTCCCTTGCCCGCGCCGATCTCGCCGAACGGGCCGGCGTGACGGCGGCCACCCTGTGGCGGCGGCTGGACCGGCTGCGTGAGGGTGGGGTGATCCGGCGCGAACATGCGCGCATCGACTGGCGCGCGATGGGCTATGAGGTCGAGGTCAGCCTGCGCTTCACCCTCGACAAGACCGAACCCCGCGCCTTTGACGACTTCATCGACGCCGCGCGCGACGTGCCCGAAGTGATTGCGATTGAAACCTTTCTGGGCCGCGTCGATGTGCGCCTGAACGTCATCGCCCGCGACATGGCGCATTACGCCGACATCTACCGCAGCCGGATTCTGTCGTTGCCGCATATCGCGGATATCGAGGCGTTGATGCTGGTCGCGACAATCAAGGATGCCGAGGGTTTGCCGCTGTGATCGACCTTGACGATATCGACCGCGCCATCCTGCGGGAACTGGTGGCGGACGCCTTGGCGGGGGCGGGCGAACTGGGGCGGCGGCTGGGCCTTAGCCAGCCTGCGACGTGGCGGCGGATGCAGCGCTTGTCAGACGCTGGCATTCTGGCGGGGCGGCGGATTGCGGTTGACCGCACGGCGCTTGGGTTTGGGGTAACGGTGTTTCTGGGGGTGAAGCTCGCCACCAAGGGTCGCGTCAGCCTGGAAGATTTCGAACGGGCGGCAATGGCGATCCCTGAAGTGCAGGTCGTGCAGCATGTGCTGGGTCTGTTCGATTACCGTCTGCGGGTGGTGGCGCGGGATATTGCCGATTTTGAACGGGTGCTGCGACGCCGGATCATGACGCTTCCTGGTGTGGGCCAGGTGGAGGCGAACGTGTTGCTGACCGAGGAAGTCCGGCCCGGCCCGCTGGGATAAGGCTGTACATTTCCTGTATGGTCTGCGTGAACTTTCCATATTGCAGGCGTATGTACAAAATTGGCGGTCACATCGCCACCCCGACGGGTTGGGGCAAAGACAAAAGCACCGTGGCCGCGGCCCAGACACTGCGCGTGACGGAATGAAATGGCCTTCCGTGCGGAACATGATTATTCTTGCATGGCAACGCGAAGGAACGCCCGATGACAGCCCTGCACGCCCATGTTGACCCAGATGGACTTGACGAATTTTCGGTGGTGTTCACCGACCGCTCCCTTAACCACATGTCCGCCCGGTTTCAGGGCGTCATGCGCGAACTGAGCGGGATGCTGCGCGAGGTGTATCATGCCAGTGCGGTGGCATTGGTTCCCGGCGGCGGGTCATACGCGATGGAGGCTGTGGCCCGGCAGTTCGGTCAGGGCCATGCGCTGATTGTGCGCAACGGATGGTTTTCCTACCGCTGGAGCCAGATTTTCGACGCAGGCGGATTTGCCACCGACACCACCGTCGTGATGGCCCGGCAAACCGGCAATGGCGCGCGTGCGCCATTTGCGCCGCCGCCGATTGACGAGGTTGTGACGAAAATCCACGAAGTGCGGCCTGATGCCGTGTTTGCGCCACATGTCGAAACCAGCGCCGGGATCATCCTTCCCGATGATTACCTGGCGGCCATGGCGCAGGCGGCGCATGAGGTGGGTGCGCTCATGGTGCTCGATTGCATCGCTTCGGGCTGTGTTTGGGTGGATATGGAGGCAACGGGCGTCGACGTCCTGATTTCTGCGCCGCAAAAAGGGTGGTCGGCCAGCCCGTCTGCGGGCGTTGTCATGCTGTCGCCCCGGGCGGAAGAACGGCTTGCGGCGACCACGTCGAACAGCTTTGCCATTGATCTGAAGAAATGGCGCGCAATCATGGCGGCGTATGAAGGCGGTGGTCACGCCTATCATGCGACGATGCCGACCGATGCGCTTGTCGGTTTTCGGGATGCGATGCTGGAAACGAAGGCGATGGGGTTCGATGCGGCAAAGGCAGCGCAATGGCAACTGGGGCGTGACGTGCGCGCGCTTATGGCCGGGCATGGCGTGCCGTCAGTCGCGGCCGAAGGGTTTCAGGCCCCGGGCGTCGTTGTGAGCTATACCGACGATCCGGAGATTCAGACCGGCCGCAAGTTTCTGGCCAAGGGCATGCAGATCGCGGCGGGCGTGCCGTTGCAAGTCGGCGAAGGGGCAGAGTTCCGCACCTTTCGCATCGGGTTGTTCGGCCTTGATAAACTGCAGGACGTGCCGGGCACCGTGGCCCGCCTGCGGGCGGTGGTTGATCAGGTGGTTTAGGACCCCTGCCGCGCGGTTCCTTTCAGACCCAACCCGGCGCGCATCAAGGCCTTGCGCACCGGGGTCACGGAATACAACGCTTCCAGCCCCGCGCCGCGCAGATCGCGCAGCACCTGCCCGCCCACCATTGACGCGCGGTTCAACAAGTCCACCCCGGCAAGGCGGGTGCGAATGTCCGCATGCCGGCGTCGCGCGTATTCGTCGAGCATGGCGGGCGATCCGATGTTGCCCCGGTCTGCCGTCGCAAGGTCGAGCAGCGCCGCCAGATCCGCCATCGACATGTTGAGCCCCTGCGCGCCGATCGGTGGCAGAACATGCGCCGCTTCGGCCATCAGGGCGGTGCGCTGCGCGGTCAGGCGTTCCGCCATCTGTGTGATGATGGGCCAGACCATCCGGTGCGAGCGGAGCGTCAGGGGCCCAAGGATATGGCAGGATCGGGCGTTCATCGCCGCCTCGAAGTCCGGCACCGCCAGATTGGCAAGCCGCGTAACCTCGGCCCCGGTTTCCATCCACACGACAGATGACGATGGCATTCCATCGCGGTCAGGAAGGGGCACAAGGGTAAACGGCCCGCCGCTGCGATGAATTTCTGTCGACACGTCGTGATGGGGGAGCGGATGTGTCACCGCAAAGGCAAGCGCCTTTTGCCCATAACGCGTCGTGCGCACCGGAATTCCCACCATCTCGCGCACCGGCGAACTGCGCCCATCCGCCGCGACAAGAAAGGGGGCCGAAACGCGGCTTCCGTCGGAAAGGCCGACAATCACCTCGGATTGGCGGGTCAGAACCGATTGCGTGCTGACGCCCGGGCGGAACGTCACATTTGGCAGTTCCGAAAGGCGGGCCAGCAATTCGCGGCGCAAAAGCCAGTTGGGCAGGTTCCAGCCAAACGGATCTTCCGAGACATCCTGCGCGTCGAAATCCCTGATCTTGCGCGGCGTCGGATCGACGCCACCGGCATCGATGATGCGCATCACCTGCAGGGGGGCCGCAAACGGCGCAAACCGCGACCACAGACCGGCAGCCTGAAACAAGGGAATAGCCGGCTGCAGGAAGGCGGTGCTGCGGTGATCGGCCTTTGGGTCGGTGGGTTCTGTCGCGGGCGACGTCGGATCGACACAGATCACGCGGAACCCTGCGCTGCCAAACGTGGCGGCGGCCATCAGGCCCGCGATCCCGCCGCCCGAAATCAGAATGTCAGTGGATTGGCGCATGGCTGGCCCCTTGCTTCATGGGCTTTAGATAGGGTGCCCGCCCCCAAGGGAAAAGCGACATTCCGACCTACCCCTGTTGCCGCAAAAGATGCAACAGGAACGCAGGCAGGTCTTCTGTCTGGTGATGAACGTGGGGCACGGTGGCGGCTTTTGGTCCGACATGAACGGTGCGCATCCCCATATCATGTGGCACGGCAAGATTGCGGATGTCATCTTCGAACATGGCGGCCGTTTCGGGGTTAAGCCCGTCCATCGCGAATACCGTTTCGAACGCGTCGCGTTGCGGTTTGGGGCGAAACCCCGCGTGTTCAACGCCGTAGACCGCATCGAACACACCCATCAAGCCGCGTGCGGCAAGCACCCTTTGGGCATAGGGGGCGCAGCCGTTGGTAAACACGATCTTGCGGCCCGGAAGCGCGTTTATGGCGCGGGCCAGCGTCTGATCGGGCACAAGCGGGCTGAAGTCAATTTCATGCACGTCGGTCAGATAGGGGCCGGGATCGACACCATGTTCCGCCATCAGCCCCGCCAGGGTGGTGCCGTAACTGTCCCAGTAATGCTGCCGCAGGCGGTTCGCCTCGGCCCGTTCCACGCCAAGGGCGCGCATGACGAAATCGGTCATCTTGATTTCGATCTGGTCGAACAGCCGGGCAGAAGGCGGATAAAGCGTATTGTCGAGGTCAAAGACCCAGGTTTGCACCGTATCGAACAAGGGGACGGGGGAAAATGTCATGCCTTGCGATACCGCGTGCTGTCGCAGCGCGCAATGCGGCAGGGTTGCAGGCGGGCGGCGGGGGCGGCTATGGTTCGGGTCAGTTCATGTGCCATGGGGGGCCGCGCAGGGTGCAGAAGGATGCCTATACTCTGATTCTCGAAGCGATCGATGCCGGGGTGTACCGGCCCGGTGACCGGCTGGTGGAATCCGAACTGGCCGATCAGCTGGGTGTCAGCCGCACGCCAGTCCGCGAAGCGCTGCAGCGGCTTGAAACACAGGCGATGCTGACGCGGGATGGGCGCAGCCTGATCGTGGCGACACTGGATCACAATCAGCTGGCCGAACTTTATGCTGTTCGCGCCGAACTGGAAGGGCTGGCGGCCCGGCTTGCCGCGCGGCATGCGACGGAGGAAGAATTGCGGGTGCTGCAAAGCATGGTGCAGGACGACAAAACCCTTTTGGGTGGCGATCCGCGCGCGCTGAGCCGTGCCAACAAGCGGTTTCACAAGCAGATTCATCTGGCATCGCACAACCGGTTTCTGGTGCAGCAGCTTGACCTTGTTCACCGCGGCATGGCGCTGATGGCGACGACATCATTTGCCGCCGAAGGCCGGGATCGCATCGCGCTGGAAGAACATGATCACATCGTGCGGGCCATCATCGCGCGTGACGGCGATGCGGCGTCGGACGCCTTGAAAACGCATATATCAAGCGCTTACGAGACGAGGTTGCGGATTGACGCGGGGGAGTTGCGGTTGCGGTAGCGGGGCCGCGTCCGCATCGCACACGCCATGCGCCGTCTTGTGCCAATAGAATGGCCGCGCCACGAGTTCCCAAAGCGCCCGGTATCCCGCCAAGGCGCCGAGCGGGAAATACAGGTGCAGAACCAAGGGCCACAGCAGGTTGAAACGGTGACCCGCGCGCCGCAGGGCCATTACCGACACGACATATACGGTCACCTCTGACCACACGAACAACCCTGCCAGCACCAGCGCTGCGCCCGGTGCCATGAGGTTGACCGGGTGATTGATGCCAAACGGCACCAGCCAGAATGACCAAAGAAGGGGGGCGAGCAGGAATTGTGACAGGGTGGTCAGAAAGAACACCTGAAACCCGATGAATTTCCATGGTCCAAGTTGGCGCAACAAAAGTGCGGGGTCGCGCATGTGGACGCAGTAGGTGATCATGTATCCCTTGAGCCAGCGTGACCGCTGCCTGATCCATGGGCGGACGCGGCAGTTTGCCTCTTCCATAGTGACGCTGTCTATCAGTTCGGTGCGGTACCCGTGCCGGGCCAGCCGCATCCCAAGATCGGCATCTTCGGTCACGTTGTGGGCATCCCAGCCGCCAAGCCGTTCCAGCGCGTCCCGCCGGAAGAAAAGCGTGGTCCCGCCAAGCGGCACCGCGAGGCCAACGCGCGCCATGCCCGGGAGGAGGGCGCGGAACCATGCGGCATATTCCATGGTGAAACACCCTGCCAACCAGTTGGTCCGGGGATTGTAGAAATCGAGCACACCTTGCAGGCACACCACATCCGGCCCCGCAGAGGCAAACCTGTGGACCACCCGCCTGATCTGATCGGCGGCGGGCGCGTCTTCGGCGTCGTAGATGCCCACGATGCTGCCGCGACACAGGTGCAGCGCGTGATTAAGCGCACGCGGCTTGGTCTTGAGCACGCCGTGCGGCACGACGACGATCCGCATCCACGCCGGCACTCGGGTCGCGGACAGGGCGTGCCGCGTCACCGCGTCATCCTGTTCCACGACCAGCAGAATATCCAGACGGTCGCGCGGATAGTCCAAAGCCTCCAATCTCTTGATCAGCCGCCCCGCGATTTCAGCCTCGCGGTACAGGGCGACCATGATCGACACCACAGGCAGATGCAGCAATGGCTGGTCGGGTTGCCGTTCGACCTGGATAGGAGCGGCAAAAGCCGCCACCGTCTTCAGTGCCGTCGCAAGCGCGAGGGTGACAATGGCCCAGGCGGTGCCAACCATGAACAGGCCCTGCGGCGCGAACCAAAGGGCAGCCACCATGACAACAGCAGCGAAGGCGACCCAGAAGGGAAGGGCCGGGCTGCCCCAGTTGCGGCAGCTTTCGGCATCGGGCACGCGGTGGCGGGCCTTCGCATCCAGCATGGGGCCAAAACGCCCAAGAAGGGCCGCTTCGATGGCGGCGGCGGGTGCTGTCGCGGGGATCAGCGGGCCGAAGGCCGCCGCGAACCGGGCATGATGCCGTTGGTAGGTGGCATGATCAGGGGCGACGACGACAGTGGCCCCCCCGGCATCGCGCCAGGGCATCATTCCCAGGCGCAAACATTCGATAGGATCAATTCGGCCAAAAAGCGCGGGCTGGGGGGGATCGGCCACCGGGTCGATATGTGCCGGGCGCCAGCGGGGGCGAAGCACTATGTCGACAGGGACGGTCGGCACAGGCTTTGTCAGCGCCCGGAACAGCGCATTGCCGGGTTGCCGTTGCAATACCGCCAGCGCGCGAATGCCCTCATCTGCGGACGGGACGTCCCCCCGCGCCGCGGGTGCCCAATCCGCCACAATGCGATCCGGTCGCCATGCCACGTTCGGGATGTTCAGTTTTGCCGCCACGAGCGCCCCCTTGTCAGAAGGCAACCATGCGACAGGAGGGGTTAAGGCATAGTTAAAGGGTGGTTAACCGTGCGGGCATGGGGTCAATATCGAAGGGTCGGGTTGATGGACACGTACCGCCGCGATCCGGCATGTTTGTCTCCAAGACTAAGGTATTTCTCTACGCTGTCGATGCTTGCAACCATCGCATGAATTGGCGGAACAAGATTGCTCAATTCGTTTCTCCTAGAAATACAACACCTGCAATAATATCAATGACAATGCTACGGCTGCCTTCGAGTTTCATGAGGATGGAGTATGAACCAAAGCCAATAGCTTGAAAGCATATGTTTTCGCCGAACTGGTTATCATTTGCTGGAAAATCTTTTGGGAATAATCGTTTGTAATAAAGTTTGCTTATATAAATTATGTCTTCTTCGTAGCATTCCTCAGATTTCTCCATATAAGAAGCTTTTGCCATCTTTCGAGAACGGAGATTCATCAGAATTGTGTCGCCACCAAACGGAACAGATATTTCCTGAATTGATTTTGCCGAGATGTTCATATCAATCCGAAGCCAACATTGACCACTAATATTTGACACCATTAGTGCTCTTTTGTCGTCCCCTTCGTAAACGTCAAACATCGGTCTGTAATACTGCTGCCTCTGCACAAAGACCTGTATTTTTTTGAAACCTCGAGGAGCATCCGCCAAACCACAAACTTTTTCGGCGGTAAACGAAGTTTGCGCTAATGCTGGCCTCGGGCAAGCCCCGATCGCCATTATTACGGACAAAGTAGCAGTCAGAATTTTTACGCTACTCATTTACTATTCTCGCTTGTCCTAGTTTGCCGAGTTAGCAGGCTTCATGGGATATCGAATGATCTTGTCTTCGCCGAATAAATTGAGTTGCCTAACACTCTAATTCTATGCACACTTACAATAAGTTTCCTCAAAATGAGAACAGATGCAAGTAAAGTCGCTGGGACAACTGACAGCCAAATAAGCATCAGAATCTGAAATGTAGCTGGAGTGTAAATCAGGCTTCTCAACAGTGCAAACCGATGTCAGTTAACACAAGTACACCGATCAAAGCAACTACTACGCAAAAAGATGCCGAGTTCCTTTTAAGTGCGCGGATGCACATACTCGAAGAGAAAGGAGAACAAACTTCCTCATCTGAGAACATCTCCGACCATATTCAATTTCTCGTTTTTTTTGGCATAAGTTTGAACGGAGCCATCCCTCACCCAGCGCGGCGCGCCTGCATTGCCTCCGCAAAGCGTTCGAACAGGTGATAGCTGTCTTGCGGGCCGGGGCTGGCTTCGGGGTGGTATTGTACCGAAAAGACGGGCTTTCCTTCCAGCCGGATGCCGCAGTTCGAGCCGTCGAACAGCGAGACGTGGGTTTCCCGCACACCTTTGGGCAGGGTCTGGCTGTCAACGGTAAAGCCATGATTCATCGAGGTAATCTCAACCTTGCCGGTGTCGATATCCTTGACCGGGTGATTGGCCCCGTGGTGGCCGTGGTTCATCTTCAACGTCTGCCCGCCAAGGGCCAGCGCCAGCATCTGGTGGCCAAGGCAGATGCCGAACAGCGGCACGTCAGCCGCGAGAACGCCCTTGATCATCGGTACGGCATAAACGCCCGTCGCTGCAGGGTCGCCGGGGCCGTTCGACAGAAACACACCTTCGGGTTTGAGGGCCAGCACATCCTCGGCCGTTGCCGTTGCAGGCAGAACCGTCACGTCGCAGCCGGCAGATGCCAGACACCGCAGGATGTTCCGCTTTGCGCCGTAATCAATCGCCACGACGCGCAGGCCGTCACCTGTGCGGCGCTGATGCCCCTCGGGCCAGGCCCAGCGCATTTCATCCCAGCGGTAGGATTGCGCGCAGGTCACCTCTTTCGCGAGATCGAGGCCTTCCAGCCCGACCCAGGCGCGTGCCTTTGCAACCAGCCGTTCAATGTCGAAGTTGCCCTCGGGGTCATGCGCCAGCGCAACATGGGGTGCCCCCTGCTGCCGAATGGCGCGGGTCAGGCGGCGGGTATCAAGGCCACCGATGCCGATGCGCCCCTTGGCCAATAGCCAGTCTTCCAGCCCCTGCCGCGCACGCCAGTTGGATGGTTCGGTCGGGTCCCATTTCACAACCATGCCGGAGGCCACCGGATCGGCGGTTTCGTCGTCTTCGGTGTTGGTGCCGACATTGCCGATATGGGGGAAGGTGAAGGTGACGATCTGGCCGGCATAGGACGGATCGGTCATGATTTCCTGATAGCCCGTCATCGCCGTGTTGAACACAAGTTCGGCCACAGTTTCGCCAGTGGCCCCAAAGCCCGTGCCGTAAAACAGTGTTCCATCGGCAAGGGCGAGGCAGGCCGTGGGGCGGGGTTTCGGTTCCGGCATGGTCATATCCCCCAATGGCAAAATCTGTGGGAAACTAAGGGCAGGCGGTTGGGGGGTCAACCCCCGTGTTGAAATGGGTTTTCAAGCGAATTCAAGCACTTGGAAAACCATGGCACAGTTGCCCCCAGCGGGGCAACATTGTATGGTCCGACTTTCCGCAAACCACTGGGATGGAACACCGATGACACTGCGCGACCGGCTGCAACAATCGTTGAAAGACGCGATGCGCGCGAAAGAGGCGGCGCGTCTGTCCACCTTGCGCCTGATCAACGCCGCAATCAAGGATCGCGAGATTGCCGTGCGCGGTGAGGGCGAAGGCAGCGGCGAAATCAGCGAGGCTGACATCATGGCGATTCTGGGCCGCATGGTGAAGCAGCGGCAGGAATCAGCGCGGGCTTATCAGGACGGTGGCCGGGCGGAACTTGCGGACAAGGAACTGGAAGAAATTCAGGTGATCGGCGAATTCCTTCCGCGTCAGCTTGACCAAGTTGAAGTTGCAGAGGCGATTTCGTCGGCGATTGCCGAGGCCGGAGCGACCGGCATTCGCGACATGGGCAAGGTCATGGCTGTTTTGAAAGCCAAATACACTGGACAGATGGATTTCACGGCGGTTGGTCCGGCGGTGAAGGACCGGCTTGGCTAGTCACGCGATCACGCGCGCAGGGCGGCATTCAGTTCGGCGTGGAGCGTTATGCGTTCCGCCTCGGACAGGAAACGGCCCAGTTCCACTTCACGCGGGCCGCCTTGCAGGGTCAGGTAGTTGGGCACCGGGCCATGCGTCGGGTGCAGCGTCACGCGCACCCAATGGGGATTAGCCTCCCACGTCTGGCGGCCTTTGGGATCTTGGCGGGTAAGCGTGATCTGAGTGGGGGACAGGGTCAGTTCTTCGACAATCATCGGCCCTGCGGCGTGACGGGTCAGCGCGATCCACAGGCCGCTTAACGTGAGTGCGATAAAGGGCAGCATCACCCAAAGAGCAGCATTGCCGAGCGTGGCCGCAATGGGCAGCGCGCCCAGGAATGATGTCACCGCGATGAATGCGACAAAACCGCGCCGCGTGAGTGACCTGTGCGGCCAGAGACGCAGTCGGGCTGGTGACGAAACGGGAATCCATTGATAGGGCATGCGTCGAAGATAGTGCTGACGAGCCTGAGGGCAACGCGGAATCAGGCGACCAACATGCGGCATGCAGGCACGGGCGCGCCGGGAACCCTGACCGGCGTCAGCGGTTCCACGACACTACCGCAAAGACAAGTTGCAACGATGCCAGCAAAATCCAAAGCCCAGCAAAAGGCCGCGGGGGCCGCGCTTTCGGCCAAGCGGGGCGAAACCGACAAGAAAGATCTGAAAGGCGCGTCAACGGGGATGGTTGATTCCATGACGGAAAAGGAACTTCACGACCTTGCGTCGACAGACCGCAAGGCGCTGCCCGACAAGAAACAGAAGTGACGATGAAATGAAAAGGCCCTGACGGTGGACGTCAGGGCCTTTGTTATCTTGCGATCACGCGGTCAATGGGCGTGTTGCTTGTCCCAGTCTTCGCGCTTGGGAAGCTGCTCGAAGGTATGTTCAGGCGGTGGGCATGGCAGGGTCCATTCCAGCGTGTCGGCGTATTCGTTCCAGTAGTTGTCCACTGTGATCTTGCGCCCGAAGAACAGGGTGTAGAACACGATCCCAATGAAGAACACGAAGGACGCGAAGGACAGGAATGCGCCAATCGACGAGAACCAGTTCCAGTAGGCGAACGCCTCGGGATAGTCGATGTAGCGGCGTGGCATGCCTTGGCGGCCAAGGAAGTGCTGCGGGAAGAATGTCAGGTTCGACCCGATAAACATCATCCAGAAGTGCAGTTTGCCTGCCCATTCGGGGTACTGGCGGCCCGACATCTTGCCGATCCAGAAGTATACCCCGGCGAAAATCGCGAACACGGCACCAAGCGACATGACATAGTGGAAGTGGGCCACGACATAATAGGTGTCGTGATATTGCCGGTCGATGGCGGCCTGCGATAGGACGATGCCGGTCACGCCGCCGACCGTGAACAGGAACAGAAAGCCGAACGCCCAGTACATCGGTGTCTTGAAGTCGATGGACCCGCCCCACATCGTGGCAATCCAACTGAACACCTTGATGCCTGTGGGCACGGCGATAACCATCGTGGCCAGCATGAAATAAGACTGCTGGGTCAAAGACATGCCAGAGGTGTACATGTGGTGTGCCCACACGACAAAGCCGAGCACACCGATTGCAACCATCGCGTAGACCATCGGCAGATAGCCGAAGATCGGCTTGCGGCTGAACGTGGCGATCACGTGGCTGATGATCCCGAAGCCCGGAACGATGATGATGTACACTTCGGGGTGGCCAAAGAACCACAGGATGTGCTGGTACAGAACCGGGTCGCCGCCACCGGATGGTGTGAAGAAGGTGGTGCCAAAGTTGCGGTCGGTCAGCAGCATGGTGATGGCACCAGCCAGAACCGGCAGCGCGAGCAGGATAAGCCATGCGGTGACAAAGATCGACCAGGCGAACAGCGGAACCTTGTGCATGGTCATGCCGGGGGCGCGCATGTTCAGGAATGTGGTGATCATGTTGATCGCGCCAAGAATCGACGACGCGCCTGACAAGTGGACAGCGAAGATCGCAAGGTCCATGGCGAACCCGCCTTCGGCGGTGGTCGAGAGCGGCGGGTAAAGCACCCAGCCCACGCCCGCACCTGTGCCCAGATCGCCGCCGCCGCCGGGGGCGAACAGCGATGCGACAGCCAGCGACGTGCCTGCGACATAAAGCCAGTACGACAGGTTGTTCATCCGTGGGAAGGCCATGTCCGGCGCACCGATGTGCAGCGGCATGAAATAGTTGCCAAATCCGCCGAACAGGGCGGGAATCACCACGAAGAACATCATCAGGATGCCGTGCGCGGTGATCGTGACGTTCCACAGGTGGCCGTTGGGGGTGCACTGATCGGTTGTCGTGGCGACCAGCCGCATGCCTTCCTGGCACATGTACTGCACGCCGGGGTTCATCAGTTCCATGCGCATGTAGACGGTGAACATGACCGAGATCAGCCCAACAAGGCCCCCGGTGAACAGGTACAGAACCCCGATGTCCTTGTGGTTTGTCGACATGAACCAGCGGGTAAAGAACCCGCGTTGATCGTGGTGATCATGCCCATGGATGGCTGCGTCGGCCATTGGCGTCCTCCGTGATACTTCTTTGGATGGGCTGACAGGTTAGCCCGCTTGCATTGCGTTTAATCGGCCCCGGCCGCTTCGGCAATGTCTGACTTTGCCGCAGGGGGCGAAACCTTGGCCCGTCAGGGTGCCGGTGGGCCAAAGGTCGCGAGGTAGGCCGCGACATCAGCACCGCCCTTGGCGAGCTTGAACGACATCTTCGATTTGGCGCCCTTGTCATCCAGTCGGGTCTGCAGCCAGAGCGTGGGGTTGGCGACATATTCGGCCAGCGCCGCCTCGTCCCAGACGGCACCAGTCGCGCCGACAGCAAGGATTGACCCGCCATAGGGATAGTCAGGCACACTGGCCACGGGGCGGCCGATCACACCGAACAGACTAGGCCCGGTCTTGCCGCCCTTGCGCAGTTCTGTGCCATCGGCGGCTGTGATCGCATGGCAGGCCAAGCATTTCTTGAATTCGGTTTCGCCCTTCGCCGCGTCACCCGCCTGCACGGCAAGGGGCCAAATGAGCATCAGTGTGGTGATCAGGTGTTTCATGGGCTGACTGCCGGTAGGAAGATGGATGTCGAGTGAACATAGGGGAACACGAAAAGGCAACGAGGTGCTTTGTCGCTGTCAGTCGGGGAAGGCGCTGGCAAACGTCCTGCGCAGGGCTTCATCAAGATCGTCCAGCCCGACAGGCAGGCCCAGATCAACCAGACTCGTGATGCCATGTTCCTTTATTCCACAAGGAATAATGCCGTCAAAATGGCCGAGGTCGGGTTCGACGTTGATGGAAATGCCGTGAAAACTGACCCAGCGGCGCAGTTTGACGCCGATTGCCGCGATCTTGTGTTCTGATGGTGTGCCGTCTGGTGCCGGCCTGTCTTGCCGCGTCACCCAGACGCCGACGCGCCCGGCACGTCGTTCGCCCCGCACATTGAATTCGGCCAAAGTCGCGATCACCCAGTTTTCCAGTGCGCAGACGAACTGGCGCACATCGCGGCCGCGCGCGTTGAGGTCGAGCATGACATAAATTACCCGCTGACCCGGGCCGTGATAGGTATATTGGCCGCCGCGCCCCGCGGAAAAAACCGGAAAGCGGTTTGGATCGGTCAGATCTTCAGGGTTGGCCGACGTGCCCGCCGTGTAAAGGGGCGGGTGTTCCAGAAGCCAGATCGCCTCGGCCGCGCGGCCTGCGGCGATATCGGCCGCCCGCGCCTCCATCGCCAACAGGGTCTGCTCGTAAGGCGCGAGGCCCGGAATATGGGTCCATTCAGGTGTGGTCATGCCTGTGACATGAACCTTGCCGCCCCAAAAATCAATCACCCGCCTTTGCGCACAATGCCCCTTTTCATCGCGGCAATGCTTCGCTAGAACGCTGCCACCAAGACCAAAGTGTGCGGATATGGCGGAATTGGTAGACGCGCAGCGTTGAGGTCGCTGTGGGGTAACTCCCGTGAAGGTTCGAGTCCTTTTATCCGCACCACCCGCTTTGCCAGCGTGACAGGCATCCCCAATCTGCAATCCGATGCGTCAAAAGCCGGTTTTCCGGCAATTTTGGCATCAAACTGCCCGATTTTCCCGCATTTGGCCAGGCATTGTGCAGTTTTCAACATAACGGTTGCCAACAGGCAAATCGTTCTCTTAGTTAAATGGAATACGAGTGCAGGAAAACTGCCGTGACTGTCAGGGAGAATGGTTTGGCGTTTGACACCCCAAGCGACAGGTTTGTCGCCTTTGACCATGTGCAAAAAAGCTATGACGGTGAAACTCTGGTCGTCAAAGACCTGAATCTGCACATCGCCAAAGGTGAATTTCTGACAATGCTCGGGCCGTCCGGGTCGGGGAAGACGACCTGTCTGATGATGCTGGCCGGGTTCGAGACGGCGACCAACGGGGAAATCCGGCTGGATGGCCGCCCGATCAATCAGGTGCCGCCGCACAAGCGGGGCATTGGTATGGTGTTCCAGAACTATGCGCTGTTTCCCCATATGACAGTGGGCGAAAACCTTGCCTTTCCCTTGGAAGTGCGAGGGATGGCCAAGACCGAGCGTGAGGCCAAGGTCAAACGTGCGCTTGACATGGTGCAGATGTATTCCTTCATCAATCGGCGTCCTGCGCAGCTGTCGGGTGGTCAGCAGCAGCGCATCGCGCTGGCGCGGGCCTTGGTGTTCGACCCCAAGCTAGTGCTGATGGACGAACCGCTGGGCGCGCTCGACAAACAGTTGCGTGAACACATGCAGTTCGAAATCAAGCATCTGCACGAAAATCTGGGCATCACGGTGGTTTATGTGACCCATGATCAGGGCGAGGCGCTGACGATGTCGGACCGGATCGCCGTGTTCAATGATGGGCGGATCCAACAGCTTGCGCCGCCCGCAGATCTTTATGAACGGCCCGACAACAGCTTTGTCGCGGGGTTTATCGGCGAAAACAACAAGTTGCATGGCGTTGTGGAAAGCATCGAAAAAGGCCGGGCGCTGGTGCGGCTTGCGACAGGCGAGTTGATCGACGCGACACCGGTGAACGTCACGACGACGGGGCAAAAGACGATGGTTTCGATCCGGCCGGAGCGAGTGGAGTTCAAACCCGATCTGTTGCCTGCAGATACCCACATGATCGAGGCCGAAGTGCGCGAAGTGATCTATATGGGCGATCTGTTCCGCACCGTGCTGCGCGTGGCGGGATCAGAGGAATTCGTCATCAAATCAAGGAATACACTGGGGCAGCGGGTGCTGGTGCCGGGTGAAAAGATCAAGATCGGCTGGGCCCCGCAGGATGCCCGCGCGCTCGATCCGTGATGACCCCGGCCTTGACGGGCCGGGCTGCCGCTGACGCGGCCAAAAACCAGACCAACCAACATGGAGACGATCAAAATGAAGAAGCTGCTTGTTCTGACAACCGCTTTGACAGGGGTGGGGTTTGCGGCGCATGCCGACATCACCGTTCTGTCCTGGGGCGGGGCCTATGAAACCAGCCAGGTCGAAGGCTATAACAAACCGTTCACGGCCGCGACGTCGACCAATGTGATCATGACAGCCGCAGACAACCCGGCCGCGCCGATCAAGGCGATGGTGGAGGCGGGCAACGTCACGGTGGACGTGGCTGATGTGGAATATGCCGACGCCATTCGCCTGTGCGACGAAGGTTTGCTTGAAACCATCGACGCCAGCACCCTGCCTGCGGCCCCGGATGGCACGGCTGCCACCGACGATTTCCTGCCCGGCGCTTTGACGGACTGTGCTGTTGCCAGCATCGTCTTCTCGACCGTCTTCGCTTACGATTCGAGCAAGATTCCGGAAGGCCCGACCAAGATTTCCGATTTCTTCGATCTGGAGAAGTTTCCCGGCAAGCGTGGCCTGCGCAAGGGCGCAAAGGCAAACCTTGAAATGGCGCTGATGGCTGACGGTGTTGCTGCGGCAGACGTTTATGCCATGCTGGAAACCCCTGAGGGCATCGACCGGGCCTTTGCCAAGCTGGACACGATCAAAGCCGAGACTGTGTGGTGGGAAGCAGGCGCGCAGCCGCCGCAACTGCTCGCCGATGGCGAAGTGGCGATGACCACGGCCTATAACGGGCGCATCTTTGCGGCAGCAACGGCCGAGGCAAAGCCGTTTGTGACGGTCTGGGATGGTCAGGTCTATGAATACGACATGTTCGTCATTCCGAAGGGCGCACCGAACCTGGAAGGCGCGATGGAGTATGTGAAGTTCGCCACCTCCACCCCCCAGCTGGCGGAGCAGGCGAAATGGATCAGCTACGGCCCGGCCCGCAAGTCGTCGGCCCCGTTGATCGGCCTGTTCAACGACGGCAAGACGGAAATGGCGCCCTTCATGCCCACGTCCGAAGCCAACCTGACCAACGCGTTGCCGTCGTCCTATGAATTCTGGGCCGACCGCGATTCGGAACTGAACGAGCGTTTCAACGCCTGGCTGGCGGCGAACTGATGCTGGTGGGCGCGGAGGATAATCCTTCGCGCCCGTCAACAGGCCAAGGGGGCTTTGATGGCTGACGTGACCGCACAAGGTATGACCACCGGCGATGGGCGTCTGACCACGACCGATGGGCGACCACTGAAACTTGCGCTGGCCCATGCGCAATCCCGCAACCGCAGGCGGGCCTTTCTGCTCGTCGCGCCGTTGTTGCTTTTTATTGTCGTCACATTTGTGCTTCCCATCGGGCAGATGCTGCACGAAGCGGTTTATAATGACGAATTTTCAACCCATGTTCCTGAACTGAAGGCATGGTTCGATGCGAACCCCGCCGCCGAACCTGATGAGGCTGCCTATGCCGCGCTTGTCGCGGATTTCCGTGTGGCGGCGCAGGAACGGACGATCGGCAAGATCGGCACGCGGTTGAACTATGATTACCCCGGTGTCCTGTCACTTGTGAAATCCACGGGCCGTGCGGTCAAGGGGATGGAGCCGCCGTTCAAAGACGCCCTAATTGCAGAAGACGAGCGTTGGGCAGACCCCCAGCTTTGGTCGGTGATGCGTGAAGCATCTAGTGCGTACACCGCAAGTTTCATGCTCGCCGCCGTGGATCTGGCGCGGGACAAGGACGGCGCGATCACAAGGGCACCGGAAGAGCGGCAGGTTTACGTCAAGCTGTTCATTCGCACGTTCGTTCTGTCTGGGTTGATTACGCTGATCTGTCTGATTCTTGGGTTTCCTGTGGCGCATCTTCTGGCAACCTTGCCAATGCGCTGGTCCAACGTTTTGATGATCCTTGTGCTTTTGCCATTCTGGACATCGCTTTTGGTGCGCACGACAAGCTGGATGGTGCTGCTGCAGGGGCAGGGGGTGGTGAACAATTCGCTTGTCGCGCTTGGCCTGCTGACGGACGACGGGCGGCTTCCCATGATCAACAACCAGATCGGCACGGTTGTGGCGATGACGCATGTGCTTTTGCCGTTCATGATCCTGCCGCTGTATTCGGTCATGCGGCCCATTCCACCGTCTTACGTCCGGGCAGCGCGAAGCCTTGGCGCGACAAGCTGGACGGCGTTTCGCCGCGTTTATCTTCCCCAGACGCTGCCGGGTATTGGGGCCGGGGCGCTTTTGGTGTTCATTCTGGCCGTCGGATACTACATCACCCCGGCGCTGGTCGGGGGCGCAAGCGGGCAACTGATTTCCAACCTGATCGCGTTTCACATGCAGGACAGTCTGAACTGGTCACTGGGGGCCGCACTGTCGGCCATTCTGCTGGTTCTGGTTCTGGTGCTTTACTGGCTTTACGACCGGATCGTGGGGATCGACAACCTGAAGCTTGGCTGAACCCGCGTTCCTTACCATCCGCGCACCGCGCAGGGAGTTGACAGATGCCGCTACCCAGTTACGCCACCCCATTGGAACGCCTTTGGCGGCGCAGCTATCTGGTGATTTGCGGGCTGATCTTCTTGTTCCTGATTGCGCCGATCCTGATCGTCATTCCCCTGTCGTTCAACGCCGAGCCTTATTTCACCTTTACTGCCAAGATGTTGTCGTTTGATCCGACAGGCTATTCGATGCGCTGGTATGATCTGCTTTTGACGTTCGGGATGACGGCACCGGACGCGGCGCGCGACAGCAGTTGGTGGGCGGATGTGTGGAACAACGCGACCTGGGTGCGGGCGGCGAAGAATTCGATCATCATCGGCTTTTTCTCCACCATCCTTGCCACTGTTCTGGGCACTTTGGCCGCCTTGGGCCTGAGCCGGGCAGAAATGCCCTATCGCAAGACGATCATGGCCATCCTGATTTCGCCCATGATCGTGCCGGTCATCATCACCGCGACGGGGCTGTTCTTTTTCTACTCCAATCCCTGCGGGGTGATTGCCTGGGCAGGGGTGGAGCCTGCCTGTTTCCGGTTGACGGGCAAGTATCTTGGGGTGGTTCTGGCACATGCCACGTTGGGTATTCCATTTGTGATCATTACTGTCACGGCCACGTTGATCGGGTTTGACCAATCGCTGATCCGCGCCTCGGCGTCGCTTGGTGCGTCACCGTCGACGACATTCTTCAAGGTGATCATGCCGTTGATCCTGCCCGGCGTCGTTTCTGGCGCGTTGTTCGCCTTTGTGACGTCGTGGGACGAAGTGGTCATGGTGATCTTTTTGGGCGCACCTGACCAGCAGACGCTGCCGCGTCAGATGTGGAACGGCATCCGCGAACAGATCAGCCCGGCCATCCTGTCGGTTGCGACGATACTGGTGATCATTTCCATCCTGCTGCTTGCAACAGTCGAATTGTTGCGCCGCCGGTCAGAACGACTGCGCGGCGTGGCCCCGCAGTAGGCCGCACGAACCCGTCAGGATTTGAACAGGCGCGACAGGAGGCCGGGTTTGGCCGCCGCGCCGGGGTCCGCGATCGGATCAAGCAAAGCGGCCCTGTCCATCCGGCCTTCACGTTCGGCGATCAGGGTGGTCAGTTGCTGAACCAGATGGTCCATCTGCTGGGCTGCGGCGTCGGCGCTGGGCCGGGGGGTGCGTCGGGAAAGATCGCGGGCGGCGCGTTGCGGGCGATCCTGGCTCATCGTCAGGTGTTCGGAATCGGGGTTCAGAGAGTTTTCACGTTCCATCTTCTGCACCCCTTAACTGCACTGGCCCAAGCGATCGCCCAACCCGTTTTCAGACCTAGATCACGACTTGGGCAGAGATGTGACTGAACCCGTCGGGTCTGCGGCATTCCTGTGTTGTGGCACACTTCCAGGCTGGAAATGCGTTGCCTCAATCCGGGAGCCTGCACCCGTTGCGGCAAGGGAAATCAGCGCTTCGGACTGCTGACGCAGGCAGTCTTTCAGGCGATCACGCATGGCCTTTGTGGGTGCGGTGATCTGGCGATCTTCGGCCTCTTGCAAAAGCGAGGCGATCTTGACGTTCAGGTGCGATTTGAATTCACGCAGCCGGGTCGGGCGCGTCTGACCGGAACGGGGGCGCCACGTCCACGGGCCATCGGACATGCCGGGTGTGGGATGGTGAAGTTCAGGTGCGCGCACCGACAGGAAGGTGCCGAGTGCGGTTTCCGGCGCGGCCAAGCCGGTTTCAGAACCCAGCAAATCACGCGACAGGCTTGCAAATTCGCGGGCTGAACGGCGCAACATGCGGTCTGTCAGCGCGCGACAGGATTGCGCGAACCCAAGGCAGGCCGACCGGAGTTGCAGGCGAACCCGGAACGGATCGACATCCCACTGCAACGGTACGTCCTTTCCGTCGAGCAGAAGCTGCATTTCTGAGATCTCTGCCTTGGCATATTCGCTGCCGACACGTTCTATTCTTGTGCGCACCTGTGCGACGATATGGTCGATCTGACGGTCCATTTCCACCGTAAGGCGCTGGGCCAAGGCTTCGGCGCGATGGGTGGCTTCGGCGACGGACAACTGTACGGCAAGCGACGGATCAAGGCCGGATGCCATGCCCTGCTTTCCGACATCAAGATCGGCGAGGGCGACTTGCAGGTGGCGACGGATCTTGCCGAGCATGCGACGCAGGGGGCTTTCTTCCAGTGCCAAGCCGATGGCATCCATCAGATCGGGCAGGCCGGACAATTTCCACACGAAACTCGGGGCGTGATCATCGCCATCGACGTCGGCGACTTCGGCCAGGGCAAGAAGGGATTCCTTGCTGTCGTCGGGAAGGCTGGCAAGGCGGCCGGACTGGGCGGCTTCGGCCCATGCGAGGCTGCCGAAGATGACCGATGGAGGTGCGCCTGTGTGATGCCGTGCCAGAATGTCATCCAGACGGGCGCGAATTTTCACGATGTCGCAGGCCGGAGATTTCAACAGATCGATCCGGTTCAGGAACAGGATCATCGGATGGCGCGACGGTTCGCGCAGCAGCCGGACCAAGGAAAAATCGACGGCATCCAGCAGCAGGTCGGCGCGCAGAACGATCAGGGCCACGTTGTTTTCAGAAAGCCGGGTTGACAGGCTGCGGTTTCGGTCGATGCCGCCGCTGTGTTTTGCGGGTTCCACCAGTCTGACGGGAAGAACGGTATGACTGCTGTGCCGGGCTTGCGCTTTCGTCACGGCGGGCAGTTCGCGCTGCGGGGCGCCACCTTGATGCCCGGCCAGCATTGCCGTCAGTGTCGACACGCCTGCACCGGGTGTGCCCGACACGTTCAGGATTGCGGTCGAGGCTGACAACTGGGCGTGAAACTGACGAACGAGGCGCAGCGCTGCGGGATCGACGCGGGGCTGGATGCTGCGCAAGGCGGTCTGCAGTGTGGACAGCTCTTCGCGCAGGGCCGTTAGGCGCGGGGCGCTGAGGTAAAGCTGATCGTCGCGATGTTTCTTGTGATCTGCACCGACGGGCATCATCGTTCCGTTCTGAAAGCAAAAATCATGCTGCAAGGATCGCGTTGGGTGTGCGCCAAAGGTTGGTCGCTGATACCGCCGTCACGAGGCCAATCGCGGCGGCGGCGATGGCGCAATCTGCCTGCATCGCAGGGCGGTCTTGTCCTTTGGTATCGCCCACCAGAACAGAGATGGTGTCAAACCCGGCATGGCCCTTGAGGCTGAAGACGGCGTGCTGGCGACGATGGCGCATCGTGGACAGGCCACTGTGGTTCCAGTGGGCATCGGCAATGACCGTGATGCCGTGATCAGGATGTTCAAAGCAGACGCAGGTGCCACGCCCACCTGCCAGTTCCGACAAATGCCCCATTGCATCGGACAAGGGCGTTCCCGGAGCCGAGATCAGATCTTCGAACGTTTCGATGATGCTGGTTTGCGCCGTCAACACTTCCATCCTTTTGATCCTGTCGTTCCACTGCGGATATCGACAGGCGTTTACGCCGGTGCAGGGAAAGACTGCACCGCTTGTCCAACATCTATTGCGCAAACCCGCGCGAGAGTTTGACGTGAATTGAGCAAAACTAAGGCTGTGCCGTTCTGGGGCCGAAACCCAAACCCATGATAAGACAACAAAGTTCAGGCATTTGGGCGCGGGCGGTGACCGATGACTCACCGCTGCCTTAATCTGGTGCGGAATGCGGTCGAAGATGCCGCTACGTCAATATGTAGAAAGGTGGCCTTTGATCCGGAAACCCGCGCGAAGGGACGGCCTTGCATGCAATGCCCGCAAAGGTTGTGCAGCTTTCGGAACGACAGCGTTACGGCGCGCTGTGCGCAACGACGGCCAGATCGCGTGACAGTTGAAGAAGCAGCATTGCCGCATCTTCCAGAACGTCGTCGCCGCTTTCGACCTGCATCAGAATGACGGTATCCAACGCTTCCTGAAACTGGCCAAGCAGCCATGTCGTGTCAGGTTGGAGCATGTCTTTTGCCGACACGGCATCCAGCAGTTCCATGATCGTGTCGCTTGCCGCTTGCATGAAGCCGCTTGCCTCTGGTTCCGGATGGCCGTCCAGCAGCGCGACAAGGGCCTGCACCTTGCCTTGCCAATCCACCAGAATGGGGTGCGGTTCGGTTCTGGCGGGCCGTTGGGCGGGTTTTGTGGCGGGGCGCTTTTCGGCGGGATCAGTGACAACGGGGGCAGGGTGTGGGGCATCGTCTTGCGTGTCCACGGTGTCTGCAATGTCATCCGTTTCGTCGGGGCGCTGTGCCTTTTCCTTCAGTTTTGCCAAGCCGGCCAGCGGGTTCATCTTGCCCCCGGCAGGGCGCGGCGCGGGCTTGTCCATTGCGGCGGCGGCTGAAAGTTTTGGCTTTGCCTCGGTCGGTGCAGGCTTGGGCACCGGTTCTTTCGCAACCACTTCTTCAATAACAGGAGGCTTTGCAGGCGCGGCTTTCTCGGACGGTCTGGTCTGTGCCAAGGCCGGCTCGATCCGCGAAACTATCAACTGCTGGGCGGCCATGATATCCGCAGACCGAAGCGAGGCTGCAAGGTCCATGACCCCTTTGACAAGGCCAGCGCCGCCGCTGTTTGTCCAGCTTTCAGGATCTTTGACCACGCCGCGAGGCGCAGCCTCGATCGCTGTCAGCGAATCTATTGGCAGAATGGCCTGAAACAACGACCCCGCTTCCTTGACCAGCCGCGCCATGATCCTGCCATAGCCTTGCCGGACCGACGGAAGATCCACATGAGTGACGGCCATCAGACTGTTCTTGGTGACGGCGGGGGAAAGCTGGGTCCACATGTGGCGTTCGCTTTCCCGCCAAGCCTGAACCGCGTTTGTGCACCAGATGATCATTTCGGCCCGGCTGGAAAGTTCGATCAGAACTTCGCTTTCGCGGTCAGGGTCGCTGGTGCCGGGGGTGTCGAAAATCGAGACGCGCTTGAGAATCGGGTTTGGTGCGGTCAGCACGATGTAATCAGGGTCGACCGTCATCAGCTTGTCAAAGTCGGCCCCGTCAAAAGGCTGTGAGTCTTTCCCTGCCCACCAGCAGGCGGACGCCGTTACCTTTGCCCCGTGACGGAACACGATGGGCGGCAGGGCGCTGGCCAGAACGGATGTCGGGATCAGGCGTTCGCCCACCAACAGATTGGTAAGCGTGGATTTTCCGGCGCTGAACTCGCCGGCAATCATGGTACGGACGGGTGACGTGACCCGCTTTAACAAGGCTTCGGCGGTGCTGCGCAGATCTTCGATGCCGTCAAAATTGGACAATGCGCCTTGGCTGCTTTTCTGCAGAAAGCTTTCCAGAGCGGCTATTTCGGTGTCGGCATCAAATTGTATTGTCATGCAGCTTCTTCATCATCCGGTGGCTGCGGCAGGGCTTCGGACAGGGACACGACCAAACGTTCCGCCGTCACCAGATCGCGTTGCACCTTTTCCCGCAGAGCCTTGCGGTTCTGCACCTCATCGTCTGAATAGAAATCACCTGTCAGTGTCAAAGCTGCAAGCTCTTTCAACTGGGATTCGGTATCGCTGCGGTATTCTTCCGTCAAACGGTCGATGATCGTGATCATCGAGGCCTGATTGACCGCGACGATTTCGGTGCAGATGACCTTGAACTGTTGCCAGATCGAATCTTGTACTTTTTCGACTTTCTGAACTGCGCCGCCGAACATCCGGCTAAGCCATGACAGCGAAAGTTCTACCGAGATCGTCCGCGAAAGGGCGTCCATCTGGGGTTGGGCGAGGTTGATTGCGGTGGTGCCAAACCGGACGGATTTGATCCTGTCGGCGACAGTGTCGGGCAATTGGCTGCGAACTGCCGCTTCGAACATGCGGGATTCGCGGACGAGCCTGAGCTTCAACCGCTCAAACCCAAGGGTTATCAATTGTTCTAGATCGCGGCGCAGGGGATCGACGTCGCAGGTGACTTCGCCGCTTTTGCGCGCGCGTTTCAAGGTTTGGCGGATGTCGTCGGCACGGGATTTGTTGAACTTGTCAACGGTCGTCGCCATTTCCCCCAACATGGTGCCAAAGGCCGATGTCGCCGCATCAACCAAGGCCTTGCGACAATCGGCAGCGCGGCTGTCGACCATGGTGACGTACTGCGAAACTTCGTCATGCGTGGCGATGGGCTTGAAGTCTTCAGGGCTGCTTTCTGCCAGGGCAAGACGAATTTGCGCACGCTCGACCGCCTGTCGCACGACGGACAGAAGATCGTCTGAAGCCTCGTGCAGGGTGCGGGCGGCGGTGCCATGCATCACCATTTCCGACACGACCTCCATCAGGCGTTGCATCCCGGACGCAACATAGGCCTGTGCGCGGGCCGGGTCGCCCAGACGCCCTTCGGCATCCAGCAGTCTGGCAGGCTCTGCCATACCGCGCGCCTCGACAAAACGGGCAAGGCTGGCACGGTCAAGCAGTTCTTCATTGCCGGTGAGGGCAAAGTTGGCCCAGGCGGCGCTTCCCAGCACCACGCTTACATCCTTGCCGTCCAGTTCGCGTTTGAGATGATCGACAAGTTTGTCATGCAGTTTGTCATATTCGCCTGCGGGATCGCGAATTTCATCAAGACGGTTGACGAAAACCACGAACCGATCCCTGTTCAACGCCTTGAGCAAGCGGATCAGGCGCATGTCCGACCTGCTGAGCGTCTGATGCGCCGACAGAACTACGATGAAATGGTCGGAATTTTCGATACTTTGCTGGGTAATTTCTTCGCGGATCAGAAGGGGGTCATTCACGCCCGGCGTGTCGATCAGCGTCAGGGGATAGCCGAAGGGTTCCTGCGGAAAGAAGATTTCAGCCGAATGCGTGATGTCGGCATAACGGCCGACTGTCGGGTTCGGTTCGTCCTGATCGGGATCATCGCCGGCCGCCACATAATGCGCCAGAAGATCGGTGGTCACGGCATCGAACCTGTGCGCCTTGCCCAGAAGGGTTGCGAATTTCGCACCCAGCCGTTCTTCGGCCCGGGCCCGCATGGCCGTGACCTGTTCGGATAATTTCTCGCGCTTGTAATCCTCGAGCAAACCTTCGGTCAATTCGCCAAGACGCCCGCCGCGATTGGCCAGCCTGTCCCATTCGGCATCGTTGAAAAAGCGGAAGACGGCGCCGGACGTCTTGCCCGTTGAATGGCCAAAGTGCAGCCGTGTGACGACAGTTGTCCAGGGGTTCACGTCCGAGGGCAGCAATCCGGCGCGATGGGTCAACGCGTTGATTGTCGATGATTTCCCGGCTTTTACCTGACCGATGACACCAACCCGGATCGACGAATTGCGCACCCTTGCACGGATGGCGGCGGCGCGTTTTGTCAGCGTGCCGCCAGAAAGTGATGCGACAAGATCAAGATCCGCCAAAAGCTGATCCCGCTTGTGGCCCAGTTCGACGCCTAAGGGCGGCATTTCGAACACTGCGGCACTCTGTTCACTCATTCTTAAACCTTGTCTTTCTGCAGTCCACCCATACACAGGCGCTGCAACACTTGACGACCATTACAGGTGCCTTGCGGCGAAATCTCACTTGGGTCCCTTTGAAACCAGAAACTTGTTTGCAAGCATGAAGATGCGCGACAGATCCGTGTTCACGAAGATGACGATCACTGCACCCGCTTCGGTCGTGAAATAGGCGAGCGACTGGTTCTGGATGCCTGCTGCCTTCATCACGATCATCTGGTCCATCGACAGGACTTTGGTTGTCGTATCGCGCCAATGCGTCAGATCGGTCATCACTTCGGAGGCAAAGGCAAGAATGCGGTCGTCGTCATTCTTGCCGCCGACCGCGTCTACATTGCCATCGCCCTGCACCACGGCGCAGAAGGTGACGTCGTTCTGAACTTCGTTGAAAAACGCACGCAACCGTTCATCCAACATCGTCGGGGCCTTTTTGTCTGGAGCCGCCGGGCTTGGTCGCGCCGGTCCGGGGTTGGTCGCTGCCGTGACGGCGGCCGCGGTGGTCGCCGCCTTTACCTTGTCGCGGATCATGGCCTTCATGGCTTCGGTCGGGCTGAATTTTGCAGGCTCTGCCGTGGCGGGTTTTGCTGTGACCACGGGTGCGGGCGGGGCAGGCGGCTTTTCCGCCTTGATCGGTTTCGTTTTCGCACTGGCAACCGCGGCATCGTAAAGCCGGTCGGGGGGAAAACCTACGGCACCGGACTGATACAAACCGTCGGGCGGGCCTGAAGTCACCGTCAATGGCCCATCCTGCGCACAGACGGCTGCCAGCACCCGGCCCAGGGCGGCGGTCTGCTGCGTCAGGCGTCCATCGTCACGCTGTTCAAATGCCATATCGCCCGGTTGCGCAATCGCACCGGGCGAAACTTCGATCAACCGCATCATGCGCCGCCCAGCAGCATCGACGGCGAACGCCGCCTGATCGCCCACCCGAAAGGTGAGTTTGCGCCCCAGAACTGTTTCGCCAATCTCGGCACAGATGGCGGCTGCACGGTCGTCCGGCGAGTTGGTTGCCAAAAGCCGTGCGTGTTCATCCGTGACAGCAACCGGGACACTACTTTTTTGCAGCAGATCGACCAGGGTAGAAGCCAATGGCATGAGTGTCCGTTTCCTTGATGGCGCGATGCGCTCCTGGTGTCGGGTTTCCGGCAGGTGGGCGTCAGACGGCGGCGGCCACCGAATCGAGGCCCATGCGGGCCTTGGTCAGCACCATGCCGGGATTGGCACTGCGGCGGCAGACGAAGGCCACGACGTGGCTTGGATACTTTTTGGTGCGCATGAAAACGTGGAGAAGCGTTTCCGAGAAAACCAACACTTCTTGAAAGTAATGGGATTCGTCTTTCTCGGCACCGCGCATTGCTTTGAACAGTTTCTCGATCTGCACGACACTTGACCCCTGAAACAGGTCTGCCGTCGCAGCCGCCAAAGTATCAAGCACTTCCTGCGGATGCGATTCGATGGTTTGGACGCCCAGCAACATGCCGGTGTCCATGTCCAGATAGCCCGACGCCAAACACTCTGGCACCGTGGCCATTGTGGTTTGCAAAGCCTGTTCCAGCGACATTCGTGTTCCCCTTTGTGTCCGGGCTGCGCAGGAAACCATACGAAGCCACGATAATGCCAAGCAGTCAGATAAACTGCGTCAGGTTAACTCTTACGCTGAAAAGCGTCAGAATTTAGGTTATTCCAAGAGGAATTCGCAACAATCAGAAAAATATCTGATGGATGTGATTGTTTTTCATGGGTTTAGTGCGGTGCAAACGGCCGAGGGCCGACTTTGCGTGCAGCAGGGTGGCCCGTTGGCCGGCCTGTTCTGCTGCGTCAGATCAGGCCTGGCGGCGCCGTGCTGCCCGCATCCGGCGGCGGTGCAACTGGGCCGCGAGTTCCCGCTCTGCCTCGGTCAGCGGTTGGGTTGCCGGGGCGATCTGAAACCCGGCGGCGTCGAGTGCGGTGACGAATTGGGTCATTGCGGCCATCAGGTCGCCGACGGACTGGATGTCCTGGCCAGCAAGCACCGAATTCCAAAGGCCAGTCGCAGAAAGCGGAGCGTCAGGTTCGACACTTTGTTCAGGTTCTTCGTCCTGTTCGGTTTCGTCATCACGCGCCATCTCGGCCATGATGGAACTGATGGTTTCGTCCGCTTCCGGCGCGGGGCGCTGGTCGAACGGGTTGACCGACGGCATGGCCTGTTCAACCTCTTTCAGGCGCGCCATGATGGTCAGGGCTGTATCGTCTTCTGCATCGTCCATGACCAGTTCTTCGTGGGCCACTTCCTCGAACGCGAGCCCGGCGATGGTAAAGGTCTGTTCAGCCCCGGCTGCGACGGCAACCTCGTCGGCGACGGTGATATCTTCGGGTTGTGCAGGCGGTTCAGCCTGCATGTCCACCGCGTCATCTGCACCAGAGACTTCGGACGCGATCTGTTCGTTGACGTCAGTAGGCGCATCCTCAGCCGTGACAGAGCGTGGCGAAAATTCGGTGGTGTGTTCGTCGTCATAGATGGACAGGGACATGGTTTCCCGAATGAAATCAGCATCGACAGTCAGGTCTTCGACAGGTTCTGCCGCAAAGACAGGCGCATCATCTGCGGGAAGATCAGGGGCAAAGGCGGTTACGAATTCAAGGTCGGATACAGATTCAACGACAGGCTTTGCCGGTTCGGCATGGGCGTCGTGATCCTGCACCGCATCGTCAAGGATCAGCACACCGCGGTGATCCTGTCCTGTCACTTCGTGCAACGTCGGGCGCTGTGCGACTGCGGCCTCGATCGGGCTGTCATTCGTGGAGACGACACGCATGGGCCGCAGGGTCACCACTTCGGCACCTGCGGGGCGCGGCGTTTCGATCGGGTCGGACACTCCGCCTTCGTCGGCGGCGGCCGGGCGGACGCGGCGCGGCGTGACGCGCGGCATGCTGGCGGGATCGACGCGGTAGCGGCGGATGGCCACCGTCCGGTCATCGTTGATCGCAGCGATGGAGCCTGCGAGCATATCAACAAAGGTTTCGGCCCCGCTTGACGCCCAAAGATCAACGTCGCCTTCGCCTTCAAGGGCGCGCAAGGCGTTGGTCAGCGAGATGAACAAACGGCCGCCGAACAGATTTTCAGTTTCACGGCGCAGCCGCGTGTCGATCTTCATACGGTCGATGTCTGACGTGATCTTGTCAGAGCGGGTAATCAACAGAAGGCTGTGCCGCCGCAGACGTTCCGGCAGCGATTCCCAAGCCGAGCGTTCGCTTTCGCGCCACGCTTGACCGGCATGGCTGCACCACAGAACCGCGTTGGCATAGCCAAGCGTCTTGATCCACCAGTTCATCGGAATGTTGGGGTCGGAAATGCCGGGCGTGTCGAGGAGATCACAGCTTTCCAGAACCTCTGCTTCGCAGAAGATTCGGATGTAACGGGTGTCTTTCACAGGGACGGTCGCAAGATCGTTCAGGTCGATCGGGTGACGCCGGTTTGATTTGTCGACCCGGTAAGGTGCATCGGACCCATGGCGAAGCCAGACGGGCGGAAGTTTGGTGGCGGTGACCTGCGTTGGCAGGATAGACCGTCCGATGAGCATGTTAAGGAGCGTCGATTTACCGGCGCTGAATTCACCCATGATCGCGATGACGGGTTTGCGGGCATTCCAGGATGACAGGCGGGCCATCTGGTCTGGGCCGACGATACGCTGGGTGCGGGGGGCAATCATCATCTTCTCTCTCCGTATCGTCTGGGTGCCGCTTACGCGGCCACCCGGTCCAGCGCGGTCAACACGTCGCCCAAGGCCACTTCCGTGGCGTGGCTGGCGGCCTGATACGATGTAAGGTCTGCCTCGGCAGGGCCATCCGATGTCAGGCGCATCAAAGCCTCGCGCTGTTCGTTCAGGAATTCGACCATCGTGGTCGAAATGCTGGCGAACAGGTCTGCAATCTGGGTGCGTTCAAGTTCGTCGATGATTGACGCCACTTCCGCCTCGATCAGGCCGGCGTAATCGGCGGCAATAGCCTCGATCCCGCGACGTTTGCCCCACCAGCGTTTCCACCAGCTGCTTGTCAGGTCAAGCGCGATGGTGCGCCCCACCACAACGGGTGGCGGGATCTGCGGCATTGCCGGGGCGATGATTTCAAGGCCGGGCATTTCTGCACCAAGTGCCTTGGTGTAAAGCCCGTCGATGGCGCCCGTGGTGCGCGAATAGACCGCGGCAATTTCACGCTTGGTTGACGACGCGAACTGGAAATAGGCCGACCGTAACAAGACGCGCAGGCCGGTGGCGTCATAGGTCCAGTTTTCCTGTTCGCCGTTCCGTTCGAGATGCGCGATCAGCGCATCGGTGGCGCGGCGCAGGAAACTGCCCTGCAGTTTGTCAAGCCGTTGGCGCAGATCAAGGCGAAGCCGTTCCGTTGTCGTGTCAAGTTCGGCGATGCTGTTCTGCGCCAGCGCCTCAATCTCGCGGCGCATGACGGCGGGTTCCATCCGCGCGGCACCGGGCACCGAATAGGTTTGCCGGGCCGACCGTTCCGCCGCGATTTCCGATGTCAGGTTGGCCACGCGCGACCGGATGTTGTCGAGCAGACGTTTGCCCGAGCCTTCCAGAATGCGGCGGTTGATGGCGCGGTTGAGTTCGGGGACGCCCGAAAGCATCCACAGGAAAGCGTCCGGATCGTCTGGCGCAATGGTGTTGTTGGCCTCTGCCCAGTCAAACAGGGCGGCCTGGCTTTCATCGCTCAGTTCATTGACGCCGCCGGTCAGTGCGCTTTCTGCCCACTTTGCGCTGCCGAACACGATTTCGCAATCGTGCGGTGCATTGCGCGATTTCAGCGTTTCGATGATGCTGGCACGGATCTCCGGAATTTGCTGGGCCGGATTCGGCAGTTCGTCGATCCGGTTCACGAACAGGATGATCTGCCGCTTTTCAAAGTTGGAAATCATGCGGACCAGCGCCATGTCGGTGGTGTTGAGCGCCTGATGCGCAGACAGGACGACAAGGCAGATTTCGGACCCGCGAAGGGACCGCAGCGTGATCTGTTCGCGCACCATGAAGGTGTCGTTCACGCCGGGGGTGTCGCGGACGCAGATCGCGCCGGGATATTCTGGCAGGTCGATGTAGATTTCCGCCGTTTTGGTGATGTCGGCGAAACGGCCCTGATGCATGTCGGCTGGATTGCCGCTGTCGTCCGTGTCGCCCATGCAGACATAGCGTTCGATCAGGGCGTTGTCGTAATAGCCATACTTGTGCGATTTGCCGAGCAGCAGTTCGAAGTGCGGGCCAAGCCGGGCCTTCGACTGTTCGCGCATCTTGACGACCTGCGTGTGGACACGTTCCATTTCCTCGTGCGACCCGGCGCGTTCTGCCAGTTCGCCAAGCCGCCCGCCGGTGGAAACAAGCCTGTTCCATTCGTCGCCGTCAAAAAAGGTGAATTCCGATTTCGTGCCCTTTGGGCCGTTGCGGGAATTGATGTGCAGACCCGTGACCACGGACGTCCACGGGTTGACGTCCGAGGGCAAAAGGCCGGGTGCGCCGACAAGCACGTTTGTCAGCGCGGTTTTGCCAGCCTTGACCTGACCGACCAGCGTCACGTTGGGTTCAAACATGTCAAGCTGGCGCAGCAGCATTGCGGCACGTTTGGAATACCGTTGATCGGCCCCTTCGGACAGCCGGGCAAGGGCAGTGCGTGCCTCGCCAAAGGCTTCGGCAAGGGGGCGCAGCCCTTCGTTCCCCATGGCAAGCAGGTGAGCGTTTGCCGGGCGTTCGTTGCGCGGGCGGTCCGCAATGTCGGATGCGTCGTTCATATTGTGCTCTGTTCCAAATGCCTGACCCGCAAAATACCGGGATTCAGGAAAACGATCTTGAAGCCTGCAGGCACAACGTCAGCCTGCGCGAGGGTGGCGAGGATCGCCCCGCCGTTCTGCTGCCGTTTTACGCTACCGTTGGCCATTCGATCACATCTTTCCACAATCAGCCAAGTCTGGCACCGGGAATCGTCCCCATGGTGCTTACACACTGACTAATCCTTTAAGAATACGGCGCAATCGTGGCCCGACTGGGGAACCGTTTCCAAATTTGACACGAATGCGCCCGTAACGCCCCTTTGTGCATCGAAAACGCGATATTGGAACGGATTCAATGTGTTGCGGCAGTGTGTTCGGCCACGAACGTCGATTGGTGATTTTATCGTGCTGGTCCGAAATGGGCAAATTTTGTGCACTCTTGACGAATAACGAGAGAATCGGCGCGTCTGGGACAGGCAGGATTGCAGGCGGGCCCTTTCCGATTCGGCCAATGTCAGGGAAGGATCTGAAGCCAGACCCAGACCGTGCCGATTGACAAGGCTGTGGCGATCAGGACAGCCGAGGCTGCCACGCGCCTTCCGACACCGTAGACATGGGCGAATAGATAGGCGTTCACACCGGGGGCCATGGCGGCCGTCACGACGCCCGACCGCAGGCTTGGTGTCGCCAGATCGAAAACATACCGTCCAAGTCCATAGGTGACCAAAGGGTGCACGATCAGGGACAAGCCGCAAACCATGAAGATCAGCCCCATGTCGCCCTCGGGTCGGTACCGCAGCAAGACGCCGCCCAGGCCAAACAGTGCGGCCGGAATGGCTGATCGCGCCATCATGTCCACCGCCGCCATGAACGTGCCGGGAAGCGGCAAGCCGGTCAGGTTCACGATGAAACCGGCGGTGATGCCGATCACAAGCGACTGCGAAAAGATCGCGCGCAGCACCTGCCGCGCGAGCTTTGGCCCAGAAAGACCCTGCCCCCGGGTGCGGGCAATCTCCATCAGCGTTATGCCCGTCCCGTACAGGAACGGCGAGTGGAGCGAGATGATGGCATAGTTTCCCGTCAGGGCATCCGCGCCGTAAGCGCGTTCGGTGATGGCAAGACCCAAGAGCAGCGAGTTTGAAAACAGACAGGCAAACCCGATGGCGACGCTTTCGGTCAGGGTGCGTTGGAAACCGTAGAAGGAACCGGCAAACCCGGCCCCGAAACTGGCAAACGCGCCTGCGTAAAAGCTGAACATCAGCCCCCAGTCATAGGCATCCGAAAGATCAAGCGTGGCGATAGACCGGAACAGCAGGCACGGCACGGCAAAGTTTTGCGCGAACCGCATGATCCCATCGACAGCGCCTTCGCCGAACAATCCATAGCGCGCGGCGGCATAACCGAACCCGATGACCAGAAACACCGGCAGGATGACGTCAAGAAGATCGTTCATCAGGGATGCAGGTCTGGAATGGGAAAGGTCAGCACCAGACCGTCATGAGCAGGGATGACACCGGGGGGCAGTTCATCCACCAGTGTCGCGTGATCAAGATCGACGTGCATGTTGGTGATGACCGCCAGCGCAGGTCGCACGCGGGCAATCCACGATAGTGTCAGGTCAAGATGGGCATGTGTCGGATGCGGCTTGCGGCGCAGCCCATCGACGATCCAGCAGTCGAGGGATTGCAGTTCCGGCCATGCGGCATCCGGGATGGTCAGCACATCTGGCAAATAGGCCAGCCCGCCCTTGTCGGTGCCCGTGGGTGTAACCCGAAAGCCCAGGGCCATCATCGAGCCATGGTCAACCTCGAACGGGTGAAAATGGATATCCCCGCCTGCGCCTGTCACCGCAAATGGCCCTGCTATCGGGTTCATGTCCAGAATTGGCGGGTAAAGCGATCCGGCAGGCTGCGTGAAGGCATAGCCGAACCGTTCCATCAATGCGGTTTCCGTCGGCTGATCGGCCCAGACGGGAAGGCGGCGGCGCGTATTGAAAACGATCTGGCGCAGGTCGTCGATGCCGTGGACGTGGTCCGCGTGGCTGTGGGTGTAGACCACCCCGTCAAGCGCACCGATCCCCGCCGACAAAAGCTGTTCGCGCATGTCGGGCGACGTGTCGACAAGGGCGCGGGTGATACCCTCGGGGCCGACGCGTTCGACCAAAAGCGAACAGCGCCGACGACGGTTTTTCGGATTGGCCGGATCGCAGTCGCCCCATTCGCCGCCAAGACGCGGCACACCGCCGGACGACCCGCATCCAAGGATGGTGTATCGGAACATCCCCATCATGCGGCCCCGTCGATCAGCGCGGCCTTGGGGAACAGCCGGTTGAAATTCGCCGTGGTTGCCGCCGCAAAGTCTGTGAGCGACAGGCCAAAGACATCCGCCCCAACCTGCGCGGTAAAGGCGGTGAAGGCGGGTTCGTTGCGACGGCCCCGGTGCGGTGGGGGGGCAAGATAAGGGCTGTCGGTTTCCAGCAGGATCCGGTCAAGCGGGGCTTGGGCAAAGATTGCGCGCAGCGTGTCACTTTTCGGGAAAGCCGCAATGCCTGACATCGACAGGTAAAACCCAAGGTCCAGCGCCGCGCGGGCCAGTCCTTCGCCGGACGAAAAGCAATGCATGACGCAGGTATAGGGGCGGACGTTGAAGCCTTCTGTCAACAGGCGGGCCATGTCGTCATCGGCATCGCGGGCGTGGATGATCAGGGGCAAACCTGTTTCCTGCGCCGCCTCGATGTGAAGGCGCAAGGATGTTTCCTGAAAGGCGCGGCTGTCGGAACTGTAGTGATAATCAAGGCCGGTTTCCCCGATCCCGACGAATTTCGGATGGGCTGCAAGGGCCACCAACTGGTCCACCGTTGCCATGGGTTCGTCGGCCACATGCATGGGATGGGCACCCGCGGCGTAAAACACCGAAGGATACGCTTCGGCAATGGCGCGAACCTGTGGTTCATTGCGAAGGCGCGTGCAGATCGTGACCATCCGGCGCACCCCGGCGCCATGCGCGCGGGCGATGACATCGGGCAATTCCTGCGCGAAATCCGGAAAATCCAGATGACAATGACTGTCCACAATCGTCGGGGGTGCTTGGGTCATTGCTTACCTTCGGGCAAGCATGCCTGCCGCCGCATCAATCGCCAAGACCATATCCATCAGAAGGGCGGCAGGGTCAAGGTTGACTGCCCGTCCGCGCCGCGCCTTTGCGCCGAGCGTCTGGGCAAGATCGGCCCAATGCCGCGCAGCATCGGGATCAGGGGAAAGGCGGACAAGCAATTCCTGTTCATTGGCCGCTGCCGGGGCAGGGGGCACGCCTGTTGATCCGGTCCGCGCCAACCGGGCGAGGAACAGATCAAGGAGCGTGAGCACAAGGTCAAACCGCGCGTCGTTGGCTTTGCCGCTGACCTGATCGGCCAAGGCGAGAAGATGCCCGCGATCAAGACGCGGCATCGACGTCAAAAGCCGCACAAGCCCCGCATAGACATCCAACCCGTCAAGATTGACGAGCCGGAAGGCAGCACCAACCGACCCACCTGCCAATTCGGCGAGGGGAACCGTCTGGTCACGGGCAACGTCGGCACCCGCCTGGATCAGGGCGGCGGACAGATCATCGGGACCAAGTCTGTCTAGCCGCAAAGTCCGGCAGCGCGACCGGATGGTCGGCAACAGGCGATGCGGCTGATGGCTGATCAGGAACAGCGTGACGCGGGACGGCGGTTCCTCCAGAAGTTTCAGCAGCGCGTTGGCGGCCCCGGTGGTCAATTCATCTGCGCAATCCACGATTGCCACGCGCCGCCCGCCATCCGCCGCCGACATGGTGAAAAAGCGTTTGAGTTGCCGCACCTCGTCAACCCGGATTTCGTCTGACAACCCGGTCATCGCCTGATTGGCCCCGCGCCGGAGGTGGAACACGCGGGATTCACTTTGTGCGGTGATGCGGCGCTGCAATGGTGTGTCGCGGGCCAGGTCCAGCGTTGTGGGCGTGGGGGCTGCGAACATGCCGCCATCATCATCGGGCGTGCCCAAAAGAAAGCGGGCGGTCTGCCAGGCCATGGTGGCCTTGCCGACGCCGCGCGCGCCGGTGATCAGCCAGCCGTGGTGTAACCGCCCGGCGTTAAAGGCCTGAAGGAATTCTGCCTGTGGTCCGGCGTGGCCGAACAGGCGCAGGGTATCGCGCGGATGGGGCGCGCCTTCGATCAGCGTCGGATCAGGCAGATCTTCGGGGGCGATCGCCATGGTGTCAGCGGCGGTTGCAGGTTGAAGTGAAGCTGCCCATCAACGCACCTGTCCAAGATGCGCCAGCACGCTTGCAAGAACCTCGCGCGCCACAACGTCCGGGTCATGCGCGCCATCAATGACGCGGATACGATCCGGGAATTCCTTTGCGATGTGCAAAAACCCGTCGCGCATGCGGCTTTGCAGACCCAAGCCCATATCTTCGAACCGTTGTTCGGCACCCGCACGCGCCTGTGCACGGCCCAGACCGACGTCGGGGTCGATGTCGATCAACAGGGTCAGGTCGGGTTCGACTGCGATCATGCGGGAATGAAGGTCGTCCACCACCTGCCGCAGGTTCCCGCGTGAGATGCCCTGATACATGCGGGTGCTGTCGGCGAAACGGTCTGTAATCACGACATCACCACGTTGCAGCGCAGGCAGAATGGTCTTTTCCAGATGATCGCGCCGTGCCGCCGTGAACAGAAGGATTTCGGTTTCGGCTGACCAACGGTCGGGGTCACCTTCCAGCACCAAGCGCCTGATCTGTTCGGCACCGGGGCTGCCGCCCGGTTCGCGAGTGAGAACGACGGTTTGGCCCGTGGCACGCAACGCTTCGGCCAAACGACGGGCTTGTGTGCTTTTGCCCGAACCGTCAATGCCCTCGAAACTGATGAACCGGCCCGCCACCGCCATATCAGATGCAGCGACAGATCATGAAGCAGCCGCAGTTGTCGCAGGCCAGTACCGGCCTTGCAGCACCTTGGCCGCTGTAAGCATTCTGGTCATGAAGCCACCTTTGCCAATATCAGCCTCGGCCACCAGCGGCACCCGTGCATCGGGCATGTCGGGCATGTGGATCACAAGCTCCGCCACTTCCTGTCCTTTGGCGATCGGGGCTTTGAGCGGACCCTGATAGACGACTTCGGCAGTCATCTGACCTTGCACCAAGGCAGGCACCAGACGGGTCACATCCTGCGATGGCACCAGACCGACCGTGGCCGCATCGCCAAGGAAAACGTCTGCTTCGGCAACCCGCACACCTGCCTTGGCCACGGTTTTCATCGAAAACTGACGAAATGCCCAGTTCACGATCTTTTCCGCCTCTTCTGCGCGCGCCGTATCGGAGGCAAGGCCGGTGATGGAGAACACGATCCGACGATCGCCCTGCTTGGCAGAACCGACAAGGCCGTAGCCTGCTTCGGACGTGTGGCCCGTCTTCAGCCCGTCTGCGCCGATGTTCAGTTTAAGCAACGGGTTGCGGTTGAACCGATTGTCCGGTGCGCGGTCTGCAAAGTTGAACTCGGTCTGGGCAAAGATCGGGTAGTATTCGGGAAATTCCTCGATCAGGCGAAGGCCGATGATGCCCAGGTCTTTCATGCTCATGCGGTGATTGGGATCGGGCCATCCGCTTGCATTGGTGAACCGCGAACTGACCATGCCAAGTGCCTTTGCCCGTTCGGTCATCTGGGCAGCGAACGCTTCTTCCGTTCCGGCAAGGCCTTCGGCGACCACAACGCAGGCGTCGTTGCCGGAATTGATGATGATGCCGTGAATGAGGTCGTTTACCGTGGGGCGATCCTGTTCGTTCAGGAACATCGTGGAACCCCCCATCTCCCGCGCCCTGGTTGACACCGGGAACGTCGTGTCAAGCGCCACGCGCCCGTCACGCAGCGCCTCGAACAGCATGTTGATGGTCATCAGCTTGGACATGGAAGCCGGTGGCAGCGACTGATCTGCGTTCTTGTCCATCAGAACGGTATGCGTCGTCACATCGTAAACCCAGGCGGCGGTCGCCTGAGTTTCGAACGCCTGCGCAGGCAGGCCCAGTGACAGGCAGAACAAGACGATCAGGCGGCGCAGCATTGGAATTCCCTTTGGAGATTACTTGACAGAATAGGCATCCTTGAAGCCCAGCGATTTGATCTTGGCCAGAAGATCGGCCTTGTTTCCAGTGCCGGTGGCATAAACAGCCCAGATGGGTTTGCCCGCAGTGGTGCCCGGCTGAACGCTGGCCGTCAGGCCCGCCTTGCCTAGCGTATCGGCGGCAGTGGTTGCATTCGCCTCGACACTGAAGGCGCCGATGGCATAGCGGAAGGTCCCGCCCGGTGCTGCGGCGGGTGCCGGGTCGATGGGGGCTGTCTCGATCGTGGCGGCCACGGCGGGCGCGCCAACCGGGGCGGGTGGGGCCGTGTCAGTGATCGCCGACAGGGGTGCGCCGGCATCCGCCCTGGGTTTGCGCGGTTTGAACAGGCCGCCCAGAAAGCCTTTTCTGGCGGGGGGCGTGGCGGCAACTTCGGCGGCAGGTGTGTCTGGCGCGCCTTCGGGTGCAACTGCGGCGTCTGTCGGTAATGTGACGCCTTCGGCCGCATCAATGGCCGCACCCGCGACAGCGCCGACGTCTGTCGATGCAGGCGTTGCTGACGCGGCAACGGGCGATACAGCCTTGTCAGCCTCGGCTTCCGTTTCGGTGGCTGCAACGGCCTCGTCGGCCAAAACCGGTTCCGGTTCTGCACGGCCAAGGGCCACCACACTGATTGTTCCGGGTTGGCCTGCCAGCATCCCCAACGCCTCTGCCGCGTCGGATGAGATCTGGAGCGGGGGACCGGGATTTTCACGTTCGCGACGAAACAGGGCGCCGGTGACGGATTTACCGGTTTTTGCATTTCGGATCATCACCCGTTCCGGGTTGACGGCATCAGGTGCCGCAACCCAGATTCCACCCAGCGAAGGCCGGCCATCCCACAGCGCCTCGCCGGTTGTCGAATAGACATCAGGGGTTTCGACATCACCTTTACGGGGTTTTTGCGGCTTTGCCCCCGCCGTGGCATCGACGGTGCCAGAGGCTTTCGCACCAAATGGTGCTGCCCCGTCTTCGCAGCCCGTCAACAAGGCCGATGCCAGTGTCACCGCTATCAATCGCCGGATTGTCGAATGTGTCATCACCGCCCCCACCCCGCGTGTTCTGTGCCACGCTTTCGCTGGATACCCCTGCCGTCCGGGGGCGTTGGCCAAGCCAAACTCCACCGGTTCATACAAAGCATACTCTTTGGACGTGTGCGAGGAAAGAGTATCCAACCCGCTCGGCGGAAATCACCAGTTCACAACGCCGCGACAGGGACATCTGATCGAAAAGGCGGCAGCGCCGCATGACGCAACGACCCTTTCAGAATCAGTCGCCACACACTAAGCAGCCCCCGTCGGAGGAGTGGCAGAGCGGTTTAATGCACCGGTCTTGAAAACCGACGTGGGTGCAAGCCCACCGTGGGTTCGAATCCCACCTCCTCCGCCACTTGCCCTCGCGAAAGCGTTCTCCCGATCCGGCTGCGGCCGGATTTTTCCGTTGTTTTCGGGGGTTATGCGAGTTGGGCTGTTAACCGGCACATTCCCCAGAAGGCCGAAAAGCGTTCTCTCCAGGCCGATATTCTCCGGACCTGTTAACCGCGCACGATACGGTAAACAGCTCTAAATCTTTGCTTTTGCTGTGTTTTGGTCGCCAGCGCCTTCATCTCATTTCGCCTGTTCAACCGGATTCCGGGCGAGACACAGACCAAACAACTGGACTGAAAGGGCTGCCTTGGCAGGCTGGTGTTCATAATCCGACGGCGTCGCTGTTCGTCCTTTGTACCAAGTCATTCGCGTGCTAAGATTCTGGAAAAAGTGTGAGGCGAGCAGTTGGCCCAGAAGTCAGACATCGAATGGACGGACGCGACGTGGAACCCGGTGACAGGCTGCACCAAGGTCGGCCCCGGTTGTGACAATTGCTATGCCGAGCGGTTCGCAGAGCGCTGGCGCGGGATTGCTGGACACCCTTACGAGCAGGGCTTCGACCTGACACTCTGGCCATCGAGGCTGAAGCAGCCCGTGCTCTGGAAAAAGCCGCGGATGATCTTCGTCAACTCGATGAGCGACCTCTTCCACAAAGACATCGAACGAAAATTTATCGACGCGGTGTTCGATGCCATGGAGCAGGCGGAATGGCACGTCTACCAGGTGCTGACCAAGCGAAGCTCGCTCATGCGCAACTACGTTCGGAAGCGGTATGATGGAGGGCCGGTCCCTCGCCACATCTGGCTCGGCGTTTCGGTTGAGGACGCCGCGCACACGAGTCGGATCGAGCATTTGAAGCAGATCAATTCCGACGCACGCTTCATTTCGTTCGAGCCACTGCTCGGGCCGATCGGGGATGTTGATCTGCGGGGGGTCGCGTGGGCCATCGTCGGGGGGGAGAGCGGGCCTCGGGCTCGGCCCATGGACGAAAGCTGGGCACGCCAACTTCGTGACATCTGCGACCGTGACGACGTGGCCTTCTTTTTCAAGCAATGGGGTGGCGCCCGGCCGAAGTCGGGTGGGCGTCTGCTCGACGGCGAAGAGTGGAACGGCTTTCCTTGGCAGATTGTCCCAAAACCGATCATTCGCGCCCTGCAGCCAGAGGAAGCTTGATGCCGCCTCGAATCGAAAACTACCAAGGGCGTGAGCAGTCATTCATCAAGCATCTGTTTCTTAACAAGTATCTCGAGTCCGCCGCCTACAAGCTCTTCCAGGGACGATCACCGGTTTTCAATTTCGTTGATGCGTTCGCCGGACCTTGGCGCGTGTCGGACACGAACCTGTATTCGGATGCTTCGTTTTCGCAAGCCATCGAGACGCTTGAAACAGTGCGCAAGTCATTGCTCGAAATGGGGCGGTCAGGCCTCAAGGTGCGTTTCCGGTTCTGCGAACGAAACCCGGCATCTGTCGAGAAACTAACGCAGTTCGCGGCGCAGAAACCCGAGTTTGACATCAAGGTGTTCTCGGGATCCTTCGAAGGCAATCTCGATGGTATCCGCAGTGCGTGCCGCGACGGCTTCACCTTCACGTTCATCGACCCCACGGGTTGGAATGTCGAATCCGGCAAGGTTTTTGATTTCCTGCGAGCGCTGAATGGCGAGTTCCTGTTCAACTTCATGGCCGAGGAGGTGAACCGTCATGCTGGTTGGGATGGTGTCGCAGAATCCGTAGGACGGTTTCTTGCGGACCCTGCTTGGAAAGCAGCATTCGAGGCGCTGCCCGATGCTTCCAACGAGACGAAAATCTTGCAGCTTCTTAAGGCCAAGATGAAAGAAGCGAGGGCTGCGACCTATCTGACGGACATGGCGATCCGAAAGCCGCGCGAGGATAGGATCAAGATGCGTCTGATCCTTGGCACGCATAGCGGATTCGGTGTCGAGGTCTTCCGGACGGTTCAGGAAAAGGTCGAGAAGGAGGCAGTTCGCACGCGACACGCCATCCAGACCGAGGAAAGCGGGCAGTCGCAGCTCTTTCCAGAGGATCAGATCATCGCTTTTGAGACCGGTCGTGATGGGGTTGGATGCTCTGCGAACATGGGCTGGGCTGCCGATCTGATGCTCCGTACCGTATCTGCACGCCCGGGAATTGCGTTCAGCACGCTCGCCAGCGAGGTCATGGAGCAGGTCCCCGTGCGGACGACACACCTGAACAAAATCGCTGCGGCCAATCGAAAGGATGGATTGGTCCGTTTCGATCTTCCTACCGGGAAACGGACCCCAAACCCTGAGACTAAACTTTGGCCATCCGGCATCGTCAACGGAACCTAACGGTGGCTGGACTTAATCGGCAGCCTTTTCATTGAAAGCATCATGCAACATGGCCGGCATCAGTGCGTCCACATCCTTTGCGGTGCCCGCGCGGATGGTGTTTGCTTCGCGGCTCTTGGCCTCGATATGGTCGAACCAGCGTTGGGTTTCTAGCGGCGGGACAGGCACTTGGATTGTTGGGAGTTTCTTTGACGACAGTGTCTTGTTGCGAGCGATCGTGCCGGGCGAATTTCCAACCACGCTGGAAAAACCCTCGAACGTCCGAAAGTAGGCCATGAGGAAGCCGGGCGTTGCGAGTTCAGGATTGACCTCGCACGTCAGCATCCGGTGGTTTCCAACAGTGCCGTCGTCATGAACTGATGCCACCGCGATAGCTTTTTCCCATGCCATGAGGTTGCTGAACACAAGATCGCCCTCCCTGATTTTGAACAGATCCTGCCAGCTGAATTCAGAACCAAGCATCGTCCGCCGGTGGAAAATGCCGTTATAGAAGCTGCGGATTCCGATTTCAGTGTATTCTTGGCTCGCCTCAATCGCGACTTGGCGGCGCACCAAAGGGGCGACTTCGGACATGGTGCGCAGTGGTGCGCCGTTGATAGCGCGTTGGAAGGCTTTCAGCAGCAGGGCTTGGGTTTCCCGTTCGGCGGCTTCGATGGCGCGACGACGTTCCGCCACCAGCGCCGCGACCATGTCCAGACGCTGGACGATGCGGAGCTGCTCTTCGAGAGATGGGAGCGGCACAGCCATTTTCAGGAATTTTTCTTCCTTCATCCGCACGCGGTTTGTC
>JANPIX010000007.1:0-24884 GCA_031425195.1 Gemmobacter sp. | reverse complement strand
AAAGTGGCCCGCGGCAAATCCGAGGTTTACCTCAAGGATCAGGCAGCGCTGGAAGACTACCTTGTGCAGATGGGTGTCGATGGTGCGATGCTGCGCCTTGGCAACGGCGAAGACATCTCCGGTGCCGATCTTGCGCGCGTGGTGGAAGAGGCCCGCGTCGTACGGCGCATCCTGCAAGCCTTCCCGACGCAGTATCCGGCGCATATCCTTGAACAATCCGCCATTGCGGGCGCGCTGATGGCGGGGCGCGTCGATGCCGATGTCGATGGTGCCCATATCCGCACGCTGCTTCTGACGTTCTTTTTCCGTCAGATGCCGGCCCTGATCGAAGGTGGCTATCTTTATATCGCGCAACCCCCGCTGTACAAAGTCGCCCGCGGCAAATCCGAGGTTTACCTCAAGGATCAGGCCGCGCTTGAAGATTACCTGATCCAGATGGGTGTGGATGGGGCCGTCCTGCGCCTTTCCACGGGCGAGGAAATCGCCGGCGCCGATCTGGCCCGCGTGGTCGAAGCCGCGCGCCAGTTCCGCCGCGTGCTTGACGCGTTTCCCACCCACTACCCGCGCGGCATCCTTGAACAGGCGGCGCTCGCCGGTGCCTTTGATGCCGGACGCGCCGATGGTGACCTGCAGCAGGTTGCCGATACCGTGGCACGCAGGCTCGACAATGTGGCGCTGGAATATGAAAAGGGCTGGACAGGCCGCATCACGCAGGATCACGGCATCCGGCTCAGCCGCGTCTTGCGCGGGGTCGAGGAACTCCGCACGCTTGACGGGGCCGTCCTCCGCTCGGGTGAGGCGCGCCGCCTCTCCCAAACCAGCCAGCCGATGCGCGACACCTATGCCAACCCGTCGCGCCTTGTGCGCAAAGACCGGGATCAGGTGATCCAAGGCCCGATCGACCTGCTCAAGGCCATTCTGGCCGAGGGTGAAAAGGGCCTGTCCCTGCAACGCTACAAGGGTCTGGGTGAAATGAACCCGGAACAGCTTTGGGAAACCACGCTCGACCCCGAGGCACGGACACTCTTGCAAGTGACAGTTGATGATCTGGCCGAGGCGGACGACATCTTTACCAAACTGATGGGCGATGTTGTCGAACCGCGCCGCGAATTCATTCAGGCCAACGCCCTGAATGTGCAGCATCTGGATACCTGATACCAAATGGGCAGCGCGTCACTTGCGCGCGCTGCTCACCATCTTTGCCATGAACTCCCGCAGCAGCGGCACGCGGCGCGGACGGAAACTTTCGTCCGCCAACCGCACATCCGCCATCGCGGTCAGGTGAAACCGCCGGAAATCCTGCCGCAAACAGCACCACGCCAGACAGATCAGCGCGTGATCCATGAACACGACGGAAAGCGGATAGATACGCCGCGCGGTCACCTGCCCGCCCAGATCGGCATAATTCATGTCGATGGCCTGTTCCTGCCAGCACGCCTCACGCACGATGGTCACATGGGCCGGCGCGGGACTGCGTTTTTCAAACCGGTACACCTGACTGACGGCAAAGGTGGCCTGCCGCTGCACCCGCTCCGGCAGGCTTGCGATGATCTTGGCCATGGCCGCATTCGCCGCGATGGCCAGCGCAACGTCGCCCACCAGCCGCACCTCGGCCAACCCCAGAACAAGCGCCTCAACCTCCAGCTGGGTGAACATCTGCGGCGGTAGGGCCGGGTCTTCGGTCAGAATATATCCGTACCCCGGCGCACCGTCGATAAGCGCGCCACCCGCCCGCAGCGTATCAATATCGCGGTACAGTGTGCGTTCCGACACGCCCGTTTCCCCAGCCAGCCGCGCCGCCGTGACAGGCGGCGGCAACCGCCGCATCGCTTCCAGCAACCGCATCAGGCGATCTGCCCTGGCCATCGTTCTCTCCTGACGGAATCTGACAGTACCGCCCATCTATACTGTCCCCATCGACATCCAGAAAGGACAATTCAAATGCTGACCCTGTATCATTCCCCGCAAAGCCGGTCGTCGGCCATCCTGACCCTGATCGACGACATGGGCATCGCCGATTGGGTGGATATCCGCATCGTCACCATCCCCCGGCAGGACGGCAGCGGTGCCCGCGATCCGGCCAATCCGCACCCGGAAGGCAAGGTACCGGCTCTGGTCCACGACGGTCACGTCATCACCGAACGCGGCGCGATCATTCTGCATCTGACCGCCATGTTCCCTGACACGGGCCTGTCGCCTGCCATTGGTACCCCGGATTGGGGTGTCTTTGCAGGATGGCTGACATGGTATCACGCTGTGGTGGAGCCTGTTCTGGTGCTGGAATTCGCCGGTGTCGACCATCCGCTTGTCGGCGTCACGTTTCGCGGCCATGCCGAAATCGCCGCCCGCTTGCGCGCTGCGCTGGAAAAGGGCCCTTGGCTGATGGGCGAACACTACAGCGCGGCCGATCTGCTGGTCCACGCACCCTATGCTTGGTTCAACGATGCAACGCCGGACGATCCCATGATCCGCGATTGGGTCGCCCGCTGCATGGCCCGCCCGTCACGTCAACGCACGCTTGCCGCTGACGCCGATGCCATGGCCCACACAATCGCCGCCTGACCGGCGCTGCGGCAGACACCGGGATCAGCCGTTTGCCTGCCGCGACATCTGCACCGCCAGAATACCTGCCATAACGATGGCCACCCCCACCATGTCCAGCAGCCGAACCTGTTCCCCCAAAAGCATCGCCGCCACTGCGACGCCGAAAAACGGATTGAGGAAATGAAAGGTCGACGCGCGCACCGCCCCGATCCGCCCGACAAGTGAAAACCAGATCATCGTGGCCAGCAGCCCCGGAAAGAAGATCTGGTAAACGAACGCCCCACCCCAGTGCCAGGAAAACCGCAGGAACCAGTCCTCGGTCACGCCCGACAGCACCCCGAGAATCGCGGCCCCCACCAACATCTGCAAACCCACGATCATCAACAGGTTGCCTCCGCTCGTCGCCCCCTTGACGGTCAGTGTCGCCACCGCAAGCGCAAGCGCCCCAACCGCGCACAGCAGAATACCCGGCAGATAGGCACCCCCCTCGATCCGCGTGCCCATGATCAAGGCCACCCCAACGGACCCCGCCAAAAGCCCCGCCACGCCGAGACGGCCCACGCGCTGCCCCATGAACGCCCAGCCCAGCGCCGCCACCAAAAGCGGCATCGTCGATGCAATGATCGCCGCCAGCGACGCTTCGATCCGCTGCATCGCCACGAAATTGAGCCCCAGATACAACCCGTTCTGGCACAGCCCGAACAGGAACGTCGCCCGCCACTGACCGGGGGTCAGCCGCCAGCTTTGGCCCAGTGCGCGGGCCACGACGATGGCCAATGTCCCCGAAATGCAGAACCGCGCCGCCAGCGCCATCAAGGGCGGCGCATCCGCCACAATGATCCGCGCCGTTGCGAATGCCGACGACCACAAAAGCGCGAACACCACGCCCATCAGCATCGCACGTATATCCATTTTCATGTCAATCAGGCATTTCCCACAACTCGACAGGGTTACCTTCCGGATCATGCACCCGCGCAAAGCGCCCGAACGTGCCATCCCCATCCCAATCGGCGCGTGTTTCGGCAGGTATTCCCGCTGCCGCCAGTTGCCCCAGCAACGCGCCCAGATCATCCACTCTGAAATTCATCATCCACTGGCGGTCGGCCGGAAAATAATCGCTGTCCGCCTTGAACGGTGCAAAGACAGTCGGCCCCGCCTGCTGCGTCCAGGCGCCGTCCGACAGATTGATTCCCAGATGCCGCGCATACCATGCTGCCATCGCCTCGGGATCTTTCGCCCGAAAGAAGATGCCTCCGATGCCGGTTGCTCCTGCCATGCCCGTCTCCCGAATGCGGCCCTTCTAACACGAATCTGAACCCGCCCGCTGTGACCTGCAAGCGCCAAATGGAAAGGGCCACCCGAAGGCAGCCCTTGACAGTCCGAGTCGATCAACGGTGACGGATCAGCCGTTCACGATGTCTTTCAGCGATTTTGCAATCGCGAATTTCACTTGCTTGTCGGCGGCTTTGGTCATCGTCTCACCGGTGGCCGGGTTGCGGACCTGACGCTCCGGGCGGGCCTTGCAGGCCACCTTGCCCAGACCCGGAAGCATGACCGAACCACCGGCAGCCACTTCGCGCGCGACAACGGCCGCAATGGCGTCAAGCGCCGCGCCGGCAGTCTTCTTGTCGCCCGCCATTGCGTCAGCCACGGCTGCCACAAGCTGCGTCTTGGTCATCGGTTTCATGGACATCGGTTAATTCCTTGTTGTGTGCCCCACGTAAAAAGGGGTCTTTCCACCCGTTCGGGCCCAATCCAGAGGTAACACAGGTTTTCGCTGAATAAATCAAGCCCTGCACAACCAAATCAGCGGATTTCATCCCCTAAAGGAAGGCAGTTTCCTCGAAACTCCGCAACTTCCGGCTGTGGATCCGTTCCAGCGGCGTTTCCCGCAGCAGTTCCATCGCCCGGATGCCAATCTGCAGATGCCGCGCCACCTGCGTCTTGTAAAACTCCGACGCCATTCCCGGCAGTTTCAATTCGCCGTGCAAGGGCTTGTCCGACACGCACAAAAGCGTGCCGTAAGGCACCCGGAACCGGAACCCGTTTGCCGCAATAGTGGCGCTTTCCATATCCAGTGCGATGGCCCGAGATTGCGAAAGCCGCTGCACCGGGCCGGATTGATCACGCAGTTCCCAGTTCCGGTTGTCGATGGTGGCCACCGTCCCCGTCCGCATGATGCGTTTAAGTTCATACCCCTCCAACTGGGTCACCTGCTCCACCGCATCCTCCAGCGCGATCTGAATTTCGGCCAGCGCCGGGATCGGCACCCAGATCGGCAGATCGTCGTCAAGCACATGATCTTCGCGCAGATAAGCGTGGGCCAGAACGAAATCGCCAAGCGACTGGCTGTTCCGCAGCCCGGCACAGTGCCCCACCATCATCCACGCATGCGGACGCAGCACGGCGATGTGGTCTGTGGCGGTCTTGGCATTCGACGGCCCCACCCCGATATTGACCAGCGTAATGCCCTGCCCATCCGCCCGCTTCAGATGATAGGTCGGCATCTGCGGCGTCTTTGTGGTTTGCGGCAACGCGCCATCCGCCGTGGTGATCTCGGCATTGCCGGGTGCCACGAACCCGGTGTATCCGCTCGTCGGGTCGGCAAGCAGACTGCGGGCGATCAGTTCAAACTCGTCCACATAGAACTGGTAGTTGGTAAACAGGACATGGTTCTGGAAATGCCTAGGGTCGGTCGCGGTATAATGCGACAGGCGCGCGAGCGAATAATCCACCCGCTGCGCCGTGAACGGGGCCAGCGGCGATGATCCGTCGGCATGAATGCGGCGCGTGCCGTTGACGATGTCGTCATTCGTGGTGGCAAGATCAGGCACGTCAAACACATCGCGCAGCGAAAACTCCAAAGCGCCTTCCTGTGGCACCGAAAGCGACGGTGTGCCCGCCACCGCGAAATGCACCGGCATCGCGGTATCCGAAGCGCCGATTGTCACTGGCACCCCATGGTTATGGATCAGCAATCCAATCTGCTGCACCAGATAGTTCCGGAACAGATCAGGGCGCGTGATCGTGGTCGAATAATTTCCCGGCCCCGCCACATGGCCGAAGGACAGACGCGAATCCGTCTTGGCAAAACTTGTCGTGGTCAGGCGGATCTCGGGGTAATGCGCCCGCACGCGGCTGTTTGGCCGTCCTTTTGCAATCGCATCCGTGAAATGCTGCAGCAAGAATGTCGTCGCCGTTTCATAAATTGAAACCAGCCTGTCCACCGCGGCCTCAGGGTCCATGAAATCTTCATGCGGGGGATAGTCGGGCAGGGCGTACAGCATTTCGGTCACGATCAAATTCTTTCGCAAAGGATTGCGCATATTGCACCGGGGGCAGGTGGAGTATCAACCCCCGCACCTTGCAGCGTTCGGTGACGGCTCTGTGACAGATGCCGCAGTGGCTTGCATGGTCTGTGCCGCGAGGGCATCTTGCCGGCATGACACGCACGCTTTTGTCCCTTGGCCACGGGTATACGGCCCAATCCCTTGCCCGGCGGCTGTTGCCGCAGGGCTGGACCGTCATCGGCACCACACGCAACCCGGCGGCTGTCGATGCGTTGCAGGCGCCCGAAGTGCAGATGCAGGTCTGGCCCGGTTCAGACCTTGGTCCCGCGCTGCAACGGGCCAGCCATATCCTTGTGTCCATCGCGCCCGGCCCAGATGGTGATCCGGTCCTCGCCGCCCATGCCGATCTGATCCGCAAGGCCCGGCCCGAATGGGTGGGGTATCTTTCCACAACCGTTGTCTACGGCGATCATCAGGGCGGCTGGGTGGACGAAGACACCCCCCTGACGCCCGGCAACGACAGGGGCCGTCAAAGGGTGCAGGCCGAAAACCAATGGCGCGCAACCGGCCTGCCCGTGCACATCTTCCGGCTTGCAGGCATCTACGGCTCTGGTCGCGGCCCGTTCGAAAAGGTGCGCGACGGCACGGCCCGCCGCGTGATCAAACCCGGGCAAGTGTTCAGCCGCACGCATGTCGATGACATCGCACAGGTTCTCCACGCTTCGATGTCAAACCCCCGCCCCGGCACCGCCTACAACGTCTGTGACGATGATCCCGCCCCCCCGCAGGACGTGATCGCCTATGCGGCGGAACTGTTGGGCCTGCCCATCCCGCCCGCCGTGCCCATCGAACAGGCCAACCTCACCCCCATGGGCGCAAGTTTTTATGCCGAAAGCAAACGGGTGCGCAATGACAGGATCAAATCGGAACTGGGGGTCGATCTTCTGTATCCAACCTACCGCGAAGGCCTGCAGTCGCTGTTGAAACTTGAACGCAGCGCATAAAAATTTGCCTCGCCGGGGTTGACGAACCCGTGATAACCCCCACTTTGCGCCAGGCAGACCGGGCCCCTCTGACGACACCAGTCGTGATGTCGGACTGCATCGAGCGTGCTCGATGTCATGCCCGGAATCGGCCCTGACCTCGGCACATCCACACGAGCGAGGTCCGAATGGAATTCCTGTATACATTGTTTCTGGGCACACCCCTTTGGTTGTGGCTTACGTTCTTCTTCATTGTCGTCGCCCTTCTGGTCTTTGACCTTGGCGTTCTGAACAAGGACGATCACGAGATTGGCGTAAAAGAAAGCCTCAAACTTTCAAGCCTTTACATCACCCTTGGCGTCGCCTTTGGCGGCTTTGTTTGGTATCAGCTTGGCGCGCAGTCGGCGGCGGAATACATGACGGCCTTCGTCGTGGAAAAGACGCTCGCCCTTGACAACGTGTTCGTCATCGCCCTGATCTTCAGCTATTTTGCCATTCCGCGCGCCTATCAGCACCGCGTGCTGTTCTGGGGTATTCTGGGTGTGATCGTGCTGCGCGGCATCATGATCGGCCTTGGCGCAACGCTGGTCGCCCAATACGGCTGGGTCCTTTATATCTTCGCGGCCTTCCTGATCTTTACCGGCCTCAGGATGCTGTTCACCGAAGAAAAGGAAATGGATCTGAACACCAACCCAGTGCTGCGGTTCATGCGCAAACGGTTCCGGGTGACCGACACGATCGAAGGCTCCAACTTCTTCGTCCAGAAAGCCGATCCGGCGACGGGCAAGATGGCGCGCTACATGACACCGCTGTTTCTGGCGCTGGTTCTGGTTGAAATCGCCGATCTGGTGTTCGCCGTCGACTCTGTTCCTGCGGTGTTTGCCATCACCACCGATCCCTACATCGTCTACACCTCGAACATCTTTGCCATCCTTGGCCTGCGTGCCCTGTACTTCGCCTTGGCCGCTGTGCTGCACAGGTTCCACTACCTGAAATATGCGCTTGCCATCCTTCTGGTGTTCATCGGGTCCAAGGTGTTTGTGGCTGATCTTTTCGGTTGGGAAAAATTCCCGGCAAGCTGGTCGCTCGGCATCACCTTTGCCATTCTGATCACCGGCGTGGTCTATTCCCTCTGGCGCAGCAGGGGCGACGCCCACGCCTCACCGCCCACCGCCTGATCCGGCGTCCCGTCGGTCAGATGTGACCAGACCGACAATGCAACTGTGTCCGCCGTGCCAATCAGACGCACGGCGGTCACCTCCAGATCCGCCCACGGCAGCACCGCCGTCAGATCGACTAGCCGCCCATCGCGTAGTCTTGGCTGCGCAAGCGACTCGGGCACCCAGGCGACAGCAACCCCCACGGCTGCCATTTCCAATGCTGCAAGCGTCAGCGCGGTTTCCGCCTTGGGCATCGGCGCAGCAATGTTCGGAAGGATCCGGCTTTGCATCACCCGCCCCATGAACACCTCGGACGGATAGGCAATGAACGGAACCTCGCCCCGCGCCATCGCCTCATCAAACATCGCCGCGGCATCACGCCCGATCACCGGGATCAACCGATCCTGCCCCAGCACCGCCGTCTCGATATAGGCCGCGCTGATCGGATGCGCCTCGCCCGGAATCCGGTAAACCAGTGCAATGTCGGCCTGCCGCGCCAGCAACAGCGCAAAACAGTCGTCCAGATTGGCCGACCGCAGCCGCACATAGGTTTCTTCCCGCCGCGCCTGAATGCCCTGCAGGATCGGCGGGGCCAGCGCCGTGGTCAATGCATGTTGGCTGGCAATTATGATCCGGTTCGCCCCCGCCGCATCGCCGCGCCGCAAATCCGCCTGCAACTGCCGCAACTCACCCGCCAGCCGCGCGATGGTTTCCATCTGCGCCTTGGTCGCCGCGCGTAGTTGAACCGGCTTGCGCGAGCGGTCGAACAAATCGACACCAACCAAGGCTTCAATCGTCCCGATCCGCCGGGAAAATGCGGATTGCGTCAGATTACGCCGCTCTGCCGCTTCGCTGAACGATCCGGTCTGCGCCACCGCAAGGATATCTTCCAACCATTCCAGTCTCATTCTGCGCCTTACATGCATGACTTGCACATTGACGTGACAATTTCGAATTTGCCTTGTCAATAACTCTCTGCAATCAAAGAACCAGACAGTTTCAAGAAAGGCCAAGACATGCATCTGGCGCGTTTTCCCCGGGTTTTCCTCGCCCACCTGCCCACACCGCTCGAACGGCTTGACCGGCTGTCGCACGAACTGGGCGGCCCCGAAATCTGGATCAAGCGCGATGATTGCACCGGCCTTTCCACTGGCGGAAACAAGACCCGCAAACTCGAATTCCTGATGGCCGAGGCGCAGGCGATGCGCGCCGACGTGGTGATGACCCAAGGGGCCACCCAATCAAACCACGCCCGCCAGACCGCCGCCTTTTCGGCCAAACTCGGCATGGCCTGCCACATCCTGCTCGAAGATCGCACCGGTTCCAACAACGCGAACTACAACGGCAACGGCAACGTCCTGTTGGACCATCTCCATGGTGCCACCACCGAAAAACGCGCGGGCGGCACCGACATGCAGGCGGAAATGGACGCCGCCGCCGATGCGCTGCGTGCCACCGGCAAACGCGTCTATGTCATTCCGGGCGGCGGTTCCAACCCGACAGGCGCGCTGGGCTATGTCAACTGCGCCTTCGAACTTCTGGGGCAGGCGAATGACCGGGGTCTGGTGATCGACCATATCGTGACGGCTACGGGAAGTGCGGGCACACAGGCCGGCCTTATCACCGGGCTCAAGGCGATCAATGCAGGCATACCCCTTCTGGGCATCGGCGTCCGCGCGCCGCAGCAGAAACAGGAAGAAAGCGTGTTCAACCTTGCCGTCCGCACGGCCGAAAAACTGGGCTGTCCCGGTGTCGTGACGCGCGGTGACGTGGTGGCTGACACGAACTACGTCGGCCCCGGCTATGGCATCCCGCAGGCCGACACGATTGAGGCTGTGCGCATGTTCGCCGAACTGGAAGGTATCCTGCTCGACCCGGTCTATTCCGGCAAAGGGGCGGCGGGCCTGATAGATTACTGCCGCAAGGGCCGTTTCCAGAAAGGCCAGCGTATCGTGTTCCTGCACACGGGCGGGTCTGCCGCGCTGTTCGGATATGACGACGTCCTGACCCAATGCCGGGCCTGACCATGGCAATCACACATCTGAAATCAGCCACCCGTTCCGCCCAGACGGGCCAGACCGACGTGCGCGCGGCGGTGGCTGAAATTCTGGATGCGATTGCCTTGGGGGGCGAGGCTGCCGTTCAGAAATACGCCCGTGATCTGGACGGTTGGGATGGCCCCATCATCGTGTCACCCGAAGACCGCGCCCGCGCCGGGGATCAGCTTTCCGATCAGATGAAAGACGACATCCGTTTCGCCCACGCCAACATCCGCCGCTTTGCCGAGGCGCAGCGCGCCACCATTCTGGATTGCGAGGTTGAGGTTATTCCCGGCCTTCTGGCCGGACAAAGGCAGATCTCCGTGACGGCTGCGGGCTGTTATGTGCCCGGTGGCCGCTACAGCCACATCGCGAGCGCGATCATGACCATCACCACCGCCAAGGTCGCAGGCGTGCAGCACATCGCCGCCTGTTCACCCCCGCGTGCCGGTCTGGGCATACCCCCCGCCATCCTGTTCACCATGGATCTGTGCGGTGCTGACGCGATCCTCAATCTTGGTGGCGCGCAGGGCGTGGCGGCGCTCGCCAACGGCCTGTTCGGCCTGCCCCGCGCCGATATCCTTGTCGGCCCCGGCAACCAGTATGTCGCCGAAGCCAAGCGAAGCCTTTACGGCCCCATCGGCATCGACATGTTCGCCGGGCCAACGGACAGCATGGTTCTGGCCGACAATACCGCCGACGCCGAACTCGTGGCCGCCGATCTCGTGGGTCAGGCCGAACACGGCTACAACTCACCGGTCTGGCTCGTGACCACCTCTGCCGAACTGGCGCAACGTGTAATGACCCGCGTGGCCGCCCTGATCGAAACGCTGCCCCCCGTCAACCGCGACAGCGCCACCGCCGCGTGGCGCGACTATGCCGAGGTGATCCTGTGCGACACAGCCGAGGAAATGGCCGGGGTCGCCGATCTTTATGCCCCCGAACACCTGCACGTTCAGGCGGCAGATCTGGATTGGTGGCTGGCCCGCCTGCGGTCCTACGGCTCGCTGTTTCTGGGCGAAGAAACGACCGTCGCCTTCGGCGACAAATCCGCCGGGCCGAACCATGTTCTCCCCACCTCCGGCGCCGCCCGCTATACCGGCGGCCTGTCCGTGCACAAATTCATGAAAACCGTAACCTGGCAACGCGCCACCCGCGAAGCATCGCGCGCGCTCGCCCAGACCACCGCCCGCATCTCCCGCATGGAAGGCATGGAGGGCCACGCAAGATCGGCCGACGTGCGACTGGCGAAATTCTTCCCGGGCGAGGTGTTTGATCTGGGGTGCTAAGTGAGATGTAACGAACTGTTGCAAAGAAGACTCTAACGCTATGCGAAAATTGCGCTATATATATCATACAGAGGCTGGAAGGCTTCTGTATAGAAGATAGACTCCGTCTCATTCGTTACATATCAAAGTGCATGGGCAACCCTGCCACGAATGGACGGAGTCGACTTCAACATTGGACCATCGTTTTGCAATTTTGATTGATGGCGGGTTTTTCACCCGGAAGCTCTATTCCAAACTAGGGAAGCGTACACCGACGGTTGATGACGTGACGGCTGAAATTGCCCGTCTACGGTCGAACGAGATGTTCCACGGGTATGAACTTTTGCGAACCTATTATTACGACGCGCAGCCTGCAACTGGCGTCGTAAAACATCCGATTACCGGTGTGGAACTGAATTTGGCAAACACAGCAGTATCGACGCGGAACAAAGCATTCCTTCAAAAACTTGAGCTCCAACCAGATATCTCCCTTCGTGCGGGCGAAGTTTCGCCAAGAGGTTACAAGCTCAACTACAATGTTTTTGCCGACCCCGAGTTCGCAAATCGAGTTCCTCGCGCAGATGACTTTGTGCTCGATCTTGAGCAAAAGGGCGTCGATCTTAGGATCGGCTTAGATATTGCGCGGCTGTCGCTCCGTCAAATGGTACGAACTATAGTTGTTGTTACCGGCGACAGTGACTTCATTCCTGCATTCAAATTTGCCCGTCGTGAGGGAGTGCGGGTGATTTTGGGGCATATGGGTCACGGCGTGAAAAGTGAACTTAAGGCTCACACTGATGGCCTCATAGAATAGTTACGCCCGCTTCCCCACCACCGCCACGCCCAAAACCTGCAGCACCCGTTCCTCGATCTGCGCCGCGTTCATGCCGGCCACCGCATACATCGCGTCGGGCGAATTCTGGTCGATAAACGTGTCGGGCAGGACCATCGACCGGAACTTGATCCCCCGGTCGAACACCCCCTCGTCGCCCAACAGTTGCGCCACATGTGACCCGAACCCGCCAACCGCGCCTTCCTCCACTGTGATCAGCGCCTCATGCGTCGCGGCAAGGTGCAGGATCAGATCCCGGTCCAGCGGCTTGGCGAACCTTGCGTCGGCCACGGTGGGGGAAATCCCCCGTGCGGCCAGCGCATCGGCGGCCTTCAGAACCTCGCCCAGGCGCGTGCCAAACGACAACAGCGCCACGCGCGCACCTTCGCGGATCATCCGGCCCTTGCCGATCTCCATCGGAACCCCCCGTTCCGGCATGTCCACGCCCACACCGTCCCCGCGCGGAAAGCGAAAGGCAATCGGCCCGGTGTCATGGGCCGCAGCGGTCGCCACCATATGCACAAGTTCCGCCTCATCCGCCGCGGCCATCACCACGAAACCGGGCAGGTTGGCCAGAAACGCCACGTCGAATGCGCCCGCATGGGTGGCCCCATCCGCGCCCACCAACCCCGCCCTGTCGATTGCAAACCGCACCGGCAGGCGCTGGATCGCCACGTCATGCACCACCTGATCATAACCGCGCTGCAGGAACGTCGAATACAGCGCGCAGAACGGCTTCAGCCCCCCGGCAGCCATCCCGGCGCTGAAGGTGACGGCATGCTGTTCGGCAATGCCCACGTCGAAACACCGCGCGGCAAAGCGTTCGGCGAACAGGTTCAGCCCGGTACCATCCGGCATCGCCGCCGTCACCGCCACGATCTTGTCATCCCGCGCCGCCTCGGCCATCAGGGCCTGCGCGAACACCTTGGTGTAACTCGGCGCGTTCGATGCGGCCTTGGCCTGCACCCCGGTCAGCACGTCGAATTTCGCGGTGGCGTGACCCTTGTCCTGCGCCACTTCGGCAGGCAGGTATCCCTTGCCCTTCTTCGTGATCACATGAATAAGCATCGGCCCCGTCGCCCGCGCCTTCACCGTCCGCAGGACGGGTAAAAGCTGGTCCAGATCGTGCCCGTCCACCGGGCCGACATAACTGAACCCCAACTCCTCGAACAAGGTGCCGCCGACGGTCATGCTTTTTAGCAGTTCTTTCGCCCGCCGCGCGCCTTCCTGAAACGGCTCTGGCAGCAGGCTGACCGCACCCTTCAGCCCCGCCTTCAACTCCTGAAACGGCGCACCGGCATACAGGCGCGAAAGATAGGCCGACATCGCGCCCACCGGCGGCGCAATGCTCATTTCATTGTCGTTCAGAATGACGATCAGCCGCTTTTTCAGGTGGCCTGCGTTGTTCATCGCCTCATAGGCCATGCCCGCACTCATCGACCCGTCACCGATCACCGCAATCGCATCGCCCGCACTTCCGCCCAGATCGCGCGCCACGGCAAAGCCAAGCGCCGCGCTGATCGACGTGCTGGAATGCGCGGCACCGAACGGGTCATAGGGGCTTTCCGACCGTTTGGTGAACCCCGACAACCCCCCCGGCATCCGCAGCGTCCGAATCCGGTCGCGCCGTCCGGTCAAAATCTTGTGCGGGTAACACTGGTGCCCCACATCCCAGATCAGCTTGTCCCGCGGCGTATCGAACACGGCGTGAATGGCCACGGTCAGTTCGACCACGCCAAGCCCTGCGCCCAGATGGCCCCCGGTCACGGAAACCGCGCTGATCGTCTCGGCCCGCAGTTCATCGGCCAGACTGCGCAATTCCCTGTCCGACAGGGATTTCATGTCGGAAGGAAATGTCACGCGGTCAAGGGTGGGGGTCTTGGGTCGGTCGTTCATGGGTTCTGCCTGCCTTCACGCATTCCGCGCGATAACAAAGCGCGCCGCCGCCTTCAAGGTTTCCGCCTGCGCGCCATAAGGATCCAACGCCGCCTCGGCCTCCTCGATCAGGGTCCGCGCGCGCGCCTTCGCACCTGCCAACCCCAACAGCGATACAAAGGTTGCCTTGCCTGCCATCGCATCCTTGCCCACCCGTTTGCCCGTCACCTCTGCAGTGCCGTTCACATCAAGAATGTCATCCGCAATCTGAAAGGCCAGCCCCATCGCCGCGGCATAGCGCCCCAAGGGCCCCGTATCCGCCCCGGCAATCACCGCACCCGCCTGCGCCGCCCACCCGATCAGGGCGCCCGTCTTGCCCGCCTGCAATTCCGTGATCTGGTCAAGTGTCAGCGGCACCCCCGCCGTTTCCGCCGCGATGTCGAGCGCTTGGCCATAGACCATCCCCCCGGCCCCCGATGCCGCCGCCAGCGTTGCAATCAGGGTGATCCGGTGCTGCCCCAGCGCCGGGTCGCACAGCAGCCCGAACGCCAGCGTCTGCAACGCATCGCCCGCCAGAACGGCCGTCGCCTCGTCCCATTTCACATGCACCGTGGGAAGGCCCCGCCGCAGATCGTCGTCGTCCATGCAGGGCAGATCATCATGCACCAGACTATAGGCGTGAAGCGCCTCGACCGCCGCCGCCGCCGAAACCGCATCGCCAATTCCGTGCAGCCTGGCCGATTCCATCACCAGAAACCCCCGCAACCGCTTGCCACCCTGCACCGCATAACGCATCGCCTGCACCACCGGCACGGGCGCGTATCCTGCCAGCGCGCGGTCAAGCCGCACCTGCACCGCCGCCGCATCCGCCTCCAGAACCTGCTGAAAGCTCACAGCCCCTCCGTCGGCGTCACCCCGACGGCACGGCCTTCCTTGGCGCGGATCAGTTCCACCTTTTCCTCGGCATCGCGCAACTTGCCCGCGCAATGCGCTTTAAGCGCGGCACCCCGCTCGTACAGCGCGATTGATGCGTCCAGCGCAACATCGCCCCGCTCCAGATGCCCGACAACAACCTCAAGCGCGGCCATCGCCTCTTCGAAACTCATCTCGCTTACGGCTTTGTCCGTCATTGGCCCCGCTCCTGCAAAACACCCACATGCGCCGCGACCGAAGCCGCCAGCGCCCCCAGATCATAGCCGCCCTCAAGGCACGATACCACCCGCCCGCCGCAAAGTTCGTGGGCAAGGTCGCAAATTCGCCCCGTCAGCCAGGCGTAATCCGCCTCTGTCCAGTTCAACCCTGCCAAGGGGTCGTCCCGGTGCGCATCAAACCCCGCACTCAGCAGAATAAGATCCGGCTTATGCGCCAGAACGCGCGGAAACACGGCGTCCTCATACGCGGCGCGCATTGCCGTACCATCGCTCCCCTTGGCAAGCGGCACGTTCAGGACCTGCCCGTGTTCGCCCCGGTGCGACGGCCACCCCGTTCCGGGCCAAAGCCCCTTCTGATGCGATGACACGAACAGGCACCGCTCCTCGAACCAGATCAGGTCTTGCGTGCCATTGCCGTGATGCACGTCGAAATCCACCACAGCCACCCGCGCGGCCCCCGCCACGTCAAGCGCATGGCGCGCGGCAATGCCCACGGTGCCCAGCAGGCAGAACCCCATCGCGCGGTCGCGTTCGGCGTGATGCCCCGGCGGTCGGCAGGCCACGAACGCCGAAGCCGCCTCGCCTGCCATCACCGCATCCACGGCGGCACAGGCCCCGCCCACGGCCCGCATCGCGGCCTCGAACGTTCCTGCCGACAGAAACGTATCGCCGTCCACGGCCACCAGCCCGGTCAACGATTGCGCAGACTGGATCATCGCCACATGGTCGGCGTCATGACAGCGCAGAACGTCCGCCATATCGCCCGGGGGACAGTCGCGCCGGTCCAGATCCATCCCGGCCAGCGCCTCGGCCACAACACGCATCCGCGCCACCTGCTCCGGGTGGCCCGGCGGGGTTGCATGACGCGCAAATGCCCCATGCGAATACAGGATCGTCCGCCCCGCAGTCTTTGCTGTCGCATTCATCCGGCAAACGTCCTTGGCGGTATTGGTGGGGCGCGGACTTTCCCGCTCAGTCCGGCTGCAACATGTATCCGGCACCCCGGACAGTCTGCAGATAACGCGGCTGTTTCGGATCAACCTCGATCTTGCGGCGCAACCGGGTGATCTGCACATCCACCGCCCGCACGTCCTGCGCGCCTTCCGTACCGGTATCGCCCGCCAACCGCTCCCGCGCCACCGGTTCGCCAGCTTGTGCCGCGAAAATCCGCATCAACTGCACCTCGGTCGCCGTCAGCCGCACAGGATCGGCCCCGCGCCACAGCTCGCCCCGCTCCATATCGTACCGAACCGCCCCAAGATGCAGCACCTTGGGCCGGGATGCCGCCGCCACCTGCGGCACCCGCCGCAGGATCGCGTTGATGCGCAGCAGCAGTTCCTTCGGCTCGAACGGTTTGACAAGATAGTCATCGGCCCCGGCTTCGAACCCTTCGATGCGGCTCAGCGCCTCGCCCTTGGCTGTCAGAAGCAGGATAGGCGTCGTCAGCCGCTTGCGCAGATCCCGCGTCAGCGCGATGCCATCCTCGCCCGACATCATCACGTCCAGCACGATCAGGTCGAACTCAAGCCCCGCCAACAACCGCCGCGCCTGTGCCGCATCGCGTGCAATCGTCACCAGAAATCCGTGCCGCATCAGAAACTTCTGCAACAACCCCCTGATCCGTTCGTCATCATCGACGACAAGAAGATGGGCCTGCGGTTCTTCCATCACGATCCCCCGTCCTTCAGGCTTTGATAATGCCGCCGTTGTTCCGCGTCCATCATCGCCTCCAGCACCTGCCGAAACCCCTGCACCGCCCCCGGCCCCGCCGCGCGGTAGGCGGCACGAACCCGGGCGCGCTGCGCGTCCGACAAGGCACGCTCCAACGTTGCGCCTTTTTCCGTCAGGTGCAAATGACGTTCACGTCGGTCCACCTTGCCAACCCGCGCATCCACGAGCCCATCCTCGATCAGCGCCCGCAACACCCGGTTCAACGATTGCTTTGTCACACCCAGTATCGCCATCAGGTTAGAAACCGTCGTGCCGGGGCTCCGATGGATGAAATGAATGGCCCGGTGATGCGCCCGCCCGAAATCCATCTTCTCCAGAATCCGGTCAGGGTCGGCGGTGAATCCGCGATAGGCAAAGAACATCGCCTCGATTCCCTTGCGGACCTGCTCATCCGTCAGGAACAAAAGGTTTTCGCCGCCGGTCCCGCTGTCCGCCATGTCACCCTCTTTTCGCGCAATGATAGGGCAGTAACGCTGACACGCCAAGGCCGAAGCAGGGGCAGGCGCTCTGCCATACTATTGCCGCATTATCGCCACGTTTCAGCCCCGGCAATTCGTGCCATTGACGCAACGGCAACATGCCGTTCGCAACCACGGAAATCTGATCCATGTCTGTCAATGACGATCTTTCGAATGATGCACCCGGCAATGCGGACACCAAATTCGAGATTGGGATCGGCGAAATTGTCAGTGGCATCAATTCCACCTCGACGGATCAAGACTGGTTTGCTGTCACCCTTAAGCAGGGCGTTCAATACACGTTCGCTATGGTTGGCATTGGTGCCAACCTTGCCTCATACCCCACTCTCGGACTTCGCAATGCCAACTCTGCGGTATTGGCTTCAGTCGATTATGATTCTGATAACAATAATGCCATCCTGACGTTTACGGCCACTTCTGACGCCACCTATTTTCTTACTGCCGAAAGTTCCGATGCCGGCACCTACAAACTTTCAGTCGCCGAAGGGCCAAAGGCGACATACGACGCGGAAATGGTCGCCGGGGCGATCACGTCGCGATGGCTTTTGAACTTCGAGATGGGCGATCCGGTGACGGTAACGTTTGGTTTCCGGCAAACCGCGGGAAGCACCAATATCGAAAACTTCCAGTCATTCGGCACGGGCCAGCAAGAGGCGATGCGCAAGATCATTGCATCAGCGACCGACGTGTGCGGCTTGGTGATGCAGGACGTCAACCCTGACGGATTGACAGACAATGCGCAGGTCCTGATGGGCATCTATGGCAACAACGATGGCGGTGGTTACGCTTATTTTCCGTCGGCCGGTGGCGGATCGGTTCAAAGCGTCGCAAGCGATGTCTGGGTTTCCTTCACGCCAACCTCGAACCCTGTGACTGCCGGAACCTGGCAATGGCAGGTGCTTCAGCACGAACTGGGCCATGCGCTGGGCCTCGATCATACCGGTCCGTACAACGGTGGCGGTGTTACCTACGAAGCGGATGCCGAATTCATCGAGGATTACCGCACGACATCGGTCATGTCGTACTTCAGTGATAACGCGAAAATCCCCGACGGCTGGATGCTCGCCGACGTGATCGCCCTGCAGACCATCTACGGCGTGAACATGACGACGCGGACGGGCAACACCACGTACGGCTACAACGGCAACGCGGGCGGTATCTTTGACTTCACCACCAATTCAGATCCGTTCCTGACCATCTGGGATGCGGGCGGCATTGATACACTCGACGTGTCGCTGTTCGCTGGAAACCAAAGGATCGACCTGCGCGGAATGACGTACAGCAGCGTCCTTGGCTTTGACGACAACGTCGCCATCGCGCCCGGTGCCCGGATCGAAAATGCCAGAGCAGGCGGCGGTAGTGATAACGTGCAAGGCAACGAACTTGCCAACCGCCTTTGGGGCAACGCAGGCAATGACACGCTGGACGGCGGGGCAGGGGGCGACAGCCTGACCGGCGGCACGGGCGGTGACCGTCTGATCGGCCTTTCCGGGCGCGACAGGCTGGATGCGGGCGTCGACAACAGCCGCGACGTCTTTGTGTTCCAGTCCCGCAGCGACAGCGCCGCCAACCAGAAACGCGACATCCTGCTCAACTTCGACCGGGGCGAAGACATCATCAACCTGAGCGCCATCGACGCCAACACCGACAAGGCCGGCAACCAGAAGTTCACCGGTTTCGGCTCCCGACCCGGCGACCACGGCGTTTGGGCCGTGCAGCGTGATGGTTCAACCATCCTCTTCGCCGACGTCACCGGCGATGGCCGCGCGGATTTCAGCCTGAAACTAGCCGGGATAAACAGCCTCGGCGCAGATTCCCTGCTGCTGTAATACGTCAGCCTTGTTGACATTCAAAAAGCCACCTGTTAGCGAATCTTCGCGAATTGCGCAACATTATGTCCGAAGTGGACCTAACTGGCGCAACTTTTGAAATATGAGAGGGCATGATGGCTGGCTACGATGATCGCGACGGGTTTATCTGGATGGACGGACAATTGGTCGATTGGCGCGCCGCCAACGTCCATATCCTGACCCATGCGCTGCACTACGCCTCCAGCGTGTTCGAAGGCGAACGCTGCTACAACGGCAAGATCTTCAAATCCACGGAACATTCCGCCCGTCTACGCACCTCGGGCGATCTTCTGGATATGCCGCTGCCCTATTCCGTCGCCGAAATCGACGCCGCGAAACAGGCCGTGCTCAAGGCGAACAACCTGAGCGACGCCTATATCCGTGCCATCGCATGGCGCGGCGCGGGGCTGGACATGGGCGTTGCATCCAAGAACAACCCGATCCGCATGGCCGTGGCCTGCTGGACATGGGGAAGCTATTACGGCGACGCCAAGATGAAGGGTGCCAAACTCGACATCGCGAAATGGAAACGGCCCAGCCCGGAAACCATTCCCCACGCCGCCAAGGCCGCTGGTCTGTACATGATCTGCACCATGTCCAAACACGCAGCCGAGGCGAAGGGCTGTTCCGACGCCATGATGCTCGACTATCGCGGCTATGTGGCCGAGGCGACGGGTGCCAACATCTTCTTCGTCAAGGATGGCGAAGTGCATACCCCGCTGGCTGATGCTTTCCTCAACGGAATCACGCGTCAGACCGTCATCGGCATGCTGCGCGACATGCAGATCACCGTGCATGAACGGCACATCATGCCCGACGAACTCGAAGGGTTCGAACAGTGCTGGCTGACGGGCAGCGCCGCCGAAGTGACACCGGTCGGTCAGATCGGCCCCTATAGCTTTGAAGTGGGCGACATCACCCGCCGCGTCGCCAGCGAATACGACAAGCTCGTCCGCGCCTGAACGACAGCCGCGCTCAAACGTAAAAAGGGTGCATCGTCTGGTGCACCCTTTTTCATTCCCTGTCCTGAATGTGGTCAGGCCGTATGCCCGCGTTCGATGCGGGCGTATTCCACCACCCGGCGGTCTGCCTGTTGCACCACACCACGCTTCCACAATGCCTTCCAAACGGCCTCGCCATCTCTGCGTGCCAGTCGGAACAGGCGCAACCCATCGTTCAATGACGGTTTTTCATGATCTGTCGGATGTCGGCCCATGCGGATCTCCATTTGCTGCGTCGCACGACCATACCAGAAATCGCAACGACAGGCGACCGCGCAGTTAGGGGGATTGGCTGCTTTCAGCCTGCAGTTCCAGGATGGAAAGGCTGCTGGACGCGCCCTGCCACCGCAGTGCGAACAGGCCAAAGTAATTTCAATGGCCCATACTAACAAACAAGCAACAATGAACTTTGTCACACCGTTCCCTCAGGTGCGCCCAGCATATAGTGGGTATGCCGTCCTATTCGGGCAGGAATGGGGTCACGGCGCGACGTTTCCGGTACCAATTGCCGTCAATGCGGTGACCAAATTCCGGCTTTCGTAAGACAAAGGTTTCGGTTTCGCCAAAAAAAGGGGCGAGCCATGCGGCCCGCCCCTTACACCAATCAACTCGTTAAACTCTGTTTGCCTAGGCCACAGTTGTGGCAACCGGCAATCCCGCTTTCAGCGCGTTGGAATAGGGGCAGACGAAATGCCCCGCTTCCACCAACCGCGCCGCAGCCTCGGCGTCCACGCCGGGCAGGCTTACTTTCAGTGCTATGGTCAAACCGAACCCGCCTTCCGGACGGGGGCCGATACCAACACTTGATTCCACGGTTGCATCCGCCGGAACGGCGGGCAGCGTCTTGTCATTGCTGGCCGCATACCGCATCGCGCCCAGATAGCAGGCGGCATAGCCCACTGCGAACAACTGCTCCGGGTTGTTGCCATTGCCCGACCCGCCAAGTTCCTTCGGCGGTGCCAAAGTCACCGCCAGCGCGCCGTCAAGCGTTGCCGATTTACCGTCACGACCGCCACCTGTTGCTAAGGCCGCCGCTGTGTATGCCGCTGTTGCCATCTTGCTTCCTTCATCGTTCACGATATTATCGCATACGACATACCTGTCTGAAACACCCACGTCAATCCCTTGCGATAAGATCGCGTGCGATTTATATAGAGCGCGAAAGGGCCGAAATGACCAGACACCCGCTCCCCCTTGAAGATCACCTTTGCTTTGCGCTTTACGGGGCGCATCAGGCGATGAATGCGGTCTATGGTCCCTTGCTGGAACCTTTGGGCGTCACCTATCCGCAATACCTTGTGCTCATCGCGCTCTGGCAAAAAGATGATCAGACAGTGGGCCAGTTGGGTGCCAAACTGGGCCTCGCGTCGAACACGCTCACCCCCCTTCTGAAACGGATGGAGGTGGCGGGGCACATCGCCCGCAGCCGAAGCCTGGTCGATGAACGGCAGGTGCGCATCACGCTGACGCCCGCCGGGCAGATGCTCGAGGAACGGGCCAATCACATTCCCGGATGTATCCTGTCCGCAACCGGGCTTGACATGGCAGGCCTGAATAACCTTCACCAGACGATCAGCAAACTGCGCGACAGTCTGGTTCAACAGTCAAGCTGAGCGATCGCCCACCGGGCCGCATCCGCAACCGTCGCATCGCTGTCATGGACAAGCGCCGCCGCAACCGGGGCCAATGCCGGATTGCCCGAGTTACCGATGGCATAAAGAACATTTCGCACAAACCTGTCACGCCCGATGCGTTTGATCGGGCTTCCAGCAAACCGAGCGCGAAACCCCGCATCGTCCAGCGCCGCCAACGTCGCCAGTTCCGGCGCGCCAACCCGTGGCTGATACCCGATTTCTGTCGCGGCTTGCGCAAACTTGTTCCAGGGGCAAACCGCCAGACAATCATCGCAGCCATAGATGCGGTTGCCCATCAATCCGCGCAGGTCCGCGTCCACCGGGCCACGATGTTCGATTGTCAGATAGGAAATGCACCGCCGCGCGTCGAGCTGATAGGGCGCGGCAAAGGCGTTCGTCGGGCAAATGTCCAGACAGGCCCGGCAACTGCCACAGTGATCCTGTTCCGGCGCGTCCTTGGGCAGGTCAAGCGTGGTGAAAATCGCACCCAGAAAGAACCAGTTCCCCAGATCCCGGCTTAGCAGGTTGGTGTGCTTGCCCTGCCATCCCAATCCAGCCGCCTGCGCCAGCGGCTTTTCCATCACCGGCGCGGTATCGACGAACACCTTGATCTCTGCCCCGGTTTGCGCAACCAGCCATGTGCCCAATCGCTTCAACCGCCGCTTGACCAGATCATGATAATCACGCCCCTGCGCATAAACGCTGATGCCACCCAGGTCGCGCTGGGCCAGCACGTCCATCGGGTTGGCCTCGGGCGTATAAACCTCGGCCAGCATGATGACAGACCGCGCCTCGGGCCACAGCGCCGCCGCCGAACCGCGCCATGCCTCCCGCTCTGCCATCCAGCCCATCTGACCGTGATACCCGGCGTCCAGCCAATCGCGAAGCCGGCTTGCCGTCTGCGGTGCCCCGTCCGGCGCGCAAATGCCCAGCTTGGAAAACCCTTCGGCACGGGCCTGAGTCTCAAGCCGCGTCCTGATCGAAACCGGGGTCAGGGCCTGCTCCTTTCCTGCGACGATACGAACCGTCAGAAATCCAGATCGGCGTAATGCGCGGGCTGCGGAAAGCCGGGAACCTGATCCATCAGCAAGGTTCGGAAACTGGGCCGCGACTTGATCTTGGCATACCAGTCCTTGACCACGGCGTGCCGGTTCCAGTCCACGTCGCTGATGTAATCAAGGCACGACAGATGCGCCGCCGCCGTGAAATCCGCCAGCGTCATCGCGTCACCCGCCAGCCATCGCCGCTGATCCAGAAGCCACGCCATATAGTCAAGATGATACTTGATCCCGGCGGCCCCCGCCTTGACGTGCTTGCTGTCCGGGTATCCCTGACCCATCACCTTCTTGTTGACCCGCTCGTAGACCAGTTTCGACGTCACCTCGTCGTGGAACTTGTCGTCGAACCACGCACAAATGCGGCGCACCTCATGCCGGCCCTCGGCATCGCGCGGCATCAGGGGCGGCTGCGGCACGGTTTCCTCGACATATTCGCAGATCGCCTGGCTTTCCGCGAGAATCCGCCCCTCCATCCGCAGGATCGGCACCTTGCCGGCCGGATTCCGCTTCAGAAACTCGGGTGAGGGTTCCCAATACCGCTCCTCGACCAACTCCACCTCGATCTTCTTCTCGGCAAGCGTGAGGCGCACCTTGCGGCAGAACGGCGACAACGGAATGTGGTAAAGGCGGTTCATCAGATGGGAAACTCTCGGCACTGGGTCTGGTCTTCATTGCGTGAAAGGGGCGGCAGATTCAATCCCGCTTGGCGGCGACCGGCCAGAGTTCACTCAAAACACGCCGCCCGACCGTCGGCCAGGATGGTTTCCGCCCCGTCCAGGGCCTGCCTCGCCTTTCGCCGCACGACAGGGCCGGGGTTGGCCGCATCCCGATCCTTCGGGTCCGGCAAAACCGCCGCCAGCCGCGCCGCCTGCGCAGCCGTCAGATCGCGGGCATCCACGCCAAAGTAATGCTGCGCTGCCGCCTGCACCCCGAACACCCCCTCGCCGAATTCGGCGACGTTCAGATACACTGTCAGCACCCGCCGCTTGGTCCAGACCAACTCCACCACCGGCGTCAAAACAGCCTCTGCCGCCTTGCGCAGCCAGCTTCGGCCCTGCCACAGGAACACGTTCTTCACGGTCTGCTGGCTTATCGTGGATGCCCCGCGCCCGCTCCCCTCGTCCAGTGCGGCGCGGATGGCGGTCATGTCGAACCCCCAGTGCAGGCAGAAATTCGCGTCCTCTGCCGCCACCACAGACCGCGCCATGACGGGGGCGATATCGTCCATCGCCACCCAGTCCTTCTCGATGCCCCCAAGCCGCAGGCTTTCCTGCACCTGATAGACATTGATCGGCGGTGGCACGACGGCAAACAGCAGGATGGCCGCCACGAAAAACGCCCCGATGCCCGCTGCAACCCGGCCTGCAATGCGCGCCCAGCGCCGAGCCGGGCGCAGGATCACCGCTTCGGCCACCGGGACCGGCTTTTTGCTTCGGGGGCGCGTCTTCGTTGCCATTCAGCAGCTTTGACGCGGCCAGCCGCGTGCCGTCAAGATGCCTTGCCTATTTCCGCCCCCCGCCAAGCTGATCCGCCGTGGGCGCAAGCGGCCGCACCTGTTCAAACAGATCGCGCAGCGCCTGATCCGCATCTTTCGACAGCGACGTCTGAATGACCCGCCCTTTGGCGCGGAACACCTGCAACCGGTCCAGCACCTTGTCCGATGTCATCTTGCGGATCAGAACCCCCACCGCAGCACCCCCCTTGTCCAGAGTTTGCCCCACATCCCGCAGAAAATCATCGTTGATCCCGATGTCCGTCATCCGCCCGGAAATCGCCCCGGCCCCGGCCCCCAAGGCGGCCCCAATCAACGGGTTCAGGAACAAAAGACCCACCAGCGCCCCCCAGAACCCGCCCCCCACGGCCCCCGCCCCCCTCATGTTGACGGCCTGATGCAGCGTGACAACCCCACCCACGGCGCGGCTGATGATCACCACAAACACCATCACGATCAGGTATTACATTTTCAGCGCTAACAAAGCGGCCCGCGCC
>JANPIX010000006.1:0-147230 GCA_031425195.1 Gemmobacter sp. | reverse complement strand
CCGTCACACGCCGTTCTTCGCGAACTACCGCCCGCAGTTCTACTTCCGCACCACGGACGTGACCGGCACGGTTGAGCTTCCCGAAGGCACCGAAATGGTGATGCCGGGCGACAACCTGAAGTTCAACGTGGCGCTGATCGCACCGATCGCGATGGAAGAAAAACTCCGCTTCGCCATCCGCGAAGGCGGCCGCACCGTCGGCGCAGGCGTCGTGTCGAAAATCATCGAGTAATCGAGAACAAGCTGAACCTATGGGATGGGCGCACTGCCCATCCTACGTTCCGAAGGATAAAGAAATGCAAGGTCAGACCATCCGCATTCGGCTGAAAGCCTTCGATTACCGTGTACTGGATGCCAGCACGCAGGAAATCGTCAGCACAGCGAAACGGACCGGCGCACAGGTGCGCGGCCCGATTCCATTGCCGAACAAGATCGAGAAGTTCACGGTTCTCCGTGGTCCGCACATCGACAAGAAGTCGCGCGACCAGTGGGAAATCCGCACGCACAAGCGTCTTCTTGACATCATTGACCCCACTCCGCAGACCGTTGACGCGCTCATGAAGCTCGACCTCGCTGCCGGCGTGGACGTCGAAATCAAAGTTTAAGGGGGGCATCGAGATGCGCTCTGGCGTAATTGCAAAGAAACTGGGCATGACCCGGTTGTTTCTGGAAGACGGCAAGCAGGTTCCTGTGACCGTCCTTCAACTCGACAGCCTTCAGGTTGTCGCGCAACGCACCGCAGACCGCGACGGGTATACCGCCGTGCAACTGGGTGCCGGCGTGGCCAAGGCAAAGCGGACGACGGCAGGCATGCGTGGCCACTTTGCCAAGGCGAATGTCGAACCCAAGCGCAAGATCGCGGAATTCCGCGTCACCCCCGACAACCTGATCGGTGTGGGCGAGGAAATCACGGCTGACCATTATTTTTCAGGTCAATTCGTTGATGTTGCGGGTACGTCGATCGGTAAAGGTTTCCAGGGTGCCATGAAGCGGCACAACTTTGGCGGTCTTCGTGCATCGCACGGTGTGTCGGTCAGCCACCGTTCGCACGGGTCCACGGGCCAGTGCCAAGACCCTGGCAAAGTGTTCAAAGGCAAGAAGATGGCGGGCCACATGGGCGCTGTCCGGACGACAACGCAGAACCTGCAAGTCATCCGCACCGACAGCGACCGTGGTCTGATCATGATCAAGGGCGCAGTTCCCGGTTCGGCCGGTGGTTGGGTCACGATCAAGGATGCGGTGAAGAAGCCGGTTCCGGAAATGGCGATCCGGCCCGCCGCGTTGAAATCTGACAAGGCCGCAGCCCATGCCGCAGCCGAAGCAGCCGCCCTTGCCGCAGCAGCGGCCGAAGCGGAACACGAAGCAGCATTGGCTGCCGACCGTGTGGCAGCAGAAGAGGCAGCAACAGTTGCATCCGAAGCACCACAGACTGACGGAGGTACGGAATGAAACTCGATGTGATCCAGCTCGACGGCAGCAAAGCCGGTTCGATTGATCTGGACGAGGCCCTGTTTGGTCTTGAGCCACGCGCCGACATTCTGCACCGCGTCGTTCGGTGGCAGCGTGCCAAGTCGCAGGCCGGTACCCACTCCACGCTGACGCGCGCGGAAGTGTCGTATTCGACCAAGAAGATCTACAAGCAGAAAGGCACCGGCGGCGCACGTCACGGTTCCAAGAAAGCCCCGATCTTCCGGCACGGCGGCGTTGTAAAGGGCCCGACCCCGCGCAGCCACGCGCATGACCTGAACAAGAAGTTCCGCGCTCTTGGTCTGCGGCACGCCCTGTCGGCCAAGATGGCTGCGGGCGAGCTGATCATCCTGGACGCGGCCACGATGGCCGAAGCCAAAACCTCGACGCTTGCAAAGGCGGTCAAGGAATTGGGTTGGAAGCGTGTTCTGATTATCGACGGTGCGGAAGTGGACGCGAACTTTGCGTTGGCTGCCCGCAATATCGAAGGTCTGGATGTGCTGCCGACGATGGGTGCAAACGTCTATGACATCCTGAAGCGTGATCAACTGGTGATCACGAAGGCCGGTGTCGAAGCCTTGGAGGCTCGTTTGAAATGAGCGCGAAACCAGAACACTACGACATTATCAAGAAGCCGATCATCACTGAAAAGGCCACCATGGCCTCGGAGGCGAATGCATTCGTGTTTCAAGTGAAGATGGAAGCGACGAAGCCCCAGATCAAAGAGGCCATCGAGGCGGTCTTTGGCGTCAAGGTGAAGGCGGTCAACACCACCATCACCAAGGGCAAGACGAAAAAGTTCCGTGGGCGCCCCGGTGTCCGGTCGGACAAGAAGAAGGCCTATGTGACGCTGGTCGAAGGAAATACCATCGACGTGTCCACAGGTCTTTGATAGAAGGCCTCGAATCCCTCGGCCCCGGTATTCCGGGGCCGTGAATTTTTACGAAAGCCCCGGGTCAATCCCGACGCGGGGATCAGCAACGGAAGACAGAAAGCATGGCACTCAAGTCGTACAAGCCGACGACGCCTGGCCAACGCGGGTTGGTTCTGATCGACCGTTCGGAGCTGTGGAAAGGCCGACCCGTCAAAGCCCTCACCGAGGGTTTGAGCAAGACGGGTGGCCGGATCACTACCTGACGGATCACGATGTGGCACAAGGGCGGTGGGGCAAAGCGCCTGTACCGCATTGTCGATTTCAAGCGCACGAAATTCGACATGCCTGCGGTGGTCGAGCGGATCGAATATGACCCGAACCGCACCGCGTTCATCGCGCTGGTTCGCTATTCGGACAACGAAGTCGCTTATATCCTGGCACCGCAGCGTCTTGCGATTGGTGACAGCGTGATCGCTGGCGCCAAGACTGACGTAAAGCCGGGCAACGCAATGCCGTTCAGCGGTATGCCGATCGGCACGATTGTTCACAACGTGGAACTGAAGCCCGGCAAGGGCGGCCAGATGGCACGCGCAGCGGGCACCTATGCTCAGTTCGTGGGCCGCGATGGCGGATACGCTCAGGTTCGCCTGTCTTCGGGTGAACTGCGGATGGTCCGTCAGGAATGCATGGCCACCGTTGGTGCCGTGTCGAACCCCGACAACTCGAACCAGAACCTCGGCAAGGCAGGTCGCCGTCGTCACATGGGTATCCGCCCGACGGTTCGCGGTGTTGCGATGAACCCGATTGACCACCCGCACGGCGGCGGCGAAGGCCGTACTTCGGGCGGCCGTCACCCGGTCACTCCATGGGGCAAGGGCACCAAGGGCAACAAGACCCGCAGCAACCGTACGACGGACAAGTATATTGTCCGGTCACGTCACGCGAAGAAGGGGCGCTGATCCATGTCACGTTCAGTTTGGAAGGGCCCGTTCGTCGATGCCTATGTCTTGAAAAAGGCAGAGAAGTCGAAAGAGTCGGGCAAGAATGATGTCATCAAGATCTGGTCGCGTCGCTCCACGATCTTGCCGCAGTTCGTTGGTCTGACCTTTGCAGTCTACAACGGCAAGAAACACATCCCGGTCAACGTGACCGAGGAAATGATCGGCCAGAAGTTCGGTGAATATTCGCCAACGCGGACCTATTACGGTCACGCCGCCGACAAGAAAGCGAAAAGGAAGTAAGCCATGGGTAAGGAAAAAAATCCGCGCCGTGTGGCCGACAACGAAGCGATGGCCATGCTGAAAATGCTGAAGACATCGCCTCAGAAGTTGAACCTCGTGGCAGCATTGATCCGGGGCAAGAAGGTCGACAAGGCAATCGCCGATCTGACCTTCTCCAAAAAGCGGATCAGCAATGACGTGCTGAAATGCCTGCAGTCCGCGATTGCAAACGCCGAAAACAACCATGGCCTTGACGTGGACGAATTGGTGGTTGCCGAAGCCTATTGCGGCAAGAACCTGACGCTGAAGCGCGGCCGTCCGCGGGCGCGTGGGCGGTTCGGCAAGATCATGAAGCCGTTCAGCCAACTTACGATCAAGGTTCGCCAAGTCGGGGAGACTGCATAATGGGTCAGAAGGTCAATCCGATCGGGATGCGGCTTCAGGTCAACCGCACCTGGGACAGCCGCTGGTTCGCCGACAGCAAAGACTATGGCAATCTTCTGCTTGAAGACTTGCGGATGCGCGAATTCATCCACGAAGAATGCAAGCAGGCAGGCGTCAGCCGCGTGATCATCGAACGTCCGCACAAGAAGTGCCGCGTGACGATTCACACGGCCCGTCCGGGCGTGATCATCGGCAAGAAAGGCGCGGATATCGAAACGCTGCGCAAAAAGCTGACGGTTTTCACGAAGTCCGAACTGCACCTGAACATCATCGAAGTGCGCAAGCCCGAGATGGATGCTCAGCTTGTGGCCGAAAGCATCGCCCAGCAGATGGAGCGTCGGGTTTCGTTCCGTCGCGCCATGAAGCGAGGCGTGCAAAACGCGATGCGGATCGGCGCTCTTGGCATTCGTGTCAACGTCGCGGGCCGTCTGGGCGGCGCGGAAATCGCGCGGACCGAATGGTACCGTGAAGGCCGCGTTCCGCTGCACACGCTGCGGGCTGACATCGATTACGCCACCTGCGAAGCGACGACCCCTTACGGGATCATCGGGGTCAAGGTCTGGATCTTCAAAGGCGAGATTCTGGAGCATGATCCGCAGGCGCATGATCGTCGTTTGGCCGAAGCTCAGGATGGTCCTGCACCGCGCGCACCGCGCCGCGAACGCGCGTAAGGGGGGGTAAGTTATGCTGCAACCAAAACGCACCGCTTTCCGCAAGCAGTTCAAGGGCCGGATTCACGGCGAAGCGAAGGGCGGCTTTCTGCTGAACTTCGGGACGTACGGGCTCAAGGCAACTGAACCGGAACGCGTGACCGCACGGCAGATCGAAGCGGCCCGCCGCGCGATCACCCGCCACATGAAACGCCAGGGCCGCGTCTGGATCCGGATTTTCCCGGATCTGCCCGTGACCAGCAAACCCACCGAAGTTCGGATGGGTAAAGGCAAGGGCTCGGTCGATTACTGGGCGGCCAAAGTGAAACCTGGCCGGATCATGTTCGAAATCGACGGCGTCACCGAAGTCATCGCGCGTGAGGCCCTTCGCCTTGGGGCGATGAAACTTCCGGTCACCACCCGCGTCGTCGTGCGCGAAGACTGGTAAAACCGGTGCGTGTTCGCGCGCACCCATCCCATCAAGGCCCTGCCGGAAACGGCGGGGCCTTTCCTTTTGCAACCCGAAAGGGCACCTCATGGCTGACATCACCCCCCTGTTCGTGACGCATCTTTACCGGGCGGCGCTGAACGATCTTGGCAAGCAACCCGTTGACTACGCTGAACTGCACCGCACCTGTTCTTCCATCGCCGACGATGACCAGGCGGGCCAGCAATGGTGTGAAGATAACGATTATCCCGGCTACACCAGCTATGCCTCGCTCACCGATCTGCCGTGGCGTTTTCCGCTGTTCGGTGACCTGCAAAAAGCACTTGACCGGCATGTGGCGGCATTCTCGACGGAGCTTGGCTTTGATCTGCAGGGGAAAAAGCTGAAATGTGACAGCCTGTGGATCAACATCCTTCCGCAGGGTGGCACCCACGCCAGCCACATCCACCCGCACTCGGTGATTTCGGGCACGACCTATGTTGCCATGCCCGAAGGGACGAGCGCCCTGAAACTGGAAGACCCGCGCCTGCCAATGATGATGAACGCCCCCCTGCTCCGCAAGGACGTGACCGACACGATGCGCCGATTTGTCTATGTAAAACCGAAGGTTGGCGATGTTCTGCTGTGGGAAAGCTGGCTGCGCCACGAAGTCCCTATGAACATGGCCGAGGAAGAGCGGATATCGGTGAGTTTCAACTTTAATTGGGGATGAGGGGTCGCTGCGGCGGTCTATTTCACAGTCGCCGGGATTTATAATCCTGGTCGCTCGGCTTTCCCGCGAGCTGAAAACTGTATGATAGTGATGTGTGGCGATACCCCCACATACCCCCTTGCCTCGCGATACCCCTTCCCCTATACGGCAACATCCAGCGATTCCGGGTGACCGGATTCGATGGTTTATCATTGATCCACCAGGTTCACGGTAACCCTCACCACTGGGGCCGTCTGGTGATTGAAAAAGGAAAAGGCGCATGAACGCCACGGAACTGATGACCAAGACGCCGGACCAGCTGCGCGAAAGCCTGGTTGCGTTGAAGAAAGAGGCTTTCAACCTGCGCTTTCAGCAGGCGACAGGCCAACTTGAGAACACCGCGCGGATGCGCGCTGTGCGTCGCGATGCGGCCCGGGTCAAAACCATCCTGAACCAGAAAGCCGCTGCTGCGGCAGCGAACTGAGGAACGACAGATGCCCAAACGTATCCTGCAAGGCACCGTGACCTCGGACAAGAACGAGCAGACGATCACTGTTCTGGTCGAACGCCGCTTCAAGCACCCGCTGCTGCAAAAGACTGTGCGGAAGTCCAAGAAATACCGCGCACATGATGCGCTGAACCAGTTCAAGGTCGGTGACAGCGTCCGCATTCAGGAATGCGCACCGATTTCGAAAACCAAGACATGGACTGTCGTGACCGAAGCTTCGGCTTGATCACGGCTGTCTGCCTATAGCGAAACCCTGGGCCACGTGCCCAAAGGTCGGAGATTACTATGATCCAGATGCAGACCAATCTGGATGTTGCTGACAACTCAGGCGCACGCCGAGTTCAGTGCATCAAGGTTCTGGGCGGTTCACACCGCCGCTATGCGTCCGTTGGCGACATCATCGTGGTGTCGGTGAAGGAGGCCATTCCGCGCGGTCGCGTGAAGAAAGGTGACGTCCGCAAGGCCGTTGTCGTTCGCACCGCCAAGGAAGTTCGCCGCGAAGACGGCACAACCATCCGCTTTGACCGCAACGCCGCTGTCATCCTGAACAACCAGGGTGAACCCGTCGGCACGCGTATCTTCGGGCCGGTCGTGCGCGAACTCCGCGCCAAGAACTTCATGAAAATCATCTCTTTGGCTCCGGAGGTGCTGTAATGGCTGCCAAGCTGAAAAAGGGTGACAAGGTCATCGTTCTTGCCGGCAAGGACAAAGGCAAGCAGGGCGAGATTTCGTCCGTGAACCCGACCGCCAACAAGGCCGTTGTCGATGGCGTGAACATCGCCATTCGTCACACCAAGCAATCCGCTTCGTCGCAGGGCGGCCGGATCCCCAAGGCGATGCCGATGGATCTGTCGAACCTTGCCATCCTTGACAAGAACGGCAAGCCGACACGTGTCGGGTTCCGCATGGAAGGCGACACCAAAATTCGCTTTGCCAAGACAACCGGGGAGGCGATCTGATGTTGGACAACGCAGCCTATGCTCCGCGCCTGAAGGCCTTTTACAAGGACACCGTGCGCCCTGCGCTGAAAGAAGAATTCAGCTACAAGAACGACATGCAGATCCCGCGTCTGGACAAGATCGTGATCAACATGGGCGTTGGCGAAGCTGTCAAGGACACCAAGAAGGTGAAAACGGCAGCCGAGCAACTGACGCTCATCGCCGGCCAGAAGGCCGTCGTGACCCACGCGAAAAAGTCGATTGCAGGGTTCCGCGTCCGGGAAGAAATGCCGCTTGGCTGCAAAGTCACGCTGCGCGGCGACCGGATGTATGAATTCCTTGACCGTCTGGTGAACATCGCCCTGCCGCGCGTGCGCGACTTCCGCGGTCTGAAGCCGACGTCGTTTGATGGTCGTGGCAACTATGCCATGGGCCTGAAAGAACAGATCGTGTTCCCGGAAATCGAGTTCGACAAGATCGACGATACGCTGGGCATGGACATCATCATCTGCACCACCGCGAACACCGACGCGGAAGCCAAGGCGCTGTTGAAGCAATTCAACATGCCCTTCACAAGCTGATCGCGGAAGGAACAGGATATGGCTAAAAAATCCATGATCGAACGCGAGCTGAAGCGCGCACACCTTGTCAAGGTGTTTGCCGCCAAACGCGCCGCGCTCAAGACGGTTGTCTACAACCAGGAACTGCCGATGGACCAGCGGTTCAAGGCCCAGTTGAAGCTTTCGGGCCTGCCGCGCAATTCTGCGGCTTCCCGGATGCACAACCGTTGCCAGCTGACGGGCCGTCCGCACGCGTATTATCGCAAACTGAAACTCTCACGCATCATGCTTCGGGACCTGGCTTCGTTTGGCCAGATCCCCGGCATGGTGAAATCCAGCTGGTAAGGGGGCGCACACCATGATGATGAACGATCCTCTTGGCGATATGCTGACACGCATCCGCAACGCGCAGATGCGCGGCAAATCCACCGTCTCCACGCCTGCTTCCAAGCTGCGCGCCTGGGTGCTGGATGTGCTGGTTTCGGAAGGCTACATCCGCGGCTATGAAAAGTCCGACTCTGACAACGGTCAGGGCGAACTGACGATCAGCCTGAAATACTTCGAAGGCACGCCGGTCATCCGTGATCTGAAGCGTGTGTCCAAGCCGGGTCGCCGGGTTTACATGGGCGTGAAGGATATTCCTTCGGTCCGTAATGGCCTTGGCGTTTCAATCGTGTCGACACCCAAGGGTGTCATGTCCGATGCAGCCGCACGGTCCGCCAATGTTGGCGGCGAAGTGCTCTGCACCGTATTCTAAGGGGGGATGGGATGTCTCGTATCGGCAAAAAACCCGTCGCCCTGCCATCAGGCGTGTCGGCGAACATCAGCGGCCAGTCGGTCGAAGTGAAAGGGCCGAAAGGCACCCGCAGCTTCCACGCGACTGACGACGTGACGCTGACCATGGAAGATGGTGCTGTGAAAGTAACACCTCGTGGCACGTCCAAACGGGCGCGTCAGCAGTGGGGCATGGTTCGCAGCCAGATCGACAATCTGGTCGTTGGTGTGACCAAGGGCTTTCGGAAAGATCTGGAAATTCAAGGCGTGGGTTACCGCGCCGCGATGTCCGGCAACATTCTGAAGCTGTCGCTTGGCTATAGCCACGAAGTGAATTTCGAGGTGCCGGCCGGCGTGACGGTCAGCGCTCCGAAGCAGACAGAAATCATTGTGGAAGGCATTGATCAGCAACTCGTTGGTCAGGTCGCCGCGAACATCCGTGAATGGAAAAAGCCAGAGCCCTACAAGGGCAAGGGCATCCGTTACAAGGATGAGTTCGTGTTCCGCAAAGAAGGCAAGAAGAAGTAAGGGGCGCAATCATGGCGAACACAAAGAGAGATCTGTTCCTCAAGCGCCGCCTGCGCGTTCGGAACAAAATAAAGGCGATGTCGGCCGGGCGTGCGCGCCTGTCGGTGCACCGTTCCTCCAAGAACATCAGCGTTCAACTGATCGACGATGTGAATGGCGTGACGATTGCCGCGGCTTCGACCCTGGAAAAAGGGTTCGGGCTGGTTGGCAAGAACAATGTCGAAGCGGCCACCAAAATTGGTGCCGCGATTGCCGAGCGGGCAAAAAAGGCCGGGGTCGAAGAATGCTACTTCGACCGTGGCGGTTTCCTCTTTCACGGGAAGATCAAGGCTTTGGCCGATGCTGCCCGTGAAGGCGGCCTGAAGTTCTGAGGAGTTTGACAGATGGCAGAACGTGAAAACCGTCGCGAAGGCCGTGGCAATGACCGCGCCCCGCGTGAGGAAACACCGGAATTCGCAGACCGTCTGGTCGCGATCAACCGGGTGTCGAAAACCGTAAAAGGCGGTAAACGCTTTGGGTTTGCGGCACTTGTGGTTGTTGGCGATCAACGCGGTCGTGTGGGGTTCGGCAAAGGCAAAGCCAAAGAGGTGCCCGAAGCGATCCGCAAGGCCACCGAACAGGCCAAGCGCCAGATGATCCGCGTGCCGTTGAAAGACGCCCGCACGCTGCACCACGACATGGAAGGCCGCCACGGTGCGGGCAAAGTCGTGATGCGCACTGCCGTTGCTGGGACCGGGATCATTGCCGGTGGTCCGATGCGCGCCGTGTTCGAAATGTTGGGGCTGCAGGACGTGGTGGCGAAATCCATCGGGTCGTCCAACCCCTACAACATGGTTCGCGCGACCATTGATGGCCTGAAGCAGGAAACCAGCCCCCGTCAGATCGCGGCCCGCCGCGGCAAGAAGGTGGCCGAGATCCTGAAAAAGCCCGAAGCTGAAACAGTGGAGGCTTGATCATGGCTGACAAGAAAACCATCGTCGTCAAGCAGATCGCCTCTGCGGCACGGCGCCCGGCCATTCAGACGGCAACGCTGAAGGGCCTTGGCTTGAACAAGATGAACCGGACCCGCGAACTGGAAGACACACCTTCCATCCGCGGCATGGTAAACAAGATCAGCCACCTCGTGCATATCATCGAAGAACGCGGCTGAACCCTGCGTCACACAAAGCAGGACGCCCCGCCAAGTGATTGGCGGGGCGTTCGGCATTCAGGACAGTGTTGAATTGTCCCTGGCTGATTAACGGTTGTCTTTCAAGCGACCGTCATTTTCCGGATCGCGCACCTGACCCTGACCCTGCTGGCCACCGTCGTTTTGCTTCAGACGACCGTCGTTCTTGGGGTCTTTGACCTGACCTTGGCCTTGCTGGCCGCCGTCATTCTCCTTCAGACGCTGGTCATTCTTCGGGTCTTTGACTTGGCCCTGACCCTGACCGGATTGATTGTTACTGGCCATGTTGTCCTCCATCGAGTTTGCGACCGGATTGCCCGTCGCTTCCAGAGTGTGACAAACCTGATCCGGCTGGCGAATGTTCCGATTGGCCTGTCCGCTCTGCCGCAACGTCATGAGTTTGGACACTGGAGGCGGGAGCATTTGGCGTTTATCGCGGGTAATCGCGCGGCTCACGCAAACTAAACTCAGCAGGGTGTTTGGCATGCCCAACTTCTGCCAAACACTTGTCGTTAACAGCGCAATGTTCGCACACAGACCGGGCGCACTTAACCAAGGGAATTCCACTTCATGTTTCGAAAGTTAGCGCTGATAACTGGAGCCATCTTAATGAATTCGCTGACCACCGGCTGCACCGGACCAGTAAACACGCAGACCACTGAAGGTATGCCGACTGGCTATCTGTGCCGAATACTGGATTCTGACGAATACCTAACTTTGCCGTCGGAACAACGCGCCATATATACTGAGCTAGAGCGCAGAGGCGCCGAGTGTGTTGGATCGACAGCAAAATTGATCGTTGCAACTGAATGATGGCACGCTTTAGTTCATCGTAATCGTCACATCACTCATTTGAATCCAGTCGACCAGCCTTCTCTGGTGACTTTCTTGCCTCTTGCCCTGTTTCCAACCTTCCCCTATAGCCCGCGGTGGCGGCTTGCGTCACAGAATCAACAAGAAACGCCGTGTTTGCCCCCGCCGTCGCAGCAGGGACAGTTCCGGCAAAGGAGAATGCGACATGAAACTGAATGAATTGGCAGACAATGCCGGTGCCGCGAAAAAGCAAAAGCGTGTCGCCCGTGGCCCAGGTTCGGGCAAGGGCAAGACCGCAGGCCGCGGCATCAAGGGTCAGAAATCACGTTCGGGCGTGGCAATCGGTGGCTATGAAGGCGGCCAGATGCCCCTGTACCGCCGTCTGCCCAAGCGCGGCTTCAACAAGCCGAACCAGAAAGACTATGCCGTCGTGAACCTCGGCCTGATCCAGAAGTTCATCGCCGCTGGCAAACTGGACGTTCAGATCGAAATCACCGAGGATATCCTCGTGGCTGCCGGCCTAACCAACCACAAGCGCGACGGTATCCGCGTGCTGGGCAAGGGCGAGATTACCTCTGTGGTGAACCTGTCCGTCACGGGCGCCTCTGCATCGGCCATCGAGGCCGTTGAAAAGGCTGGCGGTACCCTGAAAGTGGAAGCTCCAAAGCCCGCTTTCGTGAAAGCCGTCCGCAAATAGGAGGTTGTTCGTGGTCGCAAGACCGCATACATCCTTTGCAGGTTTTCCCGCGCCGCCGACCGAAAGCCGGTCCGGCGGCGCAACTCTGTAGAAAGACAATCCCATGGCATCAGCCGCCGAACAAATGGCCGCCAACCTTAGCTGGGGAACACTCGGCAAGGCGACGGAACTGCGCCAACGCATTTTCTTCACCATCGGCCTGCTGATTGTTTACCGGCTTGGCACCTACATCCCCGTCCCGGGGATCGACGGCACGGCGCTCAAGGGATTTGTCGAAGATATCGGCGCAGGCGTCGGCGGCATCCTGAACATGTTCACCGGCGGTGCCATCAGCCGGATGGGGATCTTTGCCCTTGGGATCATGCCGTACATCAGCGCCTCGATCATCATCCAGCTGCTGACCTCGATGGTTCCGCAACTGGAATCCCTCAAGAAAGAGGGCGAACAGGGCCGCAAGAAGATCAACCAGTACACCCGCTATTTCACCGTCATTCTGGCCACGTTTCAGGCCTGGGGTATCGCAGTTTCCCTGGAAGCGGGCGATCTGGCGCATGAACCGGGCATGTTTTTCCGCCTTGCCTGTGTGATCACGCTGGTTGGCGGCACGATGTTCCTGATGTGGCTGGGCGAACAGATCACGTCGCGCGGCATCGGCAACGGTATCTCGCTGATCATCTTTGTGGGCATCGTGGCCGAAATTCCGGCCGCCATGGCGAACTTCCTCAGCCAGGGCCGGTCGGGTGCGATCTCGCCTGCGGTGATCGTTGGGGTGATTGTGCTGGTGATCGTCGTGATGGCCTTCGTCGTGTTCATGGAGCGGGCGCTGCGAAAGATCCATATTCAGTATCCACGGCGTCAGGTCGGGATGAAAGTCTATGACGGCGGTTCCAGCCACCTTCCGATCAAGGTGAACCCCGCGGGCGTCATTCCGGCAATCTTTGCATCGTCGCTGTTGCTGTTGCCGACCACGATTGCAGCGTTTTCGCAGCAGAATTCCGGGCCGATCATGTCGACGATCATGGCCTATCTGGGGCCAGGGCAGATTTTGCATCTGCTGTTCTTCACGGCATTAATCGTATTCTTTTCGTATTTCTACACGCACAACGTTTCGTTCAAGGTCGACGACGTGGCCGACAATCTGAAAAACCAGAACGGGTTTGTGCCCGGCATTCGCCCCGGCAAGAAAACGGAAGAGTATCTGGAATACGTTGTGAACCGCGTTCTTGTTCTGGGGTCGGGCTATCTGGCGCTGGTGTGTCTGCTGCCGGAAATCCTGCGCTATGAATTCTCTATCCCGTTTTACTTTGGCGGGACGTCGGTGCTGATCGTCGTGTCGGTGACGATGGACACGATCAACCAGATCCAGTCGCATCTTCTGGCGCATCAGTACGAAGGGTTGATTGAACGGTCGCAACTGCGGGGTCGCAAACGTGGGTCAACCACCAAAGCCCCGTCGCGTCGCTGAGCGGTGGCCGGTTGATGACAAACATCATTCTTCTGGGTCCGCCGGGTGCTGGCAAAGGCACGCAGGCCAAACGTTTGGTCGATACCCGCGGGTTGATGCAATTGTCGACGGGTGACATGCTGCGCGCTGCGCAGAACTCCGGTTCTGAAATGGGCCGCAAGGTGGCCGATGTCATGGCGCGCGGTCAGCTTGTCACCGATGAAATCGTGATTGGCCTGATCGCGGAAAAACTTGCGTTGGGCGGTTCGGGGTTCATCTTCGATGGCTTTCCCCGCACGCTCAAGCAGGCCGATGCACTTGGGGCACTGGTCAACGGTGTCGGGCAGAAGATTGATGCCGTCGTCGAACTGCGCGTCGATGATGATGAACTTCGCTCGCGGATCGTTGGGCGCTACACCTGCGGCAACTGCGGTGAAGTGTACCATGACCAGAATCGCCCCACGAAACAGGCGGGCATCTGCGACGTCTGCGGCTCAAATGATCTGCGTCGCCGCGCCGATGACACGGAAGAGGCGCTGCGCACGCGCATGTTGGCCTATTACCGCGATACGTCGCCCCTGATCGGGTATTACTACGCCAAGGGGCAACTTTCGACAGTCGACGGGTTGGCGGAAATGGACGCCGTGTCAGCCGACATCGCGAAAGTTCTTGACAGACACTGAAAGCCGGGTGCGCTGCCTTGACGGGCCATTAAAAACGCCCTAAGGCACAGCGTCCCGAAGGGAATCAATCTGGCATTGCCAGGCGGATAAGAGAGGGCAGTGTCCGCCGGGCGCTGTCTGTTGTGAAAAAAGGTTCTGGCACTACGGAACCGCAACCAAAAGGAAGCCACGTTTGGCACGTATTGCTGGCGTCAACATCCCGACTGCAAAGCGGGTACCTATCGCATTGACTTACATCACGGGCATCGGCCCCTTCATTGCGGAACAGATCTGCGAATCCGTTGGCATTGATCGCGCGCGCCGCGTCAATCAGTTGTCGGATGCCGAAGTGCTGTCGATCCGTGAATACATCGACGCGAATGTCACTGTCGAAGGTGACCTGCGTCGTGAAACCTCGATCAACATCAAGCGTCTGATGGATCTTGGCTGCTATCGCGGCCTTCGTCATCGTCGTGGTCTGCCCGTTCGCGGTCAGCGCACCCATACCAACGCGCGTACGCGCAAAGGCCCGGCGAAGGCTATCGCCGGCAAGAAGAAATAAGGGGCGCTGAACATGGCACGTGACAAGACCCGTATGAAGAAAAAGGAACGCAAGAACATCGCCGCTGGTGTGGCGCATGTTAACTCGTCGTTCAACAACACAAAAATCCTGATTTCCGACGTGCAAGGCAACGCGATTGCCTGGTCGTCGTCGGGCACCATGGGTTTCAAGGGTTCGCGCAAATCGACCCCTTATGCCGCGCAAATGGCTGCCGAAGATGCTGGCCGCAAGGCACAGGAACATGGCGTAAAAACCATCGAAGTCGAAGTGCAGGGCCCCGGTTCGGGCCGTGAATCGGCTCTTCGTGCCTTGGCAGCAGTTGGTTTCAACATCACGTCGATCCGCGATGTTACACCGCTTGCCCACAACGGCTGTCGGCCGCCAAAGCGTCGCCGCGTCTGACGTTGCACGGTATTGCCGGGGCGCATCATTTTTGGTGCGGCCCGGTTTCGTCATTTGATGATCCTCGGGCGTCTGCCGCTTTTGGACATGAGCAGCAGACAAGTATGGAGGCCACACGATGATCCACAAGAATTGGGCTGAACTGATCAAGCCGACACAGTTGGTCGTGAAGCCGGGCAATGATGCCGCCCGCACCGCAACCGTGATCGCAGAACCGCTGGAGCGTGGCTTTGGCCTCACACTCGGCAACGCCCTTCGCCGCGTGCTGATGTCGTCGCTTCAGGGCGGGGCCATCACCTCGGTTCAGATCGACAACGTGCTGCACGAATTTTCAAGCGTCGCTGGTGTTCGCGAAGACGTGACCGACATCGTTCTGAACCTAAAGGGCGTCAGCCTGAAGATGGAAGTCGAAGGGCCGAAACGCCTGTCGATTTCTGCCAAGGGTCCGGGCGTTGTGACCGCCGGTGACATTTCGGAATCGAATGGCATCGAGGTTCTGAACAAGGATCATGTGATCTGCCATCTGGATGACGGTGCCGATGTGTTCATGGAACTCACCGTCAACACTGGCAAAGGCTATGTCGCTGCTGACAAGAACCGCCCGGAAGATGCGCCCATCGGGTTGATCCCGATCGATGCGATCTATTCGCCGGTCAAGAAGGTCAGCTATGAAGTGACGCCGACCCGCGAAGGTCAGGTGCTCGACTATGACAAGCTGACGATGAAGATCGAAACCGACGGCAGCCTGACGCCTGATGATGCCGTGGCCTATGCTGCGCGTATCCTGCAGGACCAACTGGCTGTATTCGTGAACTTTGACGAGCCGGAATCGGCGATGCGTCATGACGTTGACGATGGGTTGGAATTCAATCCGCTGCTGCTCAAGAAAGTTGACGAGCTTGAACTTTCCGTGCGTTCGGCAAACTGTCTGAAGAACGACAACATAGTGTACATCGGTGACCTGATCCAGAAAACCGAGGCTGAAATGCTTCGCACCCCGAACTTTGGCCGTAAATCCTTGAATGAAATCAAGGAAGTGCTGTCGGGCATGGGTCTGCATCTGGGCATGGACGTGGAAGACTGGCCGCCGGAAAACATCGAAGATCTGGCCAAGCGCTTCGAAGATCAATTCTAAGGCGCGTGAACCGCACCCTGCCGACAAGGCGGGGTGCAAGGTTTACGCATCAAGCGACAAATGCCCGGACTGCCGGGGAAAACACGGGTCACAAGACCCCAAGGTGAGCCGCCCAATCGTAGGGCGTGCCGGACAAAGTAAAACAGACGATAGGAGATTATCATGCGTCACTCGAGCGGTTACCGCAAACTGAACCGGACCCACGAACACCGCAAGGCGATGTTCGCCAACATGGCGGGTTCGCTGATCGAACACGAACAGATCAAGACGACCCTTCCCAAGGCCAAAGAACTGCGGCCGATCGTTGAAAAGCTGATCACACTCGCAAAACGCGGCGATCTGCATGCCCGCCGTCAGGCTGGTGCCCAGTTGAAGGAAGACCGGCATCTGGAGCGTCTGTTCGCCATTCTTGGCCCGCGCTATCAGGCGCGCGCAGGCGGCTACATCCGCGTGATGAAGGCCGGTTTCCGGTATGGCGACATGGCCCCGATGGCGATCATCGAATTCGTTGATCGTGACACCTCGGCCAAAGGCGCTGCCGATATCGCGCGTATGGCCAAGGAAGAAGCGGAGGCTTGATCGCCTTTGCCACTGTTTTCGAAGGGCCCGCAGCGATGCGGGCCTTTTTCATTTTGGTGACTGTTCTTTCCGTTTGCCCTCGGGCGCATTAGGTTAAGGCGATGCCCGATCTGTTTGACCTTGGCGACAAGCCACCCGCGCCTGACGCACCGCGCCCTTTGGCCGACCGCTTGCGCCCGCGCAAGCTTGACCAGGTGATCGGTCAGGCCAAGGTCCTGTCGCCCGACGGCCCGCTTGGCGCGATGCTGGCCGCGCGCAGTCTGGGATCGATCATCCTTTGGGGCCCGCCCGGCGTGGGCAAAACCACCATCGCCCGACTGCTTGCCGATGAAACCGACCTGACTTTCATCCAGATTTCGGCCATCTTCAGCGGCGTGCCGGAATTGCGCAAGGTGTTTGACGCAGCACGCCTGCGTCGCCAGAACGGGCAGGGGACGCTGCTGTTCGTTGACGAAATCCACCGCTTCAACAAGGCGCAGCAAGACGGCTTCCTGCCTTACATGGAGGATGGGACGATCCTTCTCGTCGGGGCCACCACGGAAAATCCCAGCTTTGAGTTGAACGCCGCGCTTCTGTCGCGGGCGCAGGTGATTGTTCTGGATCGTCTGACGCTGACCGATCTGGAACTGCTGGCCCAGCGTGCCGAACAGGAACTGTCCCGCGCGCTCCCGCTGACCGGCGATGCCCGCGATGCCCTGCTTGACATGGCCGACGGTGACGGACGGGCCGCGCTCAACCTGATTGAACAGGTAATGGCCTGGCGGCTGGATGCGCCGTTGGACCGCGAGGCGCTGTCGCAGCGTTTGATGCGGCGTGCGTCGAAATACGACAAATCGGGCGAAGAACACTATAACCTCATCAGCGCGCTGCACAAATCGGTGCGCGGGTCTGACCCTGACGCCGCACTTTACTGGTTCGCGCGGATGCTGGAAGGCGGCGAAGACCCACGTTTTCTGGCCCGCCGTATCACCCGCATGGCGGTAGAGGATATCGGCCTTGCCGATCCGCAGGCGCAGGATATCTGCCTTGCCGCGTGGCAGACCTATGAACGTCTTGGGTCGCCGGAAGGCGAACTCGCCCTCGCACAGGCGCTTGTCTATCTGGCCTTGGCCCCGAAATCGAATGCCGTCTATGTGGCCTACAAGGCGGCCCGCACCGCCGCCCGCGAAACGGGGTCAGAGCCGCCGCCCAAACACATCCGCAACGCGCCGACGCGCCTGATGAAGGACATCGGCTATGGCAAGGGCTATGCCTATGACCATGATGCCGAAGACGGATTTTCAGGTCAGAACTATTTCCCCGAGGGTATGAAGCGCCCGGTCTACTACACCCCTGCCGACCGTGGTTTCGAGCGTGAGTTGAAAAAGCGGGTCGATTACTTTGTCAAATTACGCGCCAAACGACAGGACGGATAAGGCGATTTTTCGCGGAAAAATCATGATTTCCCCTGCATTGGTTGACAACCGCGTCGGTGCGGCCCAAAGGAACCCGAATGATCCTGACCTTTGCACAAGTTGCCCTTGGTGGCGCTATCGGCGCGTCCTTGCGTCACCTGTCGAACCTTGGCGCCGTGCGTCTGTTCGGCACGGGCTTTCCGGTGTCCACAATATTTGTGAACATCCTCGGTTCGTTCCTGATGGGCGTGCTGGCCACGTTGGCGGCGCACAAGGGCGGGCTGCGCCTTGGTCCGTTCCTGACCACGGGTGTGCTGGGCGGGTTCACGACATTTTCGGCCTTTTCGCTTGATACTGTCACCCTGTGGGAACGCGGGCAGATGATGACGGCGGCGGGCTACTTGATCGCTTCGGTGGGGCTTTCGATCTTTGCATTGGCTGTAGCAAGCCTGTTGACCCGGGCGGTATTGGCATGAGCGACGTAAAACTTCTGACGGTAAGTGTGGACGAAGGCGAACAGCGGCTTGATCGCTGGTTCAAACGCCGTTTCCCGCAGATCACCCAAGGCGCGGTCGAAAAAATGTGCCGCACCGGGCAGGTGCGGGTGAACGGCGGACGCGCCAAGGCCGCTGATCGCGTGTCACCCGGAATGGAAATCCGGATCCCGCCATTGCCCACCGGTGACGCCCCGTCGCGGCCCCTGACAGGCGGGGTCACAAAGGGTGATGCGGCCATGATTCAGGCCGCCGTCATGTTCAAGGATGACCACATCATCATTCTGAACAAACCCTGCGGGCTGGCGTCGCAGGGGGGGTCGGGGCAGGGCGACCGCCATGTCGATGGCCTGACCGAAGCGCTCAAGTTTGGCTATAAAGACCGGCCAAAGCTGGTCCACCGGCTCGACAAGGATACATCCGGTGTCCTGATGCTGGCCCGCACCGACCGCGTTGCCCGTGCCCTGTCCGAGGCGCTGCGACACCGCGCGGCCCGCAAGATCTATTGGGCGCTGGTGGCTGGCGTTCCGAACCCGAAACAGGGGTCGATCAAGTATGGCCTGATGAAGGCTCCGGGGCATGGGCGCGGCGGCGAGGGTGAAAAGATGCAGTGTGTGCATCCCGCCAAACTGGCCGACTTCCCCTTGGCGAAACGGGCGCAGACCGATTACTTCACTCTTTGGTTTCTGGGCAGCCGCCTGTCGTGGATGGCGCTGGAACCGGTCACGGGCCGCACCCATCAGTTGCGCGCGCATATGGCCGAAATCGGCCATCCGATCATCGGTGACGGCAAATACGGCGGATCGTCCACCGAAAACGCGGGCGACGGCTGGGGTGCATCCATTGGCGGCGACATCAGCCGCAAACTGCACCTGCATGCCCGCAGCATCACCATCGAACATCCCATCACCAAAGTCGCGATGACGTTTACCGCGCCCCTGCCCGAGCATATGGCCAAAAGCTGGAAAACGCTTGACTGGAAGGAACGCGATGTTCCAGCCGATCCGTTCACGGATCTTGCATGACGGGCGGCTGGGCTCCGAAACGGTTCTGGAAACAGGCCGAGGCTGTCGCAGCAGGTGACGCCTTTACCGTGCAGCTTGATGCCAGGCCTGTACGCACGCCGCTGAAATCACCCCTGCATGTGCCGACCTTGGCCTTGGCCACGGCCATTGCCGACGAATGGCAGGCCCAGACCGGCAAGATTGATCCGGCCCGCATGCCCATGACACGGATGGCCAATTCCGCCATCGACAAGGTCACCCCGCAGTTTGCCGAAGTGGCCAACATGATCGCGGCCTACGGGGGCAGTGATCTGCTGTGCTATCGCGCTACCGCACCCGAGGCCCTTATCGAACGGCAGGCGATCGCCTGGACCCCTCTGGTTGATTGGGCGGCACAACACCTGTCTGCCCCGCTTGTCGTCACCTACGGTGTCATGCCGGTTCCGCAGCCCGATGCCAGCCTCGCGGCACTGGCGCGGCGGGTGCATGCCCTGTCGCCGTTCGAACTTGCCGCCTGCCATGATCTGGTGGCCATCACAGGTTCGCTGGTTCTTGGTCTGGCGATTTTGATGGGCCGCCTGACCGTCGAATCGGCTTGGGAACTGTCGCGCATTGATGAAATCTGGCAGGCCGAAATGTGGGGAAGCGACGAAGATGCCGTCGCCGCCGAAGCATTTCGCCAGCAAGGATTGCGCGATGCCGGGCGATTCTTGGAATTGTGTCGGTCACAATCGGCCTGATTTTGCTGCGCACCCTGCCGGCCAAGGCTTAAAATTGATGCAAACCTGTGATGTTGCAGTATATTTTTTCACCGTGTCGTTTCGCTTGACCTTTGAAACTGCGATGTCAGAAACTGTCCTGACTGAGAGGGTTCAACCCTCCGTCAGTTTCCGCGTCTTTTGCAGGCGCATCATCTAGGTCGCCCCAAACGCGGCGATCACACAGGAAGAGGTAACAATGAAAACATCCGTATTGTTGGGCACGCTTGCCATCACCGCTTTGACGGCGGGTATGGCGGCGGCGACCACGCTCGACGACGTGAAAGCACGTGGAGAGCTGATCTGCGGATCAAACACGGGTCTGACTGGTTTTGGTGCTCCTGACGCTCAGGGCGCCTATCAGGGCTTTGACGTGGCACTGTGCAAGGCAATCGCCGCCGCTGTGCTGGGCGACGCCAGCAAGGTGAAATACGTTCCAACAACTGGCGAAACCCGCTTTACCGCCCTGGCGTCGGGCGAGGTTGACCTGCTTGTCCGGAACTCCACCTGGACCTATTCGCGCGACACTGACCTGAAGCTCGATTTCGTCGCCGTCAACTACTATGACGGTCAGGGCTTCATGGTGAAAAAGGATCTGGGCGTTTCGTCGGCCAAGGAACTGGACGGCGCGACTGTCTGTATCCAGACCGGCACCACGACCGAACTGAACCTGGCCGACTTCTTCAAGGCCAACAACATCAGCTACACACCTGTGAACGTGGCTGATGACAGCGAAGCACTGCGCCAGTATTCGGCCGGGGCTTGCGATGCCTACACGACAGACGCGTCCGGCCTTGCGGCGTCGCGTGCGTCGTTGGCGGATGCCGCCAACCACATCATCCTTCCCGAGATCATCTCGAAAGAACCTCTGGGTCCGGTCGTCCGTCACGGCGACAACCAGTGGGGCGATGTTGTGCGCTGGACATTCTTCGCGCTGCTCGCAGCCGAGGAAAAAGGCATCACGCAGGCCAATATCGAAGAAGTCGCCACCTCGAGCACCGACCCGGAAGTCAAGCGCCTGCTTGGCCTTGAAGGCGACATGGGCGCGATGTTGGGTCTTGATGCAGAATGGGCCAAGCGCGCCATCGCTGCATCAGGCAACTACGGCGAAATCTTTGCCGCAAACATCGGTGAATCGACTCCGATCGGTCTGGCCCGTGGCCTGAACGCATTGTGGACACAGGGCGGCCTTCAGTACGCTCCGCCGTTCCGTTGATCTGACCAAACAAACCGGGCGCGGCCAACAGGTCGCGCCCACCTTTTTCGAGGCAACGTGCTGATCCGTGGGCAGGGCAACCTGACAGATAACTGGCGCAAAGCCGGGCGGCGTATCAGATCAGGGGGAAACCAGATGGCTATGGCCGCAGACGCGCCGAAAGACGGTTTTCGGCTCTCAATGCTTATATACGACACCCGGTTTCGGGCGATGACCATTCAGGTGGTTGTGTTGATCCTCGTGCTGCTGGGTGTGGCATGGCTGTTGAACAACACGATCGTCAACCTAGCCGCCAAGGACAAGGACATCAATTTCAGCTTCCTGTGGAGCCGCACAGGATATGACATCGGTCAGGCGCTGATCCCCTACACCAACGACAGCAACCATTTTCGCGCCGCGATGGTCGGGTTGATCAATACGCTGGTGCTGGCGTTGTTTGGCTGCATATTCGCAACCATCCTTGGTGTTTTCGCCGGCGTGCTGCGATTGTCCAATAACTGGATCGTGGGCCGCCTGATGACGGTTTATGTCGAGATGTTCCGCAACGTGCCGCTGTTGCTTTGGATCATCCTGTTTTACGTCATTCTGTCGGAATTGCTGCCCAGCACCGCCGATTTCCGGGCCAGTGCCGCCCTGATCGCCGATGGCAAACCGCCGCTGGCATCGATGAGCTTTGGTGGAACAGTGGCGCTGACCAATCAGGGCACAAACGTGCCCGCCCCCTATTTCACGCATGGGCTCGGCTCTTATGCGGTGGGTGACTTTTCCATCAACTTCAACTTCCTGGCCATTCTGGCCGTGGTTGTCGTGTCCTTCCTTGTCAACCGACGACTGGTGCGCAATGCCCGCGCCGTTCAGGAAGAAACCGGGGTTCGCCCGGTGACCTGGTGGAAAAGCCTTGCCATTCTGATCCTGCCGATTGCCATTCTGCTTGCTGCTCTTGGCCTTGCCTTCGACATCCCGGTGTTCGGCAAGTTCAACTTTGCGGGTGGCATCAGCATCGCGCATGCCTTTACCGCCATGCTGATTGCCCTGTCCCTTTATACCGGGGCCTTCATCGCCGAGGTTGTGCGAGCGGGCATCATAGCCATCAGCCGGGGCCAATCCGAAGCGGCCTTTGCACTTGGCCTTCGCCCCGGCCGCACGATGAGCCTGATCATCCTGCCACAAGCCCTGCGCGTCATTATCCCGCCCCTGATCAGCCAGTATCTGAACCTGACGAAGAACACCTCGCTGGGTATCGCTGTCAGTTATCTGGATCTGCGCGGTACGCTGGGAGGGATTACCCTGAACCAGACGGGCCGCGAACTGGAATGCATGCTGCTGATGATGGCGATCTACCTGACGATCAGCCTGATCATTTCATCGGTCATGAACGCCTTCAACAACTCCGTCCGCCTGAAGGAGCGCTAAGATGACCGCCATGCAGGAAACCTTTGTCCGCAGTGAAATGCTTGGGCCCAGCGCGCCCCCCATATCCGAACGCGGGGCCGTCAAATGGGCCCGCAGCAACCTGTTCTCTTCGCCTCTGAACACGATCCTCACGCTGCTTGGCATCACAGCGCTGTTCCTGCTGCTGCAGGGGTTGTTGCCATGGCTGCTGAACGGCGTTTGGAACGCCAATTCTTTGGCGGAATGTCGTGCCATCGTCGCGGCAAATGCCGGCGAAGGGGCAACGGGCGCATGTTGGGCGATGATCCGCGAACGCTGGCATCAGTTCCTGTTCGGGTTCTACCCGAGTGCTGAATACTGGCGTCCTGTGCTGGCCTTTGCCCTTTTGTTCGCGGCGCTGGCCCCCGTTCTTTACGCAGGCATCCGCCGCAACATCCTGATGATGCTCGGTGCCGTTACAGTCTGCCTTCTGGCAGCACTGATCGGCCTGGGCACCACGGCGCCACATCTTATTCAGGCCACGGTCCTGATGGCTGTGCTGATTGCCGTCGCCGTGTGGCAGCCAAAGAAGCTGATCCTTTTCACTTTGCTTTACCCCGCAATCGCGTTCTTCCTGCTGTGGGGCGGGTCGGTGTGGTCGCCTGTCGTCGCGATGCTCGGTTTTGGCGTACTCGCGCTTGTTTACCGCTTTTTGGTCGGCAGGCTGGGCGTTGTGGTGGCGACTGGCCTTGGCTTCGTCGCAGCCTGCCTGTGGTGGATGTTTGCACAGACCCCGCTTGCCGCGGAAATCAACGCTGTTCTTCCGCTTGGCCTTACGCCTATCGACAGTGACCAGTTTGGCGGCTTCCTTCTGGCCTTCGTGATCGGCGTCACCGCGATATCCGCCTCGCTTCCCATTGGCATCCTGCTGGCACTGGGTCGTCAGTCCGACATGTTCCTGATCAAGACGCTGTCCGTCGGTTTCATCGAATTCATCCGCGGTGTGCCGCTGATCACCATGCTGTTCACGGCGTCGCTGCTGCTCCAATACTTCCTGCCGCCGAACACCAACTTTGACCTGATCCTGCGAGTCATCATCCTCGTCACCCTGTTCGCATCGGCCTATATCGCCGAGGTGATCCGGGGTGGCCTTGCCGCCCTGCCACGCGGCCAGTACGAGGCGGCGGACGGGCTTGGTCTTGATTACTGGCAGGCGCAGCGCCTGATCATCATGCCGCAGGCGCTCAAGATTGCCATTCCGGGCATCGTGTCGTCGTTCATCGGGCTGTTCAAGGATACCACGCTGGTGGCTTTTGTCGGCCTGCTTGACCCGCTCAAGGGCGTCACGCAGGTCGTTCGCGCCGACATCAACTGGAAAGGCATCTACTGGGAGCCTTACATTTTCGTCGGCCTCATCTTTTTCATCATCTGCTTTGGAATGTCCCGATACTCCATGTATCTGGAACGCAAGCTGAAGACAGACCACCGGTAGGAGCATCCCATGGCCGAAGCAGCCCTCGACACCAGCAAGATGAAGATCAGCGACGAAGTCGCGATCAGCATTGTCGCAATGAACAAATGGTACGGCACGTTCCACGTGTTGCGCGACATCGACATGACGGTGAACCGCGGCGAACGTATCGTGATCTGCGGGCCTTCCGGCTCGGGCAAGTCGACGCTCATCCGCTGCATCAACCGGCTGGAAGAACATCAGGCCGGGCAGATCGTTGTTGATGGCACCGAACTGACGTCAGACCTCAAGAACATCGACAAGGTCCGTTCCGAAGTTGGGATGGTGTTTCAACACTTCAACCTTTTCCCGCATCTGACGATTCTGGAAAACTGCACCCTCGCCCCGATCTGGGTTCGCAAGATTCCCAAGCGCGAGGCTGAAGAAACCGCCATGCACTTCCTGCGCAAGGTCAAGATCCCGGAACAGGCGAACAAATACCCCGGCCAACTTTCGGGCGGTCAACAGCAGCGCGTGGCGATTGCGCGATCCTTGTGCATGAAGCCGCGGATCATGTTGTTCGATGAACCGACGTCGGCGCTTGACCCTGAAATGATCAAGGAAGTGCTCGATACGATGATCGAACTCGCCCAAGAAGGCATGACGATGATTTGCGTCACGCATGAAATGGGCTTTGCGCAGGCTGTGGCGAACCGCGTGATCTTCATGGATCAGGGCCAGATCGTCGAACAGAACGAACCGAAAGAGTTCTTCAACAACCCCAAAAGCGACCGGACCAAACTGTTCCTGTCACAGATTCTGGGCCACTGAACCTTTGCATAGGGCGCGCCGCAACGCGCGCCCGTTCAGATTGCCAGTTCGCGCGGAATAACGAAATCGATCGGGACGCCAAGGCCCCAACCGGCCTGATCCCAGGATGATATGTCAAAATCCATCACCAGCGTCGCCCCAGTGGGATAACGGCCAAATTCCGGGTTCACGGGCCGTGTCGCCACAAGTTTCCCGGCGAATTCGGCGATACCGGGATTGTGCCCGATGATCATTACCGTATCCGCCGCAGCATGACGCAACACGGCCAGCATGACATCGGGCCCGGCATGATACAGCGCCGGTTTCAGGTTCAGGATCGGCGTGCCGGGCAGGGCGGGGGCCAGCCCCGACCACGTCTTGCGGGTGCGCAGCGCGTCAGAGCACAGCACTTCCTCCGGAATATAACCTCGCGACGCAAGCCAATCGCCAAGGTCTGCCGCAGCGGCCTTTCCGCGTTCGTTCAGCGGGCGGTCGTGGTCTGGCGTCAGCGGATCGTCCCAGCTTGACTTGGCATGGCGGGTCAGGATCAGACGCTTGGTCATTTGTGGAATTGCCCCATGTGATACGCCGATTGTTCAGGCATCCTTGCATAGGCTTGGGACACCGGGCAAGCCCTGCGCACGGCACAACCTTGTGTCATGCAGGTGACACCGGCGGGTTGGTCAAGAAAGCTGTGGCAAACCGGCAGGTCATACCCCTGATCCGTCAAGGCACGCGGTGGGCAGGCCGAACGACAAGGCTGACTGACGCAGGTCGCGCAGGGCGGGGCCGCCGCCGCCACGTCGCCCATAGGAATGGCGGTTTTCAACGCAAGGGCACCCCGAAAGCTGACCATCAGCCCGGCATGATCGTGGACCAGCAACCGAACCGGGCTGTCCCACACGCGGCCCGTCCGCAGTGCCCATTTGTAAAACGGATGCCAGGGCGGACCACCAAACGGAAACAGCGCCTTTGCGCCCAGGTCGCAAGCCAAACGCCCGACCGCCCGCCGCGACCATCGGTCAATCGGGTCGGGCCCACCATCCCATTCCGGCTGCGCTGTTACATGCGCCCAAAAGCCCGGTTCACGCGGCCCCAGCAGCAGCAGAGTTTGCGTCCCGGCAGGAAGATCGGGGTCGCCCGAACAGGCAAAGCCGCCCAGAACCGTCAGATGGTCCTGTGCCGCAAGGGCATCAATCTTATCAAGGGTCAACGGCGCAGTCGCGGCTTGACGCGCGGTTCCGTCGTCCGGATCTGGCTGCCAGCACCGTGATCCGTGAACAATTCCAGAAGGCAGGCATTGGGCACCCGGCCGTCCAGAATCGTCACCGCGCGGACCCCTTCGGCAAGCGCCGCCAACGCTGTTTCCACCTTTGGAATCATGCCGCCGCCGATGACGCCGCTTTCCATCATCTCGCGCACTTCGTCAGGCGTCAGTGCAGTCACAACCTCGCCCGCAGCGTTCTTGACCCCCGCCACATCGGTCAGCAACAACAAACGGTCTGCCTGCAGCGCGCCGGCGATCGCGCCGGCCGCCGTATCGCCGTTTACGTTGAACGTTTCGTTGTCGGCCATCCCCGTTGCCACCGGGGCCACAACCGGAATGATGCCCGCGTTGTACAGATCGCGAAGCACCTGCACATTCATTTCAACCGGACGGCCAACGAACCCCAGTTCAGGGTCGTCCGCCTCGCACACCATCAGATCATCGTCCTTGCCGGAAATGCCGACGGCGCGCCCGCCCTGATCGTTGATCGCCTGCACGATCCGCTTGTTCACAAGGCCCGACAGAATCATCTCCACCACTTCGACTGTGGCCTTGTCCGTCACCCGCTTGCCGCGCACAAACTCCGACTTGATGCCAAGCTTTTCAAGCATCTGGTTGATCATCGGTCCGCCGCCGTGCACCACAACCGGGTTCACCCCAACCTGCCGCATCAGCACGATGTCGCGCGCGAATTCCGCCATCGCGGCCTCGTCCCCCATGGCGTTGCCGCCGAATTTCACGACAACCACCGCCCCTGAATAGCGTTGCAGATAAGGAAGCGCCTCGGACAAGGTCCGGGCCGTCTGAATGGATGCGTTCATGTCGATCTGCTTTTTCATCGGAACCTTCAGTTGCGATCGATAGCTAACGGCTTTGCTTGTCTGTGCCAAGTCCGGGTTGTCTTGCCTTTCCTGACAACAATGCTAAGGATTAGCGAAAAGGGAATGCTGCACATGACCGAACAGAAAATTCTTGTCCTGACAGGCGCAAGCCGGGGCATTGGCCACGCCACGGTGAAACGCTTTGGCGCGGAAGGGTGGCGCGTCCTGACCTGTTCGCGGCAACCCTTTGATCCGCGCTGCCCTTGGCCCGGCGGTGAAGACAACCACATCCAGCTTGATCTTGCAGACCCCAGCAAGACAATCGAAGCGATTACCACCATCAAGTCAAAGTTGAACGGCAGGCTTCACGCCTTGGTCAACAACGCGGGCATTTCGCCGAAGGGTGATGGCGGGAAACGGTTGACGACGCTCGACACCGACTTGCGGACGTGGGGGCAGGTATTCCATGTCAACTTCTTTGCCTCGGTCATTCTGGCGCGCGGCTTGCAGGATGAACTGGTGGCGGCGCAGGGGTCTGTCGTCAACGTGACCTCAATTGCAGGGTCGCGCGTGCATCCCTTTGCCGGCGCGGCCTATTCCACGTCAAAGGCGGCGCTCGCGGCCCTGACGCGGGAAATGGCGCATGATTTTGGCCCCCTTGGTGTGCGCGTCAACGCTATCGCCCCGGGCGAGGTGGATACGGCGATCCTGTCGCCCGGCACCGAAAAGATTGTCGAACAGCTTCCCATGCGCCGCCTTGGCAAGACGAGCGAAGTTGCCGACGCGATTTGGTTTCTGTGTTCGGACCAGTCGAGCTATATTTCCGGCGCCGAGATTCAGGTCAATGGCGCGCAGCACGTCTAGACGTGCTGCCGTGCATCACTCCAGCGTGGCGATGATCGCGCGAAGCGTTTCAATGCCGTCGCCTTTTTCCGAACTTGTCACCACCAGTTCTGGATAGGCCGCCGGGTGTTTTGCCAGTGCTTCACGCACCTGCTCGATGGTGGCATCCCGTTCGGCGTGGCTTACCTTGTCGGCCTTGGTCAGGACGGCCTGAAACGTCACGGCGGATTTGTCCAGCAGCGACAGGATTTCTTCGTCCACCGATTTGACGCCATGCCGCGTGTCAATCAACACAAAGGCCCGGCGCAACGTTTGCCGTCCTGCCAGATAGGCGCGCAGCAGGCGCTGCCACTTTTCAACGATGGCAAGCGGCGCTTCGGCGTATCCGTAACCGGGAAGGTCAACCAGATACCGGCTTTCCGCCATGGCGAAATAGTTTATCTCCTGCGTCCGCCCCGGCGTGTTCGAAGCGCGGGCAAGAGTCTTGCGTCCGGTCAGCGCATTGATCAGGCTTGATTTTCCCACGTTCGACCGGCCCGCGAAACACACTTCAAGACGGTCTGCCGGCGGCAGGCCAGACATGGCCACTACCCCTTTGACAAAGGTGACAGGCCCCGCAAACAGCAGACGGCCTTTTTCGCGGGCCTCGACCTCCGGTTCGGGGGAAAGCGGAAAGGGCAGGATCATAGCAGCACCACCGGATCGCCCGGCGTGATCGTACCGCCGGTCACCACACGCGCGTACAGCCCCATTTCCTGATGCCCATGACCCGTATTCAGCGCGGTCAGCGTATCGCCATCGATCAGGCCGGTAGCCGGGTCAACCATCGTCGCACGGCAGCGGACGATATGTTCCATCACATCCAGCACAACATCCCCAATCGCAATCTTTCGTCCGATCCAGCCGCGTTCCGCCCAGGCGTCAACCCCGTCAATCCAAAGATTGGCGCGCCACCGTTCGGGTGCCAGCGACTGGCCCATCTCGGCCCCAAGGGCCGCATTGGACGCAAGGTTCAGTATGGAGATGGAGGCGAAATCTGTATCCGTCATACCGCGCCCCGCCGTCACGATCCGCACGGGTTGTGCACGGTCGGGCGGGTTAAGGTCGCTCACCCATGCCAGAAAGGCGGGCAGCTCCGCCTCCTCGTCAGGGTGAAACTGCAGGTCCGGTTTGCCCGGTGCGGTCAATGTCACCGCGCGCGTGTCTTCATCAATCCGCGCCTCGATCGACATCAGGGCAGGGGCCTTGGCCCCGCGCGAAAAGTTGGCGCAAGGGTTCCAGCCGGGCACCAGCCGCGCGGCGTCATGCGCCACCGCCCAATGACGATCCCAAGGAAGGGTTTCCCCCGCGCGCAGCGTGACATGGCCCAGACGTTCGCGCCCATGCGATTTGATCGGGTGGCGGGATATCTGGGCCAATCGGGCCGTCATTTCTTGGCCGGAACCTTCTTCGTGGTCGCAGCCTTGGCTGCGGCGGGTTTTGGCGCCGCCGGTTTGGCCGGTGTTGGTTTGGTGGGGGCGGCGTTCACGTTGGCACGCGCCTCCGCCTTGGCCTTGCGATTGAAACTTGTCTTTATGTTGCCAAAGATGTCCGGCTTGTGCCCATGACTGCGCATGATGATGTACTGCTGCGTGAAGGTGATCACGTTGTTGGTGATCCAGTACACGACCAACCCGCTGGCAAATCCGCCCAGCATGAACATGAAAACCCAGGGCATCCACGCAAACACCGCCGCCTGCGTCGCATCCGTGGGCGCGGGGTTCAGCTTTTGTTGGAGCCACATCGACACACCCAGAATGATCGGCAGAATGCCGATGAAGACCAAGGCAAGCATCGTGCCATGCGCGGGTGCATCCCAGGGCAGCAGGCCAAACAGGTTGTAAAGGCTGGAACTGTCAGGCGCGGACAGATCGTTCAACCAGCCAAAGAACGGCGCGTGACGCAGTTCGATGGTGACGAAGATCACCTTGTACAGCGAAAAGAAGATCGGAATCTGGATCAGCACAGGCAAACAGCCCGCCGCCGGATTGACCTGTTTTTCCTTGTACAACGCCATCATCTCGCGCTGCATCCGTTGTTTGTCGTCCCCCGCCTTTTCCTTCAAGGCGGCGAGTTCCGGCTGCAATTCCTTCATCCGCGCCATGGAGACATAGGATTTATAGGCAAGCGGCAGAACCAGCAGCTTCAGCACGAAGGTCAGGCCGATGATCGCTAGACCCATGTTGCCGATCAGACCATGCAACCAGTGCAGAACGTGGAAAATGGGTTTGGTCAGGAAAAAGAACCAGCCCCAGTCAATGCTGTCGATAAAGCCGGGAACCGGCGTTGCAGTCGGGCTCGCGGCATCGGTGAAACCCTGATCCTGATAGGCACGGATGGTTTCCCATTCCTTCGCGCCGGCAAACAGGCGCGACGTGCTTTCGCCGCGCGCGCCGGGGGCCACGGTCATCACCGGCTGGCGGGTTTCGGTCTGGTAGATGTCAGCGCCCGGTGAGTATTTCACCACCGACGTGAAGGGTGCCCCCTGCTGCGGGATCAATGCGGCCATCCAGTATTTACCGGTGAACCCGATCCAGCCATCCGTGGTCGCCGTCAGCACTTCGGCGGGCGCGGCCTCGCGCTCCACCACGGGCAGGTCGCGCAGATCGTCGTATTTGGTTTCCGACAACTCGCCGTCAACCCGGCCAACGACACCTTCGTGCAGGACAAAGAAATTCTGCAGGTCGGCCGGTTCGCCGTGCCGCGCGATGATGCCGTAAGGGGCAAGCGTCACCGGTGCTGTTGTGGTGTTTTCCACCCCGTCCGTCACGGTGAACATGTAATGATCGTCGACGGCAATCTGGCGCGTGAAGATCAGGCCGCTGCCATTGTCCCACCGCAGCGTGACGGGCTGCCCCGGTGCCAGCGTGCCGCCACCGGCGGGCATCCATTCGGTGTTGGCACCCGGCACGTCGTCGAACGTCAACGCGCCGCCGGGGGCCCAGCCGTAAAGGGCGTAATAGGCGTTCGCCTCGCCCACAGGCGAAAGCAGGCGCACCAGCGGTGAAGACGCATCCAGTGTTTCGCGATAGTTCTTGAGCAGCAGGTCATCGATCCGCCCGCCGCGCATGGAAATGGACCCCTGCAGGCGTGGCGTGTCAATCGTCAGACGCGGCGAGTCCGGCACCGGATCGGCGGCTTCCGTCGTCGCCACCGATGTTTCGGCTGTCGGGGTCACGGGCGTGCCGTCCGGCGTCGTCAATGCAGTTTCGGATGCCGGGTCGACCACCGGCTCTGGCGGTGGAAAGAAAAAGAACCAGGCGAGGATGACAACAAAGCTGAGCGCCGTTGCAAGAAGAAGGTTCTTGTTCTGATTTTGATCGTCCATCAGGACTCCCGCCGTTTCGCGTTAGGCCCAGTGCGGATCGTCAAACAAGCGGTCCGTGCTGTCGCCATGCCAAAATGAAAGAACACTCTGCCCGAGTCTTTGGGCCAGACGGTTCCACGTTCCGGCTGCTTCAACAGAACCGCCCCGCAAAGGTCAAGCGGTTTTCAGGTTTCCGGGCAACTGGTCGCGTATCTGGCCGGGAAATGGGGGTAAGGGCGCTGACCGTTGCAGGGCGGGGAGGAGCACCCGCCGCCGGTCAGCACTTGCCCGGCGAACGCTGAGCCCAATCATGGTCGTCGACGTCTACCGCCTGCCGTCCGGAAATGCACCGCCTGACCCCGCTTAGCCTGCAACCCACGCACCAGCGCAATGCGCCGCCGGCAGCGGCAGTGCCCCTTGCTGCCAGTCGGCGGGGGGCACTTCGCGGCAGCTTGGCGACCTGAGCGTCGTTGACCCGCATACCCGTCCAGACCTGCAACCACCAGCCGCATCGCCGACAGGTGACAGCGCCGTTGCCGCCCATTCAGGCCGCGACAATCAGCCCTCCAAGGCGCGGTTGCCAATCCGGGGCGGCGTGACGAGCCTTTCCTCATGTGCCCGAATCCATGCCAACGTCTCATCAAAGGGCATCGGGCGGGCGATGCCAAATCCCTGCACATGGCGACAGCCGAGTTGCGCCAGCATGGCGTGTTCCGTCGGCGTCTCCACCCCTTCGGCGAGTGTATCAAGGCCAAGTCGGTCTGCCAGTGACACAAGTGCCGAAATCATCCGTTGCTGCGTCCGGTCGGTGTCGACCCGCGTGACAAAACTGCGGTCAATCTTGATGCGGCGCACGTCGAACTGCCGGATTCCGGTGATCGACGCATTCCCCGTCCCGAAATCGTCCAGGTCAATCCCGCATCCCAGTTGCGCCAGCGCCGCGATGTTGCGGACGGACACATCATTGTCAGTGTCTGCGATGACGGTTTCCAGAATTTCCACAGCAACCCGCGACGGGGCCAGGTCATACCTGTCGAGTTCCCATTTCAGGTTTTCCACCAGTTTCGGATTGCGAAGATCGGCCGTGGAAAAGTTGATCCCCACAGACGGCACCTTGACGCCAGAAGTGTCCCACGCAACCAAAGCGGAAAGGCTGCCTGCCAGCATCACTTCGGCAAGCCGTTCGGATTTACCCTCGGCATCTATGGCAGGCAGAAACTCGGCCGGGCACAGAAGGCCATGCACCGGATGCTGCCAACGGACCAACGCCTCAAAGCCAGAGATGCGGCCCGTATCGGTGGAAATCTGCGGCTGAAAGTAGGGCTGTATCTCGCCATTCTCCAACGCGCAGGAAAGGGCATCGGCCAGTGCCAGACGGTCGATCTGTCGCGCGGCAACGTCGGGGGAATAGGCGCGAATCGCTGCCGGGCCGTGCAGCGCCGCCTCTTGTGCGGCGGCAGCGGCCGCCTGCAGAAGGCCTGTGCCAGTGCGCATGGGGGCCCGCGCCCCAAGGCAGAAACCGGCGGAAAACGTGACATGGCAGGTCATCCCATTCACCTCTACCCCCGCCGCGACAGTCGCCTGAAGCCGTGCCGCAAGCTGGATCATCGTTTCAAGGTCAACCCGCCCGCCGGGCCGAAGGCCAATCCCAAAGGCGCTGTCGGACAGGGCGGCAACGATATCCCCTTCGCGCAGTGCACCAACGAAACGTTCCGCGCTTTTGCAAAGAACCTGGGCCAGAACGGCCGTTCCATGCAATTCGGCAAACCGGCGCGCGTGGTCCATGCGAAGCACAAGGCAGCCCGTTCCCTGCGCTGTCCGGGCCGTATCGGCGAGCACGGTGTTCAGCATCTGGATCAGCCGATCTTCGCGCGGCCCGGCATCGGTGCCGCCCAGACGCAAAGTCTGCGCCCCCGACCAGCGCCCCATCAACAAGGTCATCAAACTGAACACCAGCACGACTGCCGCCAATGCCATCGTCCCGGCAAGCCAACTGGCCAGTGCCGCAAGAAAAGGCCACAACAGAACCGTGTCGCGCAGCGCGTCCTTGGAGCCAAGGTAACGGACAACCCTGTTCCGGGTCAGATCGGGAAGAATCGGCATGAACGGCATCCCCAACGAAAGGGAACACACTCTCCCTTGCGCCAAGGCTAGGGGTCGTTCCTGACCGGAACGTTAACTGCCTTTGGCTAATTACTGCGCATTTTCATGATATTTCGCCATCCGCGATGCCCGACCCGCCGGCCCGCGGCCCGATCTGCAGCCCGGCAAAGTCGAAAAGTGCGGGGTCAAGCAGATGGCTGGGCCGGGCGTTCATCAGGGAACGGAACATGACCTGCCTGCGCCCCGGACTGCGCGCTTCCCATCCGTCCAGCATCGCCTTGACCTGCTGGCGTTGCAGCCCGTCCTGCGACCCGCACAGATCGCAGGGAATGATCGGATACTTCAATGCCGCCGAAAATGCCTCGCAATCGGCTTCGGCGACATGGGCAAGCGGCCGCAGAACGAACAGATCGCCATCCTCATTCACCAGTTTCGGCGGCATCGTGGCCAGCCTGCCGCCATGAAACAGGTTCATGAAGAATGTTTCCAGAATATCGTCGCGGTGATGGCCCAGAACAACCGCGCTGCACCCTTCTTCGCGGGCCACGCGGTACAGATTGCCCCGCCGCAACCGCGAACACAGCGCGCACATCGTGTGCCCGGCAGGCACCTTGTCCATCACAATGGAATAAGTGTCGGCATATTCGATGCGGTGGGGCACGCCCATCCTTGCCAGAAACTCCGGCAGGACAGTGGCGGGAAACCCCGGCTGCCCCTGATCCAGATTGCAGGCCAGAAGGTCCACCGGCAACAACCCCCGCCACTGCAATTCATGCAGGATGGCGAGCAGCGTATAACTGTCCTTGCCCCCCGACAGGCACACAAGCCAGCGCGCCCCCGGCTGCACCATCCCATAGGTTTCAACAGCCTCGCGCACCAATTGAACGATCCGCTTGCGCAGCTTGGTGAACTCCAGCGTTTTGGGCGCACCGTTGAACAGCGGGTGAATGTCAGGGGCATTGTCGAGCATGGCGCATCCGATACTGGTTTTGCTGCGTATACGTCAAAACCGATGCGGGGGAAATGCAGGCATGGCTGGGCTGATACCAAAAAGGCTGATGGGTGCGCTGGCATTAACGGCCGCGCTGGGGGCCTGCACAGGCAAACCGGCGCTGACCGATGCGTCACTGTCCACGCGCGATCTGGATATCGAAACCTTTTTCGATGGCGATCTAGTCGCCCGTGGCCAGTTTCAGGATATCTTTGGCACCGTCCGCCGTCAGTTCACCGTCACCATAAAAGGCGACTGGGATGGCAACCGCCTGCGTCTGGTGGAGGATTTCGTTTACGAAGACGGATCAACCGAACAACGCGTCTGGACGCTGGTCAAAACTGGCCCCGAAACCTGGAAGGGTACCGCCCCCGGCGTGATCGGCGAGGCAATGGGCGTCGAACAGGGGGATCGGTTCAACTGGAAATACACCATCGACCTGCCCGTGCCAGTGGCAGGTGGCCCCGCAGAAACGGTGCGCGTTACCTTTGACGACTGGATCTGGTTGCAGTCGGACGACCGGGCCTTCAACCGCGCCTACATGAAGCGGTTTGGCGTCGATATCGGTGACGTGTCCATCACCTTTGAAAAACTGCGCTAGGCGTCGGGATGCGGCGCATGGTGCGGATCTGACCCCGGAACAGGATCATAACCCTGCCCGCCCCACGGATGGCACCGACAGATGCGGTGCGCGGTCAGATAGGCACCCTTGACGCCACCATGCCGCTCCAGCGCCTCAAGCGCATAGGCGCTGCATGTCGGTTGAAACCGGCACCCATGCCCGACCCAAGGGCTCAGGATCAGGCGGTAGGCGCGCACCGGCAGCGCGAACAGACGGGCCAGCGGTGTCATGGCGCGGTTTTATAGAGCGTGCGCAGGGCGGTCTGCAGATCCCGTTCCAGATCAGCGAACAGGCGGCTTCCGGTGACCCCGGGGCGACCGACCAGCACATAATCCCACCCCGGTTGCGCCAGACCCGGCAAGACGGATCTTGCAATCGCCCGCAGCCGCCGTTTTGCCCGGTTTCGCGCGACCGCATTGCCAATCTTTTTGGAACAGGTAAATCCCACGCGAACGGTGGGCTGATCGTCCCCCCGCGCGCGGGCCTGCAACAGGAACCCGGCCGTCGCCTGACGTTTTGCCGACGCGGCACGCAGAAAATCGGCGCGGATGCGCAGCGTTTCAAGCGGGCAGGGCACGGCGTTATCCATGGCGGGTATGTAGGCTAGCCTGCATGAAATCGAAAGGCCCGGCAGAGCGCCTCGCAATCACCTGTTTCATACATGACAAAGGCCGGGGCAAACAATGCACCCCGGCCCCTGCCGAAACGTCAGACCCAAGCGTGTTCAGGCGCTCAGTTTCTTGCGGCCCTTGAACCGGCGCGCGGCCAGAACAAGACGGCCACCCTTGGTTGCCATGCGGGCGCGAAAGCCGTGCCGGCGTGCACGAACCAGGTTTGACGGTTGAAATGTGCGCTTCATTGCGGCTCTCCGAAGTTTGCAGTCGCGCGCCTTCCACCGGAATCGCCGCCCGCCAATATTGAAGCCCGTGCTTTACGGTCGCCCTTGGCCCTTGTCAACGCGGCGCGCCGGGTTTGTTGTCAAAATCGTCACAACGCCATGACAATGCCCCGGCGCGGGTGATTCTGCCGATCTCGCGCCGCACGACTTGTAACGTTTGGCGCAATCCACGCCCCGGATGTGACAGACCGGGCACAATACTGCAACAAACCACCCGATTTCCGTCACCTCGCATCAACGCCGCGTGAGGTGGCTTTCGGCAGGGCGCAACCTTGGTCATGTTAGGGTGACGGAGGATACCCCTTGACCCATCACCCTGACCTGACCCTGCGGAACGCCGACGCTGCCGCCGATCCTGCCTGCACCGCCAAGGCGCAGTCGGCCCTGCTGCGGCGTGGCCCGATTCTTGTCATGGCGCTGGTCGCAGTGACAGGCGGGTATCTTTTGCATGACCACCTGACATTTGCGGCCCTGGCCGAAAACCGTGCGACGCTCATCGCCTTTCGGGACGCGCATTTTGTGTGGGCCAGCCTTGCCTTCGTCGCGATCTATGCCCTGATTGTGGCGTTCAGCCTGCCGGGGGCCACGATTGCGACGCTGACGGGTGGCTTTCTGTTCGGGCTGTTCCCCGGTGTTGTTTTCAACGTTGTGGGCGCGACAACCGGGGCAGTGGGCGTCTTCCTTGCCGCCCGCTATGGCTTTGGTGCGTCGGTCGCACAGCGGATCACGGCGGCGGGCGGGGCGGCAGCGCGCCTGCAGTCCGGGTTGCGGCAGAATGAATGGTCGGTCCTTCTGGTGATGCGGTTGATCCCGGTCGTGCCGTTCTTTCTGGCCAACCTTATTCCCGCCTTTCTGAACGTGGCGCTGCACCGGTTTGCGATCACCACCTTTGTCGGCATCATCCCGGGCACGCTCGTGTTCACCTATGTCGGCGCAAGCCTGTCTGACGTGTTCGCGCGCGGCGCAACGCCCGACCTGTCCATCTTCTTTTCTCCGCAGGTGTTGGGTCCGATCCTCGGCCTTGCCGCACTTTGCGCGCTGCCCGTCGTGATCCGGGCCGTCCGCGGACGGGATCTTTAGAATGCCCCGGATCAAGGCTGATATCTGCATCATCGGGGCAGGCTCCGGCGGGTTGTCGATCGCGGCGGGTGCGGTGCAGATGGGTGCTCGCGTCGTGCTGATCGAGGCGGGCGAGATGGGGGGCGACTGCCTGAACGCGGGCTGTGTGCCATCCAAGGCACTGCTCGCCGCCGCCCATCACGCCCATGCCATGACAACGGGCCAGCCCTTCGGCATTACGCCCGTGCCGCCGCAGATCGACTTTGCCGCCGTCAAGGATCATGTCGCCGCCGTCATCGCCGACATCGCACCCGTCGACAGTCAAGAGCGGTTCGAGGCGCTGGGCGTCACGGTCCTGCGCGCCATGGCCCGGTTCATCAGCCCGCGCGAGGTGCAGGCAGGCGATACCACTGTCACGGCCCGACGGTTCGTGATCGCAACAGGCTCGCGCCCCGCCATCCCGCCGATTCCCGGGCTTGCCGACGTGCCTTACCTCACAAACGAAACGATCTTCGCTTTGCGCGAACGGCCAGATCACCTTGTCATTCTGGGCGGCGGCCCCATCGGCATCGAAATGGCACAGGCGCATCGCCGTCTGGGCTGCCGCGTCACGCTGGTCGAGGCCACGCGCGCGCTGGGTCGCGAAGATCCGGAGGCGGCGGCAACTGTGATCGCGGCGCTGCGGCAGGAGGGCGTGGAGATACTCGAAGGTACCCCCGTCACAGGCGTGTCGGCGGGCGTGGTTCTTGATCTGAAAGACGGGCGCAAGGTCGAGGGAAGTCACCTTCTGGTCGCGACAGGCCGCAAGGTGGTGCTGGACGATCTGGATCTGAAGATCGCAAATGTCGACCATACGGCCAAAGGTGTCACTGTCGGGCCGAACCTGCGGTCGGTCAGCAACCGGCGCGTCTATGCAGTGGGCGACGCGGCGGGCGGTATGCAGTTCACCCATGTGGCAGGGGCCCATGCAGGCATCCTGATCCGCCAGATGCTGTTCGGCCTGCCCGCCAAATTCGACACCGCAGCCGTGCCGCGCGTCACCTATTGTGACCCCGAACTGGCGCAAGTCGGCCTGACCGAAGACGAGGCGCGCACCCGCCACGGGGCAGCGGTCACGGTCATTACCCAGTCTTTTTCCCACAATGACCGTGCCCTGACGGGCCGCCGTACCGAGGGCATGTTGAAACTCATGGTCGTAAAGGACCGCCCTGTCGGCGTCACCATCGTGGGCGCGCAGGCAGGCGAACTCATCGGCCTTTGGGCGCTGGCAATGTCGGCCCGTCTGAAGCTGTCTGCCATCGCGGGCATGATCGCCCCCTATCCCACACTGGGCGAGATTTCGAAAAGAGCGGCAGGAGCCTATTACTCCCCCCGACTTTTTGCTAATCCCACGGTAAAGCGGGTTGTCGGGTTCGTGCAGCGCCTTATTCCATAAGCACACCCGATCCGAATGGCGGAATTCCCGCACCGAGGGATGCTTGTGTCAGGATGAATGAACCAATGTCAGTGACGCCAAGGCAGGCACGGTTCCTCAACACCCTGTCCGGTCGGTTCCTGATGCTGACAATCGTCTTCGTCATGCTTGCCGAAATCCTGATCTTCGTCCCCTCGATCGCCCGCTTCCGCGAAGATTATCTGGGGCTTCGGCTTGAAAAGGCACAGATCGCGTCGCTGTCGCTGTTGACCACCAATGACGACATGATCACCCCGGAACTGGAGCGTGAACTTCTGGCCAACGCCGAGGTGTTCAACGTTGTCCTGCGCCGCGATGAAGTGCGCCAGCTTGTGCTGTCGTCGCCCATTCCCGAACCGATCTACGAAACCTATGACCTGCGCATGGCGGGCGCTTTCCGGTTGATCCGCGATGCAATGGCAGAACTGCTCGACCCGGAAAACCGTGTGATCCGCGTCATCGGTCAGCCCGTTCAGGACGCGGGGCAACTGATCGAGATCACGCTCGAAACCCGCCCCCTGCGCGATGCGATGATCGACTACGGCCTTCGCATCCTTGCCCTGTCCGCACTCATTTCCGTGCTGACGGCAGCCTTGCTGTTCGGGGCCGTCCACCGGCTTCTGGTCCTGCCGATCCGGCGCGTCGTGCGCCACATGCAAAGCTATGCCGAAGCGCCCGAAGACAGCACCCGTGTGATCACGCCCACCTCGCGCGTGGTCGAACTGCGTGATGCCGAAACGGCGCTGCAACTGCTGCAGACCCAGATGACCGCAGCCCTGCGGCAAAGGGAGCGGCTGGCCCAACTGGGCAGCGCCGTGGCCAAGATCAGCCATGATCTGCGCAATATCCTGACCACTGCCCAACTGTTCGCCGACCGCATCGAACACAGCGTCGATCCGGCGGCGGTCACGCGGACGGCCCCGAAACTCATCAGTTCGATCCAGCGTGCCGTGTCACTGTGCGAGGCGACGCTGGTGTTCGGCCGCGCCGAAGAACACCCCCCCAAACTCAGCCGTCTGCCCCTGCGCCTGTTGGTGGACGAGGTCGCCGAGGGCGAAGGCCTGTCACCGCAGACCGAACCCGCCTGCCTGATCGACGTGCCCGCCGGCCTGATGATCCGCGCCGACGGCGAACAGCTTTACCGTGTCCTGTCGAACCTTGTGCGCAATGCCCGTCAGGCGATCGAGGCGGCGGGCAAACCCGGGACCATCGAGATTTCGGGCGGCGAAGACGATGCCGACTGGTGGATACGGGTCGGCGACACCGGCCCCGGCCTGCCCCCCAAGGCGCGTGAACACCTGTTCACCGCCTTTCAGGGTGGCACCCGCAAGGGCGGTTCCGGCCTTGGCCTTGCAATCTCGGCCGAACTTGTGCGTGGCCACGGTGGCCAGCTTGGCCTGTTGCGCACCGACGAAGATGGCACCGAATTCATCATCCGGCTGCCCAAGGGAACAGGCCTGCCCGACGCACTGTGACAGCGGCACAGGATCTCTGCCATCCGCCATGCGTTTCGGGCTTGCATCACCCGGCAGGCATCGCTAAATCCCCCGCTCAGTGGACCCGTAGCTCAGCTGGATAGAGCATCAGACTACGAATCTGAGGGTCGGGCGTTCGAATCGCTCCGGGTTCACCATACCTCCGAAATCGCGACGCGAACCCTGACCGCCAAGGTCAAACCCCCACCCAATTCTGCGCTGCGGCCTTCAGGTGGCTCAGGAACGCCTGCACCTTCAGAGTGCGGTGCAGGTCCACATGCGTCACGATCCACAGCGGCGATTCCCATTCTTCCAGCGGGGCCATGATTTGCACCAGATCCGGCTCTCGTGAGGCGTCACCGACAGGGTAGAACCCGATCCCCGCGCCGGTGCGCAGGGCGGCGTCGGTGGCCGCCATTTCCGTCACGCGGTAGGTGATGCATTCGCTCGGCACCCGGTCGTTCAGCCAGCGATAGAACGGCGCGCGGCTGCTCAGATTGTCGATCGACACAAAGCGGTGCTTGTGAAACTCCTCCGGCCCCGTTGGAATGCCGTATTCCGCGACATAACTGCGCGACGCATAAAGACCCCACCGCAACCGGACGAGCGGTTGCACCACGTTATCCGGTTCCTGCGGGGCGGCCCCGGCGCGAATGGCCACATGCGCCTCGCCATAATCAAGGCGGAAGACGCGCATGTCCGACAGATACCGCACAACCACACTGGGATGTTCGGCCTGAAAGGACGTGAACACGGGGGTCAAAAGCTGCGAGATTCCCGCAATCGTGGTGACGACCAGTTCGCCGGTGACGGTTTCGCCCTGACCCTTGATCCGGCTGGCAAGCTGACTGAACTGTTCTTCGGTGGCCTTTGCCACGCTTAACAGGTCACGCCCCGCCTCGGTCGGGGTATAGCCGCGGGCATGGCGCTGAAACAACCGCGCGCCCAACTGCTTTTCCAGCGCATCGATGTGGCGGATCACCGTGGCATGGTGCACACCCAGAACATCAGCCGCGCCTGACACCGTGCCCATGCGCGCCACCTGAAATGCGGTGCGGATTTCATCCCAGTTTTCCATTCGGTTCGCCCCCTGGCCTGTGCCGCATTCAGAACAACCTTGCCCCCCGGCGCAAGGGGCATTTGCAGGTTGGCAAGGCAAGCCACACTTGACTCTGCGCCGCAGTGGGCCTATGCGCGCCCCAATCCCCGGAGGCTTTTTGCTTCCGGTCCCAAGGCTCAGGCCGGGATCGCCATCCGTCAGCGCGTTGCGCCCACGGGTGCAATACCGCTTTTGGGCTTGGTCCTGCCGTCGCCGGTTCCCATATCCGGCGTCAACCACAACTGCCCAAGGGGGGTGCCGATGTTCGAGAACCTATCAGAACGCCTTGGTGGCGTGTTCGACCGGCTGACCAAACAGGGTGCCCTGTCCGATGCCGATGTGGCCACTGCCCTGCGCGAAGTGCGCACTGCCCTGCTGGAGGCTGACGTATCACTGGCCGTTGCCCGCGATTTCGTGGCGCGGGTGCAGGAAAAGGCAACCGGGCAGTCGGTCACCCGGTCCATCACGCCGGGCCAGCAGGTCGTCAAGATCGTTCATGACGAACTGATCCGCGTTCTGGCGGGTGACGGCCCCGCCGATGCGATGAAGATCGATAATCCGCCCGCCACCATTCTGATGGTTGGTCTGCAAGGGTCGGGCAAGACGACGACCACCGCAAAACTGGCCAAGCGTCTGACCGAACGTCAGGGCAAACGCGTTCTTCTGGCCTCGCTTGACACCAACCGCCCGGCGGCGATGGAACAGCTTGCCATCCTTGCTGCGCAGATTGGCGTCGACAGCCTGCCCATCGTCAAAGGCGAAACCGCGCCCCAGATCGCGCGCCGCGCCAAGACACAGGCCGCCATGGGCGGTTATGACGTGCTGTTCCTTGATACCGCAGGCCGTCTGCACATCGACGAAGTGCTGATGACCGAAGTCCTCGCCGTGCGAGATATCGCACAGCCACGCGAAACGCTGCTCGTCGTCGACGGGCTGACCGGGCAGGACGCGGTGAACGTCGCCGCCGAATTCGACGGCAAGGTCGGCATTACCGGCGTCGTGCTCACGCGGATGGATGGCGACGGGCGCGGCGGTGCTGCCCTGTCGATGCGCGCCGTGACAGGCAAGCCGATCCGCTTTGTCGGACTTGGCGAAAAGATGGACGCGCTTGAAACCTTTGAACCCGACCGTGTTGCTGGCCGCATCCTTGGGATGGGCGACATCGTGGCGCTGGTCGAAAAAGCGCAGGAATCGTTCGAGGCCGATCAGGCCGAACGCATGATGAAACGGTTCCAGAAGGGCCTGTTCAACATGAACGACCTCAAGGCGCAGCTGGAACAGATGCTCAAGATGGGCGGCATGCAGGGCGTCATGGGCATGATGCCCGGCATGGGCAAGATGCAGGCCGCCGCCGCCGAAGCGGGCTTTGACGACAAGATGCTCAAACGGCAGATCGCCTTGATCAACGCGATGACAAAGAAGGAACGGGCCAATCCCGATCTGATGGCTGCGTCGCGGAAGAAACGCGTTGCCGCAGGCTCCGGTCTGGATGTGGCGGACGTGAACAAACTGCTGAAACAGCACCGCCAGATGGCCGATCTGATGAAAAAGATGGGCAAGGGCGGCATGATGAAACAGGCGATCAAGCAGATGCTGGGCAAGGGCGGCGTTCCCGACCCGTCCAAGATGTCACCCGATCAGCTGGAAGAAGCGGCCCGCGCGATGAAGGGTCAGATGGGCGGCGGCTTCCCCGGAATGTCGCGGGGCGGCATGACGCTGCCTGCCGGGTTGTCGGGGCTGATGAAAAAGAAATGATGCCCGCCCTGCCGCGCCCTTCCCTGGTTGGCCTGCCGGTTCTGGAAACCGAACGGTTGATCCTGCGCGCACCGCAGGCCTCCGACTGGCCGGTCTTTCTGGCCTACCGCCAGTCGCCCCGCACGGCCTATACCGGCGGCCCCAAGAAAGAGCATGAGGCTGCCGAGCAATTCGCCTCGTTCTTCGGCCATTGGGTGATGCGCGGTTTCGGCCGCCTGATCGCCGAACGCAAGGGCACGCCGGGGCCAATCGGGCACTTTGGTCCGATGCAATGGGCTGACGGGGCCGAAGTGGAACTGACGTGGTCCTTGTGGGCGGCCGACGCCGAAGGTCAGGGCCTTGCCACCGAAGCAGCACTGGCGATGCACCGATGGGCGTTTGCCACCCTTGGTTTGCCGACAGCCCGCGCAGAAGTCCACCGTGACAATGCAGCCTCGCACGCGATTGCCCGTCATCTTGGCGGCATGCCCCGCGATGGCGAAGTGCCGGGATGGTTCGATCACGGCTCTGTCTATGGTTTTGCGCGCCCTGTGGCGGTGTCCGCATGATTAGCCTGTCCAACACTCCTGTTCTCACAACAGAACGCCTTGTCCTGCGCGCCCCCACCGCCGCCGACTGGCCCGCATTCCGCGCCTTCATGCACAGCGACAGGGCGCGGTTCCTGCGTCCGCCGGATCTGGACGATGGAAAGGTCTGGCGCGCGTTTGGTCATGTGATCGGCATGTGGGTCTTGCGCGGCTATGGCTCGTTCGTGCTTACCCGCGCCGGCTCCGATGCGGCGATGGGCCTTGTCGGCCCGTGGCACCCCTTTGACTGGCCAGAGCCGGAAATCGGCTGGACAGTCTGGGACGCCGCAGCCGAAGGCAAGGGGCTGGTGGCCGAAGCCGCCATTGCCGCGCGGGCCTATGCCTTTGACATGCTGGGCTGGCCCACCGCCGTCAGCTATATCGACCCCGACAACGCGCGGTCCATCGCACTCGCCAACCGGCTTGGCGCGGTGCTTGACCCCGATGCCGCGCACCCCGGCACCGAACCCTGCCTTGTCTACCGCCATCTTGCACCGGGGGCCGGGGCATGATCGCCGGATGGGAACGCCCCCTGCCGGGGCCAGCCGACCTGCAGGCCCGCGCCATGCGCGCCACGCTGCCGCAGATCGAAACCGCCCGCCTTGTTCTGCGCGCGCCGACGTTGGATGATTTCGAAGCCTACGCCACCCTTCTGGCGCAGGATCACGCGGGCCACATCGGCGGGCCGTTCACCCGTGACGAGGCTTGGGCCGATTATTGCGAGGCGGTAGCCGGTTGGGTGCTGCGCGGCACCGGCATCTGGGCGGTCGACACGCGCGCCACGCGGTCGCTGTGTGGCTTTGTCACGCTGCACATCGAATCCGGCGATCCGGAGTTGGAGCTTGGCTATCTTCTCCTCTCCGACGCCCGCGGTCAGGGTTTCGCAACCGAAGCCGCCGCTGCGGTCCGCGACTATGCGTTTGGCGCGCTGCACCTGACCACGCTGGTCAGTTATGTCGATCCCGACAATGCCGCATCGCGGTCTGTTGCAGAACGGCTGGGGGCGGTGGCTGACCCCGATCTGCTGGATGGCTGCCTTGTCTACCGACATCCCGCACCAAAGGAATCGCAATGACCGATCCCATCAGCCGCGCCCAGTCCCTGCTGGGCGAACACCGATCCGCCATCGACCGGCTGGATGCCATTCTGGTCTACACGCTTGCCGAACGGTTCAAGCAGACACAGGCCGTGGGCCGCCTCAAGGCCGAACACAACCTGCCGCCGTCTGATCCAACGCGCGAGGCAGCACAGATGGCGCGGCTGGAACTGCTGTCCCGGCAGGCCGATCTGGACCCGGAACTGGCCAAGAAATTCCTGACCTTCATCATATCCGAAGTCATCAGGCATCACGAGAAACTGCAGAAATGACCGAGGCTGCGGCCCGGCACCAAAACCCCAAAGGAGAACTGAAATGTCCATGAAAATCCGTCTGGCCCGTGGTGGGTCCAAAAAGCGCCCGTTCTATTCGATCGTGGCAACCGACAGCCGCATGCCCCGCGATGGCCGCTTTCTGGAAAAGCTCGGCACCTACAACCCGCTTCTCGCCAAAGACAGCGAAGACCGCGTGCGCATGGATGTGGAGCGTGTGAAGCATTGGCTTGGTCAGGGCGCACAGCCGACAGACCGGATTGCCCGCATGCTCGAAGCGGCTGGCGTTCTGGAAAAGAAAGTCCGCAGCAACCCCAAGGCTGCAGTCCCCGGCAAGCGCATGGCCGACATGGCCGCCAAGAAAGCAGCACGCGCTGCCGCCCCGGCCGAAGCCGCTGCGGAAGAGTGATCTGAACATCCGGCACGGCCTTGTTTCTGGGCCGTGCCCCATTCTGCCATTGGTCACCCATGATCCGGCGTATCATCACCTTGTCCTTGTGCAGCATCGCCTTTTGGGGCGGAATGCGCTTTGAACGGTTTGCTCAGGTGAATGCCTGCCTTGATGCGGGTGGGTCATGGGACGGGCAGGGGCTTTGCACAGGGGTTTCACGATGACGACGGACAGGATCATCGTAGGGGCCATCGCCGGTTCGTTCGGCGTCCAGGGCGAGGTGCGGCTGAAGTCATTCTGCGCCGACCCTGCCGCCATCGCCTCTTATGGCCCGCTTTATACCGAAGACGGCAGCCGTTCGTTCACCGTCAAGCTGACCAAGGCGGTATCCGGCGGTCTTGGCGCGCGCCTGTCTGGGATCGCGACCAAGGATCAGGCCGATGCCCTACGCGGCACCAGCCTTTATGCCGACCGGCACAAGCTTCCCAGCCTGCCCGACGATGAATTCTACCACGCCGATCTGATCGGCCTGACCGTGAACGACCCCGGCGGCGCGCTGATCGGCACAGTGCAGGCGGTGCACAACCATGGCGCAGGTGATCTGCTCGAGGTGTCGGGGCCGGGGATGAAAACCTCGCTGCTTTTGCCCTTTACCAAGGCCGCAGTTCCCATGGTCGATCTTGCGGCACGCCTCATCATTGCCGACCCGCCCGAGGATGCGGAGTGATCGACGCCCCGCCGCCCCGCGCCCTGAAATCGCACGGCCGCCTGCAGGCGAGCGCCTCTGCCATTCCGCGTGACCTCATGGCCCCGCAGGCGGTCAAGGGCGCCTGGCGCGCCCGCATCATCACGCTGTTCCCCGAGGCGTTTCCCGGCACCCTTGGCCTGTCGTTGACAGGCAAGGCACTGGATACGGGGCTTTGGTCGCTCGACACCATTGACCTGCGCACCTTCGGCGACGGACGGCACCGCAATGTCGATGACAGCCCCGCAGGCGGTGGGGCCGGCATGGTTCTGCGCGCCGATGTCGTGGCCGCGGCCCTTGATCAGGCCGCCATCGGCACTCCGCCCGAACGCACCCGCTGGCCTGTCGTCTATCTTTCGCCGCGCGGCACGCCCTTCACCCAATCCATGGCGCAGACATGGGCGCAGGCCGATGGCATCACCCTCCTGTGCGGCCGCTTCGAAGGTGTGGATCAGCGCGTGATCGACCACTATGCCGTTCAGGAAGTCAGCCTTGGCGACTTTGTCCTGACGGGAGGAGAGATTGCAGCACAAGCCTTGATTGATGCGACAGTGCGACTTATACCCCGCGTCATCGGGAATCAGGCATCCACCGAAGAGGAATCCTTTTCGGGCGGTCTGCTTGAGTTTCCGCAATACACCCGGCCCACCGACTGGCAAGGCCGCGCGATACCGGACATTCTTCAATCTGGCCATCACGCGAACATCGCCACCTGGCGGCGGACCATGGCCGAAAGGCTGACGAAAGAACGCAGGCCTGATCTCTGGCGGGCTTACTGTGCGGCGCACGGTAGGGACCCGGATGAAGACGCAGAGCAATAGGGCGGCACCACCTTTGGGGAATACCCCAAGCAACGAAAGGAATTGCGATGAACCTTATCGCACAGATCGAGGCGGAGCAGATTGCTTCGCTGAACAAGACGATCCCGGACTTCAAGGCCGGCGATACCGTCCGCGTCGGTTACAAAGTGACCGAAGGCACCCGTTCGCGCGTTCAGGCTTACGAAGGCGTCGTGATCGGCCGCAAGGGCGGGGCGACCATTTCGGCAAGCTTCACCGTGCGCAAGATCAGCTTTGGCGAAGGCGTGGAACGTGTGTTCCCGCTCTATTCGACCAACATCGACAGCATCGAAGTGGTGCGTCGCGGCCGTGTGCGTCGGGCGAAACTGTATTATCTGCGCGATCGTCGCGGCAAATCGGCCCGCATCGTGGAAGAAACCAACTACAAAGCCAAAGACGCCGAGTAAGGAGCAGGAAGATGAGAAAAGACATTCATCCCGAATATCACCTGATCGACGTCAAGATGACGGACGGTACCGTGTTCCAGACAAAAACGACCTGGGGCAAGGCGGGCGACCAAATGGCGCTCGACATCGACCCGCTGGCGCACCCTGCCTGGACGGGTGGCAACGCCAAACTGATGGACACCGGCGGCCGCGTGTCCAAGTTCAAGAACAAATACGCCGGTCTGGGCTTCTGATCCGCCAACACGGATCGTCCAGTTCTGCAAAGTCAAAAGGCGCACCGTTCCGGCGGTGCGCCTTTTTCATTGGTTTCGGAACAATCGGCGCATACCCCGGTTGATCGGGCAACATTCCCCAAACGCCCGAGGACGCCATGGATAACACCGACGACACCCGCGACATTTTCGTAACCGGACTGCGCAATGCCCACGCGATGGAAAACGAGGCGCTGTCCGTAATGCGCCCGCAGATGAAACGGCTGGAAAACTACCCCGAGATGAAGGCCCTGCTGCAACAGCACATTCAGGAAACCGAAGTGCAGATCGAACGGCTGGCCCAGATCTTCGCAAGCCTTGATGAAAGCGCGTCCTCGATCAAGGACACCATGCTGTCGGCCATGGGCTCGATGGCCGCCATGATGCATTCCGTGGCATCCGACGAAGTGCTGAAAAACGCCATGGCCGACTATATGTTCGAACATTTCGAAATTGCGGCCTATACCGCGCTCATCACCATGGCGCGGCACGAAAATGCGGCATTCGCGATTCCGCTGCTGGAGCAAAGTCTTGCGGAAGAACAGCGGATGGCGACCCGCATCTACGAAAGCCTGCCGATGGTCACGGAAAAATTCATGTCGCGAACCGCCTCGGGCGTCCGCGCCGACGTCTGACCCACACAGGATCACCGCGATGCCAGCCAAACGGCGTCGCGGTGATGCCCGAAATGCCGCGTCCCCGGACAAACCGCCGACCCCGCCTTGCAAACTCTGACAGCCCCGCGATAAGAGCACGGGCAAGCCGCTGTCAAAGGATCAATCTTGGCGCATATCATCGTTGTGGGAAACGAAAAGGGCGGTTCGGGAAAATCCACAACCTGCATGCACGTTGCCACGGCCCTTGTGCGTCTGGGCAAACGGGTCGGCGCCATCGACCTTGACCTGCGTCAGAAAAGTTTCGGTCGCTACATCGAAAACCGCCTGAACTGGTTCACGAAATCCGGTCTGACGCTGCCCACGCCGGACTATCACGATCTGCCCGACATTGCGGCCAGCGACGTGGCCGAAGGCCAGAACATCCACGATTTGCGCCTGTCAGCGGCCCTGACTGCGCTGGAACCTGCCAGCGATTTCATCGTGATCGACTGCCCCGGCAGCCATACGCGCCTCAGCCAGATGGCGCACCGCCTTGCAGATACGCTCATCACGCCCTTGAACGACAGTTTCATCGACTTTGATCTTCTTGGCCGCGTCGATCCGGAAACCCACCGGGTCACCGGCCCGTCGATCTATTCCGAAATGGTCTGGGCCGCCCGCCAGTCCCGCGCCGAAGCCGGGCTGCGCCCCATCGATTGGATCGTGGTCCGCAACCGGCTGGGCACGCAGGCGATGCATAACAAGAAAAAGGTAGGTTCCGCCCTTGAAGAATTGTCCCGCCGCATCGGCTTTCGCGTGGCAGCGGGGTTTTCTGAGCGCGTGATCTTTCGCGAACTGTTTCCACGCGGCCTGACGCTGCTTGATTTGCGCGATGTCGGCGAAGGCCAGTTGAACCTGTCTAACATCGCGGCCCGTCAGGAAGTGCGCGATCTCTTGCGCGAGCTCAGGCTGCCCGGGATCGGGGACGCGCCGTGAACACCGCAGTCTGACCGATGCGCGTCGGTTGGACGCGCGCAAGGCGGTTCAGGGCCACCGAGAAGGAATCCTGATCACCGTGCGCCGACTTGCCGATGTTGAACAGTGCTTTCAGGAAACGCATCGCAGTCACCTCCTCGTCAGGGTTGTTTTCCTGAAAGTTACGGCCCCTCGCGGCGAAATTGCGGCACACGCGGGAATTGAAAAAGGTGATTGCGTGGCAAGTTTCCGGGCCGTGGTCAATCTTCCAGATCGCCGTCTGATAACTCGTGTTCCAGGAAACGCTCCAGCCCGTCAAGGTCAAGCGGCGCATACTGACCAAATCCCTGCATCCAGACCGACGCGTCGCGCAGGGCGTCCGGCTCCAGTTTGCACCAGATCACCCGCCCCCGCCGTTCCCGCGTGATCAGCCCGGCCTCCGACAGCACGGTCAGGTGCTTTGAAATCGCGGCCAGCGACATGGCAAACGGTTCGGCCACGTCGGTGACGGCCATGTCATCCTCCAGCAGCATCGCCAGAATGGCGCGGCGTGTCGGGTCGGCCAAGGCGGCAAAAACGGTGTCGAGCGGATTGTCCATCGCAGCAGCATTGCCGCGCCACCTGAATTGGTCAACCATCTGGTTGAATATGCAAAGTCGGGCCTGCCTGCACGGGCCGCTCCCGATGCCACGCAGGCGCGCGCGTTAGGCCCGATTAAATCTCAACCGTTTCAATGTCTTGAGCTTATCTTGGCCGCGGCCTTGTCTGCTTGACAGCGCACCCCCCTGTCACTAGGTTCCGCGCAACTGGGAAGATGTGGATGTGATGGCAGAAGATCCCGACCCCTCTCGCCTTCGCGCGCTGGAAGCGCGTCTGGCGAAGGTGAAGGCAAAGCCGGAACCAACCACAACTGGCACAGGCAAGGCATTTTCGCAGGGCGAGGTGGCCTGGCGGATGGTGATCGAACTGGTATCCGGAATGCTTCTGGGCCTGTCGATCGGATACGGGCTGGACTATGTGTTCGGCACGATCCCCATCTTCCTGATCATCTTTTCTCTGCTCGGGTTTGCGGGCGGCGTGCGGACCATGATGGGCACAGCGCGCGAACTGAACGACAAGAGCGTTTCGGGGGAACCCGACAAGACAAAGGATGATACGCATGGCGGGTGAAGCTGAAGGGACCGGTTTCCAGATCCATCCGATGGATCAGTTCGTGATCAAGCCATTCTTCGGCGGGACCGAAATCCACTGGTACACCATCACCAACCAGACCATCTGGATGGGCGTGGCCCTGCTTGCCATCATCGCCGTCATGGTGCTGGGCACGCGCCGCCGCGCCATCATCCCATCGCGCAGCCAGTCCGTCGCCGAAATGATCTACGGCTTCATCTACAAGATGGTCGAAGACGTGACCGGCCATGACGGGGTCAAGTATTTCCCCTACATCATGACGCTGTTCCTGTTCATCCTGTTTTCCAACATGCTCGGCCTCATCCCGATGAGCTTTACCACGACAAGCCACGTCGCCGTGACGGTGGTGCTGGCCCTGATCGTGTTCCTTGGCGTGACGATCCTTGGCTTCGTCAAGAACGGTATTGGTTTCCTCGGCATGTTCTGGGTATCGTCCGCGCCGCTCCTGATCCGCCCGGTTCTGGCGCTGATCGAGGTGATTTCCTACTTCGTCCGCCCCGTGTCGCATTCGATCCGACTTGCCGGCAACCTGATGGCCGGTCACGCGGTGATCAAGGTGATCGCGGGCTTTGCCTCGCTGGCCGTCGTCTCGCCGGTCGTCATCGGCGGCGTCACGGCGATCTACGGGCTCGAACTGCTCGTGGCGGCCGTGCAAGCTTACGTCTTTACCATCCTGACCTGTGTTTACCTGCGTGACGCCGTGGGCGGCGCGCACCACTAGTCGGACCCCGAAACAACAACAATCATTCGAACATTCCAAAGGAGAAGACTATGGAAGGCGATATCGCAGAAATGGGCAAGTTCATCGGTGCCGGTCTGGCAACGATGGGTCTGGGCGGCGCTGGCATCGGCGTGGGCCACATTGCCGGCAACTTCCTTGCGGGTGCCCTGCGGAACCCGTCGGCAGCACCGGGGCAGCTTGCAAACCTGTTCGTCGGCATCGCGTTTGCCGAAGCACTGGGCATCTTCTCGTTCCTGATCGCTCTGCTGTTGATGTTTGCAGTCTGATCATTCGCGTTTGATCCGCGGGCCGGGCGTCAAGGCGCGCCGGCCCATTTTCAAGTGACGAGGAGACGGACATGGCGACAGAAGCCACAGAGGCAGCCGGGCACGGCGGAGAAGCGGTCGGCATGCCGCAGCTCGACTTTTCAACATGGCCAAACCAGGTGTTCTGGCTGGCGGTGACGCTGGTCGTTCTGTATCTGGTGCTGTCACGCATCGCCCTTCCGCGCATCGGTGCGGTGCTGGCGGAACGGTCGGGCACCATCACCAATGATCTCTCCGCTGCTGAAGAACTGAAACAAAAGGCCGTGGCCGCCGAAAAAGCGTATAACGACGCGCTGGCCGCCGCCCGCGCCGACGCCAACAAGATCGTCGCCGACGCCAAGGCCGCCATCCAGCGTGATCTGGACGTGGCCACAGCCAAGGCCGATGCCGACATCGAAGCGCGCACCGTTGAATCGGAAAAATCCATCGCCGTCATTCGTGCCGGTGCCCTCGAAAGCGTCGCCGAAGTGGCCAAGGACACCGCCCGCGAAATCGTGCAGGCCCTTGGCGGCTCGGTTGATGCGAAAACAGTCTCGGCGGCAGTAACTGCCCGGTTGAAGGAATAGCCCGATGAAAAAGCTGATCCTCGCAACCGCCGTTCTGGCCACACCGGCCTCTGCCGCGACTGGCGCGTTCTTTTCGCTCTCCAACACGAACTTCATCGTCACGGTGTCGTTCCTGCTGTTCGTCGGCATCCTCGTTTACTACAAGGTGCCCGCCCGCCTGCTCGGCATGCTCGACAGGCGGGCCGTCACGATCAAGGCCGAACTTGCCGAGGCGCGTGCCCTGCGTGACGAGGCGAAAGAACTGCTGGCGTCCTATGATCGCAAAAGCCGCGAAGTGCAGGAACAATCCGCCCGCATCATCGCCACCGCCAAGGAAGAGGCGCTTGCCGCCGCTGAACAGGCCAAGGCTGATCTCAAGGTCACCATCGCCCGCCGCCTTGCCGCCGCCACCGACCGTATCGCTTCGGCCGAGGCTTCCGCCGTCCGCGAAGTCCGCGAACGCGCAATCACCGTGGCGATCGCCACGGCCTCGGACCTGCTCAAGCGGCAGATGACTGCCGAAGCGGCCTCCGCCTCCATTGACGATGCCATCGTGCAGGTCGGCGCAAAACTTCACTGATCAACTGCCATCACGATGATCGAACTCGGCCCTGCGCCGGGTTTTTTCATGCCGGCTGCGTCTGGTACGTGTCAAACCCCGGCAACGCAAAAGGGCAGGTCAAAGACCTGCCCTTCCTTGATACTGTTCGGTGTCTCAGCGCGTCGGGCGGATGATGATCTCGACCCGACGGTTCTGCGCCTGGCCCGCCGGGCTCAGGTTCGACGCGACAGGCTGGGTTTCGCCCCGGCCAACGGCCTGAACACGCCCGGCAGGAACACCTGACGCCTGCAGCACACCGGCCACGGATTGTGCACGGCGTTCCGACAGATCCTGATTATAGGCGGCGGCACCGCTGTTGTCGGTGTGGCCGATCACCTGGATCGTGCTGTTCGGATAGGTTCTCAGGTTGGCCGCGACAGCCTGCAGATCGCGTTGCAGGGCAGGCCGCAACTGGGCGCTGTCGGTGGCGAACAGCACGTCCTGCGGCATGTTGACGACCAGATAGTCACCCATGTTGGTCACGGTGAACGCACTGTTCACAGACCGCAGTTCTGCCGCCTGCCGGTCAAGCTGGTTGCCGATGGCACCACCAAGGGCACCGCCAAGGATCGCGCCGCCAATACCGCCGGCCAATTCGTTTTCGCTGTTTTCCGCCCCAAGGACGCCGCCGACCAATGCGCCTGCAATGGCACCATTACGGGCACGGGCGTTCGGGTCGTTGGGATATGCATTCGGGTTTGGCGCACAGGCGGTCAAAGCCAGCACACCTGCCACAGAAAGAATAAAAGAGGTTTTGTTGATCATACTCGTGCCCATCTTGTTCGCAGTCCGTCTATTCGGGACCTGACATAACGTACCTCAACGCAATCCGGTTCCCAATCCGCCGCATCACGAACGCGCGAAAATCCGCCGCCGGCGTCGAACCGGCGTCAAGCCGCCTGTTCGCCTTCCGCCACCGCGTCCGCGCGGGCCGCCTCATAGGCCAGCATGGCGCGCTTGACGGGCAACCCCCAGTGATATCCGCCCAACCCGCCCGATTTGCGCAGCGCCCGGTGGCACGGAATAAGCCAGCTTACGGGGTTCCTGCCAACGGCAGTGCCCACGGCGCGCATCGCCTGCGGTTGGCCCACGGCACCTGCAATCTGCGAATAGGTGGTAACATGCCCTGATGGGATGCGGAGCAACGCCTCCCATACCTTGATCTGAAACGGCGCGCCAATCAGGTGCAGGTTGACGGGCACCCCGCCCGGTTGCCCGAACGCCGCCATCGCCAGCGCCCCCGTTTCCCTGTCATCTTGACGATAAGTGGCAAGCGGCCAGCGCGCGCGCATGTCGGCCATGGCGGCATCCCGGCCCACGTCTTCGCAGAACGCCAGCCCGCAGATGCCACGCTCCGTCGCCATCACCAGAACTTCGCCAAAGGGCGACGGGTGAAATCCCCACGCAATAGCGATGCCCGCCCCGCCCGCCGCATAGTCACCGGGGCTCATCGCCTCCCACCGCAGGAACAGGTCGTGCAACCGCCCGCCCCCGGAAAGGCCCGCGCTCAGCGATGTTTCCAGAACCGTGAAACGCTCCGCCAAAAGGCGGCGCGCGTGGTCCAGCGTCAGGTATTGCTGATAGCGTTTCGGTGATACGCCCACCCACTGCGAAAACACCCGCTGAAAATGCGACGGTGACATCTGCATCTGTTCCGCCAACCGCTCAAGCGTCAGCCCCGGCCCGCCCTCGTCAATCAGACGCAGCGCACGCGCAACAACGGCATAGTGATAGGCGGGCGGGGATAGATCGGTCATGGGACTTTCCTCTTCCATGGCAGGATAGAACCGTGCGACATCTTTATCGACCCGAATATTGCGCCTTTGTCTTGCCCTGTCAGGCCCGCGCTGGCATAGCACGGCCATGGCCAGACAGCTGAGCTACCCTGTCATACACGACGTTTTCACCCGGTTCCGCGCTGCCCAAGGCGAACCGAAGGGCGAATTGTATCACGTCAACGCCTATACCCTTGTCGTCGCCGTTGCCCTGTCCGCGCAGGCCACCGATGCGGGCGTCAACAAGGCCACCAAGGCGCTGTTCGACATCGTGCAAACGCCGCAAGCGATGCTTGATCTGGGCGAAGAGGGCCTGATCGAACATATCCGCACCATCGGCCTGTTCCGCAGCAAGGCCCGCCATGTGATCGCCCTCAGCCGTCTTCTGGTCGATCACTACGGCGGCGAGGTTCCGTCAAGTCGCGCTGCCCTGCAATCCCTGCCCGGCGTGGGCCGCAAAACGGCCAATGTGGTGCTGAACATGTGGTTCCACTTTCCTGCGCAAGCCGTTGACACTCATGTCTACCGCGTCGGCAACCGCACCGGCATCGCCCCCGGCCGCGATGTGGAGGCGGTAGAGCGCGCCGTTGAAGACAACGTGCCTGTCGAATTTCAACTTTACGCCCATCACTGGCTGATCCTGCACGGGCGTTATGTCTGTGTCGCGCGCAAGCCCAAATGCCAGATCTGCCTGATCGCCGAACTGTGCCTGTATGAGGACAAGACCCTATGACACGATATCAGGTGGTGGGCATCGGCAACGCGATTGTCGATGTTCTGGCGCAGGCCGAAGACACGTTTCTTGACCTGATGGGCATAAGCAAGGGAATCATGCAACTGGTGGAACGCGAACGCGCCGAAACCCTGTATGGCGCAATGACAGGCCGGGTCGAAGCTGCGGGCGGATCGGTTGCGAACACGCTGGCAGGCCTTGGCAAACTGGGCCTTGCCACGGCCTTCATCGGACGCGTGCGCGACGATGCACTGGGCCGGTTCTATGCGCGGTCGCTGACACAGGAAGGCACCGATTTCCCGAATGCGCCAGTGCCGGGGGCGGATTTGCCGACGTCGCGTTCGATGATCTTCGTCTCCCCGGATGGAGAGCGGTCGATGAACACCTATCTGGGCATCTCGGCCGATCTGGGGCCGGACGACGTGGCCGGAACCGTGGCGGGGCAGACCGATTACCTGTTTCTCGAAGGCTATCTGTTCGACAAGGATCAGGGCAAGGCCGCCTTTCGCCGGTCTGCAGCCCTGTGTCACCAGGGCGGCGGCAAGGCTGGTATCGCCCTGTCCGACCCGTTCTGCGTCGACCGTCACCGCGACGATTTCCGCAGGCTGGTGCGGGACGAGATGGATTTCGTGATCGGCAATCAGCAGGAATGGACGTCGCTGTATCAGACCGAAGATCTGGATGCCGCCCTGGCACAGGCCCGTGCGGATTGTGGCACTGTGGTTTGCACGCGGTCAGGTGATTCCGTGATCGTCCTGCGCGGCGACGAACGGGCCGAGGTGCCAGTTGAACGCGTGGTTCCGGTCGACGCCACCGGCGCAGGCGACCAGTTCGCCGCCGGATTCCTTTATGGCATGGCCACCGGCCAGCCGCTGCAAGGCGCCGCCCGCATGGGCACCATCGCAGCCCGCGAAGTCATAGGCCACGTCGGCGCGCGGCCAATGGTGGATGTGAAGGCCTTGTTCCGGCGCGACGGCCTGATCTAGGCGGCAAGCCAGCTGGTGCGAGGCAAACGGGGGGCTTTGCGCCCCCCGCACCCCCCGCAGGATATTTGTGCAAAGAGGATGGGGGACCGGGGCCCTACTCCCCCAGTTTGGCGTGGACGGCTTTCAGGTCGATTGGCCCCAATGGCATCTTGTTCGCGGGGTTTTCGAAATCATAGCGAAAACATTCGAAATCGCGTTTGTAGATTTCCCACATCAGATGCATCGACAGATCATCGAAGTAATCCGCCACCGGATGGGCACGTTTTGGCCCGTGGCCTTCGCTTTCGTTGAAACGCGGGATGGTCTTCAGATCGACGGCGTGGGGCGTCTTGATGTTGTCGAGCACGACCTGCATGCCCGCGTCGAAATCCTCGGTAAAGAAGATATGGTCATAGCGGCCACCGTTCACGATGAAGGTGGACACATGGCCCGCCATGGCCGACCAGTGAATGTCAGGCTCCATCGGTTTCTTCCAGCGGATGGTGTCGCGCACGAACAACAGAAATCGGCGAAAGCTTGCGATCTGATCGAATTCCGCCGTGCCGTCCGGGCCGCCCACATCGATCCCGTATTTCTGCATCAAAAGCGGCACGAGGTTGCCCCGGTACCGTTTGCCGTTCCGCTGCACGCCGCAGATCTTGTCAAAGAACGACGACAGGACACGGGTATAGGGATTGCGCACGCAGGTGAACGTATAGGCCTGATGCCCCTTGACCGTCGCGTCAATCAGGGGCTGGCTGTCCTCCATCGCCCATTTGTGCATGCCCTGATTTGCGTCATGGATGTCGCCATCGAAGAAATGGCCATGATCGGAATAATACATGATCTGGCCGATGGTCGAACACGCACATTTTGGAACAACGCGGTAAACGACACTTTCACTTTGCGTCATCCAGGTGCCGGGAAATCCCATGGTCAAAACCTTTCATGCCCGGAACTGCGCCACCGGATGGGCGAACGGCGCGGGGCCGCAGGCGCTGCAACGTTGCAAAGAAAGGCTGTCATTTCAATGGCGAAAACGGCTATGACAATCCGACCCGCCTGAAAAGCAAAGGACTCCGGCGTTTTACGATGTCCAAGATTGCCTTCATCCTGTTGTGCCACAAAGACCCCGCGGGGATTATTGCACAGGCCGAACGGCTCACGGCGGCAGGCGATTTTCTGTCCATTCATTTCGACGCCCGGTCGTCCTCTGCCGACTATGCCATGCTGCGCGCGGCACTGGACCCGAACCCCGCCGTCACCTTTGCGGCGCGGCGCATCAGATGTGGCTGGGGAGAGTGGAGCCTTGTCGAAGGCACCTTGCAGGCCCTTTCGGCCGCGATTGCGGCCTTTCCCCGTGCGACGCATTTCTACATGCTTTCGGGCGACTGCATGCCGATCAAATCTGCGTCCTTTGTGCATGGATTTCTGGATGCCGATGATGTCGATTACGTAGAATCCTTCGATTTCTTCACATCCGACTGGATCAAGACGGGCATGAAGGCCGAACGCCTGATCTACCGCCACCTGTTCAACGAACGCCGCCGGAAATGGCTGTTCTACACCTCCATGGCATTGCAGCAGCGCTTTGGCCTGACACGGGCGGTGCCGTCTGATCTTGCCATCCAGATCGGCTCGCAATGGTGGTGCCTGCGCCGCAAGACAGTGGAAACGGTGCTGGCCTTTGCCCAAGCACGTCCCGATGTCATGCGGTTCTTCAAGACCACGTGGATCCCCGATGAAACCTTCTTTCAGACGCTGGTCCGCCATCTTGTCCCTGACCGCGAAATCCGCGCGCGCACGCTCACCTTCCTCATGTTCACCGACTATGGCATGCCGGTCACTTTCTATGATGACCACTATGAACTGCTGCTGTCCCAGGACTATCTTTTTGCGCGCAAGATATCGGCCGAGGGCGTGGCCCTGAAACAGGAACTTGGCCGTCTTTACACCTCGGGTCGGATGGACTTCGCGATTTCCGGTGAAGGGCGCCGGCTGTTCGGTTTTCTGACGGGGCGGGGCCGCAATGGCCGCCGCTTTGGCCGCCGCGTGTGGGAAACCGAGGCGAGCCTTGGGCGCGACCGTCAATTGCTGATCGTCGCCTGCAAGAAATGGCATGTGGCGAAACGTCTGGCCGACCGGATCGCGCAGGCCACAAACATGGCGACGATTGCCTATCTGTTTGACGAGGAAGAAACGCCGCTTCCTGATCTTGGCGGGATCGAACAAAGCCTGGCCAAGCGCACGCGTCACCGGCGCTCTGTCATGGGGCTTGTCTACAAGGCGCTGGGTACTGACCGCGTGGTGATCTGCGTTGATCCGGCAAGTTTCGCTGTCCTGCAGGATTTCCATGCCGACAGGGCCGATGTCCGTGTTCTGGAGATTGAGTGCGATTTTTCCGACGACTACCTTCTGGGCCATGCCCGCCGCGTGGGTCTGGCCGGGGCTGACACACCCGCCGAAACCGTGGCGCGCCTGCTGCCCACACTGCGCAACGACATCCGCTTTGAAAGCGAACAGATCCGCGACGCCGGGTTCCGCCAACTGGGCCGGATGCGCCAATCGGCAAGCGTGGCGGAAAATGCCGATGCGCTGATGGCGTTCCTTGATATTCCGCCCCGGATCGCGCAGGACATTGCCGAAACCGACTATCTTTTTGTGGATTGACCCATGGCACCGACATACGATCCGTCCAACATCTTTGCGCGCATCCTGCGCGGCGAAATCCCCAACAAGACGGTTCTTGAAACCACCCACAGCCTTGCCTTTCATGACATCGCCCCGCAGGCCCCCGTGCATGTTCTGGTGATCCCGAAAGGCGCCTATGTGTCCTTCGGTGCGTTCAGCCTGTCGGCAAGCGAGGCTGAGCTTGTTGATTTTCAACGCCTCTGCGCCAAGGTCATCGACATGTTCGATCTGACGGGCGGATACCGCGTCATCAGCAATGCTGCCGCCTTTGGCCGGCAGGAAGTGCCGCATTACCACCTGCATATCCTCGGCGGCCACGACCTTGGGCCAATGCTGATGGGGGCCTGAACCCGCAGCTTCCGGGTCGCAGGGGGGTGATCGATGCTGGCAGGATGGTGGCCATGACAGGAGCATCACATGACCATCCATTACACGCCCATTCCAACCCATACCGTGCGCGCCTATCAGTCCGGTGCGCCTGACGCCAACGGCCAGACGCCTGAACGCGGCGTGTCAGACGGGGACGGCACGCCCTGTCGTCATTGCCTGCAGATGATCGCAAAAGGGGCTGCCATGCTGATCCTTGCGCACCGGCCTTTTCCCGCCCCCCAACCCTATGCCGAGCTTGGCCCGATCTTCCTTTGCGCCGACCCGTGCAAGGCGGGCGGAGGGTCTGATCTGCCAGCCATCCTGCAAAGCGCCGATTATATTGTGCGAGGATATTGCGCGGATCACCGCATCGTTTACGGCACCGGGGCCGTGGTGCCGACCAGCACCCTGCCAAACGAAGCTGCAAAGCGGCTTGCCGACCCGCGCGTGGCCTATGTTCATGTGCGGTCCGCGCGGAACAACTGCTATCAGCTCAGGGTGGACAGAGTGTAAGCCAGAATTTTCGCCGAAAATTTTCCGGTCCGGCCTCCAGTTCACGATAAATCTAATGCGCCGCCGCCCAGTTTACGCCCTGTCCCGCTTCCACAGTCAGTTTCACTGACAGATGCACGGCAGGGTCGGCGGCACCTTCCATCACGGACTTGGCAATCGGGATCAGGCGGTCGACATCGTCTTCGGCCACTTCGAACAGCAATTCGTCGTGCACCTGCAACAGCATCTTGGCATCCAGCCCGGCAATTGCGTCCGGCATGCGGATCATCGCGCGGCGGATCACGTCTGCCGCCGTGCCTTGAATCGGCGCATTGATCGCGGCGCGTTTGGCAAACCCCGCCCCCGGCCCTTTGGCGTTGATTTCCGGCGTGCGGATCTTGCGGCCAAACAGGGTTTGCACAAACCCGTTTTCCTGCGCGCCCCGGATCGTGGTGTTCATGTATTCGCGGATGCCGGGAAACCGCTCGAAATAGCGGTCGATGAAGCCCTGCGCCTCGGCCCGCGGAATGCGCAGGTTGCGCGCCAGACCGAACCCCGAAATACCGTAGATCACCCCGAAATTGATCGCCTTCGCCTGCCGCCGGATGTCGCTTGTCATCTGATCCAGCGGCACGTTGAACATTTCCGACGCGGTCATCGCGTGAATGTCCAGCCCCTCGCGGAACGCCTGTTTCAAGGCGGGAATGTCCGCGATATGCGCAAGGATGCGCAATTCGATCTGGCTGTAGTCAAGCGAGACGAGCATCCGCCCCTTGGGTGCCACGAACGCCTCGCGGATGCGGCGGCCTTCTTCGGTCCGCACCGGAATGTTCTGCAGGTTCGGGTCGGTGGACGACAACCGCCCCGTGACGGCCCCGGTGATGGAATAACTGGTGTGAACGCGCCCCGTGTCCGGGTTGATATGGTCCTGCAGCGCATCGGTGTAGGTCGATTTCAGCTTGGCCAACTGCCGCCAGTCCAGAACAAGGCCCGGCAGATGGTGTTCGGTCGCCAGATCCTCCAGAACATCGGCCCCGGTCGCATAGGCGCCCGTCTTGCCCTTTTCACCGCCCGGCAGGCCCAGCTTGTCGAACAGGATCTCGCCCAACTGCTTGGGCGAACCCACGTTGAACGACTGCCCCGCCGCCTCTTGAATTTCCGCCTCCAGCCCGGCCATTTTTTGCGCGAATGCGTTGGACATGCGCGACAGCGTATCGCGGTCCACCAGAATGCCATGCATTTCCATCTGCGCCAGCACCGGCACCAAGGGGCGTTCCAGCGTTTCGTAAACAGTCGTAACCTGCGCGCGGTGCAGGTTTGGCTTGAACTTCTGCCACAGGCGCAGCGTCACGTCGGAATCCTCGGCAGCATAGCGCACGGCATCGTCGATCCCCACGCGGTCGAACGTCACCTGAGTCTTGCCTGAACCCAGCAGCGTCTTGATCGCGATGGGCTTGTGGTTCAGATACAGGTCCGACAGTTGGTCCATGCCATGATTGTGCCGCCCGGCATACATCGCCGCAGACATCAGCATGGTGTCGTCAATCGGATCTACCGCGATGCCGTACCGGTGAAAGATCTTGGCATCATACTTCATGTTCTGCCCGATCTTCAGTATCGCGGGGTCTTCCAGAACGGGCTTCAACGCCGCCAGCACCTGATCCATCGACAACTGCCCCGCCACCAGATCGGACGACCCGAACAGATCACCGCCCCCCTGCCGGTGGGCAATGGGCACATAGGCCGCTTCGCCCGCCTCGACGCACAGGGAAATCCCCACCAGTTCGGCACGCATCTCGTCCAGACTTGTGGTTTCGGTGTCCACGGCCACATGGCCGATGCCGCGGATTTTGGCGATCCACCGCTCCAACGCTGCCATGTCGCGCACACCTTCGTAACTTTCATGCACGAACGGCACTTCGGCAATGACAGGGGCCGCCGGGCCGCTGTCCTGCCCGGCTTCGGGTGCCGCCGGGGCGGGCACCCCCATCGCCTCGGACACGCGCCGCGTCAGGGTGCGGAATTCCATCAGGTTCAGGAATTCGAGCAGCCGGCCCGGCGCTGGTTCCTGAAGCACCAGACTGTCGAGCGTGAAATCCAGCGGCGTGTCGCAATCCAACTGCACCAGCCGCTTTGAAATGCGGATCAGATCGGCATTCTGCACCAGCGTCTCGCGCCGCTTTTCCTGCTTGATCTCCCCCGCGCGGGCCAGCAGCGTTTCCAGATCACCATATTCCTGGATCAACAGCGCCGCCGTCTTCGGCCCGATCCCCGGCGCGCCCGGCACGTTGTCGACCGAATCACCCGAAAGCGCCTGCACGTCCACCACACGGTCCGGCCCCACGCCGAACTTCTCAAACACCTCGTCCGGGCCGATCCTCTTGTTCTTCATCGGGTCCATCATGTCGACGCCACCGCCCACCAGTTGCATCAGATCCTTGTCCGATGACACGATGGTTACCCGCCCACCCGCATCCCGCGCCTGACAGGACAGGGTGGCGATGATGTCATCCGCCTCGAACCCTTCGATCTCGATGCAGGGAATACTGAAGGCCCGTGTCGCATCGCGGGTCAGCGGGAACTGCGGGCGCAGGTCTTCCGGCAACTCGGGCCTGTGCGCCTTGTATTCGGGATAGATGTCGTTGCGGAACGTGCGCGCCGAATGGTCAAAGATCACCGCCAGATGCGTCGCCGCGTCCGGCCCCCTGTTCATCTCGACATAGCGGAACAGGATGTTGCAAAACCCGGCCACGGCCCCGATGGGCAACCCGTCCGATTTCCGCGTCAGCGGTGGCAGGGCATGGTAGGCGCGGAAAATATAGGCCGATCCGTCGATCAGGTGCAGATGGTGACCCTTGCCAAATGTGCCTGTCATGCCCGACGCTCCGTTCCCCAACCCGACTGCCACGTTTTGCCATGTTCCGGCCCGGCCTGCCACCCGTCACATGGGGACGAAACGCCAGACCGCGAGCCGCATGGCATAAGGCGTAGGTGTCCACACTCCAAACGGGACGCCGGCCGTTGCCAGCACATCGGAAACCCACACATTGCATGTCCTGAACAGATGGAACCTGTCCGCGCCTTCGAAAAAACTGTCGGTGAAGGTAAAGCCGGGCTCATCCCGCAATGCCACCGGCACGCCATCCGCCCCCCGCGCAAGATCTGCCAGTATCGCACCCGTCAGCCGGTCGAACTGCCCGGGTGTCAGCGCCAGAAGGTCGATCCCGCCGAAATCCCCGATCCGCCCCACCACATCGATCCGCATCACCGATGTATCGCCAACAATGCCCCGCGCCACGGCACCGATGGTCACATCGGTATATTCCCCCACTGTCGTGTAAAACCCCCGCGCGCCCCATCCCACCACCAGCCATTCCGCCGCCGGATCGTCGACAGGAACCCCCGCCGCCACCACAAAGGCAAAGCGACGCCGCAGGGCCGGATCAAGCGGCAGCAGAAAATCGGTGTGTATCGGGCCAATCGCCAGACCCACGCGGTAAAGATCATTGGTATCGGCCGGGGCAGGGGCCCCGTTCCCGACAAAGCCGCCCGCCACCGCCGCCAACATAAACAGTGCCACGCCTGCCGCCAGCGCGACAACGCCGCGGCCAAACCACCGCACGCCTGTCCGCAGCATACCGCCCCGGCGGATCACTTGATCTTGTCAACCATGCTTTGGTGCACAAACCGCTTGTCGCAATACCCGCATTCGACCCAGCCGCGTTCTTCGGGGATGGGCAGCCAGACGCGCGGATGCCCGCCGCTGCCGCCACCGTCGCAGGCCACTTTCCATTGCTGGGTGACTTCGGTTTCCGGTGGCTTGGGCTTCATCGGCATGCTCCTTGTGTTTTGCGGAACCTAGCCGATCCTTCCGCCCGCGAAAAGCCGCGCTTTGCCCGCCGCGTGGCGTCGCCGCGTCCCTGCCAGCACGGCAATCACAATCAGCACCCCGGCCAGAACCACCGAAAAGCCATAGCCAAAGGTCCCGTATCCCAACGCACCGGCCACGCCCCCCGCCAGAAAGCTGCCGATCAGCCGCAGCAACAGACGCAGATTCGCGCGGTTCGCCCGCACCGGCTGCCCCGGATACCGCCATCCATGCAGCCCCCGGCCAAACTCGATGCCGATATCCGTGATCATGCCCGTCGCATGGGTCGTGCGGATGCGCGCGCCCGAAATCTTGGTGATCGTGGCGTTCTGAAATCCCATGATGAAACACAACAGGCCCAGCCCGACCCAGCCTTGCCCCGCACCGCCCGCCAACGGCAACCCAAGTGCCGAGAGCATCAGGAACAGCCCGCCCTGTATCCCGATGGTCAGCGCATATTGCAGATGCGACACATGCCACCGCGCCCAGTTGATCACAAAGGCCGACGCAGCAGCCCCCGCCACGAACAGCCCGATCGCCAGCACACCCTGCCCGAACAGACCAAGGTTGTGGAGCACGATATTGTCCGCCACCTGCGACAGATACCCCGTCATGTGCGAGGTATAGCTGCCCAGCAGAACGAATCCCCCCGCATTGGCACAACCCGCAATCGCCGCCAGCACCACGGCCAGCGCCCGGTCCGTCACCGTCGATCGCCGGTGCGCAGCAATCAGCCGGACATGACGCAAAGTGGTCGGTCGATTCTTCTTGTCGGCAGTCATGCCTTCATCCGTCAACGGCGTTTGTCCCTGCATTATCTTCTGACAACCCTATTTCAATCCCAATCACCACGCACCACAGTTTTTCAATGAAACAAGGGCCGCGCGTCCCATGACAACGCCTTGATATCCCATAACACCGGCAGAAGGCCCCGCCGATATTGGATAGCGCGGCCCCCCACCCCCATGTGCATCCCATGACCCGACGAAGGGGCATGGCGCAGCGGCCCGCTTTTGGCCGCAGGACCGGATCAAGACCGGCGAGATGAGGTTCAGATGCAAGTTAACGGAACCACGGGTAACAACAATCTGGTCGGCACCTTCTATGCTGATCGCATGTATGGCAACGCAGGCAATGACGTGCTGTCGGCTGGCGGCGGCAACGACACGATGTATGGCGGCACCGGCAGCGATACCCTTTATGGCGGTGCCGGGTCAGACCTTCTGTATGGCGGCGCGGGTCTTGATTACCTGCAAGGCGGCTCCGGCTCCGATGCCTTCGTGTTCAACACTCGCCCCGCAGGCGACGGTTGGGCCGAGGCGGATGTCGTGCTCGATATGGGCAGCACCGATATCGTGGCCATCGACAACAGCGTATTCCCCAACCTGACTGTCGAAGGCTGGCTGCCCGCTTACATGTTCAAGATCGTGGGCGACGCGATGGGTGTGGTCGATAGCAATGACCGCCTGATCTACAATGATCGCACCGGCTATCTGACCTATGACTGGAACGGCTCGGCTTCTGGCGGGCGTGTGCTGATCGCGGAATTCGACAACGCGCCAGACCTGCGGGCCTCCGACATCTTCATCGTCTGATCCCGAAGGGCGGCCATCCATCCCCAGCCGCCATCCCGGCTGGGGCCATATTCCGCCGCAATCCACCCCTGATAGCCCGCCGCAGCAATGTGGCGGGCAAACGCCACGGCCCAGGCACAAGGTTCGGCACGGCTGGCAAGCCCGGCAATCTGCACATGCGTCACCAGATCGGCCATTCGTGCCCATAAGTCCGCTGCATCCCCGTGGATACGCGCCCCATGCCACAGATCGAACTGCAATCCCACGGTCGGCATCGCCAATTCCGTCAAGATCGCCGCTGCCTGATCGAAATCGTTCAGGAAGTAACCGGGCATATCCGCCGCGTTCAACGGCTCGATGGTCAATGCAGGCCCGCCCGGCCGCGCCCCGGCGCGTTCCGCTGCCCATTCCAGATTGCGCAGAAACACCGCCCGCGCCGCATTCCCGGCCCCTTTGCCGGCCATGACATGCACCCGCTCGGCCTCCATGGCCCGCGCATAGGTCAGCGCCCGGTCGAAATCATCACGGAACCGCGCCTCCTCACCCGCAACCGCAGCCAAGCCCAACATTGGCCCGCGACTCGGCGTGTTGATCAGGCAAACGGGCATCCCGGCCAGCGCCTTTGCCCAATCCTCCGGGGTCTGGTCATAGGGCGAAAGCACCTCCACCCCATCAAACCCCACCGCCCGCGCCAAGGCTGGCCTGTCCAGTTCCGGCGCGTCGGTGAACAACCATTTCAGATTGGCGGCAAGACCCATCACAGATCGGCTGCCGGGATCATGGGGAAGAACTGCCCCCCCGACCAGACGCCGAACCAGTCGCGGCCCTGATGCGGTGCCGTCACACCCAGATCAACCAGCCGATAGAACGACTTCCGATCAATCAACGCCTCCAGCCCGTCACGCACCATGACATAGGGCGCAGGCTCGCCCGAACCGTCGTGCACCACGCGCAGCGGATGGACCGGCCCGGCAGTCACCTTGTCGCCCACATGGGTGGCAAAGGTGATCGCGGCCTCCCGGCCAACCCCAGCCACATCGAAATCCACCGCCACAAAGGGCGCATCATCCACCACAATCCCCACTTTTTCCACGGGAGTGACCAGAAAATACCGGTCCCCCTCGCGCCGCAGGATCGAACTGAACAGCCGCACCATGGGCGCCCGGCCAATCGGCGACCCCAGATAGAACCACGTCCCGTCGCGGGCGATCCGCATGTCGATATCGCCACAGAACGGCGGGTTCCACAGATGCACCGGCGGCGCCCCCTTTTTGCCCGCCGTCGCGGCCTGAACCGACGCCATCACGCTTTCCGCGCCCGGTTTCACGATCATTTGTGCTTGTTCGTCTTTTGTCATTTGTGCCCGGCGCAATAGTTGGGTGTAATGCAGGTATATATTCCGCAGGAGAGAAATGTCATGGCTGATGCCCTCGTTGCCGAGATCGAGGCCCTCGGGCTCAAACTGGGGTCGGCGAAAGCCAGTATCAACCAGCGTTTCATCGGGCAGGGCAAGGTCGTTGATCTTGTCCTTGCGTCCCTGCTTTGCGGTGGCCACGCGCTTCTGGTGGGGCTGCCCGGCCTGGGCAAGACCCGGCTGGTGGATACCCTTTCCACTGTGATGGGCCTGAAAGGCAGCCGCATCCAGTTCACGCCCGATCTGATGCCAGCCGATATTCTTGGCTCTGAAGTGCTGGAATCCACCGACGCAGGTGGTCGCGCCTTCCGGTTCATCGAAGGCCCGATCTTCTGTCAGCTTCTGATGGCCGACGAAATCAACCGCGCCTCGCCGCGCACCCAGTCGGCGCTTCTGCAGGCCATGCAGGAACGCGAAGTCACGATTGCAGGCCAGCACCGCCCCCTTGGCCGCCCGTTCCACGTTCTTGCCACCCAGAACCCCATTGAACAGGAAGGCACCTATCCCCTGCCCGAAGCACAGCTTGACCGCTTTCTGGTGCAGGTCGATGTGGAATACCCCGACCGCGCCACCGAACGGGATATCCTGATTGCCACCACCGGCTCCGAAGACGCGCAGGTGCATGCCGTGTTCACCGCTGATGAGTTGATCGCGGCACAGGCCCTGATCCGCCGCATGCCCGTGGGCGACAAGGTGGTGGAGGCGATCCTTGATCTGGTCCGCTCCAGCCGCCCCGGCGAACCAGAAGGCCGCGATCTGGCCGATGTCCTGTCCTGGGGCCCCGGCCCGCGTGCGGCACAGGCGCTCATGCTCACGGTACGGGCAAGGGCGCTGCTGGACGGCCGCCTTGTGCCGTCAATCGAGGATGTGGCCGCCATGGCCCGCCCGGTGATGACCCACCGCATGCAGCTTAACTTCGCGGCCCGCGCGCGGGGTGAAGATATCGGCTCGGTCATCGACAGGGTCGCCGCGCGCAGCCTTGGCCTTGGGGCCGCCGCGTGATCGAAGCCCTTCCCCTGCGCCCGCGTGCCGAGGTTCTGGGGCAGGCGCTGCCCGCGCTTCTGGCGGCGGCTGACCATCTGGCGTCCACAGTGATTCTTGGCGATCACGGACGCAGACGGGCAGGGATGGGCGATGAATTCTGGCAATACCGCCCCGCCCATGCAGGTGACAGCGCCCGCATGATCGACTGGCGGCGTTCGGCGCGGTCTGACGCCACCTTCGTGCGCGAACGGGAATGGCAGGCGGCGCAATCCGTGACGCTTTGGGTCGACGGGTCACGCTCCATGGCGTTTTCCGGCGACGCGCGCCGCGCGACCAAGGCCGACCGCGCCAAACTGATCTCGCTTGCCGCAGCCATCCTCTTGTTGCGCGGCGGCGAACGTGTTGGCCTGTCGGGCGATGCCGCCCCGCCGCGTTCAGGCCGCGCGCAGGCCGACCGCATGGCCCTTGCCCTCGCCACCGATGCGCCGGGCGATTACGGCACGCCCGATGTGTCGGGCCTTGTCGCCCATGGCCGCGCTGTTTTCGTGTCGGATTTTCTGGGCGATCTCGCGGGCGTCGAATCCGCCATGGCGCGCGCCTCCGACAAAGGTGTGCGCGGCGCAATCCTGCAGATCCTTGACCCCGCCGAGGAAGAGTTCCCGTTTGACGGGCGCACCATCTTTGAATCCATGGGCGGCAGCCTGCGGTTCGAAACCCTGCGCGCGGGCGATCTTCGTACGCGCTATCTGGCGCGGCTGGCCGAACGCAAGGCGCGGCTTCAGACCCTCGCCGCGGCGTCCGGCTGGCATTACCATTGCCACCACACGGGGCAGGGGGCGCAGTCTGCCCTGCTCTGGTTGTATCGCGCGCTCGAAGCAGGGGTCTGACCATGTGGATCGTCGGCCCCCTTGGCTTTACAACGCCGCTTATCCTGCTTGGGCTGATCGTTCTGCCGCTTCTGTGGCTGCTCTTGCGCGCTGTTCCGCCCGCACCGATCCGCCGCCGGTTTCCCGGTGTTGCGCTGCTTTTGGGCCTCACCGATGACGAGGTTGAAACCGACAAGACACCGTGGTGGCTTCTGCTTTTGCGCGCTCTGGCGATTGCGGCGGCGATCATCGCCTTTGCCGGCCCGATCCTGAACCCGCAACAGCGCGAGGCGGGAACCGGCCCGCTTCTCGTCGTGATCGATGGCGGCTGGGCCGATGCCCGCGACTGGCCCCGCCGGGTTGACCGCGCCGTGGCGCTGATTGATCAGGCAGGCCGCGATGCCCGCCCGGTTGCCGTGATCCGCCTTACCGATGCGCCCACCCCCGTTGCCTTTCAGGCCGCCGATGTGGAAAGCGCGCGCGTCGCGGCCGTCCTGCCGCAACCCTATGCCCCGCAGAACTTTCAGGCTTGGGCCGATGCCCTGCCCGAAGGCCCGTTCGACAGTTTCTGGCTGTCCGACGGGCTGGATCACCCCGACCGTCCGGCCCTGACACAAATCCTGCAGGTGCGCGGGTCGCTGCGCGTGTTCGAAAGCCCGCGCCCGGTGCTGGCCCTGCGCCCCGCCACCTTTGCCGAAGGCGCCATACAGGTTGCCGCCACGCGCCTGCCCGCAACCGGCGCCATGGAAACCGAAGTGGTCGCGCGCGGACTTGACCCGTCCGGCATCGAACGCGAACTTGCCCGCATCGCCCTGCCCTTCGCCGAGGGCGAGGCCGAGGCCACGGGAACCTTCGACCTGCCCCCCGAACTTCGCAACCGGATCACCCGGTTCGAACTTGCAGGCGTCCGGTCGGCCGGGGCCGTCACCCTGACGGACGACAGCCTGAAACGCCGCAAGATCGCCCTGATCTCTGGCGAAAGCGCCACCGAAGGGCTGCTTTTGCTGTCGCCCACCCACTACCTGCAACAGGCGCTGGAACCGGTGGCTGATCTGCTCGAAGGCGGACTGGAAGATATCCTGCCCGCCAATCCCGACGTGATCATTCTGGCCGATGTGGCCCGCCTGACGCAGACCGAACAGGACGGCATCCTTGATTGGCTCGACGGCGGCGGCCTTCTTCTGCGCTTTGCAGGCCCCCGCCTTGCCGCAAGCGATGTGGCGCGCACGGCGGAAGACCCGCTGATGCCCGTTCTTCTGCGCGAAGGCGGACGCAGCATCGGCGGCGCGATGAGCTGGGGTGAACCAAAAGCGCTGGCTCCGTTTGCCGAAGGCAGCCCCTTTTTCGGCCTGACCATCCCGGCAGAGGTGACAGTGACCCAGCAGGTTCTGGCCCAGCCCGGTCCCGACCTTGCCGCCCGCACGATTGCAGCCCTTGCCGATGGCACGCCGCTTGTCACCCGCTCTGACGTGGGCGCAGGGCAGGTGGTGCTGGTGCATGTCACAGCCAATGCCGATTGGTCCAACCTTCCCCTGTCGGGCCTGTTCGTCCAGATGCTCGAACGGCTGGCGGTGTCCACCCGCCCCGCCGCCCCGCAAGAGGCGGATCTTGCCGGTCAGATCTGGGTGCCCGAGATTGTGCTCGACGGCTTCGGCCTGCCCGGTCAGGCGGGCGATCTGCCCGGCGTTGATGGCGCGGTTCTGGCGGCAGGCCCCGCCGGCCCCGCCCTGTTGCCCGGCCTTTATGCCGGCGAAGACCGCCGCGTCGCGCTCAACGTGATCCGCGAAGACACGGCGCTTGCGCCATCGGTCTGGCCCGAAGGCACGCCCATCGATGGGCTGGAACAACGCGAAGAAATCGGGCTGAAAGGCCTTTTCCTTGGCGGCGGTCTGGCCCTCCTGATGCTCGACATTCTGGCGGCACTCTGGATTTCGGGCCGCCTGTCCGGTCAGACGGCAGGGCGTATCGCGGTTGTGCTGATGGCGCTGTGCCTGACGGCCACACCAATGCGGGCGCAGGATGCCGCAGAGGATGCCTTGGCGCTGCAGGCAACCACCGCCGTGCGCCTTGCCTATGTGATAACGAACGACCCGCAGGTGAATGACATCGCCGAGGCAGGCTTGCGCGGGCTGGGCGACAGACTGTGGGAACGCACCACCATCGAACCCGAAGCGCCGATGGGCGTCGATATCGAACGCGATGAACTTGCCTTCTTTCCCTTCCTCTACTGGCCAATCACGGCGGATCAGCCGCTTCCGTCCGGGGCCGCCTATGCCAAACTCAACCGCTTTCTGCGCACTGGCGGGATGATCCTGTTCGACACCCGCGACGGCGGCATGGCAGGTGGCACCGGCGGCAGCCCGGAACAACGCCGCCTGCAGCTTATCGCCTCCGCTCTCGACATTCCCCCGATCGAACCCATTCCGCAGGATCACGTTCTGACGCGCAGCTTTTATCTGATTCAGGATTTCCCCGGCCGCTACAGCGGTCAGGCGATCTGGGTCGAAGCCTCGCCCCCCGATGCCGAACAGGCCGAAGGCATGCCGTTCCGCAACCTGAACGATGGCGTCTCACCTGTGATCGTCGGCAGCGCCGATTGGGCCTCCGCCTGGGCCACCGACACGCGCGGCGTGCCGATGTTCCCCATCGGGCGCGGCAACGCGGGCGAACGGCAGCGCGAAATCGCCAACCGCTTTGGCGTCAACCTGATGATGTATGTGCTGACCGGAAACTACAAATCCGATCAGGTTCATGTGCCTGCCCTTCTGGAAAGGCTTGGTGAATGACCGCGTCCCTGATCCTCGATCCGCTGATTTCCCTGCCCTATCTGGCGGGCCTTGGCGCGCTGGCCGTTGTGTTTCTGGCGCTTGCTATCTGGCGGCGTCTGTCGGGCTGGTGGCTGCGCGGGCTGTCCGCCATTGTTCTGTTCACGGCCTTGGCCAACCCCTCGCTTCAGGAAGAAGACCGCGCCCCGCTCAGCGATATCGTCATCGCCGTCGTCGATGAAAGCGCCAGCCAGTCGGTCAGCACCCGCCCCACGCAGATCGAACAGGCGCTTGCCTCGGTGCAGGCCGAAGTGGCGCAACTCGACAATACCGAACTCCGCGTCGTGCGGCTGGGCGATGCACCCGGCGATGGTGGCACACAGGCCATGACGGCCTTGGCCGAGGCTTTGGCCGAAGAACCCCGCGCCCGTGTCGCAGGCGCCGTGCTGATCACCGATGGTCAGGTCCACGATCTGCAGTTGGCCCCCTCGATGCCCGCCCCCCTGCACGTCTTGCTGACCGGCGAAGAACAGGACTGGGATCGCCGCCTGATCATCAAGAACGCCCCTGCCTTCGGTATTCTGGGCGAAGAGGTGACGCTGACCGTCCGTGTGGAAGACAGTGGCGAAGTGCCCTCCAACGTGGCCGCCGCCGCCGACCTGTCCATCGCCATCGACGGTGGCGAACCCGAATCCTACCGCGTGCCGGTGGGCGAAGACATGGAACTGCCGCTTACCCTTCCACACGGCGGGGCCAACGTCCTGCAGTTTCAGGTGGCGGTGACAGACGGTGAACTGACCGATCGCAACAACGCCGCCGTGCTGTCGATCAACGGCGTGCGTGACCGCCTCCGCGTCCTGCTGATTTCCGGCGAACCGCATGCCGGTGAACGCGTCTGGCGCAACCTTCTGAAATCCGATGCATCGGTCGATCTCGTGCATTTCACCATCCTGCGCCCGCCCGAAAAACAGGACGGCGTGCCGGTCGATGAACTGTCGCTGATCGCCTTTCCCACGCGCGAACTGTTCGTGGAAAAGATCAGCGAATTCGACCTCATCATCTTCGACCGCTACCGCCTGCGCGGCATCCTGCCCCTGTCCTATCTGGAAAACGTGCGTGACTATGTGCGCAACGGCGGCACTGTGCTGGTCGCCGCCGGCCCCGAATTCGGCACCGCCGACAGCCTCTGGCGCTCCCCCTTGGCCGACATCCTCCCGGTAGAGGCGACAAGCCGCGTTCTGGAAGGCGGCTTTCGCCCCGTGCTCACCGAACTTGGCAAACGCCACCCCGTCACGCAGGGTCTGGACGAAGACGCCCCTGCCGAAGGCTGGGGCCGCTGGTTCCGCCAGATCGAAATCACCGCCCGCGCGGGCAGTCAGGTCGTGATGAGCGGGATCGACAACCTGCCCCTTCTGGTCCTCGCCCGCGAAGGCGAAGGCCGGGTGGCCGTGCTCGCGTCCGATCAGGCATGGCTCTGGGGACGTGGCTATGAAGGCGGCGGTCCGCAGCTGGAGCTTTTGCGCCGCCTTGCCCACTGGATGCTCAAGGAACCCGAACTGGAGGAAGAGGCGCTCACCGCCATCGCCGTGGGCGACACCGTTTCCATCAGCCGCCGAACCATCGCCGAAACGCCGCCCGGCGATGTGACTGTGACGCTGCCCGACGGCACCCAAACCGTGCTCGCCGTGCCCGAAGTGGCCCCGGGCCACTATGCGCTGGATTGGAAGGCACCCGGCGTCGGGCTCTACCGTCTGTCGCAGGGCGATCTGGAAACCGTCGTGGCGGTTGGCCCTTCGGCCCCAAAGGAATTCGAGGAAACGATTGCGACGGCAGACAAACTCGCCCCCATCGTCGATGCCACATCCGGCGGCATCCTGCGGATCGAAGATGGCCTGCCCGACATCCGCCGCGTCGGCGAAGGCCGCGTCGCGGCAGGGCGCGGCTGGATCGGGATCACCCCGCGCGGGGCCTATGTCACTCAGGACGTGCGCCTTGCCGCCCTTTTGCCCGGCTGGGCCTATCTGGTCCTGGCAGCGGGACTTGCCCTTGCCGCATGGCTGCGCGAAGGGCGCTTTACCGGGCGCGCGGGTCGCGATGGCCCGACCGCATCCTAGTTGTCACGCTGCAGGATCACCTCGCGCGACACCGACGCGAATTCCCGCCGCAGCATGACGCCCGTTGTCAGGATTGTGCCAAGGATCAGACCCCAGCCCCCCAGCAACCAGCCAAGTGCCGCCAGCGCAAAATAGATCGACCGCATCCCCCGGTTGAACCCCTTGGCTGCGGCGATGTTCACCTCTGCCGCCTGTCCCGCCCGGTGCAAGGCCTGCGGATCATCGGGATCATTCGGCACCGCCGCCATCAAAATCGCGCAATACCCGAAAAGCCGGTGCGCCCAGATAAATTTCAACAGCGCATTGCCCACGAACAGCAACACCAGCATCACCTTCACCTCGATCACCAGTTGCGGAACCGGCACCGTCAGGTCCTTGGCCAGCCCGACCAGCCGCTCGGAATTGCCGATCAGGGCCACGCCCCCGCCAATCGCGATCATCGCGGCCGAGGCAAAGAACGCCGTGCTCTGCCGCAGATTGTCGATCACATTGGCGTCAAAGATGCGCGGCTGCCGGGTCACGAACTGCCGCATCCACTCCCGCCGGTAATCCGCCATCAGCACCGAAACCGAAGGCCGCCAGACGGGCGGATGTTCGATCACCCAGCCCAGAATGACCCAGGCAAGCAGGAAAAATCCCACCGCAACGGCGTCCAGTGTCGAAAACAGGGTCAGGCGGGCCATCAGATCCATCCCCGATCCTTACCATCCCCCACCCGCATTGCCATGGGGCAAAATTGGCGATAGTTTTTTCCCATTCCTGAAAGGATCGCTGGATGCAGATGCCTGCCCCCGACACGGCAATCATGGCGCGCAAAGCCGCCATCGTGGATCAGCTTCTGGCCATTCTGCCCGCTGACGCCGTACTGCATGATCCCGCGGAAACCCGCGCCTATGAATGCGATGCGCTGACCGCCTACCGCTGTCAGCCGCTGGCCGTCGTGTTGCCGCGCAGCACCGCCGAAGTGTCCGCCGTTCTGCGCCTGTGCCACGCGATGCGGGTGCCTGTCATTCCGCGCGGGTCGGGCACGTCACTTGCCGGGGGCGCACTGCCCACCGAAGATGCGGTTATTCTGGGCGTCGCCCGCATGAACGGTGTCATCGAAACCGACTATCCGAACCGCTTCATCCGCGTCCAGTCCGGCCGCACCAACCTGAGTGTCACCGGCGCGGTGGAGGCTGAAGGCTGGTTCTACGCGCCCGACCCCTCCAGTCAGCTTGCCTGTGCCATCGCCGGCAACATCGCGATGAACTCCGGCGGCGCGCACTGCCTGAAATACGGTGTCACCACCAACAACCTTCTGGGCGTGACGCTGGTCCTCATGGACGGCACCGTGATGCAGATCGGTGGGCCGGGGCTGGAACAGCCGGGGCTCGATCTTCTGGGCGTGATCTGCGGCTCCGAAGGGCAGTTGGGCATCGTGACCGAAGCCTGGCTGCGCATCCTGCCGAAACCCGAAGGCGCGCGTCCCGTTCTGATCGGGTTTGAAAGCAACGAGGTCGCAGGCACCTGCGTCAGTGACATCATCAAGGCGGGCCTTCTGCCCGTGGCTATCGAATTCATGGATCGCCCCTGCATCCGCGCCACCGAAGATTTCGCCCACGCAGGCTATCCCGACTGCGAGGCGCTGCTGATCGTTGAAGTCGAAGGCAGTCCCGCCGAAATCGACGAACAACTGACGCTCATCAAGGCCATCGCCCAACGCCACAACCCCGTCGAACTCCGCGAAAGCCGGTCCGAGGCGGAATCGAAAAAGATATGGCTTGGCCGCAAATCCGCCTTTGGGGCGATGGGGCAGATGGGCGATTACATCTGTCTGGATGGCACCATTCCCGTGTCATCGCTGCCCTTCGTGCTCCGTCGCATCTCGGAAATGACCGCCGACTACGGCCTGCGCGTGGCCAACGTGTTTCACGCGGGCGACGGCAACATGCATCCCCTGATCCTGTTCGATGCCAACAAACCCGGCGACCTTGATCTGGCCGAGGCGCTGGGTGCCGATATCCTGCGCCTATGTGTCGAAGTGGGCGGTTGTCTGACCGGCGAACACGGCGTCGGCGTCGAAAAGCGCGATCTCATGGCCGTGCAGTTTTCGCCCGCCGACATGGAGGCGCAATTGCGCGTCAAGGATGTGTTCGATCCCGCCTGGCTGATGAACCCGGCCAAGGTGTTCCCGCTCGACATCACAGCCAGCCGCCGGTCGGCCTGACAGTCGGCTGGGCGCACTTCCCCCTCATTTTCCGGACCAAAGAATGACCCTGCGCCCCCAGACAGAACTCGACCTGGCGGCCTGTGTACGGGATGCCAATATCCCCCTCCAGATCAGGGGCGGCGGCACGCGCGGCAGCATATTGACGGCAGACGGCTGTAACGAGTTGTGGACCACAGGCCTGTCGGGCGTCACCCTGCACGAACCCGGCGCACTGACCCTGGTGGCCCGTGCCGGCACGCCCGTTTCCGAAATCGAGGCGACGCTGGCCGCCGAAGGGCAACGCCTGCCGTTCGAAGTGCCCAATCTTTGCCGCCTTCTCGGGCGCAACGGTCAGTCCACCATCGGCGGCGTCGTCGCCGCCAACGCCAGCGGCCCGCGCCGGGTGCAGGCCGGGGCCTGCCGTGACAGTCTGATCGGCGTGCGGTTTGTCGACGGGCGCGGCACGGTGATCAAGAACGGTGGCCGCGTGATGAAGAATGTCACCGGCTATGACCTCGTGAAACTCCTCGCGGGCAGTTGGGGCACGTTGGGCGTGCTGACCGAAGTCTCGTTCAAGGTGCTGCCAATCCCCGAAACCAGCATCACGCTGTCGGTCACGGGCCTGTCAGACGCCGATGCCGTGCGCGCCATGGCGGTGGCGCTCGGCTCGCCCTTCGATGTGACCGGCGCCGCACATCTGCCCGACAAAGGCACGCTCCTGCGGCTCGAAGGGTTCGCCGCGTCAGTCGCCTACCGTGCCGGACGGCTCGCCGGTCTTCTGTCACCCTTTGGCGCGGTGACCCAGTTTGACGCGGCGCAATCCGCCCTTTGCTGGGCCGACATCCGCGACGTGACACCCCTTGCCGGGCAGGCGGGCGACGTGTGGCGCATCTCGGTCAAACCGTCCGATGCGCCGCGCGTCGTCGCGGCCCTTTGCGCGCCTGCGCATCTTCTGGACTGGGGCGGCGGGCTGATCTGGGCGCTGATGCCGCAGGACACCGACCTGCGCGCGATGATGCCGCCCGAAGTGTCCGGCCACGCCACCCTTGTGCGGGGGCAGGGGTCGGTGACGCGGCCACAGTTCGCCCCCGAACCGGCCCCGGTCGCGGCCTTGACGGCAGGTCTTCGCGCCAAGTTCGATCCGCGCGGCATCCTGAACCCCGGCCTGATGGGGGGCCAACCGCATGGATAGCCTGCTTGCCATGTTCATGGCGGTGCCGCTTGGAATCTATGTGGCGCTTTGTGTCGTGCCGGCAGGGCGGCTTGCGGCCATCGCCTGCGCTGCGGTCATTCTCGCCGCCCTCGCCCTGTTCGCCGCGGCCCCTGCCGGGTCGATCCCCGCCGCCCACGCGCCCCTTGCCATTGCGGCCACCATCCTCGCCGGGGGGTTGCAGGTTCTGCGCCCCCGCCTCGGCGGCGACCTGCGCCGCAGCTACGGAGTCGCGGTGGCGCTGGGCTTCGTCGTTCTTGGCGGCCTGATCTTGCAACTGTTAAGGGCCTGACCAAAATGCAGACCAACTTTTCCGAGGCCCAGTTGCATGACCCCGCCACGGCGGAGGCAAACAAGATCCTGCGCGCCTGCGTGCATTGCGGATTCTGCACGGCCACCTGTCCCACCTATCAGGTGCTGGGCGACGAACTCGACAGCCCGCGCGGCCGGATCTATCTGATCAAGGACATGTTGGAAACCGGCCGCCCCGCCGATGCCCATACCGTCAAGCATATCGACCGTTGCCTGTCCTGCCTTGCCTGCATGACGACCTGCCCTTCCGGCGTGAACTACATGCACCTTGTCGATCACGCCCGCACCCATATCGAAGAAACCTACCGCCGCCCGCTGATGGAACGGCTGCTGCGCGCGGCGCTGGCGCGGACCATCCCGCATCCGATGCGGTTCCGTCTTGCCCTGTTCGCCGCACGTCTGGCGCGCCCCCTACGCGGGATCGTCCCCGACGCCCGCCTGCGCGCCATGCTCGACATGGCCCCCCGCCGCCTTCCCCCCGTCAGCCGCAACGACGATGCGCAGGTCTTCCCCGCCACTGGGTTGCGCCGGATGCGGGTCGCCCTGATGACGGGCTGCGCACAAAAGGCGCTGAACACCGATATCAACGATGCCACGATCCGCCTTCTGACCCGGCTCGGCTGCGACGTGGTGATTGCCGAAGGGCAGGGCTGCTGCGGTGCCCTGACCCACCACATGGGGAAAGAGGCTTTGGCGATGAACGCTGCCCAAGGCATGATCCATGCCCTGACCGCCGCCCATGCCAAGGCCCCGCTGGATGCCGTGGTGATCAATACAAGCGGCTGCGGCACCACGATCAAGGATTACGCCCACATGTTCCGCCTCACCCCGCTTGCGCAGGATGCGGCGCTGATCGCCGGTCTGGCCCGCGACGTGACCGAAGTGGTGGCCCTGCTGGACCTGCCCCCCGCCAAACGCCAAACCCTGCGTGTCGCCTATCATTCCGCCTGTTCGCTGCAACACGGCCAGCAGATCAAATCCACGCCTGCCGACCTGTTGAAAAAGGTGGGCTTTACCGTGGTCGAACCGGAAAACAGCCATCTGTGCTGCGGATCGGCTGGCACCTACAACCTTCTGCAACCCGCCATTTCCGCCGAACTGCGCAACCGCAAAGTCGCCACGCTAGAGGCGCGCCGCCCCGACGTCATCGCGGCGGGCAACCTTGGCTGCATGATGCAGATCGGTTCGGCCAGCAAAATTCCGGTGGTCCACACCGTCGAACTGCTTGACTGGGCGACGGGCGGACCACAGCCTGCAAGTCTGGAGCAGTCGGATGTTACTTCCGGCTGATCCGCCCCTGCGTACGCCTTTTGGGAATAGAGATCACGATGTTCCGCCACCTGCCGCTCGCCCTTGCTCTGCTTGCCCTTTTGGCTCCCGGCGCGGCCACTGCACAGGAAACTGCACTGCGCCGTCTGGAAACCGGCGACGACAGCCGGGGCTGGGATGCCGTGGGCCGCCTGAACATGGGGCACGAAGGTTTCTGCACCGGCACGCTCATCTCGCCGCAACTGGTGCTCACGGCGGCGCACTGCCTGTTCAACAAGGACAGCGGCGTGGCAATCGATCCGTCCACCATCGAATTTCTGGCAGGCTGGCGCAATGGCCGCGCCGCCGCCTACCGTGGTGTGCGCCGCGCACTGGCCCACCCGGCCTATGTCTACGGCGCGCCGGGCAAGATTGACCGGGTGGCCCATGACATCGCCCTGATCGAACTTGACCGCCCGATCCGCCTGCCGTCCATCGAACCCTTCCACACCGACAGCCGCCCGTCGAAAGGGGACGAAGTTGGCGTCGTCTCCTACGCCCAGTCCCGCGACGACGCCCCCTCCCTGCAAGAGGTGTGCCTTGTTCTGGCGCGCCAGCCCGGCATCCTGATGCTGTCGTGCAACGTGGATTACGGGTCGTCCGGCGCACCGATCTTCACCATCCGCGACGGCATCGCCGCCATCGTGTCCGTCGTGTCCGCCAAGGCCGAGGTGGAAGGGATGCAGGTCGCCCTTGGCGCGGATCTGGGGCAATCCCTTGTCGAACTGCGCGCGGTTCTGGATGCCGACGCCGGCCTTGGCATGCGCCGCACCCTGCCGCAGGTGCGCGGCCTGCCGCAAACCCCCGGCACCGGCGCAAAATTCGTCAAACCCTGATCCGCCACAGGGGTCTTGACGCCCGCAATCCCAACTCCCACATGCCAGTCATGCGGATGCCACACGGGTCCGCAAGACTGCCGCCCTGCCAGTAATGGAGGGTGTCCACGCATCGCTTTACAAGGATGACAACCATGCGAAACTTTGATTTTGCCCCCCTCTACCGTGCCACTGTCGGCTTTGACCGCATCGCCGATCTGATGGACCGCGCCCTGACCACCGACGTGGCGCAACCCAGCTATCCCCCCTACAACATCGAAAAGACGGGCGATCACGCCTACCGCATTTCCGTCGCTGTCGCCGGGTTTTCCCCCGATGACCTGACGGTGGAGGTGCGCGATCACGGCCTGCATCTGTCCGCCCGCAAACCCACCGAAGATCCGCAGCGCAGCTATCTGCATCGCGGCATCGCGACCCGTGCCTTCGACCGCCGCTTCGCCTTGGCCGATCATGTCCGCGTGACGGGTGCCCTGCACGAACACGGCATGCTGCACATCGACCTTGTCCGCGAAGTGCCCGAGGCGCTTAAACCGCGCCGGATCGAGATTGAACGTCTGGGCGATACCCAGGCCAAGGCGATCGACGCCAAACCCGTCGAAACCGCCGAAGTCTGATCGCCGTCCACAGGGCAAATGACAAACGGCCCCGCAATCGCGGGGCCGTTTTTCGTTGTGGCTGTTCAGTTGGCAGAAAGGCTCTGTGCCATCCGCATCAGGTTCACCGCTTCGATCCGGTAGCCGAACGCATCTTCGCCCCGCGCCGCGAGCGCCGCCGTGATGGCGTCGTCCCATCCCCAGTCACCCAGATAGACAGCCCCCGTCAAAAGCTGACCAAACCCCGCGATGGCCACGGCAAACCGCGCGTCGTCTGATGCCGGGCCGGTGTCCTGCCCAATGGCCGTTTCCTTCAGGATCGACGTGTCGCCCCCCGGTTCCTTGTAGCGCAGGCGCAAAAACCCAAGCTCATCCGAATCCGTGGCAACCGTATCCCCTGCCGCGCCATAGCGCAGCGGATCATTCAACAACCCGTCGCTGCCCGGTGCCGTCACTTCATAGATCGCCGTCACGGAAACGCCCGCGCCAATCTCGCCCGCGTCGATCTGGTCATTGTTGAAATCCTCGCGCCGCAACGCGCGGGTTTCGTACCCGATCAACCGGTATTCCGCGACAGTTGCCGGGTTCCACTCCACCTGAATCTTCACGTCATCCGCAATCGGGAACAACGCCCCGGTCAGTTGATCCACCAGAACCTTCCGCGCCTCGTTCAGCGTGTCGATATAGGCGGCCTGTCCGTTGCCGTTCTGGGCAAGCGATTGCATGACCGCATCATCAAGATTGCCCCGCCCGAAACCCAGCACCGAAAGATAGATGCCCGTGTCGCGTTTCTTGGCGACATAGGCTTCCAATCCGTCGGGGTCACTGACACCCACGTTGAAATCCCCATCCGTCGCCAGCAAAACGCGGCTGACCTCGCCCTCGCCCGTCATCGACGCCGCCACCTGATAGGCCAGTTCCAACCCCTCGGCCCCGGCGGTGGACCCGCCCGCCGCCAGATTGTTCAGCGCGGCGCTGATGCGCGACACGTCCTGCGCACCCGTAGGCTCCAGCACCACACCCGCAGACCCGGCATAGGCCACGATGGCCACCTGATCCTGCGGCCGCAACTGGCCCAGCATCAGGGACAGCGATTGCTTCAGCAACGGCAGCTTCGCCGGTTCGTCCATGCTGCCCGACGTGTCGATCAGGAACACAAGGTTCAGGGCAGGGCGGTCTGCCATCGCAGGCATCGCCCCTTGTATCCCGATATGCACCAGCCGCGTGGCCGGGTTCCATGGTGTCGGCATCACGGTCACGCTGGGCCGGAAAGGCCCGTCCTCGGCGGCGGGCGCGGGGTAGGCATAGGGGAAATAGTTCACCATCTCCTCCACCCGCACGGCGTCCGGGGGGGGAAGTTGCCCCATGTTCAGACTGTTGCGCACGACGGAATAACTCGCGGTATCCACATCAATCGAAAAGGTCGAAACAGGCTCTTCCGCCGTCACCTTGACGGGGTTCGGGGCCTCGTTCGCAAAAGCTTCGGTATCCGGCTCCTGCTGTATCTGCAGATCCCGCGCACCCATCGGCATCGCGGATTCTGCGGCAGACATCCCACCCAGTGCATCGGCCCCGGCGGATTTGCCAAGGGTGTTCGCGCCAGTGCCCTCCATCTCGGGCGCCGGCATGACAGACCGCTCCTGCCGTGTGCGCGGCGCAGCCAAGGGGGCGGTGCTCTCCATCGCACTGTCTGCCATCGGTGCCATCGGTTCTGGCATCACGACCTGCGGCAACGGCACGGCCTGCCCCTGCAGATCGGTCCGCCCATCCGGCGCGGTACTTTCCGCAATGGTCGGAACATCCGCCTCGGGCATGATCTCGATTGTGCTCTCGGGCGGCGTGGCAATCACAGGCGGCGGCAGGTCCACCGTGCCGGTCTTCCACCCCTGTTGCCCCGTCAAGACCACCGCCACGCAAATCGCAGCGATAGACGCGGTTCCGGCCAAAGCCTGTTGTGTCGTCAATCCCTTCAACATGATACCCATCCTGTTCCAAATCCCCGCCCCGCTCGGGCGGTCGGAATTAGGACGCGCGGCGGCAGGCAATCCTTGGACGGCACGCTGCTCCGCATCAAAATTTTTCATCGCCAGCGCAATCGCCGCATCACGGGCGCGGGCGTCAGGGGCCGGTTCGGCGCGGCGCAAGGCGGCCCGCAGGGCATCAAGTTCGTCCGTCATCGTGCGCCCTCCTGTTCGGCCATACTGCGCAACCGCTTTTTCACCTCGGACATGCGCCAGGCAATCGTGCCTTCGGACAGCCCCAGCACCAGCCCCGCCTCGGCCTGCGTCATGTCTTCGCCCAGCACCAATGCCACCGTATCGCGCAGTTCCGGCGGCAGGCGCGTCATCGCCTGCGCCAGCCAGTCCTGCGCCGCACGGTCCGCCGCCATTTCATCCTGTCGCGCGATTTCCCAGTCGCCCCAGCCCTGCCCGGCCCGCTGCCGCGTCGCGTTGCGGCGGCGCTGATCATGCACAGCGTTCACCACCACGCGGTACAGCCAGGTTGAAAACCGCGCCTCGCCCCGCCAGTTGCGCAGTTTCGCAGGCAGGTTGGCGCAAATGTCCTGCGCCAGATCCTGCGCATCCGCCCGGCTTCCCGTCAGCCGCCAGGCCAGCCCGTTGATCCTGTCGTAATGCCGCGCCAACAGCGACGCAAAGGCGTCACGGTCCCCACCGGCTGCGGCTGTCGCCAGAATTTCATCGGATGTAGTCATCAGCATCACGCATAGTCAGACGCGCGACACCCGGCAATCCTTGGAACGCATCACGAAAATATTCAGACCCGGCTGACCAGCACCTTATCGATCCGGCGGTCGTCGATGTCGATCACTTCGAACCGCCAGTCCTCGACCACGAAGGTGACACCCAGCGACGGCATATGACCCAACTGATGCAGGGCAATCCCCGCCACGGTTTCGTAATCGCCCGCCACACTGCGCGGCAACGCCAGCCGTTCGCAGAATTCGTCCACGGGCATCCACCCGGCCACCAGAAAACTGCCGTCCGCGCGTTCCACCATCGAGGGCTCATCCGAAAACGTGGCGTCCAGCGTCCCGGTGATGGCCTCCAGAATATCGCCCGACGTGATGATCCCCTCGAACGCGCCATATTCGTCATAGACCAGAACAAGATGGTGCGGCGTCTGGCGCAGCAACTGCATCACGTCCAGCGCATCGGCCATGTCCGACACAATCGGCACTTCCTGCAACAGCGCCGGAATGTTCAGCGGTTCGCGCCGCGACAACGCATTGAACGCGTCGTGCAGCGTGACGATCCCCACCACCTCATCCGTCCCGCGCTTGCGCACCGGCATCCGGGGCCGCGCAATCCGGCGCACGGCGGCCAAAGCCTCGGCCGGGGTCGATTCCAGGTCGAGCATGTCAATCTCCACCTGCGGCGTCATCAAAGCCCGCGCCGAACGGTCTGCCAGCCGCATGACCCCCGAAATCATGTCGCGCTCTTCCGTCTCGATGACCCCCCCGTCATGCGCCTCGTGCAAAAGCGACCGGACTTCTTCTTCGGTGACCCCCGCCTTGTCGCTGTTGCCCTGACGCAGGGCCAGCAGGATCAACCGGCCCGACCGTTCCAGAAACCACACCAGCGGTGCCGCGATGCGCGACAGCACCGTCATTGCGGGGGCCATTCGGATAGCCAGCCCCTCGGGGTTCTTCAAAGCCAGTTGTTTTGGCACCAACTCGCCCACGATCAGCGACAGATAGGTCAGAACGACCACCACGCCTCCCACGCCCAGCGTGTTGGCAAGTTCGGCGTCCACCCCCTGCGTCACCAGCCAGCCGGCCAGACGCGCGCCCAGCGTGGCCCCCGAAAACGCCCCCGACAACACGCCCACCAGCGTGATGCCGATCTGCACAGTCGACAGGAACCGCCCCGGATCTTCGGCAAGCCGCAGCGCCATCGCCGCCCCGCGTGAGCGCTGTTCCACCATGCGCAAGCGGGCAGGGCGCGCCGAAACAATGGCCAGTTCCGACAAGGCCAGAACCCCATTCAGCAGGATCAATCCAAGCACAAGGGCAATTTCACTCAGCATCGGGGGCGTATGAACCTGCCTGCTTGGTCAATCAAGACGGAAATCGAAATGCTTGCGCACAGGTTCCTCGATCTTCCACGTTCCCTTGAAATCTTTCTCGACGACAAAGGCATCGCCCGCCGAAACCGTGACCGGCGTGCCGCCGTCTGGCGTGATCACGATCCGCCCGCTGATCAGGACGACATATTCATACGCGGTGTAGGTTGCGTGCCAAGATCCCGTTGTGCATTCCCAGATTCCCGACATCATGGTGCCGTCCGCCGTGGTGTGCAGAACCCATGTCGTCATGCGCGGTGACCCTTCGGTCACCACCCAACCGTCAAGCGTGTCATGCGATGGCGTAACGCTATCGGTCGCGGGCAGTCGGGTGACAGTCTGCATGTTGGGATATCCTGTGTGAAAGGCGGTTCAGGTCGGTTCGGTTTCGGCCAGCCGCGCAAAGATCGCCATGACCTCCGCTTCGGTGGCGCGTTCGGCGGCACCTGCGTCAATCTCCTCGCGCGTCCAGACCCATGTCTGGGCGGGATCATCGCGCATCGCCCACCGCGCGAACAACCGCGCCTCCGGTGCGATGCCACGGCGGAAAAGCGGGCGGATATCCATGTGCCGGTCATCCCGCGCAATCCGCGCAAAAGCCGCCTCCACCGCGTCGCTCGGCCCTTCCAGAAGCTGCAGATAAAGGTCGGCCCGGCAGATCAACGCGCCCGTCACCCCATCGCGGTCATTGCAGCGGCGGGCATCCAACAGAATCCCAGCCAACATAGACGAATCGAACCCGAACGGGCGCGACGCATAGGTCAGTTGCAAAAGCGGCATCGGTACGACCTTTGGATGGCAGTCATTTCGGCGCAGATTGGGCGTAATGCACGAAACTGTCCAGCATCAGACCGACAAACAGATGTACTTCATTTCCAGATAGTCCTCGACCCCGTGATGGCTTCCCTCGCGACCCAGACCGGATTGCTTGACCCCTCCGAAGGGCGCCTCGGCGGTGGAAATCAGGCCAGTGTTGACCCCGACGATCCCGTATTCCAGCGCCTCTTGCACGCGCGTGATGCGCCCGATGTCGCGGGAATAGAAGTATGATGCCAATCCAAAGATCGTGTCATTGGCGGCGTGTACTGCTTCTTCCTCGGTGTCGAACTTGAACAGGGGGGCCAGCGGCCCAAATGTTTCTTCCGACGTCACCTTCATCGCATGGGTAACCCCGGTCAGGATCGTCGGCTCAAAGAACGAACCGCCCAGCGCATGACGCTTGCCGCCCATGCTGATGCGGGCACCCTTGGACAGAGCGTCGGCGATATGTTCTTCAACCTTCTCCACCGCCTTCATGTTGACCAGCGGCCCGAACTCCACCGCTTCGGTCAGCCCGTCGCCCACCCGCGTCTTTTCCAGCGCCGTCTGCAATTTCGCGGCAAAGGCGTCATAGACCCCGGCCTGCACGTAAATCCGGTTGGCGCAGACGCAGGTCTGCCCGTTGTTGCGGAATTTCGACGCCATGGCCCCGACCACAGCCGCATCCAGATCGGCATCGTCGAACACGATGAAAGGCGCGTTGCCGCCCAGTTCCATGCTGCACTTCATCACCTGATCCGCCGCCTGCCGCATCAGGATGCGCCCCACCTCGGTCGATCCGGTGAAGGTCAACTTGCGCACGACCGGGTTCTCGCAAAACTCCTTGCCGATGTCGGAGGACCGCTGCGAGGTGATGACGCTGAAAATGCCCTTCGGCAGCCCCGCCCGTTCCCCCAGCACCGCAATGGCAAGCGCCGAAAGCGGCGTTTCCGCCGCAGGGCGCGCAACAAAGGCACAGCCCACAGCCAGCGCCGGGCCACATTTGCGGGTGATCATCGCGTTCGGGAAATTCCACGGCGTGATCGACCCGACAACCCCGATGGGCTGTTTCAGCACCGTGATCCGCTTGTCGCGCATGTGGCCGGGAATGGTTTCCCCGCGCACCCGCTTGGCCTCTTCGGCGAAGAACTCGATGAACGATGCGCCATAGGCGATCTCGCCCTTGGCTTCGGCCAAAGGCTTGCCCATTTCGGCCGTCAGGATCAGGCCAAGGTCATGCTGGTTGGCCATCATCAGGTTGAACCATTCCCGCAGGGTGTTGGCGCGTTCCTTCGCAGGCCGCGCCGCCCATTCCTTCTGCGCCACGTCCGCCGCTGCGATGGCCCGCGCGGTTTCGGCCCGGCCCAGATTGGGCACCGAACAGATCACATCGCCCCGCGCCGGGTTGAACACGTCGAAGGTACCGCCGTCATCCGCCCCGACCCATTCGCCCGCCACATAGGCGCGTGTCTCCAGAAGACTTGGGTCTGTCAGCATCGCGGCAAGGTTGGTCACGGAATCGAGCATCAGGGCCTCCTCATTCGGCAGTGCGTCTGGAATGCATCCGTGCAATGGATTTGTCCAGTTCCGCAAGGCGCGCGGGCGATATGTTTTGATCAAATCATGGTGGAGGATGCGATGACCCTGGACCCGGACTATCAGAATGGCGCGTTCATCCGCGATGCAGACAGCTTTCCGCCCAGCTGGCGGGCGGCGGCGGCGGCGTTCCGCGCGCAAACCCGCTGCACATTGGCGGTCCCCTGTGGTCCCGGCCCGCGCCAGACATATGATCTGTTTCACCCCCAGGGTGACCCGCTTGGCCTGATGGTGTTCATTCACGGCGGCTATTGGAAGGCGTTCGCGCCCGCCGACTGGTCACATCTTGCCGCCGGAGCCATCGCGCGCGGCTGGGCCTGCGCCATGCTGGGCTATACGCTCGCCCCCGACGCCCGCATCAAAGCCATCACCCGCGAAATCGCGCAGGGCATCGCCGTGGCCTCGGCCCAGGTTGCTGGCCCCATCGTGGTCACAGGCCATTCCGCAGGCGGGCACCTTGCCGCGCGCATGGGGTGTTCCGATATCGCGATCACCGACCGCGTGAAACGCGTCGTGCCGATTTCCCCCATCTCTGAACTCGCCCCGTTGATGCAGACCGCCATGAACGACACCCTCGGCATCACCGCCAAAGAAGCCGCCAGGGAAAGCCCCGCCCGCCTGACCCTGCGCCCCGGCGTCGGCGCGCATGTCTGGGTGGGGGGGCAGGAACGCCCCGCCTTCCTGTGGCAGGCCCGCCTGTTGTCCGAGGCGTGGGATTGCCCCTGGACCGTTGCCACAGGTCTGCATCATTTCAATGTGGTGGATGATCTGACATTGCCTGACAGCACCCTGATGGGCGTCCTGACCGACGGTTTGTAGCGTTATTCGTTGGAATGCATCCGCTCGATGTATTTGCGCATCTCTTCCGCCTCGGTCCGCGCATCGCGCAGGCCTTCCATCGCGGCGCGCAGTTCGGCCTCGGTCTGGGCGATCTGATTGGTCAGTTCCCCCTCGCGCTGCTCCAGATACATCAGCGCCTGATCCCGCAATTCCTCGGCATCATGGAGCGATTGTGCCAGACGGTCCACCTCGCCCATGTCGCCGCCCGAAATGCGCGCGAACCGGTGCAGGATCCAATAGGTGAACCACCCAAGGGCAAACGCCACAAACAGGATCACAGCCGTGGCAAGAATGAATTCGGAACGGTTCATGGCAGGGTTCTGCGCATTTTCCGTGGTGTTGGCAAGCCCGGTTCCGTCGCGCGTCAGGGTTGGTCGGCGCGCGGTTTCGGCCGGACGGAGGCATCGGCAGGGGCCACCGAAGGCCCGTTGTCGGGCGCCGCCACGGCAGCGTCGGCAGGCGCCTCTGCCGCCACCGCCGCCCCGGCCTCTGCCGGTGCCTGCGCTGCTGCAACCGCCGCACCACCCGGACCCAGCAGCGTCAGTTCGATCCGCCGGTTGGCCTCGCGCCCCGCTTCGGTGCCGTTGTCGGCAATCGGGCGTTCTTCACCATATCCCACGGCGCGTATCATCCCCACGGGCACTTGCCGCCCCTGCAACGACAACAGCACAGCCTCGGCCCGCGCCTGACTTAACGCCTTGTTCCCGCCTTCCGACCCCTGTGCATCCGAATGGGCCGCAATCTCAAGGGGCAGGTCCGGGCAGGCGATCAGCGCCGCCGCAAGCGCATCCATCGTCGGGTTGGCCACTGCGTCAATCTCGGCAGACCCCGGCGCAAAGGTGATCTTGCCCCGCGCCAGCGCCGCATTGATATCCACCATGCATTCTTCCGGTGTCGGAAGTGCCGCAAGCGGGTCCAGCTTTTCGTCATAGGTCACGGCGATCTTGAACGTCTGCCCCTGACCCAGCTTGTCCGACAGGATCTGCGAAATTCGTGCCCGTGCCTGCTGCGATCCGGTCACGCCGCCCACTTCAACCGTATCGGCCCGCACTGTCAGACTGCCATGCTCCAACTGCGCCAACGCCTCCAGCCCGGCCAGAACCCGCACCGGCCAACCATCCGGCAATTCCTCATCCGCGCGCGTCGCCGTATAAACCCGGTCCGCCCCGAACTGCGCCCGGGCATAGCTGTCCACGGCAGTGCGCAGCAGATCATCGGTCACACGGCCACGCAACTGCACCTGCCCGTCTTCCGACAGGGCGGCGGTAAACTCTGCCGGTCCCTGATCGACAGTGCTTTCCTTCGGCGGCAGTGTCGCCTTCAACGAAAACGCCGGGGGCAGGGCGGTTTCAAGTTCGCCCACGACCCGGTCAAACGTCGCCTGCGGTGTTGACACATCGCCCAGCAGCGTGATGTCGGCATCCGAAAACGTCACCGATCCAGACCCCAGCGCGTCCACTGCACGGATCGCCGCCTCGGCGGCTTCCGACCAGCGCGGCGATGGCACACCCATGCCCACCGTGCACCCGACGCGCCCCTGCAAACCCGCTGCCTGGGCCGCTTGTGCAATCCGGTCGCGCGCCCGTTCCGTATCGGCGGCACAGGCATCGAACCGTGCGCCCTCCGCATCCTTCACAAAGCGGAGCGTGAAGGGCGTCAGCACCGGACGCGGGGCGGAAATATCCATCAACACGTCCAAACCTTCCGGCTTCAGCGCCGCCAGATCCGTCTCGAACCGCCGCTTTGCCGTCTCGCTGTCCGAAATCGCGGTGATCGCCACGCGGTCCGCCGACACGGAAATCTTTGATCGCGGCAACATCTTCAACGCATCCAGCCCGAACGCCAGCGCCGCCGACCAACCTTCCGGCGGCGGGAACGATGCCGTCTCAAGCATGTCCGTCACCTTCATCCCGTTGGCCAGCGCCGCCGCCTCGTTCGCCAGTTCCGGGCCGCGTTCCGTTTCCGGCAACAGGCCGATCAACTGGATACCGTCATCATTCCGCAGCATCTCCACGGAAAAGCGTGGCGCTTCGATGGCGCGCACCGGCGTCACTTCCAGCCGGTCGCGAATCCGTGCGGCATCGATCACCGATCCGGCCAGATTGACTGCACGAAAGCGTTCAGCCTCGTTCGGGGCGGTGCCCGTCAGCCGCACCTGCAAACCGTCTGATTCGACGGTGGCCCAGGTCATCCCCGCGTTCAAAAGCTGCGACGTCACTGCTGCGGCGGATCGGTTCTCGATCACCACGGCCGCCCAGAATGCCCCCAGAAAGGCCAGAACAGCGGCGGCCAGAAACGCCAGGGGGGCAATCAGATTGTTAGGGATTCGCATTGCGGGCAGGGGCTTTCGTCACGGGAACAAGGCATTCCTTTAAGCCCACCGCCCGCAGGGATCAATCAGACCAGCGCGCCAGCGGCGAGAAACAGCGCAGGGATCAGCCCTGCATCCCGGTTGGAACGGAACAGCGACAGGCAGTTTTCCGGGTTGTCCGCGTCCAGCCGGTTCAACTGCCACCCCAGATGCCAGCCAAATCCCCAGACCCCCGCCAGCCCCAGAACCAACGCCAGGGGCCTGTCCTGATCGGCGTGAACAAGGATCACCCCCATCGCCATCAGCATCACCGCCGCCACCAGAAACCCCGTCAGCCACGATTTCGTCTGGCTTCCAAACAGCCGCGCCGTTGACTTGACCCCGATCAGCGCATCATCTTCTCGGTCCTGATGGGCATAGATGGTGTCGTAAAACAGCGTCCAGGCGATTCCCGCCAGATAGAACAGAACCGCAGCCGCCGGCACCTCCCCGGCATGGGCCGCAAAGGCAAGCAGGGCACCCCAGCTGAATGCCAGCCCCAGAAACACCTGCGGCCACCAGGTGAACCGCTTGGCAAAGGGATAGATCGCCACCAACGCCAGCGACCCGATGCCAAGTGCAATGGCAAGCGTGTTGTAGGTAAACAGGATCACCGCCGCGAGAACGGCCTGCACGATCATCCATCCCAGCGCCGCCCGCACGCTCACCTGCCCCGATGGGATGGGCCGTGACCGCGTTCGCGCCACCGATGCGTCGATGTCGCGGTCGGTGATGTCATTCCAGGTGCACCCGGCCCCACGCATTAGAAAGGCCCCGATCCCGCAAGACAGCACCAGCCAGATATCCCACTGCCGGAACCCGCCGTCATTGGCGGCCAGCGTGATGCCCCAAAGGCAGGGAAGCAGCAAAAGCCATGTGCCAATGGGCCGGTCCGCGCGCGACAGCCGCAGAAAAGGCCTGCTCCGCGCCGGGGCCAGCCGGTCGACCCAGTTTCCCCGCGCGGCATCGGCAACAACGCCCGCTTGCTCCGCCGGGGGTGGGGCAGCCTCTGGCGTTCGGGGGGGCGGGGTCATATGTTGCGTTTCATGTCAGGGCCAAAGATCCGTCTCTATGTAGAACACCCGCTTGCCGATGGGCAAGCGGTGGCCCTGTCGCAGGATCAGGCGCACTACCTGTTTTCCGTGATGCGGCTGGGCGTGGGCGACGGCGTCCTTCTGTTCAACGGCCGCGATGGCGAATGGCGCGCCGACGTGGCGGATGCGGGCAAACGCGGCGGCATCCTTGTCGCCCGCGCCCAGACCGCCCCCCTGCGCCTGCCGCCCGACCTGTGGCTTTTGTTCGCGCCGATCAAAAAGGCGCGCACCGATTTCATCGTGGAAAAGGCGGTGGAACTTGGCTGCGCGCGGGTCATGCCGGTGCAGACACAGCACACCAATTCCGAACGCATCCGCCAGGATCGCCTGCAGGCCCACGCGGTAGAGGCTGCCGAACAATGCGGCGGCACCTTTGTCCCCCCGGTCGATGATTTGCAACCGCTCGACAAGGTGCTGGCCGCCTGGCCGCAGGATCGACGCCTTCTGTGGTGCAACGAACATCTGACCGGGGCGGCGACGGTGCTGGCGGGCATGTCGCACGGCCCCTGGGGCATCCTGATCGGCCCCGAAGGCGGGTTCTCGGAACGCGAACAGACCCGCCTTGCCGCCATGCCGCAGGTCGTGCAGGCCAGCCTCGGCCCCCGCATCCTGCGCGCCGATACGGCGGCGGTGGCGGCCATCACCCTGTGGCAGGCGGCGTTGGGGGATTGGCAGTGATCCTGAACCACCCTCGCCAACACCCCGCCCCAGCGTCAACGCCCAAGGTGCCGCCATGCCATTGATCCGCCGCGACGTGCAAACCGCCCTGTGGCGCGTGCGTGAAATCCTGTTTGCCACGGGCTTTGGCGCGTTCGGCCTGTGGTGCATCTGGCTGGGTGGCTATGTCCTCATCCCCTTCGGCGCGGCAGTCGTGGCCATTGCCACTATCCTTGGCATCATGGCCCGGCGTCGCCTGCGCTTTGGTCAGGGCATCCACGCCCCCGGAATCATTGATGTCGATGAAGCACAGCTAAGCTATTTCGGCCCCGACGGCGGCGGCTTTGTCTCGCTCGCCGATGTGACGGAACTGCGTCTTGTCTGGATGGCAGGGCGGCGCTTCTGGCGGTTGAAGCAAAGCGATGGTCAGGCGCTTCTTCTTCCGGTCGATGCGTCAGGCGCCGACCGCCTGTTCGACGCCTTTGCCAGCCTGCCCGGAATGGACACCCGCGCCCTTGTCGATGCCGTGGGTCTGCCCGACGCCAGCCACCGCAACGCCCCATCCGATACCGGCACGCAGATCGCGCCCGCCGTCCCGCGCGCGGCCCTTGGCCCGATCCTTTGGCATCGGTCGCTGCGGCCTGCCCTTGACAGCGCCTGATCAAACGGCCACCCCTTGCCGCCTGATATTCCTGCCCTGAACGGAGCGTTCCATGTCAATTCCCCAGTCCGGCGGTGGCCCGATCGAACGGTTCGAGCAACTGGCCGAGATGATGGAAAGCGGCAACAAACCCAAGGCCGACTGGCGTCTGGGCACCGAACATGAAAAATTCGGCTTTCTGACCGACACGCACCAACCGCTCCCCTATGACGGTCCGCGCAGCATCAAGGCGCTGATGGAAGGCCTGCGCGATCAGTTCGGCTGGCAGCCCGTGATGGAACAGGACAAGATCATCGGCCTGACCCGGAACGGGGCCAACGTCAGCCTTGAACCCGGTGGCCAGTTCGAACTCTCAGGCGCGCCATTCCTGTCGGTGCACGAAACCGCCGCCGAACTCGACAATCATCTGGCCGAGGTCAACGTCATCGCCGACCCGATGAATGTGCGTTTTCTTGGCATCGGCGCGGCCCCGGTCTGGACCGCCGCCGAAATGCCCGTGATGCCCAAAGGCCGCTACCGCCTGATGACCGATTACATGGGCCGCGTCGGCACCCATGGCACGCAGATGATGTATCGCACCTGCACCACGCAGGTGAATCTCGACTACGCGTCCGAGGCCGACATGGTGCAGAAACTGCGCGTCTCGCTGGCATTGCAGCCGGTTGCCACCGCCCTGTTCGCCTCCAGCCCGTTCTTTGACGGGGCGCTCAACGGCCACAAAAGCTGGCGTTCGCGCATCTGGCGCGGGCTTGACGACAGCCGCACCGGAATGCTGCCTTTCGCGTTCGAAGATGGCATGGGGTTCCAGCGCTATGTCGACTGGGTTCTCGATGTGCCGATGTATTTCGTCTACCGCGACGGGCATTACATCAACGCGCTGGGCCAATCCTTCCGCGATTTCCTCAAAGGCGAACTGCCCGCCCTGCCGGGGGAAAAGCCCACCCTGTCAGATTGGGCCGATCACATGACCACGGTGTTCCCCGAGGCGCGGGTCAAGAAATACATCGAGATGCGTGGGGCCGATTGCGGCGATCGCGGGCATATCGTGGCGCTGCCCGCCTTCTGGGTGGGCCTGATGTACGATCAGAACGCGCTCGACGCCGCGTGGGATCTGGTCAAGGGGCTGACGGCAGACACCCGCGAAGCCCTGCGCGTCGCCGCATCGGTCAGCGGGCTTGAAGCGCAGGCGGATGGCATCCGCCTGCGCGATCTGGCCGACCGCGCCCTGTCACTCAGCCATGCAGGGCTCGTCGCACGGGGCCTGGGCGAAGAAGTCTTGCTCGCCCCGCTTGCCCGCAATCTGGACTCGGGAAAGGTGCAGGCCGACCGCTGGCTTGATCGATACCATGGCGAATGGGCGGGTGACCTGACCCGCATCTACGACGAAGCGGCGCTCTGACGGTTCAGGCGCGGCCCGAACGGCTCGACAGGCTCACCGGATCAACCCCCAACTCGCGCAGCGCAATCCGCCACTTGTCCGTGTCCGCCTCTGCAAAGACGAGATCGGTCGATGCCCGCGTCGCCGTCAACCAGTCGTTGCGCCCAATCTCGGCCTCGATCTGCCCCGGCCCCCACCCGGCATAGCCCAGCGCAAGCAGCGCCTGACTTGGCCCCTCTCCCCGCGCCAATGCCTGCAACACATCCAGTGTCGCCGTCATGCCGTAACCACCGGGCACCGGCATCGTGGCAGGCCCCGCACTGTAGTCAGGCGTATGCAGCACGAATCCCCGCCCCCGCTCCACCGGCCCACCGACATGCACGCGGATGTCGCGGCCCTGTTCCGAACGGGGAATGTTCAACTGATCCAGCAGGCTTGCGAAACTCAGATCAACCGACGGCTTGTTGATGACAATGCCCATCGACCCTTCGGCGGAATGGGCGCAGATCAGCACGACCGAATGGTCGAACCGGGGGTCTGCCATGCCCGGCATCGCAATCAGCAAGGCACCTGCCAGATCCATCGCTTTACCCTTTCGTTTCGCATATCTAGGCGCGGCGCGGCCCGATCCTCAACCCGAAAACTGCGTGGCCGTGCGGCATTCACGGAATGTCGCTTCAATGTGACTTTCCATCGGCGGGCGGCTGCCTATGCTGTGTGGCATGAAACAGGTCTTTCTTTGTGCCGCGCTTTGCGCCCTTGCCATGCCCGCACTGGGCGAAGTGCCGTCTGGTCTGGTGACGGCAACAATCCTGCCCGGCTGGCGGATGGAAGATGGCAACCACATGGCGGCGCTGGAACTGCGGCTTGCGCCGGGGTGGAAAACCTACTGGCGTGCACCCGGCGATGCAGGCATCCCGCCGGTCTTTGACTGGGCAGGGTCGCGCAACGTGTCAGGCGTCCGCCTGCACTGGCCCCGGCCCGAAGTGTTCGAAACAAGCGGCATGCTGACCATCGGATATCACGACAGGCTGGTCCTCCCGTTCGAGGTTTCTGCCGCAACGCCGGGCCAGCCTGTGCATGTGGCCCTTCAGGTCGATCTGGGTGTCTGCAGTGACATCTGTGTGCCCGCCACCATCAATGTCTCAGCCGACCTTCCGGCCGATCTGCCACGCGGCGGCACACGCCATGACGCCATCGAACAGGCGCTCGCCGATCAACCCGGTCACGCAGGCGCGGCGGGCCTGACGTCACTCGCCTGCGACGTGACGCCCATCGACGACGGTCTGCGCGTCACCGCCCGCCTGACGATGCCACCCCTTGGCGCTGTCGAAACCGTGGTTCTGGAAAGTCAGCAATCCGGCGTCTGGGTCAGCGAGGCGCTGACCGTCCGGCGCGGCGACCAGCTTGTCGCCACCGTCGATATGGTGAACGATCAGAACGGCCCCTTCCTGTTCGAACGTGACCGGGTGCGCGTGACCGTCCTTGCCGGTCCCACAGCGGTAGAAGCACTGGGCTGCCCCTCAGGCTGACAAATCACGCGTACATACGCTTTGAATACGCGTCGCATACGCGGAACATACGCCTCTCATACACCTGACTTACCCTTGTCGGCTCGTCAGATACCGGCGCAGGCGGCGCCGCCCTGTGCGCCCCATCGCCCGGCGAAGCGACCGCCAACTTTGCCCGATGTCGCCCTGAATGGCCACGATGGACGGCACCACCACCAGCACGATCAACATCCCCCCCGCCAACCCATAGACAAGCGAAATCACCGTGGGTTTCAGAAACTCCGCCTGCGCGCTCGGCTGATACAGCAGGGGGGCAAGCCCGAAAACCGTCGTCATCGTGGTCAGCATCACGGCGCGAAGCCTGTCCGTCACCGCGTCAATGATCGCTGGCCGCAGGGCGCGGGTGCGGGAATAATCGTTGATCGTGTCGATCAACACAATGGAATCGTTGACGATAATTCCCGTCATACCAATCATCCCCACAATCGAAAACAGCGACAGCGCCATGTCCCAATGCACATGGCCCCAGATCGCCCCGATCAGACCAAAGGGGATAACCGACATCACCACAATCGGCTGCAGCCACCGCTGAAACACCCAGGCCAGACACAGATAGATCCCGCCCAGCGCAAAGATCAGCCCGATGGCCGCATCGCCCAGAAACTCCGATTGCTGTGCTGCAAGTCCCGACAACCGCTGATTTATCCCGAAATCGGCGGTGATCCGGGGCAAAATCTCCTCCGTCAGCGCCCGCTGCACTTCTGCCGCGCGGGCAGGATCATCCTCGTTCAGATCCCCCGAAACCGTAACCACCCTCGTCCCGTTCTCGCGCCGGATCGACGAAAATCCCGACCGCTGCGTCACCTCCACAACGTCGCCCAGCGGCACATAAACCCCCTCTCCGGCCCGCATCAGGGTGCGCTCCAGAAAGTCCGCCGTCAGTTCGGTATCGGGCAGTTCGACACGAATCGTGGCCGATCTTGGGCCTTCGGGAAAACTTGCCGCCTCGATACCGCCCAGCATGTCGCGGAGCGAACGGCCAAGGGTATCGATGGAAAAGCCAAGTGCCTGACCTTGCGGCGAAAGTGTCAGGATCAACTCTTCCTTGTCAAAGGCCAGAGTATCCTCCAACCCCGACACTTCGGGATAGGTCGCAAGGGCGGTTTTGACCGCCTCGGCGGCGGCTTTCAGGGTGGGGGCATCTGCCCCGGACAGATCAACCGACAGGGCATTTCCGCCCGGCCCGAACCGCCCGCCACGAAAGCTCAGCTCCTCCATCATCGGATGCGGGCGCACCTCGTCCTGCAGGTCACGGACGAAATCGCTGGACGGCCAACTGCGCGCATCGCGGTCGATCAATTCGATGGCGATGCCACCCAGAAGATCGGCGTCCTTCCCCTCGGCCCCGGCCAGTCCCGGCCCCGCGGCGCCACCCAACTGCGTGATCACCGACGTCACCGGCGACACGCCGTCCCGCGCCAGATAGACCGCCGATACCGCATCCACGGCGCGCTGCAGTTCGATCCGCATCGCCACGCTGTCATCCCGATCAGCCCCCGGCAGCATGGAAAAATTGCCGTTCACCGATGTCTGTTCTGGCGCATTGAAAAACCGGAACGGCAGATCACCGCGCAGGAACACCGCCACCTGCGTCGACAACAGGAAAATCGCCGCAGCAACAACGACATAGCGGCCCTGCAATGCCAGTTTCATAAACGGGCGAACCATGTGAATCTGAAACCACGCAAACCCGCGCAAGACGGTGCGCGACGGCCAGTCATACCAGGCCTGCGTGCCGATCCCCTTGACCGCACTCGCCATGTGGGCGGGCAGAATGAAGAAACATTCGATCAGCGACACGCTCATCACGATGATGACCGTCCATGGAATGTCCGCGATGATCGCCCCGAATCGCCCGCCAAGTGTGACAAGGCTGGCAAAGGCAATGATCGTCGTCAGGCTTGCCGCGACAATCGGCAAAGCCATCCGTGACGCCGCCCGCTCCGCGGCGACAACCGGGGCTTCGCCCAGAACGCGGGTTCGATAATCCACATGTTCGGCCACCACGATGGCATCGTCCACCACGATCCCCAGCATCAGGATCAGCGCGAACATTGAAATCATGTTGAGCGTCATGCCCGTGACATGCATCACCGCAATCGCCGCCAGCAGGGAAATCGGAATCCCCGCCGCCACCCAGAATGCCGCCTTGGCGTTCAGGAACAGGAACAGCGCCAGCACCACAAGCCCCAACCCGGCAAGCCCGTCTTCCAGCAGAAACTGAAGCCGGTCGGTTATCTGTTCGGCCCGTGTTCGAACCAGTTCAAGCGTGACGCCTTGCGGCAGGCTGGGCTGCAAAGCGGCGGCGACTTCGGCCACGGTGGCCTGCATGTCGATGGCGTCGCCGTTTTCGTCACGGTCCACGCGGACGGTCATCGCAGGGTTGGGGCCAACGAAATAGGCGCGCCCCCTGTCCACCCCTTCGGTCACGACTGTCGCCACGTCGCCCACTGTCAACTTGGTCCCGTCCGGGGCGGATCGCAGCACGATTGCGGCGATATCCGACGGGCCACGTGCCGCGTCGCCGCTGCGCACGCGGGCCGTCCCGCCCACTTCGCCCGCCGGTTCGGCGCGGGTTTCGGCGGCGATGGCATCGGCGATGTCGGACATGGTCAGATCATGGCGAATCAACGCGACAGTCGGCACCTCCACGAGTATCTGCGGCGCGGCCAGACCTTGAATGGTTGTTCGCGTGATCCCGGCGGCAAACAGGCGTTCCACGAATTCGTCCGCAAAACGGCCAAGCTGATCCGTGGAAACCGGCCCTGTGATGACCACATCCGTCACCTGATCACGCCAGGCGCTGCGCCTTACAACGGGCTCTTCGGCGGCATCAGGCAAGCCAGAAGCGGCGTCGACGGCGGCCTGAACATCTTCGGTCGCCTGACCAAGGTCATGGCCCGGCTCAAACTCCAGCGTGATGCGCGCATTGCCTTCGTTGGCGCGCGACACGATGTCGGACACGCCATCAACGGTCAGCAGCGCCGGTTCCAGAACCTGCACGATGGCACGGTCAACGTCTTCGGCCCCGGCACCCGACCATGCGACCTGCACCGTCACCTCGGCCTGAACGACGTCGGGAAAGTACTGCGCGCGAATACGGCTCATCGCGACAAGCCCTGCCACGATCATCAGGAACATGATCAGGTTCGGCAAGGTCCGGTGGCGCGTAACATAGGCAATCAGGCCGCGCGCACGGGGCAATCGTCTGGTGTCGGCCATTATCCACCCGCCCGTTCTTCAAGCCGCCGGAGCAGACTGTCGGGCACCTGATCCTGCGCCAGTTGGTCCAGAAGCCTGTCGCGGTCGGCCTCCGCCAAAGTGGAATCCGCCTCGACTGCCGCGATCAGGGCGGCGCGGCGTTCGGCTGTTACCGGCACCAGACTGGCAGTGTCGTCCGGTGCACCCGCAACGCGAACCTTGATGCCGGACCCAAGCAGCGGCGACCAGTCAGCCACCACATCCTGCCCGTCCAGTCCTGCCGCCTCGATGATCACATCATCGCCCTGACGGCGCAGAACCTTTACCTCCTGTTCACGCAGCCTGTCGTCCTGAGCGACGACCAACACCGCTTGTCCGGTTGCACCCAATGCCGCGCCGGGCAGAATTGCCGCGTTTTCAAGGGCCGGTTCCTGCACGGACACCAGCACGAAATCCCCCGGACGAAAGGCCGGGGCACCGTCCAGTTCGGCGTGGATCAACCGGCCGGTCTGGCCGTCGCCCACTGCCGCCCCAACCCGCGACAACCGGCCCGTCGCCGACAGCGCCGCATTACCCGCCTCCAGTTCCGCCGTGATCGGCAGGGGCAAAAGATTGCCCTGTCCGTCGACAAGCTGCCCGAACTGCGTGGTCGACACGCGGAATGACAGTTCAAGCGCCGTTGGGTCGATCAGATCACCGATGCGTTCCCCCGCCGAAAGACGCCCGCCCGCCGATAATGAAATGCCGCTGAGCACACCCGCAAATTCGGCCCGCAGCACGGTGTCGGCCAAGGCGCGTTCCGCTTCGGCCAAAGTGATGCGCTGCCGGGCCATCGCTGTTGCGGTCAGCGCCACCTGCGTTTCGGCCTGGCTTAATGCCTGACGCCGTGACAGCACCGCCTGATCGGCCGAAGAAGCGGCAAGGGCAGCCGTTTCCACGGCGGATTCAGAGCCGACCCCCCGTTCCAAAAGGTCATTTTGGCGGGTCAGGGCCTGCTGGCGCAGTGTCGCTTGCGCCTGTGCCGCCGTCAGTTCATCGCGCGCGAGTTGCAAGGCGCGCGTTGCCTCGGCCTGTTCCGCTTCGGCACGGACAAGATCGCTTGTGGCAAGGTCACGCGTCGTGGCGGCGGGAACAGGGTCAAGTTCCATCAGTACCTGCCCGGCAGTTACCGCGCGCCCATCTTCAAAGTTGTCTGCAAGACGTACGACAGTACCTGAACCGGGGCTGCGCAGTTCCACGCTGCGCCGTGCCCTGACTTCGCCATAGGCGGTCAGGCTGGGCGTGATGCTGCCCGGATCGACGCGGATGACGCTTGTGGTGAACACCCGTTCTTCGGCACGCCGTGCCGGCTCGGCCCCCGCAAGACGTGTCTGCATTGCATCGGAAATCACCCAACCCGTCCCGACAAGCAGGGCCAGTGTCGCGATTAGCAGGCCCAGGGCAATGGCGGAACGGGTGACGAAACGCATGTGGCGGCTTTCCAGTGCAAGGACAGTCAACATCTGTTCTATCGCGACGCGGCCAGCGGACAATCACGCCTGACGGATGATAACGCCCTTGTGCGGGCTTTCCGTCGAAAATCGTCAGTTGCCCTGCAACAGCCGCGCCTTGATCGACAAAAGATCGGCCCAAGCTTCACGCTTGGCCATCGTGTTCCGCAAAAGATAAGCGGGATGTACCATAGGCAGCATCGGCTTGCCAAAAGCGGTGCCCCAGTTGCCGCGCTGGCGGGTGATGCCGGTGGCCCCCGTCGCCGCAAAAAGCGACGTGTTGCCCATCACCACCAGAAGGTCGGGGTCAGCCAGCGCCACATGCCGCGCCAGAAACGGCAGCATCATGGCAATTTCGGCAGGCTCCGGGTCGCGGTTCTGCGGCGGACGCCAAGGCATGACATTGGTGATATACAGCGACTGCGCCGGATCGGGATGGTCACGCGACAGGCCGATTGCGGCGAACATGCGGTCAAGCAACTGACCCGCCGCGCCGACAAAGGGGCGGGCCTGTAGGTCTTCCTCCTTGCCCGGTGCCTCGCCGATGATCATGACCCTCGCCGCGGGATTGCCGTCGGCAAAGACAGCGTTTCTGGCCCCCCGCTTCAATTCGCAATGGTCATAGGCCGTCATCGCCACGCGGAGGTCGTCGAGCGTCTGGGCCGCCACCGCCGCTGCATGGGCCACAGCCACCGGGTCTTCGGTCCGCGTCACGGCAAGGGGCGGGGCATCCACAAAACTGGCAACCGGGGCCGGGGCCGGCGCGCGCGGCGCTTCGTCAAACAGGGCATACCTGTCCACGGGGTCGTCACCGCAGGCATCCATCGCACCCAGTTCCGCCTGCCAGATCAACGCCTGCGCTGCCGCGTGCCAGCCTTCCGGCGTGTCCAGATGATCCCCGATTCCCATCCCCAAAGGGTAGGCCGCGCCGCTCATCGCCGCAACCATCGGCTTTACAGTTGCGGATTCGTGCGCGACCTTGCTGCGGGCTATTGTAAGAGGAACGGGCAGGCATTGGCGTTTTGCGAGATCTTGATTTTATGCGCTGCGCTTGTCGTCGCCCTGTTGGTGTTTGCCTTCCTGATGCCACGCGCTTTCTTTGCCCTGACGGCCCTCGTGGTTTTCTTGATAGGTGTGTGGGCGGTCGTTCTGGTGCCCTACGCGCTCCGGTCCAGCGCCAGAACGATTGCGGCAGGTGATCCTTATTGCATCGCATTGGGCGCGGCAAAGCGACCCGTCGGCGGTTGGTTCGACACAACGGCAATCGTCATCGGCAAGGAAACCCTGCGCCATCATGCGGTTTTGCTGGTTCGGCGGCCAGACGGGTTGCAGGGGTATCATTGGTCTTACAACGAGTCAGCGTTTCAACCTGGTCTTTTCGAAGGGTTGGCCGATCCCTTGCATTGTGCCCCGCGAGCCGATTTTCTTGGGACATTTCGGCACGAACCGGCGGGCAAGCGGGTGATCTATCTGGGTGAGGACCGTCTGATTCCCGCCCGCCTGCGACCCGAGGTATTTGACAGGTCAGTGACCCTTGGCGTGAGCCCCTTTGCGCCACTGATCGCAGATCGTTTCCCGCGTCCTGCAATTCGACTGGGTCCGAATCCGCTCTTGCCACCCATGCATCTTGAGGCGCTCCGTGACGGCAGGTTGGAACCAGGCCCCCATGCGCTCATGTCTGTGCGCTTTGGCGCCCTGCCGTTGACTATTTCTTTCGCAGCCGACCGGACGGTAGCGTCGCCACGCGGATCAGATGCTGGGGCATACCTGCACCCGCCCCCACTTGCCTGCACGAAACATTCACCCCACAGGCAACGTTCACGTTTTCCTACCCCGAGGCTGCCTTGCCGGACTGGCTCGTGACTGAAAGGCGGTTCGTGGCATTATGGAACAGTTTTCTGCATGTTGATTGAGCGTTGCCCCGCGTCCCTGCGCTTTCTATAACGGCGCTGTTCCACCCCCAGGGAGGCCCCATGAGTTTTCGCGCGCGACACCTGCTGGGCATCGAACATCTGTCGCCGGGCGATATCGTCACCATTCTTGATCTGGCCGACCGCTATGTCGATCTGAACCGCCGCACGGTCAAACAATCCGACGTGCTGGCGGGCATGACGCAGATCAACATGTTCTTTGAATCCTCCACCCGCACGCAGGCCAGTTTCGAACTGGCGGGCAAGCGGCTGGGGGCGGATGTGATGAACATGAATGTCGGGCAGTCGAGCGTGAAGAAGGGCGAAACCCTGATTGATACGGCGATGACGCTGAACGCGATGCACCCAGACCTGCTGGTGGTGCGCCATCCGTCGTCGGGGGCCGTCAATCTGCTGGCGTCCAAGGTGAACTGCGCTGTGTTGAATGCGGGCGACGGGCGGCATGAACACCCCACACAGGCGCTGCTTGATGCGCTGACGATCCGTCGCGCCAAGGGGCGGATACAAAGGCTCACCGTGGCGATCTGCGGCGATATCGCGCATTCCCGCGTGGCACGCAGCAATCTGATCCTGCTGGGGAAAATGGAAAACCGCATCCGCCTGATCGCCCCGCCAACCCTGATGCCGCCCGGAGTGGGCGAATTTGGCTGCGAACTGTATGACGACATGGCAAAGGGGCTGGAAGGCGCGGATGTGGTGATGATGCTGCGCCTGCAGAAAGAGCGGATGGACGGCGGGTTCATCCCGTCCGAGCGGGAATACTATCACCGTTATGGGCTGGACGCCGAAAAGCTGGCCCATGCCAAACCCGACGCCATCGTCATGCACCCCGGCCCGATGAACCGTGGGGTAGAGATTGACGGCGATCTGGCCGACGACATCAACCGCAGCGTCATTCAGGAACAGGTCGAAATGGGCGTCGCCGTGCGCATGGCCTGCATGGACCTGTTGGCAAGGAATCTGCGGGCCGAACGCGGGGCGAAGGCGGTGGGGGTGATGGTGTGATGGATGATCCCGTGAACGACAACCCCCGCCCCACCAGAAAACCCATGTCCCCGGCCCGGATGAGCGGGATGGTCGCCACGGCGGCATTGGTGTTCATTTTTGCTTTCACGGCCATCTTCGTGTGGCTTGCATGACCCTGCACCTGACCAACGCCCGGCTCATCGACCCCGAGGGGCTGACGGACCGCCCCGGCACAATCACCCTCGACAACGGCGTGATTGTGGGCATCGACGCGCCCGCGCCGAAATCTGCGGATCTGTTTGATTGCGGCGGGTTTGTCCTTGCCCCCGGCATCGTCGACATTGGCGTCAAGATCGGGGAACCGGGCGAACGCCACCGCGAATCCTTCCGGTCTGCAGGGCTGGCTGCGGCGGCGGGTGGGGTGACGACCATTATCGCCCGCCCTGACACGAACCCGGCCATCGATACGCCCGAAACGCTTGAGTTCGTCACGCGCCGCGCCGCCGAAAGCCCGGTTCGCATCCGTCATATGGCCGCGCTGACCAAAGGCCGCGACGGGCATGAGATGACGGAGATCGGGTTCCTGCAGGATGCGGGTGCCATAGCCTTTACCGATTGCGACCGCGTATCGACCGATCACAAGGCATTGGCGCGCGCCTTCGCCTATGCGCGCGGCCTTGGCGCGCTGATCGTCGGGCATCCGCAGGATGCGGCGCTGTCGGCGGGGTCTGCCGTCACCAATGGCAAGTTTGCGTCCCTTCGTGGCCTGCCCGGCGTGCATCCGATGGCCGAACGGCTGGGCTTTGACCGCGACATGGCGCTGGTGGAGATGACGGGCGCAAAGTACCACGCCGATCAGATCACCGTAGCGCGCACCTTGCCCGCGCTGGAGCGTGCCAAGGCAAACGGGCTGGATGTCACGGCGGGGGTTTCGATCCACCATCTGACGCTGAATGATCTGGATGTCGGCGATTACCGGACATTCTTCAAGTTCCGCCCGCCGCTGCGATCCGAAGACGACCGGCAGGCCATGGTGCAGGCCGTGGCGTCAGGACTGATCGACATCATCTGTTCGATGCACACCCCGGCGGATGAGGAATCAAAGCGTTTGCCCTTTGAAGAAGCGGCAAGCGGGGCGGTCGCACTTGAAACATTCCTGCCGGCGGCGATGCGTCTGTATCATGCGGGCGCGATGGACCTGCCGATGCTGTTCCGCGCGATGGCACTTAATCCCGCCACCCGGCTTGGTCTGCCGCAGGGCAGGCTCTCAGTCGGCGCGCCTGCGGATCTGGTGCTGTTCGACCCGGACGCGCCATTTCTGCTCGACCGGTTCGCGCTGCACTCGAAATCGAAGAACACTCCGTTTGATGGGCAGCGGATGGAGGGCCGGGTTCACGCCACCTTTGTGGCGGGCATTCAGGTTTTCAAGGCAAAGGGATAAGACATGCCGCTTTTGACAACAGATGGGGGCACTTTGGCGCTTGTGGCCGTGCTGGCCTATCTTGCCGGGTCGATCCCCTTTGGACTGCTGATCGCCCGTGCGCTGGGGCTTGGGGATCTGCGCAAGATCGGGTCGGGGAACATCGGTGCCACCAATGTGTTGCGCACGGGAAACCGGGGGGCGGCGCTGGCGACACTGGTTCTGGACGCAGCGAAGGGGGCGGTGGCTGTGCTGGTCACCAAGGCCATGCTGCCCGGCGCAGACGATGCCGCGCAGTTGGCGGCACTGGCAGTGTTTCTGGGGCACCTGTTTCCCCTCTGGCTTGGCTTTCGCGGCGGCAAGGGTGTTGCCACGTTTCTGGGTGTGCTTCTGGCCCTGAACCTGTGGGTCGGGCTTGGGGCCTGCGCCACATGGCTGCTGTTTGCCGTGACAACCCGCTATTCATCGCTGGCCGCCCTGGCCGCTGCGGCGTTTTCAACATTCTGGATGGTTGGACTTGGACAGAACGAGATGTTCCTGCTGGGCGTCGTTCTGACATTGCTGATCATGTGGCGGCATTCGGCCAACATCCGACGCCTGCGCGCGGGTACCGAAACAAAGATCGGCGCAAAGGGGTGACGCCGGGGGGGCCGAAGTTCAGACGCCGGGCCTTTCGTCGTCAGTGACATAGGTTGCCCAATCCGAGCCCGAACCCGTCGGGGGCACGTCTGATCGTTTGACCGTCAGATGCAGGTGAACCTTGGCCAGATATAGGGCCGATACCGGGGCCGTCAGGAAGATGAATACCAGTATCAGGATTTCCTGAAAGCTGAATTGTCCATGGACGATCCAACTGTCCAGCATGGAGGCGACGAGGACGGTCCCGACCCCCATCGTGCTTGCCTTGGTGGGCGCGTGCAGCCGCTGCATCGGGATGCGCAGTTTCCAGAGCCCGAAACTGCCGATCAGGCCGAACAGCCCGCCAGTGATCAGGAACAGCGCGATCAGAATATCTACAAGCGCGGTCATTCGATGATGTTTCCCCGCAGCAGGTATTTGCAAAAGGCAACGGTGGACACAAAGCCAGTCATGGCGAACAGGATCGAGACTTCGAAATTCACACCGTTGCCCGACAGAATTCCATACAGGATCACCAAGGCGATCACGTTCACGACCATGGTGTCGAGCGCAAGGATGCGGTCGGCAATCGTGGCTGCCCACAAGGCACGGGCCAGCGTCAGGATCAACCCGATTCCGAAACAGCCGATGGCAAATTGCACGGCGTGCATGATCATCCGAAAATCCTTTGCAAACGGGCCTCATAGCGGGATTTGATCTCGTCGCGCACGGCAGCCGGGTCGGGCGCGTGGAGCGCATGGATCAGAAGCACGCGCCCGCAGGCCGACATGTCGGCGGTCACGGTGCCGGGGGTCAGGGTGATGGTGGCCGATAGGACGGCAATGCCTTCGGGCGTCGTCAGGTTGATCGGGACGGCAATGAAGGCAGATCTGATCTGATCGGGACGGCGGAACAGGATGATCCGCGCCACCACGATATTGGCGACCAGAATATCCCATATCACAAGCGCCACATAGGCCAGAAGGGCAGGCATGTTGTGCACCCGGGGTTTGCCCGGCCAGTAGGCCTTGGTCAAAAGCGGGATCAGGATGCCCAAAGCCGCTGCCAGAACCAGACTGCCGAGCTTGGTCCCATTCACCAGAAGCATCCATGTCAGGATGAGCGTGACTGTCAGCCAGGGCTGCGGGAACAGGCGGCGGATCATGGTGCAACCTGTTCGCCAAGGGCATTGGCCGCGATATAGGGGGCCGTGTCATACAACTGCGCTGCGGTCGCGGTCGTGTACTCCAGCACCGGCTGCCCAAAGACCGACAGCGCAGCCAGCAACAGCAACAGCACGGTGACGCAGGCCACGGCGGGCCACTCACTCACAGCCCGCGGCCGGTTGTCTGCGCTGGCTTCATGGGCCTTCCAGAACATCACACTCCCCGCACGTGATAGCCCCACGATGACGACAAGCGAGGTGACAAGAATCACTGTCCAGATCAGCGCCGCGCTATCGCGGCCTGCCTGCAGGATCATCAGTTTCCCCAGAAACCCGGACAGGGGCGGCAATCCCGCCACGGCGATGGCCGTCACCAGATACAACGCGGCGATCATGCCGCCCCGCGCCATCGGGGGCAGGGCATGACGCAGGCTGTCGCCATCACGCTGACGCGAAACAAGGTCGCAGACAAGGAACAGCGCGGCAATGGCGAGGGTGGAATGGATGACATAATACAGCGCTGCCGCTGTGGCCGGAACCGTAAAGATCGACACAGCCACAAAGGCCGTGCCCATCGACGCGATGGCCGCAAAGGCCGAAAGGCGCGAGAATGTGCCCGCCCCCAGAACGCCTGCCGCCCCGACGATCAAGGTGATCAGACCGGCAGGCAGCAGCAGGTCACCAGGCATCGACCCCGTCGCCGGTGTCTGCGGCGGAAAAACCAGCGTCCCGAACCGCAACGTCGCGTAAAGCCCGACTTTCGTCATCACCGCGAACAATGCGGCCACAGGTGCTGGCGCATTGGCATAGGTTGCAGGCAGCCAGAAGTGCAGCGGCACCAGCGCGCCCTTGATTGCGAAGACCAGGAGCAGCAACACCGCCGCCACCCGGATCAAGGCGAAATCACCTTCCGGCAGGGCCGCCACCTTGACCCCCAGATCTGCCATGTTCAACGTCCCGGTAACGGAATAAACAGTCGCCAGCGCGAACAGGAACAGCGTCGATCCCAGCAGATTGAATGCCACATACTGCACGCCCGCCCGCAACCTTTGTCGTCCGCCTGCATGGATCATCAACCCATAGCTTGCGATCAGCAACACTTCGAAAAACACGAACAGGTTGAACGCATCGCCCGTCAGGAAAGCGCCGTTCAGACCCATCTGCTGAAATAGGAACAGCGCATGGAAATGCTGCCCGCGTTTGTCCCACCCCGTCACCGTCGCATAGACCTGCACGATCAACGCTAGTGCTGCCGTCAGAACCAGCATCAGGGCGGCCAGGCGGTCCAGCACAAGCACGATGCCAAACGGCGCGGGCCAGCCGCCCAGATGATAGACCTGCGGGTCGCCTTTGCCCGCCAGGATCATCAGTCCCACCGCAACACACAGCAAAGCCGCCGTGCCGGCCAATCCCACGGCGCGCTGCGGGCCAAGGTGGTTGCGCATCAACAGCACGATCAACGGCGCAAGGACGGCAGGCAGAATGACAGGGGCGATGATCCAGTGGTTCACGGGTCGGGGTCCATGTCGATCCTGTCATCCCCGGTTTCCAGCCAGGCCCCCAGCGCCATGATCACGATCAGCGCCGTCATTGCAAAAGAAATCACAATCGCTGTCAGAACAAGCGCCTGCGTCAGCGGATCACTGTAGGCCGTGACGCCCGGCGTCAGGATGGGCGGTGCGTTGCGCAACAGTCGGCCACTGGCAAAGATGAACAGGTTCACCGCATAGGACAGAAGGGCAAGCCCAAGGATCACCGGAAACGTCCGCTGCCGCAGCATAAGATAAATGCCCGCCGCCGTCATCAGGCCAACGGCCAGGGCGATCAGTGCTTCCACAGTGTCACCTTTCCTGCAGGGGCGCGTCATAGGGCGCGCGGTTGATATCTTCACCCGACCGGACCGCAAGCCGCGACAGCGATGCAAGCGCCAGCATGACAGCGCCCAGAACAGTCAGGAACACGCCCAGATCGAAAATGGCCGCCGTGGCGAGTTCGAATGTTTCAAGGGGCCACAGATCAACGTACGTATAGGCGGATGACAGGAACGGCGCGCCAAAAACCCATGACCCGATCCCGGCAAGCCCCGCGATCAGAAGGCCCGCCCCGATCAGCGCATGGTATTCGATGCGCTTGCGCGCCGCTGTCCAGCCAAAGCCCGAGGCCATGTATTGCATCAGCAGCGCGATGCTGACGATCAGCCCCGCGATGAACCCGCCACCCGGCAGATTGTGACCGCGCAGAAAGATGAACACGCCAACCATCAGCGCCAGCGGCAGGATCATCCGCGTCACGACCACGAACAACAGGGGATGCCTGTCGCCCGCATCGCCCCGGTTCGGCTTCAACGCCATCAGGCGGTCGTTGGCGGGCCCGGCGGACAGGATCATTTCGGTCAGGGCAAAGATGACAAGGGCAGCGATCCCCAGAACGGTGATCTCGCCAAAGGTGTCATAGCCGCGAAAATCCACCAGAATGACGTTGACGACATTCGTCCCGCCGCCCAGCGCCTTGGCATTTTCAAGGTGATAGGCGGCGATGGTGGGAAAGGCGAAATCCCGCATCATCAGCGCGTAGATCAGTGCCGCCGAACCAGCCCCCGCCACGGCGGCGATAGCCGCATCGCGCAGCCGCCGTCCGGATGTGCTTTCATCCGGTGTAGTCTTGGGCAGGAAATTGAGCGCAAGGAGCAGAAGAAGAACCGTTACAACCTCCACCGTCACCTGCGTCATGGCAAGGTCTGGCGCCGACAGATAAGCGAACCCGACTGACACGATCAGGCCGATTATCCCGACAAGCATCAGGGCGAACAGACGGCTTCGGTGATGGAACAACAGGGCGACCGTGGCTGTCATCAACACCAGCCAGCCGATCACGGCCACCGGTTCCACCGATGTTGCCGTGCGCAGGCCTGGGCTGTGCGTGCCGGATCGAAACGCCCAGACTCCGCTACCGACGATCACGACAGTGGCGATGGCAAGAAACCGCGTCACGGTGCCGTCATGCGCCCCGTCCGTCACCCGCCGCGCCGCGCGCACCGCCCCTGCCATCGCCACATCGAACAGGTGCTTTGCATCGGGCCGTGACGTTGCATCCCACAGCCGCAGAAGGCGTGGAAAACCGAACAATGCTGCCGCACCCCCGGCGATGGCAAGGGCCGAAAGCCACAGGGCAACCGACCCGAACCCGTGCCAATGTGCAATCTTCACCGTGACGGCGGTGCCCGTCACCGCGCTGGCGCTGGCGTCAACCAGCCACGCTGCCGTCGCCATCGGCAAGAGGCCAATGGCCACCACAAGTGCCGACAGCAGCGCGGGGCCAAACATCAGGCCAAGCCCGGGATCATGGGGCTGCGTGCCCGCCGTCGGCTGTGCCCGCCTCAGAAAGACATGCGCAATCAAGCGCAGGGAATAGGCCACGGAAAACAGCGCGCCCACTGTTGCAAGTGCGGGCAGCACCCAGGGATTGCCGCCCCACACGGTATGGGCGGCCTCTTCCAGCATCATTTCCTTGCTCAGGAACCCGTTCAGCGGCGGAATGCCCGCCATGGCAAGGGCCGCGATCCCGGCCACGGCAAACGTCACCGGCATCGCCTTGCGCAGCCCGCCCAACCGCCGGATATCCCGCGTGTGCGCCGCGTGGTCGATGATCCCGGCCGACATGAACAAGGCCGCCTTGAACGTGGCATGGTTCACGATGTGGAACATCGCCGCTGTCGCAGCGGGAACCGTGCCGAACCCAAGAAGCATCGTGATCAGGCCAAGCTGACTGATCGTCGAATAGGCCAGCAGCGCCTTGAGATCATGTTTGAACAGCCCGATCACAGCCCCCAGAACCATGGTGACAAGCCCCGTGGTGGCCACGATGTAGAACCATGCGTCGGTGCCCGCCAGAACCGGCCAAAGGCGCGCCATGAGGAAAATGCCCGCCTTCACCATGGTCGCGGAATGAAGGTACGCCGACACAGGCGTCGGTGCCGCCATCGCCTGCGGCAGCCAGAAGTGAAAGGGGAACTGCGCCGATTTCGTGAATGCCCCGATCAGGATCAGGATCAGCGCCGGAAGATAGGCGTCGCTGGCCTGGATCGCCTCGCGTTGGGACAGGATCACGTCCAGATCATAGCTTCCCGCGATATTGCCAAGGATCAACAGCCCCGCGATCATCGCAAGGCCCCCCGACCCCGTGACGACAAGTGCCATGCGCGCGCCCTGACGGCTTTCCGGCAGATGCTTCCAGAACCCGATCAGCAGGAACGATGACAGGGAGGTCAGTTCCCAAAACACCAGCAACAGAAGGATGTTGTTGGACAGCACGATCCCCAGCATCGCGCCCTGAAACAGCATCAGAAAGGTGAAGAACTGCCCCATCGCATCACGCGCCGCGAGGTAAAAGCGGGCATAGAGGATAACCAACAGGCCAATCGTCAGGATCAAGCCCGCAAACAGAAGGCCCAGCCCGTCGAGCATGAAATCCGCGTTCAGGCCGATGCCGGGCAGCCAGGCGATGCGGCTGTGAACCACTTCACCGCGCAAGACGGCAGGGGCTTGTGATGCCAGCAGGATCAGGGCCGTCAGGGTGACCAGCCCCGTCACGATGGCGCAGGCGTTGCGCCCGGCGCGGATCATCAGACCGGGAAAGACTGCCCCAACAAATGGCAATACGGCGATCAGGGCAATCGTCATGAAGGGCGCAGTCCGATCTTTGCTTGCCGCCAGGGCCACGGGTTATCGCGTCGATATGGGCAAACCGTGCCCCTGATCAAGGTTTCCCGCAACGGCGGGCACCTTGTAGCGGGTCAAGCTTCCTTCAGAACTGCCTTCGGATCAAGCAGATAGCGTTGCGACAATGGGATCGCCGCCGCGCCAAGGGCGCGCGCCTCGGGGCCGACCGTGCCTTCGCGGATGACAGGTGCTGTCAGGCCCGACAGATCAAGTTTTGCAAGCGCCTCATCGGTGCGGGCCACCATCTGCGCGCGGATGCTGGCGGGCATCCAGCCATCGATGATCACCATATCCAGTTCGATCAGCGTTGCCGCCGAAAGGATGGCGCTTGCCAGACCAAGCGCCGCGCCGTCCATCCAGCCGTCAAGCACATGTGCCGGAACGTCCCACTGTTCCGGACGGGCCCAGAGGATGTCAGAGGGCACGCCCGCGTCATCCATCGCCTCGGCCAGTTTGTACATGGATGCCATCGTCATCAGGCGCTGCATCCGCCCGTCACGACCCGGCACCGGCATCGGCCCCACACCCGCCGCGTTTCCGGTGCGCCCGGTGAACAAAGTGCCGTTCAGCACCAGCCCGCCACCGATGAAATAGCCAAAATAGAAATACAGGAAATCCTTGGGTTTTTCCCCGATCCCAAAGACCAGTTCCGCGCCACAGGCGGCTGTGGCGTCGTTCTGGATCGTGACCGGCATGTCGGCGATGGCGGCAATCTCTGCCTGAATATCGCGGGTGCGCCATTCGTCCATTTCCGCCTGAGGCGCGCCAATGTAATCGACCCAGGACCAAAGCTGAAACGGCATGGCAACGCCCATGCCACCCACGCGCGCCCGGTCTGCCGCGGGCAAGGCTTCCACCAAAAGGGGCAGGGCGCCCGCGACAAACGCCATCACCGCATCCGGCGTCGGATAGCGATAGATCTGGCGTCGCGTGGCCTGCACCCGGCCCAGAAAGTCGATCATCGTCAGATCCGCCGACCGCCGACCGATCTTGAGTCCCACAAAATAGGCCCCCCGCGCGTTCAGCGACATCGGCACCGAAGGCTGCCCGATCCGCCCCCGCGTGGGTTCGCCGCGCTGCAATAGCCCGTCCTGTTCCAATCCGCGCATGATCACGGACACCGTCTGCGCCGACAGTCCGCTGATGCGGGCAATGTCTGATTTCGCAAGCGCGCCCTGCTGGCGGACCAACGACAGGACAAGCCGTTCGTTGTGCGCCCGCATGCCCGACTGGTTGGAACCCCGCAGCGATGGATCGTCCGAGGATCGTTCCGCCAGCGTGTCGTCAAGGGTGCGTGGCACAGGCATTCCTTACCCCTCGGGCCCGATGACGCCCTTGCGCAGGATGACGTTGGCAAAGAACTCCGGTTCGGATGTTGCAATCACGGCGTGGGCTGCCCTGATCCGGGGATAAAGGTCGGCCCCCGAAAGGGGCTGGACCGCGTATCCCGGCTTTGCCAGCCCGCACAGGGCGTCAATCTGGTCATGGATGGGCGCGCGCTGGGCGGGATCGCCCTTGAAGCTGGCCCGAAAGATCGCGTGCGGCGTGTCGTTGTCGAGCGGCAGAACGGTCAGAATGGCACGCAACAGGGGCAACAGCCCGTGCCCGTCCGCGCGGATCAACCGACGCGCATGGTCCTGTGCTGGATAGTTGCCATCGACCAACGCGATTTCCTCGCCGTGCCCCATGGCGCGCAGCGTGAACAAAAGGTCTGGCCCCAGAATGGGTGGGAGTCCGATCAACATTGCAACAAGCCATATATGGGGGAGGGCAGGATACCACCCGTTCAGATACGACAGTGCGCAGGAAGCCAAGGCCTGTCAATAATAAATCAGAGTGATTTATTTATCTTGACCTGAGCGCCGGAATCAGGTTGTCTGAACCCCGCGCCGCATCGGATTCTGTGCGGCACTGCTTGAAAAGGGCGCAAGCCCCCGACTTTTCCTGGGAGGAAAACCAACATGAAATTCAAAACCCAAGCCCTGCTTGGCGCTGCTGCGCTTGCCTTGATGACGGCTCCGGCCATGGCACAGGACGTTGCGGCCTGCCTGATCACGAAAACCGATACCAACCCCTTCTTCGTCAAGATGAAGGAAGGCGCTGAAGCCAAGGCTGCCGAACTGGGCGTCGCGCTGAAGTCCTATGCCGGCAAGATCGATGGCGACCACGAAAGCCAGGTTGCCGCCATCGAAGCCTGCGTCGCTGACGGTGCCAAGGGTATCCTGATTGCCGCCTCTGACACCAAGGCCATTGTTGATTCGGTCGCCGCTGCCCGCGCCGCTGGAGTGCTGGTCATCGCGCTCGACACGCCGCTTGATCCGATTGATGCCGCCGATGCGACATTCGCGACCGACAACTTCCAGGCGGGTCTTCTGATCGGTCAGTGGGCCAACGCAACCCTTGGTGCCGAAGCGGCAAACGCAAAGATCGCCATGCTCGACTTGGCCATCAGCCAGCCTTCGGTTGACGTTCTGCGCGACCAGGGCTTCCTGACCGGCATGGGCATCGACACCGTGGACATCGCCAAATGGGGCGACGAAACCGACCCGCGCATCGTTGGCAACGAAGTCACCGCCGGCAACGAAGAAGGCGGCCTGAAAGCAATGGAAGCATTGCTGGCAAAAGACCCCGATATCAATGTGGTCTACACGATCAACGAACCGTCGGCAGCCGGTGCTTTTGAAGCGCTGAAAGCCGCTGGCAAGGAAGGCGTGCTGATCGTGTCCGTCGACGGCGGTTGCCCGGGCGTGGCAGACGTGAAGGATGGCGTGATCGGTGCAACATCGCAGCAATACCCGCTGCAGATGGCCGCTCTGGGCGTCGAGGCGATTGCCAAGTTCGCGGCAGATGGCACCAAGCCAGCACCGACCGAAGGCAAGGCATTCTTTGATACCGGCGTGGCCTTGATCACGGACAAACCTGCGGCTGGCGTCGAATCGATCGACACCACCAAGGGCGCGGAATTGTGCTGGGGCTGATCCAACCGATCAATCCCGTTGATTTGTGACGGCAGTTGTCCAAAACTCTGTTTCAAGGGCGGCGCTCGCGCCGCCCTTGGCACAAGGTGAAGCGCAAGAATGCGCAACCCGGTCAGGGAGGGAACCACGATGGCTTCAAATGCAGAACCGGCAAAAGGTTTTGAAGAAGGGCTGAAAGGCGCGTCAGAAACCGTCGCAGAGTTTCAGGAAGACACGTCCGCGCTCAAACGCCTGCAGAACTGGCTGCATCAGACGCCATCCGCCGTGCCGATGATTGTGCTTGTGGCAGCCCTGATCATCTTTGGCTTCCTGTCTGCAAACTTTTTCAAGGCAGCCACCCTGTCGACGATCCTCCAACAGATTGCCATCGTGGGGATATTGGGCTGCGCCCAGTCCGTCGTGGTGCTGACCGCGGGGATCGACCTGTCAGTCGGCGCCATCGCCGTGTTCAGTTCCGTCCTGATGGGGCAGATCACCTTCCGCTATGGCGTTCCGGCCGAACTGGCCATCCTGATCGGTCTGGTGCTGGGCACCGCGATGGGTGCGGTCAACGGGTTTCTGATTGCCAGGATGCGATTGCCCCCGTTCATCGTCACGCTGGGCACCTGGCAGGTGCTGCTGGCATCGAATTTCATCTTTTCCGAAAACGAAACAATCCGATCTTCCGATATCGCCGAAAAGGCAGCGGCCCTGCAACTTTGGGGCGGGTCGATCGAGCCTGCAGGAATCAAGGTGCTTTACGCCGTTTTCCTGATGATCGTCCTTGTGGCCATCATGGCCTATGTCCTGCGCAGCACGGCCTGGGGCCGCCACGTCTATGCCGTGGGCGACGATCCCGAGGCGGCGGCGCTGGCCGGGGTGAACACGGGCAAGGTGCTGATTCAGGTTTACGCCCTCGCCGGGTTCTTCTGTGCGATTGCGGGCTGGGTGATGATTGGCCGCTTTGGTTCGGTTTCACCCACCGCATCGACGGGACAGTTGGGCAACATCCAGTCCATCACCGCCGTCGTGATCGGGGGCATCTCGCTGTTCGGGGGGCGAGGGTCCATTGTCGGCATGTTCTTTGGGGCGCTGATCGTGGGCGTGTTCGAAATGGGTCTGCGCCTTGTCGGGACTGATCCGCAGTGGACGTTCTTCCTGATCGGCGTCCTTATCATCTTTGCCGTCGCAGTCGACCAATGGATCAGAAAGGCATCAGCATGATCGAACCCATCCTCAAAGGCCGCAATCTGGTCAAACGGTATGGCAAAGTCACGGCACTTGATCATTGTGACTTTGATCTGATGCCCGGCGAAATCCTTGCCGTGATCGGCGATAACGGCGCTGGTAAATCGACCCTGATCAAGGCGATTTCCGGCGCGGTTATCCCGGACGAAGGCGAAATCCTGCTGGATGGTCAACCCATCGCCTTCAAATCGCCGATCGAGGCGCGGGGTGCTGGGATCGAGACGGTCTATCAGACGCTGGCCATGTCGCCTGCACTGTCCATCGCCGACAACATGTTCATGGGGCGCGAAATCCGCAAACCCGGCGTCATGGGCCGGGTATTCCGTCAGCTTGACCGTCCGGCGATGGAAAAATTCGCCCGGGCCAAACTGAATGAACTGGGGTTGATGACGATCCAGAACATCAATCAGGCCGTTGAAACCCTGTCCGGCGGTCAGCGTCAGGGCGTGGCCGTGGCCCGCGCGGCGGCCTTTGGGTCGCGCGTCATCATTCTGGACGAACCAACTGCGGCGCTGGGCGTCAAGGAAAGCCGCCGGGTGCTGGAACTGATTCAGGATGTCCGTTCGCGCGGAATTCCGATCATCCTGATCAGTCACAACATGCCGCATGTGTTCGAAGTGGCAGACCGGGTTCACATTCACCGACTGGGCAAACGGCTTGCCGTGATCAATCCGCGTGAACATTCAATGTCCGACGCCGTGGCCTACATGACGGGGGCCAAGGTGCCGGAAGGTGCCATTGCGGCATGACGGCGGCGGAGTTTGCGGCCGAAATCCTGCGGCGCGCGCCAACAGACGCGCGCTTTATCACGGCCATTGCAGGGCCGCCGGGGGCGGGCAAATCCACCCTTGCCGCCGCCGTCGTGGCCGAACTGGGGCCGGGCGCGCGGGCAGTGCCGATGGACGGCTTTCACTATGACGACGCCGTGCTTGTCGCGCGCGGTCAGCGCAGTCGCAAGGGTGCACCCGAAACCTTTGACGTTGCAGGTTTCCTGCACCTGATGGGCCGCCTGCGCGCGGGCGGCGAGGTTGCCATTCCCCTGTTCGACCGCGATCTGGAACTGTCCCGCGCGGGGGCTGATATCGTCACGGACGCCGACCGTCTGCTGATCGTCGAAGGCAACTATCTGCTGTTGAACGAACCGCCTTGGACAATGCTTCACGGTCTGTTCGATCTGACAGCCATGATCAAAGTTGACGAAGCGGAACTTGACCGCAGGTTGCTTGCCCGCTGGGCGCATCACGGCAAGACCCCGGCCGAGGCGCGTGCATGGATCGACGGCAATGACATGCCGAACATCCGCCGCGTCATCGCAGGGTCACGTGCACCGGATTTGTGGATCACGCCCTGAAGTCTGGCTGCACGCCTAACCCTGCGGCGTCATCGCCTTGCGCTGCCGTGCGCGCTTCAGCCCCAGCTGGTGTTCGCGCCAGATGATCAGGATGCCCGCCAGAATGACCAGTGTCGCCCCGCCAAGCATGGTCCAGGTAGGGATTTCGGCAAACACGAAATACCCGATCAGCAGCGCAAAGATCATCGACGCATAATCGAACGGTGCCACAAGCGACGCATCCGCCTCGCGGTAGCTGGAGGTGAGAAGGATCTGCCCCAGCCCGCCCATCAGCCCGGCGCTGACCAAAAGCACCGTCTCGAACGGTGTCGGCCATACCCAGCCAAACGGCATGGTGACAAGCGACAGGCAAGTGGCGGTCAGCGAAAAGTAGAACACGATGGCCGGGGTCTTTTCGGTGTTCACCAGTTTGCGCACGAACACCTGCGCCAGCGCCGCAAACACCGCCCCGCCCAGCACCAGCATCGCCCCCAGTGTTTCCGCCTGACCCGCAGCGCCGGGCACCACGGTCAGCCGGGGCCAGATCACGATCATCACGCCCACCATGCCCAGAACCACGGCACCGATACGAAAGGCCCGAACCTCTTCGCCCAGAAACATCGCGGCAAAAACCACTGTCAGAAGTGGCGCGGCATAGCCGATGGCCGTCACTTCGGGCAGGGGCAGATAGGCCAGCCCGGCAAACCCAAGCCCCATGGCCGTCGTTCCCACGACGCCGCGCCAGACATGACCCATCGGCTGCGTCACTCGGAACCCCGTGGCCAGTTCCCGGCGCATGACAAGCCACGCGATGATCACCGGAATCGCAAAGAATGACCTGAAGAACACCGCCTGTCCGGGCGGCACATGCTGGGCCGTTGCCTTGATCAGCGACGCCATGACAATGAAGATCAGGACTGACCCGATCTTTAGGCAAATTCCGCGAAGGGGGCGCATCTGGGAAACCTTTGGATGCACCCAGATGGATCATCCTTCCCGCCGCCTTGCAAGCCAAGTCTGGACTTTCCGGCGCATTCCGGTTTGCTGGTTTCGCAACTGTGACGAAGGTTCCTCATGCATCGCCCCCGCCCCCAGAACCGTCCACTTGCCGATCTGATTGATCAGGGACGCGGCCTTGTGCCTGCCGACATCGTCCTGCGCGGCGGGCGGGTGTTCGATCTTGTCACGGGCGATCTGGTCGAAAGCGATGTGGCGATCTGCGGCGACACCATCGTCGGCGTCTTTGGCACCTATGAAGGGCGGCAGGTGATCGACGTATCGGGCAAGATTCTGGTCCCCGGCTTTATCGATACCCATCTGCACATTGAAAGCAGTCTGGTGACACCGCACGAATTCGACCGGTGCGTTACGCCGCGCGGGGTGACGACTGCCATCTGCGACCCGCATGAAATTGCCAATGTCTGCGGTTTGACGGGAATACGCTACTTCCTCGACTGCGCCGCGCAAACCGTCATGGACATTCGCGTCAACCTGTCGTCCTGCGTGCCGTCAACCCACATGGAAACCACCGGCGCGCACCTGTCGGCTGCTGATCTTGTGCCCCTGATGGACCACCCCGGTGTCATCGGCCTCGCGGAATTCATGAACTATCCGGGCGTTCTGATGAAAGACCCCGCGTGCCTGGACAAGCTGGAGGCATTTCGCGGCCGTCACATCGACGGCCACGCGCCCCTTCTGCGCGGAAATGACCTGAACGGCTACATCAGTGCAGGCATCCGGACAGAACATGAGGCGACAACGGCGGAAGAAGGCTTGGAAAAACTGCGCAAGGGCATGCGCCTTCTGATCCGCGAAGGGTCGGTCAGCAAGGATCTTCATGCGCTGGCTTCGCTGATTACCGAACGTCATTCCCCCTATATCGCCTTCTGCACCGACGACCGCAATCCGCTCGACATCTTCGAACACGGGCATCTGGATTACATGATCCGCACCGCCATTGCACTCGGCTGCCCTCCCCTTGCCGTCTACCGGGCGGCCTCGCTGTCGGCGGCTGAAGCGTTCGGTTTGAAGGATCGCGGTCTGATCGCCCCGGGAAAACGCGCCGATATCGTGGTGATTGATGGGCTTCAATCCTGCCGCGCCTCGCTTGTCATGGCCGGGGGCGTGGTGGCTGACGCTGCGGCCTTTGCCGCCCGCGCGAAAACCGCGTCCGTGGCCCGGCAGTCGGTAAAGGCGCCAAAGGTGACAGCGGCCGATTTTCGCACAGGCGGCAATCGGGCAGAAACGCCCGTTGTCGGTATTCTGCCCGGCAAGATCATTACCGAACATCTGACCTTCGACATCGCGCCCCGCGATGGCGACAAACACCCCGATCCCGAACGCGACCTTGTGAAGATTGCCGTCATCGAACGCCACGGGGTCAACGGCAACCGCGCCACGGGGTTCGTCAAAGGCTTTGGTCTGACCCGGGGGGCCATCGCCTCGACGGTCTGCCACGATCATCACAACATCGCCGTCGTGGGTGCCGATTATGCCGACATGGCGCTGGCTGTCACACGGCTGGGGCAGATCGAAGGCGGGTTCGTCGTCGTGGCGGGCGGGCAGGTGCTGGCAGAACTGTCGCTGCCCGTGGCGGGCCTGATGAGCCTTCAGCCGTTCGAGGAGGTGAAGGATGCGCTTGTCGCCCTGCGCGCCGCCGCAAGGTCACTTGGCGTGACGCTGGAAGAACCCTTCCTGCAACTGGCATTCCTGTGCCTGCCGGTAATCCCGCATCTCAAGATCACCGACATGGGCATGGTGGATGTGGATCGGTTCGAGCTTATAGGGTAGGCAAACCCCGCCCCGTCACTTCCGCCCCCGCATCCATTCGATCAATGTCCAGGCACGCAGGCCAACCGTAACTGCCGTGCCCAGAACCACCACCCAAAGTCCTGCCCACAACACCCAGACCGCACCCGTCCCCCAGATCGGCCAAAACGCCGACAGGACAAGCGCACCTGTCACCACGGCCATCCGATGCTGTTTTGCCATGGGCCCGCTGTAATTGGGTGCTGCCCCGTTGGCGCGGCCAAGTTCGCGCACATAGGCGGTGCAGATGGCCAGCGCGGCGGCCAGAAAGCCAAGGCCGGGATGCCCCACTGCCAGTCCGACGCCGCCAAGGATCAGAATATCGGCCACGCGGTCGGGCGCTTCGTTCCAGAAAGGTCCGTCCGGTTCTGCCTTGCCACCCTCAACCGCCACCATGCCGTCCAGCAGGTTGCACAGCAGACGGCCCTGCACCATGGCTGCCGCCAGCACCAACAGAAACCCGCGCCCCGGCGTGTTTGATACCTGCCCGGCGCCCCACAACAGCAGAAAGGCCGCGAAGGCGGCACCGATGCTGGCCATGGAAATCTGGTTGGGCGTGACGCCACTGTTCACGAGCGACTGGGCCGCCCATTTTGCCACATCCGTCTGGCGGCTGGCAATCGGCCTGCGCCCGGTGATGGCGGGCTTTGCCGGCTCCACCAACGGGTCCGGGGTTTCGATCATCGCCTGTCTGATCCTGTCTTCGACTGCATCCGTCATGTCACGCTCCAGAAGTACCGTGTCAGATGAAAAAAGACCGGTGCGGAAAAGATCACCGAATCAAGCCTGTCAATGAACCCGCCATGCCCGGCAATCAGGTGGCCCCAATCCTTGACGCCCCTGTCCCTTTTAATGGCAGACATCACCAGCCCGCCGAAAAATCCCATGATCACGATGACAAGCGCAAGCCCCCCCGCCTGCAACGGCGTGAACGGTGTCAGCCACGACAGCGCGGCACCGATCAGCACTGCCGACAGCGCGCCGCCGACAAACCCTTCCCATGTCTTGGACGGTGAAAGATTCGGCGCGATCTTGGTGCGCCCGAACAGCTTGCCCCAGATATACTGGGCAACGTCAGACCCTTGAACAACCACGACAAGGAACGCGATGAGCAGGACATTGCGCCCCTCGAACCCCGGAATCTGCAGGGACAGCAGGGCGGGCACATGGCTCACGCAAAACACGCAGACCATCAGCGCCCACTGCAGTTCTGCGATACGGCTCAGAAACCGGCTGGTTTCGCCACGCACGGCCACGAGGATGGGCAGCAGCAAAAAGGCATAGACGGGAATCAGGATGGAATACACGCCGTACCATGCATCCCAGACGAACCAGTACTGCGCGGGGATCACGACGAAAAAGGCCGCCGCCACGGCCCAGTGGTCGGCCCGCCGGGTGTCTGTCAGCGTGACGAATTCCCGCAGCGCAGCGAACGAGCACAAGGCGAACAGAACCACCGCCCCGCCATGCCCGAACACCAGTGCAAGGCCAAGCACGACGACCATCACCCACCACGCATTGACGCGCGTGATCAGATTATCGACACCCGGATGATTGCGCCCTTTTGTCCGCGCCAGCAGCCAACCCGCACCCGACGCGGCGACAAGCACCCCGCCTAGCCCGATCAACAGCACCAAAAGATCGCCGTTCGCCCCCGTCACAGCGCCCCCCTTGCCCCTGCGGGGGCAAGCGCCACCAATGCGGCCTCGGCCCGTGCCAGAAACACCGCCTTTTCCTCGCGCTCGGCGATGTGGATCGGCGTACCAAATGTCACCGTGCAGACCAGCGGCACCGGGATCACTTCGCCCTTTGGCATCACCCGGTTTAAATTGGCGATCCAGACCGGCACCAGATCAACCTCCGGCCTTTGCCGCGCCAGATGGAACAAGCCGGTCTTGAACGGCAAAAGCGGCTGTTCCGTGGTGTTGCGTTTCCCCTCGGGGAACAGGATCAGCGACGCACCCTGATCCAGCGCCCCGATCATCTGATCGACGGGGTCCACATCCCGCGCTTCAGGCCTGCGGTCGATCAGCACGGCGTTGAACACCTCACGCCCCAGAAAGGCCCGCAGCCGCGTGGTAAGCCAGTAATCTGCGGCCGCCACCGGGCGGGTCTGTTTCTTCATCAGGTCGGGCAGCACGGTCCACACCAGAACGAAATCACCGTTGCTTGTGTGATTGGCAAAATAGACGCGTTGCACCGGTTCGGGCGCACATCCCTCCCACACTGCCTGAACAGCCGTCACACCCCGCGCGAAAAGGCCGATGGCCGTCGCAGTCGCTTTCGCCGCAAAAAGGGTAAGGGCGTCGGGCAATAAGGGTTTCCGGTGGCAGGGGTGGGCATCGCTGGCCCCGTGTCACCTTGCCGTGACATGCTGTCGCGGGCAAGCCCGACTTTGCCCGTTCTGCCCGAAAGCGAAATTGCCGCTGCGCGGGGCGGGCAGGACGTATATGCCATAGGTGCAACAAGGCAGTCATGAAAGGCCGCGCCATGCTTGATATCCAGGGCCTTTGCCGCGATCTCGCCATCACTTTCACCCGCCAGCCAAGCGTGACCGGAACGCCGGATGAGGCGGCCTTTGGTCCGTGGCTGGCCAACTATCTGCGCGGGCTGGACTGGCTGGCACCCACGGCGGAAATCTGGACTTTTCCCGTCGCCGACGGCGATCCGCGTCATTGCGTGGCTGCCTTGGTGCGCGGAACGGGGTCGGCTACAGTGATGCTGACAGGTCATTATGATACGGTGACCATCTCCGATTACGGCGATCTGATGCCCGTGGCGACAGAACCCAAAGCCCTGACGGCGGCCCTTCTGGCGCGGGTCGCGGGTGCAGCGCAAGGCACGCGCGCGGCTCGGGTCCGCACCGATCTGGAAACAGGGCAATTCCTGCCGGGTCGCGGGTTGCTTGACATGAAGGCCGGGTTGGCGGCTGGTCTGGCCTGCATGGCCGGGTTGATGGACGCGGGGGCTTTGCCCGGCAACCTGTTGTTTCTGGCCGTTCCTGATGAAGAAAATGCCTCCGCCGGGGCGCGTGGCGCAACACGGGCGCTGCCTGCCTTGCTGGCTGAACGGGGGCTGCAACTGCGGGCCGCCATCAATCTTGATGCCATTGCCGATGACGGCGACGGCGACGAAGGCCGCGTTCTGGCTCTTGGCACTGTGGGGAAGGTTCTGCCCACTGCACTGGTGATCGGCACGCCGGTTCACAGCGGTTTTCCCCTGCGCGGCATCAACGCCGCCGTTCTGGCGGGCGCAATTGCGCATCGTCTTGAATGGGCACCGGAACTGACGGACAGCGAGGGCGCGTCGCCAGGCACGCCCGTCAGCCTGTTGTCACTGAAAGATGGCAAGTCCGGCTATGACGTGACCACGCCCGCCACGGCCTTTGCGATCTGGAGCGTCCTCAACATGTCCCGCGATCCGGCCAGCGTTCTGCCCCGTGTCGCCACCCTGATCGGTGAGGCGCTGACAACCTGCCTGCATGACTTGCGCAAACGTGCGCTCCACGCGGATCCATCCGTCACCGGCGTGATGCAGGATGTGCCGATCATCCTGTATTCCGATCTTCTGGCCGAAACGAGAATGGCCTGGCCCGATATCGACAACGAACAAGCCAAAGATGCCCGGCGTCTTCTGGCCACCGGGGCCAGCCTGCCCGACATCTGTCAGGCACTGACAGCATCACTGTGGAACAGGTCGGGGCGCGCAGGGCCGGCGGTTGTGCTTGGTCTGGGGTCTGTGCCTTACCTTGCCACCAATCTGTCCGATCCGGCGATTGACAAGGTGGCACAGGCGGTCGCGGCGTCTGCGCCAGCTCTTTACGGCACCACACTGCGCTGCATCCCCTATTTCGCTGGCATCTCGGATATGAGCTTTTTCGGTCAGGGGCAGACCCACGCATTCACCGACCTCGCGCGGCAGACGCCTGCTTGGGATGTGCTTGTCGGACTGTCGGCCAGCGACATCGCAAATGTGCCGACCTTGAACCTTGGTCCGTGGGGCCGGGATTATCATACACCCTATGAACGGATTGCCGTCGATTATGGCTTTCGCATCCTGCCGCGTCTTTTGATGGATCTGACCAAGGGGATACTTTCCGCCTGATAAAAGTCAGTTGTGACCCATCACGAAATCCGCACAACGGTCGCCCATCATCATCGCAGGCGCATTGGTGTTGCCCGCGTTGATGTCGGGAACCGCCGACATGTCCGCCACGCGCAATCCTTCGACCCCGCGCACCCGTAGCCGTGAATCCAGCACCGCCATCGGATCGCCATCTGCCCCCATGCGGGCCGTCGATGCCGGGTGATAGTTGGTCTTGACGAACCGCTTGCAGTGTTCGGCAAGTGCCGCGTCGTCGCGGCGTGACGGATCGGGAATTGTCAGTTTGCGGATATGCGCGGCAAGGGGGGCCGTCTCGAACGCCAGCATGAAAAACCGCTGTCCTGCAATCATGGCCGCCATGTCATCGGGGTGGTGCAACAGGTTCGGGCTGACGCGCGGCTTGTCGTCCGGGTTGGCCGAACGAAGCGTCACCTCGCCGCGCGATTTTGGTTTCACCACAACGGTCGTGACCGTCAGGCCATGCGTGTTTTCAACTAGGCTAAGGGTATCGCGGTCCAGATAGACGATCGGCACGCAGAACGCCTGAATGGTCGGTTCCGCCGTGGGGTCTGTCGGGTTGACGAAGGCCCCGGCCTCCACCCCGGCGGAAAGGATACGGCCTGACTTGAACACCTTGAACTGCAACCCGTTCAGGAACATCCGCCACCCGTTGCCCTGCCGGAAATAGCCGTAAGCCCCGTTCGCGGTTGCAATGATCGGAACTTCGGGATGGTCGATCAGGTTTTGCCCCACGCCCGGCAGATCGGCCTGAACCGCGATGCCGTGCTGGCGCAACTGATCGGCCGGGCCGATCCCTGACAGCATCAACAGCTTTGGCGTGATCAGCGCGCCTGCCGTGATGATCACCTCGCCCCGTGCATAGCTGCGGTGTTCCGCACCGCCCTTGTCGCGCCACACCACACCAACCGCACGCCCGTTTTCGATCAGGATGCGGTCCACCCGCGATTGCAGGCGAATGGTCAGCCGCGGGTCACCTTCCAGCGGCGACAGGAACGCATAGGCGGCAGATGACCGTTTGCCATGCCGGTTCATGAACTGATAAAATCCGACACCCCGCTGTGCCGGGCCGTTGAAGTCGGAATTGAACGGTTCGCCCATGCCTTGAACGGCCTGCACGAACCAGCGGGACATCTGATCGATATGGCCGGGGTCCGACACCTGCATCTGGCCGCCCACGCCGTGAAAATCGTTGTTCAGACGGTTGTTATCTTCCATACCGCGAAAATGTTTCAGAACCGCCGACCACGACCAGTCGGCCCCGTCATTGTTGCCCCGCAGCACGGCGTCCCACGCGTCATAGTCCGATGGCCGCCCCCGCATGTAGACCTGCGCGTTCACCGAAGACCCCCCGCCCAGCACATTGGCCTGCGGTATGTCGTGCGCCCTGCCGTTCAGATGCGGTTGCGGTTCCGTCGTGTGGTAATGCATGAACTTGGAGCCGTTGATCATCTTGAAGATTCCCGGCGGCATGTCGAGCATTGGGTGGCGATTTGAATGACCCCCTTCCAGCAGCAGCACCCGCTGATCGCCATCTGCCACCAGCCGCCCGGCGGCAACACAGCCCGCCGATCCACCGCCAACGACGATGTGGTCGAATTCCTCGCGTGCCATAGCGGCATCCTTTCCGTCGTTATCAGGTCGCAGCAAAGGTGCCGCGCACATATTCCCATGCCGCATGCAGATGCGAATTCAGTGCAGCCTCGGCAGCATCAGGATCGCGGTCGCGGATCGCGTTATAGATGTCGGCGTGGCGCAGGAAATTGACGCGGTTCCGTTCCGGCGACCGGGGCATCTTGACCCAGTGGGGTGCCAGCCAGCCGGTGAACGCCTTGTGAACGGCCGGGAACACCGGGTTCTTCGGAATGTCGTACAAGACCGCATGGAACGCGACATCGGTCTGGTAGAACAAGCCGCTGTTCGGGATGGCCGCCTCGTTTGCGTCCAGCGCGCGCTTCAGCGCCTCGATATCGTCCTTGCGCGCGCCAAGTGCCGCTTGCCGTACAAGTGACGCTTCAAGAAAAATACGGGTGTCATACAGGTTCTTTACGCCGCCTGCCTGTTCCAGAAGATGCCCGACCACGCCATTCGCCGCCGCCATCGCCGCGTCATAGCCGGGCCTGCGCACCACAGGGCGGAACCTCAGCCGGCTTTCGACAAGGCCCCGACTGGCCAGCGTGGCCACGGCTTCGCGCACCACGGTCCGGCTGACGCCAAAGGTTTCGATCAGGTCCCGTTCCGGCGGCAACGGGCCGCCGTCGGCAAGATCACCCGCCACGATCATTGACTCGATCTGGCGAACAACTGCGTCAGCGGCCCGGTCAGATCTGGGCCGGGGGGTGGGTTTCAAGGATAATTTCGTCATTCGCTACTCCACAACTCCAGTTTGGTATGACTATAGATTCGCTTTTCCAGCGTGCAAGTTGAAAGGTTTGGTCTGACCATATTTCTTACCAATTCGCCGAAGTTCGACGGAAACATTTGCTAAATCAAACAGTTGCGAACCATGTGCCTGAAAGTTAGTGGTTCAAGCGGCATTTTTGCTTGACCAAGGGAAAATTCTGAACCCTAATCCTGTCAGTTTAATTATACCAAAAGGTTGATCCGCGTGCTGCAGGACTTGTCGGATATGATCACCTCGGGCCGCCCGGTTCATGCGCGCATGTTTGTGGGCGGACGCTGGGTGGGTGGTGCGATGGATGGGCATGACGTGGTCAGCCCATCGGACGAATCCGTGGTTGCCAGAACAGTCGCGGGTGGCACCGATATCGCAGCCGAAGCCTTGGCCGAGGCGCGTCAGGCCCAAAAGGCCTGGGCCGCGCGTCCCGCAGTCGACCGCGCCCGCGCTGTTCACGCACTTGCCGATCAAGTCCGCGATCATGCCGATCTCTTGGCCCGCATCATTGTGGCCGAACAGGGAAAACCCATCGGTCAGGCACTGGGCGAAGTGGGTGCCGCCGAAACCTTTCTGCGCTTTGCCGCCGAACAGGCGCGGCGTATGGAGGGCGAGATTTTGCCCGCCGATGCCCCCGACGAAGAGATCCATATCAGACGTTTGCCGCACGGTGTGGTGGTCGGGCTGACCGCCTGGAACTATCCCCTTGCGCTGGCGACCCGGAAGATGGGACCGGCGCTTGTTGCGGGCAACACCTTTGTGCTCAAGGCGCATGAGTTTACCCCGCTGTCCGGTCTGGCGCTTGCGGCGCTGGCGGAAAAAGCGGGGCTTCCCGCCGGTGTGGTGAACGTCGTCACAGGCGACGGGCGGACCTTGGGGCGTGCTCTGGTGGACGGTGCGGACATGGTCACCATGACGGGGTCAACGCGCGCGGGGCGTGAAATCTATGCCGCCGGGGCGGATCAGATCAAGATCCTGCGGCTCGAACTTGGGGGCAAGGCCCCCTTTATCGTGATGGAGGATGCCGACATTGACCGCGCGGTGGCGGCGGCCGTCGTGGCGCGATTCACCAACTGCGGGCAGATATGCACCTGCAATGAACGCATGTATCTGCACCGCGCTATTGCCGATGAATTTCTGGAAAAGTTCGTGGCGCAAACGGCGGCCCTGACGATTGGCCAGCCGCTCGACGACCCCGACCTTGGCCCGAAGATCAGTCGCGGCGAAGTCGAAAAGGTTGAACAGATGACAGCCGCCTCGATCGCCGCCGGGGCCGAGGTGCTGTTGCGCGGTGGTCCGTTGCGGGAAGGCGCGTTCGCAAAGGGCCACTGGATGGCCCCCACGGTTCTGCACGCTGCGACCAACGATCTGCCCGTCATGCGCGACGAGGTGTTCGGCCCCGTGGTGGCTGCACTGACTGTCGACAGTTTTGAACAGGCGCTGACCATGGCCAATGACACGGCTTATGGCCTGTCTGCCTATGTCTGGACGCATGATCAGCGCCGGCTGATGGCCACGGCGGCCCATCTGAATTTCGGCGAAATCTACTGCAACCGCGCCAATGGCGAACTGGTGCAGGGGTTCCACACGGGCTGGGGACTTTCCGGCCTGGGTGGAGAGGACGGCAAGCACGGCTTTGACGGGTATCTCCGGAAAAAGACGATGTACGTGAACTGGGCCTGACCGGGCTCGCAACCATGCACGCCCGCACGGGGCGGCAGTTACGGGAGGATGAAATGAAAAGACGCATTCTGTTGGGCGCGGCGGCCATGTCGCTTGCCCTGTCGGCGGGTATGACCCTGGCGCAGGGATTGCCGCCTTTGGCCCAGAAAGACAGCTACAAGGTCGGCTTTGCGCAGACCGAAAGCAACAACCCGTGGCGCATCGCGCAATCCAAAAGCTTTCAGGACACCGCGGCAACCTGCGGCTGGGAACTGGTCGCGACCGATGCGGGCGGATCTGCCGCCAAGCAGGTGGCCGACGTTGACAGCATGATCGCACAGGGCATCGACGTTCTGTTCCTGCCGCCGCGCGAAGAAAGCCCCCTGATCCCCGCCGTGATGCGGGCCAAGGCGGCCGGTATTCCGACGTTCCTTGTGGACCGGTCGGTCGACAAGGCCGTGGCGACTGCTGGAACCGACTATGTCAGCTTTCTGGGGTCCGACTTCATTGATCAGGGCAGTCGCGTTGCCGACTGGGTCATCGCCAACTTCAAAGGCGAAAAAGGCATGATCATCGAGTTGGAAGGCACCACCGGATCGTCGCCTGCGAATGACCGCAAGAAGGGCTTTGACGACAAGATCGCAACGGACCCACGCTTTACCATGCTGGAAAGCCGATCTGGCGATTTCGCCCGGGATGAGGGGCGTCAGGTCATGGAAACGCTGCTGCAGGCGCATCCTGACGTGAATATCGTCTATGCCCACAACGATGAAATGGCCATCGGTGCCATTCAGGCGCTGGAAGCGGCGGGCCGCAAACCCGGCGAAGATGTGATTGTCGTGTCCATCGACGGCACGCGCGATGCGTTGCAGGCGATCATCGACGGCAAGATGGGCGTCACGGTCGAAAGCTCGCCTTTCTTTGGCCCGCTCGCCTGCGAAACGATGAAGCGCTATGCCGCCGGCGAAACCATCGATCCGTGGATCAAGGTGGAGGATCGGATCTTTACTGCGGAAAACGCCGCCGAAAATCTGGCCGGGGCCTACTGACCCGACATCCTTTGGGGGCCGCCATCGGTGGCCCCCCCTTTCCCCGCAACGCAAGGTTCCTGCGCATGTCCCAAAGCGAACCCCTTTTGCACATGACGGGGATCAACAAATCCTTCGCCAGCATCCCTGCGCTGTCCGAGGCCAGCCTGACCATCGCCGAAGGCGAGGCGCATGCCGTCGTTGGTCAGAACGGGGCCGGAAAATCGACGCTGATCAAGATTCTGACGGGGGTATACCGGCGCGACGGTGGGACCGTGCGGTGGCAGGGGCGTGACGTCGATCTGAAATCCCCGCGCGAGGCACAAGAGGCGGGAATCGCCACGATCTATCAGGAACTGACGCTGGTGCCGCAGCGCACCGTGGTTGAAAACATCGTCCTTGGCTATGAACCCCGAACCCGGTTCGGCATGATCGACTGGCGCGCCGCCGAAGCGCGGACCCGGCATGTGCTGGAGCGGTTTGGCATCGACCTTGATCCGAACCGCGCACTGGGAAGTTACCCCACCGCCATCCAGCAGCTTGTCGCCATCGGGCGGGCGGCGTCGATGAACGCAAAGCTGCTGATCATGGACGAGCCGACATCGTCGCTTGATGAACGCGAGGTTGACGTGCTGTTCGGTGTGATCCGGCAGCTCAAGGCGCAGGGCACGTCGATCCTGTATGTCAGCCATTTTCTGGATGAACTGTTCCGCATCTGTGATGGCGTCACGATCCTGCGCGATGGGCGGTCGGTGGGCACGATGCGGATGGCCGACATGACCAAACTGGATCTGATTGCCGGGATGCTGGGGCGAAGTGCCGATGACATCCGCAACGCAGGCATGACTGAACTGGCCGGGGCCGCGGCGGTGGTCGCTGCAGGCGATGCGCCGGTGCTGGAGGCGAGGGGCATCGCCACCGACCGCCGTCTGCGCCGCTTTGACGTAAAGGTCCGGGCGGGGCAGATTGTCGGGCTGGCGGGTCTTTTGGGATCAGGGCGGACTGAGGCAGCGCGCGCCCTGTTCGGGATGGACCGCATCCGGGCAGGGTCTTTGCGCATCGGGGGCAGACCGGCCAACGTGACGTCACCCCGTGCCGCGATTGCCGCAGGCCTTGCGTTTCTAAGCGAGGACCGCAAGACTGAAGGGATCATCCCCGATCTTTCGGTGCGTGAAAACCTGACGCTCGCGTTGCTGCCAAAACTGTCACGGATGGGCATTCTGGATGAACGGCAGGAACGCAGGATCGTCGAAGGTTTCGTGCGCGCGCTTGGCATCAAATCGGCGCACATGGATCAGCCGATCCGGGAACTTTCGGGCGGCAATCAGCAAAAGGTTCTGCTGGGCCGCTGGCTGGCCATCGAACCGCGCGTGTTGATATTGGACGAGCCGACGCGGGGTGTCGATGTTGGCGCGAAACGGGAAATTCAGGCAATCATCCGTGAACGGGTGGAACGCGGCGGGGCGGTGATCCTGATCTCGTCCGAGTTCGAGGAATTGATCGAAGGCGCGCATGACATCGTGGTGATGCAGGACGGGCGGAGCGTGGCGACCCTGTCAAACCCCGGCGTGACCGAGGAAAGGCTGATCCACGCCATGGCGGCCGGGGTGGCGGAATGAGTTTGCGGATCAATGCAAGACTGGCCGGGTTGCTGATCGCCTTGAGTCTGCTTGTCCTCCTTAATGTGCTGATCACACCGAATTTCCTGAATGTCCGGACATTGGCAGTGAACGTCAGTCAGGTGGCCACGATTGCCATTGTGGCCTTGGGCATGACGCTGGTGATCGCATCGGGCGGGATTGATCTGTCGGTGGGGTCGGTCATGGCCGTTTCGGGGGCGTTGGCACCCATCATCTTTCTGTCGGATTGGGCGGTGGCGCATCCGACGGCAGGGCTTGCTGCGTCGATCATCCTGCCCTTGTTTGTCGCCGCGATGTGCGGACTGTTCAATGGCGCGATGATCAGTCTTCTGGGCGTACAGCCGATCATTGCAACGCTGATCTTTTTCATTTCCGGCAGGGGGATTGCGCAGGTTCTGACCAACGGCAACCTGCAGACATTCACCAACCCGTCCTTCACCTGGCTTGGCACCGGGCGGATCCTTGGCCTGCCGGTTCAGGGGTGGATCGCCGTGATCCTGACGCTGATCCTCGCCTGGGTGGTGCGACGGACAATCTATGGCCGGTATCTTTTGGCCGTCGGCGGGAACGAACGGGCGGCGGCGCTGGCGGGGGTTCCGGTGGCGCGGGTCAAGATTGCCACCTATGTCATCACGGCAACACTTGCCGGGCTGGCGGGGCTGATCGTCGTGGCAATCAACTCGGCGTCGGACGCGGCGCGTATTGGGCAGTTGATGGAACTTGATGCCATTGCAGCGGCGGTGGTGGGCGGGGCGGCGCTTTCGGGTGGCACAGCACCGATACTGGGCACCCTGCTGGGCGCGATGTTCATTCAACTGATGGGTTACACCCTGATCGCCAACGGTGTGCCGGATGAAACCACGCTGATCGTCACGGCGGGCATCATCGCAACCGCCGTCTGGCTGCAACGCGGAAGGGTGCGCTGATGCAAGGCCTGACCGTCTTTCGCCGGGCAAACAGCCATATGGCCGTGTGGATTGCGCTGGCCGCCCTGATGGTCTTTGGCGTGCTGCGATACGACAATTTCGCGTCGGCCTACAACGTGTCGTCCTTCCTTGGCTATAACGCGATGTTCGTCGTGATCTCGGTCGGTATGTGCCTTGTGATCATGACCGGCGGGATCGACCTTTCCGTCGGCACCGTGGCGGCCCTTGCGAGTGTCGTGGCGGCGATCCTGTCGCCCCATGGGTTGATCGTGGCCCTGCCTGCGGCTGTCGTGGCGGGGCTGGTTCTTGGCGGGGTGAATGCCCTGATGATTACCGGCCTGCGGTTGCCACCCTTCATGGCGACGCTTGCCACCATGCTTGCCGCCAAGGGGGGCGCGCTTTGGCTTTCGGACAACCGCGCAGTGGCGGTGGACTGGACAAGCGATTTTACCGCGCTGGGCATGAACAAGATTGGCCCGATCCTGCCATGGACCATGCTTGTCGCCTTGATCGTAGTTGCATTCGCCTGGGTGATCGTGGCGCGTACGTCGCTTGGGCGTACTGTGTTGGCCATCGGCGGAAATGCCGAAGCGGCGCATCTGATGGGGTTGAAAACCCGGCAGGCGCAAACCTTTGTCTATATCTTTTCAGGTGGTTGCGCCGGGCTGGCAGGGGTGTTTCTGGCCTCGGGCTATGGCGCCGGGCAACCATTGGAGGGCGCCGGTTGGGAACTGGCGGCGATTGCCGCCGTCGTGGTCGGGGGAACGCTTTTGACGGGTGGCATGGGGTCTGTTCTGGCCACAGTGGCGGGTGCGCTGCTGTTCGGGCTGGTGTTCAACCTTCTGAACTTTGAAAACGGGCGCGGCACGATCAGCCTTTCGGCGCACTGGCAATCGGTGATCCGCGGCTTGTTCCTTTTGATCGTGATCCTGCTTCAGGCGCGCCTTGCCCGGCCCAGCATGACGAAAGGCTAAGGACCATGCCCCAGATCACCGACATCACCGCCCGCCTGTTTCGTGTGCCGCTGCCCGAAGTCATGTCGGATGCAAAGCATGGCGATCATACCCATTTCGAACTCGTCACCGTGTCGATCACGACGGAAGACGGTCTGCTGGGCACCGGCTATACCTATACCGGCGGGTTCGGCGGGCGGGCCATCCTTGCCATGATCCAGCATGACCTTGCGCCTTTCCTGATCGGTCAGGACGCGGCGGGGGTCGAGGCGCTGCACGATGCGATGCAGTGGCGCGTGCATTATGTGGCGCGGGGGGGCATCGCCTCGTTTGCGATTTCAGCCATCGACATTGCCCATTGGGATTTGCGTGGGCGACGCGACGCACGGCCCCTTTGGCAGATGGCGGGTGGTGTGGCAAACCAAAGCCGGGCTTATCGGGGGGCCATCGATTTGAATTTCCCGATGGATAAACTGCTCGCCAATGTCCGGGGGTTCATCGACGAAGGCTATGGCGCGGTCAAGATCAAGGTGGGCCAACCGGACATGCGCGACGATTTCCGCCGCGCCGAGGCGGTTCGCAACCTTCTTGGGTCGGATCGTCAGTTCATGGTGGATGCAAACTACGGTTGGTCCGTCGATCAGGCGATTGCCGCCGCTCGCGGTTTTGCCGATCTGAACCTGTTGTGGTTCGAAGAACCGACAATCCCCGATGATTACAAGGGCTATGCCCGGATTGCCGAGGCGACGGGCACGCCGCTTGCCATGGGTGAAAACCTGCACACCATCCATGAATTCGAATACGCGGTTGATCAGGCCCGGTGTTCCTATCTGCAACCCGACGCGTCAAATTGCGGGGGCATCACCGGCTGGCTGCGCGTGGCGCGATTGTGTGCCGCGAATGGCATTCCCGTCTGTTCGCACGGGATGCAGGAATTGCATGTCAGCCTCGTGGGTGCACAACCAAACGCCGGCTGGGTTGAGGTGCATTCCTTTCCCATCGACCGCTATACCCTGCGTCCCCTGGTGCTGGACGGAGTTTATTGCGTGGCACCTGACACGGCGGGCACAGGCGTCGAATTCGACTGGCCGCGACTTGAACCCTTTGCCGAAAGTGGATGAGGCTGTGTCAGACGGGCACAGGCGGGCGGTTTGCCACGGTGGCCGCGACCGAATTTCTCACGATCATCGGGCAATCGAACTTCAATCGGGTCGGCCGGGCAGGGGCTTTCTTTCGTTCAATCAACCCGATCAACTGCTCGACCGCATGGCGCGCCATGTCGGCATGCGGCAGTTCCATTGTTGTCAGTGGCGGAAGCATGTCTGCGGTAAACGTCTCGTTGTCAAAACCGATGACAGAAATGTCGCGCCCCACGATCTTTCCCGCTTCCACAACGGCATTGTAGACCCCCACCGCCGTACGGTCGCAAAAGCAGAACACGGCGGTTGGTGGGTCGGGAAGGGTAAACAACTTGTTCATCGCGCGGTAGCCGCCGCTGATCGTCCATCCGCCCTTGACCACCAAAGCCGGGTCGTAAGGCACATCACGCGTCGCAAGGGCGCGTTTGTAACCTTTCAACCGTTCGCGCGACGCCTCGATGCTGTCTTCGCCGCCGATGAAGGCAATCCTGCGGTGGCCTGCATCGATCAGCGACAGCACCGCTGTGGTGCCTGCAGCCTGATCGCCGGGCACAACGGCGGGCAGACGATCGTGGGCCACATAACAGTTCAACAGAACACAGGGCCATTCTGTGAGTTGTTGGGGAACGACCACCTCTTGCGTGATCAGCCGGGCATAGATGGCACCCGCCACCGGCAACGATCCCAGAAAGGCGATTGCGGAATGTTCGGCATCATCATCGCCCGACGTCGGCACGACGGACACCGAGTAACCGGCATCATTGGCCGCGTCGGACACCCCTTCGATCAGGCCGGCGACATGCGGCGAACAGGTCACGTCGTTGATCAGCATGGCCAGAACGGGCCGCCGTCCGGCCCATCTGTGGGGAACATGATACCCAAGTTCCGCCGCCTTTTTCAGAACCATTTCGCGGGTTGCCACAGAGATTCGTGTGCCGGGTGCCGCGTTCAGGACCAACGACACCGTGGCCTGAGACACCCCGCAGGCGGCGGCGATCGCAGTCATTGTGGGCTTTTTTGTCACGAGTTCATCCTGCGGCCGCGGCTTGGGCATTTGGCGACATTCTCTGCACAGTTTCTGCGCTGCAACAAGGTTCTTTAGCTTGTTCACACAGCATATTCAGTTATACACTTGCAAAAATATAACTAATCATAACTGATTCGAGGGAGGGCGTGCATGGGGCCGGTTACTTTGCGCGAAGTATCCAAAAGCTATGGCTCCATCGAGGTAATCTCCGGCATCACGCTTGAGATACGCGAAGGGGAATTTGTTGTTTTCGTAGGTCCGTCGGGGTGTGGAAAGTCCACGCTGCTGCGGATGATTGCGGGGCTGGAGCAGATTTCGGCGGGCGATGTGGAAATTCGCGGCAAGCGGGTCAATGATGTTGCGGCGCGCGACCGTGGTGTTGCGATGGTGTTCCAGAACTACGCGCTTTATCCGCACATGACGGTCCGCGAAAACATCGTGTTCGGCCTTCAGAACATTGGCACCCCCGCAGACGAAATCCGTACCCGGCTGGGCAACGCCGCGCAGATCCTGCAGCTTGAACCCTATCTTGACCGCAAGCCGCGCGCCTTGTCGGGTGGTCAGCGTCAGCGCGTGGCCATTGGCCGCGCCATCGTGCGCGAACCGGACGTCTTTCTGTTCGACGAACCGCTGTCAAATCTGGATGCCGCCCTGCGGGTGCAGATGCGGACGGAAATTGCCAAGCTTCACCACCGGTTGGGGGCGACAATGATCTATGTCACCCATGACCAGACCGAGGCGATGACGATGGCCGACCGCATCGTCGTGCTGCGCGCAGGCAAGGTCGAACAGGTGGGCACCCCGATCGAGCTTTATGAGCGCCCGGCCAACAGTTTTGTAGCGGGTTTTCTGGGTGCGCCGAAGATCAATCTGGTGCCGGGCCGTCTCGCCCGCGTTCAGGGGTCTGACGCCGTAGTGGACATGGCGGGCGCGCAGGTGCCGGTGCGGATCGTGCCGGGGGCCGTCGAGGGTGCAACTGTCACTTTGGGTCTGCGCCCGGATGTTCTGACGCTGGACGGTGCGGGGACTATCGCCGCCACTGTCGATGTGGTCGAGGAACTGGGCAACGTCAAACTTATCTATGCAACCTTGTCGAGCGGTCATGCCGTCGTGGCCGAACTGCGCCATGCGCAGTTGCCGCGCGTCGGGGATGCCATCCGGTTGGCCTTGGCAGATGGGCAGCGTCATGTCTTTGACAGTCAGGATCGGGCCATCACCCTGCATGAAGGCGCATCGGCATGACGCGCGCCGGTTCGTCAGTGACGCGGGCACCCGGCACGGCCTTTTTGTTTCTGGCCCCGTTTCTGGCCGTTTACGCCGTCTTTCTTGTCTATCCGCTGTTCAAGGGCATCTGGATCAGCCTGCACGATTGGGAACTCGCGGGCGGCTACCGTGAATACATCGGATTCCTGAACTACGAAGATCTGTGGTTCGACAAGCTGTTCTGGCGCACGGTTCGGAACACCCTGTTGTTTGTCGCGATGACTGTGCCGACCATGACGCTTCTGGCGCTTGTGCTGGCGCTTGCGGTGCACGGACCGGGGCGCGTGAAATCTGTTCTTCGGTCGGTCTTCTTTCTGTCCTCGGTGTTTTCGGTTTCTGTCGTGACCCTGATCTGGTCGATGGTTCTGTCCGCCGATCAGGGTTTGCTTGTTCCCCTGTGGGACGCGATGGGCATCAAGCCGATCAATTTTCTGGGGCATCCGACGCTTGCCATGCCCTCGATTGCGCTCGCAACGCTGTGGTGGGGTGTAGGTCTGCCAATGGCGCTGTTTCTTGCGGCGCTGGGACAAATTCCACAGGAACTTTACGAAGCCGCCGAACTGGATCACGCCCCCCGGTTCACCGTCCTGCGGCGGATCACGCTGCCGTCGATCCGGCATACGGTTCTTCTGGTTGTCGTGCTGCAGATCATCGGGCAATTTCAGATATTCGGTCAGGTTCACCTGATGACACAGGGCGGCCCCGCGAACCGCACCCGGACCATGGTGCAGTATATCTATGACACCGGGTTCCGCGACTGGCAGGTGGGCTATGCCTCGGCGATGGCGATGGCCCTGTTCGTGCTGATGTTCGGCTTTTCGATGCTGCAACTGTGGTTGGGCCGCAAGGGGGACGAGGCATGAGCAGCGCCTTCCGCACCGGTACCGGCCGCGCCACCGACTGGATTCTGCTGGGGGCCACGGTTGTCTTTTCAATCCTGTGGCTGCTGCCGATCATCTGGGTCGTGGCCATGTCGCTCAAGCCGAATGCGGAATTGATGCGGTCGACGGCCGGTTTTTTGCCTGTGCCCTTCACGTTTGACAATTACATCGGGATCACCAAACTTGCCACAGTTCCACGCTGGCTGATGCACAGCTTTGTGGTCGCAGCCAGCATGACGGCGATGGTTCTGATCGTGTCATCGCTTGCGGGATACGCGTTCGCCCGCCTTGATTTTCCGTTCAAGCGCACGCTGTTCCTGCTCACCCTGGCGGGGTTGATGGTGCCCGAACAGGCCGTGTTCATCCCATTGTTCACGATGTTTGCCGACTGGGGGATGCATAACACGCACGCCGCACTTGTGATGCCCCGCGTGGCAGTACCCATCGGGGTGTTTCTGATGACGCAGTTCTTCCGCGCCGTCCCGCGTGAACTGGAAGAGGCGGCGGAACTTGATCATGCATCCCATTTCACCATCTTCCGGCGCATCATGCTGCCGCTGTCAGTGCCGGCGCTGACCACCCTTGGCCTTTTCACCTTTATCTTCGCCTGGAACGATTTTCTGTGGCCGCTGGTGTCGGCGACCCGTGCCGACATGTTCACCGTGACAGTCGGCCTCGCGTCCATTCAAGGCAACTTCGCGTTTTCCGAAGGGTTGGGTTCGGTCATGGCATCCGCTGTGTTCGCAAGCCTTCCCATCGTGATCCTGTTCCTGATCTTTCAACGCTTCATCGTGGCGGGTGTCGCATTGGGAACGGGGAAATGACGACCAATGATCGGGCCTGCGTGACGGTCCCGGCACCAAGTTCCACCCGCATCCATAGGAGGATATGATGCATCATTCCAAGACTTTGGCCCGTTTGGCCCTGGCGACTGCGCTTGTCGGCAGTGCTGGTTCCGCAGCTTTTTCCGCGGATATCTCGTTTCTCCGCTTTTTCGGGGATTGTCAGACGGAATACGGCACCGTCACCGATGTTGCTGCGGCCAATGGCGAATGCGGGATCATCACCGTGCTGACCAACAAGTTCAACGCCGAGAATACCATCGGTGCAAAGGTTGTGACGCAAACGGTGGATTGGGGTGCCTATTACGATCAGCTGACAGCAACCTATTCAACAGGCAACATTCCTGACGTTGCTGTCATGCACTCATCCGTTTTGCCCAACTTTTCGGACCGTGATCTGCTGACGCCGCTGGGCGATGCGTTTGCGGCGGCGGGCATTGATACCGCCGATTTCGTCCCCGCCGCGTTGAAGAACGCGACCACCAAGGACACGCTTTACGCGCTGCCCTACGATCTTCATGCCCTGTTGTTCCATGTGAACACGGACCTGATGAAAGAAGCCGGTTTCGTCAATGACGACGGCACTGTTCGCCTGCCCACTTCGCCCGAGGAAATGCTGTCGATGGGGCGCGAGTTCAAGGAAAAAACGGGCAAGTACTTCATCGCGGCTGAATCACAATCTTCGGAAGGGATGATGGTCCGGCTGTGGCAATCGTTCATGTGGCAGCAGGGCGTTGACGTGCTGGCCGCCGATGGCAAGACTGCATCGATCAACACGCCAGAAGGGCAAAAGGCCGCTGATCTGATCAAGGCGCTTTACGACGAAGGGCTGGCGAATACGGCGCTTGATTATCCCGGCGCTGAACAGGCCTTCCTGAACGGCGAGGCCGGTATTCTGATCAACGGCACCTGGGTCGTCGACAGCTACAACGCGCAGGCTGCAAGTGGTGAGGCGACGCTGAAGAACTATCAAGTGGCGAACGTACCGCCGATCTTTGGCGCTTCCAAGGTTTGGGCCGACAGCCATATGTGGGTCATGCCCAAGGATGAGTCGCGCACACCGGAAGAGGCCGAGGCCGCAATGGCGTTCATGAAGTTCCTGAACGACAACAACTTTCAATGGGCGCGGACAGGGCATCTGTCAGTTCGCCAATCAGTGATCGACAGCCCGGAATTTGCGGCCCTGCCGCATCGGGGTGAATATTCCGCGACGGCAGAAAACGCGACAGCCCTGCCGGCGGTGCAGAACCAGCGCGCTATTTTTGCCGCGATGTATTCCGACTTCAACGCCATGTGGCTGACCGGAACCAGTTCCGCAGACGCGCTAAGCGCCATGCAGGACAGTGTCGATCAGATTCTGCGTCGCAACCGTTAACCAGACAGTCGGCCGTACCCTTCTTGCGGCTGACCAAATCCGGGGCCTTTGCACATGACCAAAGGCCCCGGACCCTTTCAACCCCCACACAAGAACGTCGCCAACGCCGACCTCCAAAGGACAATGATGAATATTCAGGCTGCATTCCCGACCAAGACCCAAACGCCGATGCGTGAAGACATCAGCCTGGATGGAACCTGGGATTTCAGGCACGAACTCCATTCGGAATGGCACAAGGCGCAGGTGCCCGGGCACTGGCAGGCGCAGTTTTCCGATCTGGAAGTTGCCTTCGGACGCGCACATTATGCCCGCGACATCACAGTGCCCGCTGGCTGGGCCGATCGCGACGTCGCGCTGTGTTTTGGCGCCGTCAGCGAACTGGCGATCATCCGGCTGAACGGGCAGGAAATCGGCCGCCACCAAGGCGGATACTTGCCCTTTGAAATTGCGGTGCCAGCCACGTTTGCCGGAACCACTTGCAGGCTTGAAGTTGAAACCTGCCTGCCTGACGCCCATCGCCCCGACGACGCCCCCGACTTTGCCGAATATCCGCATGGCAAGCAAAGCTGGTATGGCCCTCAAGGCGGCATCTGGCAGTCTGTCGTGCTGCAGGCGCGTGCGCAAAGCAACATTTCGGCGCTGCGGATTGACGCGCACTGGCCGGATGGGCGGGTCAATCTTGACATCACCTTGTCGCAACCCGTGCGCGGCAGCCTGCGGATCGAAGTGATTGGGCCGTCGGGCAACCCGGTTCATGCGGCAACGGTTTCAGTGGAAGACGCCCGGCTGCGTCATGCGCTGGTCCTGCCCGACATTGTCGCATGGTCGCCCGACACCCCGGCGCTTTACAGCCTCCGCGTGATCCTGTCGCTGGCAGGTGGCGATCTTGACAGCCGTGTCGAGTCGTTCGGCTTCCGGCGGATCGAGGCGCGTGACGGTCTTTTGTGGCTGAACGGCGAGCCGCTTTATCTGCGCGGTGCGCTGGATCAGGATTATTACCCCGACGGGTTCGGCGCGCCGCCGTCGCTTGCGCTGCTGGAAGATCAGGCCCGCAAGGCCAAGGCCATGGGCCTGAACTGCCTGCGGTGCCATATCAAGGTGCCCGATCCCCGGTACTACGAAGTGGCCGATCGTCTGGGTCTGTTGATCTGGAGCGAAATTCCCAACATCGAAACCTTCTCCGAGGCGGCTGCACAACGCCTGCGTGCCACGATGGAGGGCATCCTTGCGCGCGACCGCAACCATCCCAGCATCTGCATATGGACAGTTATTAACGAAGACTGGGGGACACGCCTGCGCGAAGTTGCGGCACAGCGGGCGTGGCTTTCGGATTTTGTGGATTGGCTGCGCGCCGAAGACCCGCTGCGCCTTGTCGTCGACAACTCGGCCTGTTTTCCGAACTGGCATGTGAACACTGACATCAATGACTACCATTATTACCGGACCGCCACCGACCGGCGCGAGGAATGGGATGCGCTGAACGAAGAGTTTGCAGGCCGTGCCGACTGGACGTTCGGTATCGGCACCGACATCACCCACACCGGCAAGGAACCCCTGATCGTGTCCGAATTCGGCGTCTGGGGTCTGCCCCAGCCCGATCTGCTGCGTGATGGCGGGAAAGACCCGTGGTGGATGGCTTATGGCGCAACATGGGGCGAAGGCGTGGCTCTGCCTCAAGGGGTCGAGGCGCGGTTTCGCGAACTTGGGCTGGCGCAGGTGTTCGGAAGCTTTACTGCCTTTATCGATCAGGTTCAGTGGCACCAGTGGATGAACCTGAAATACGAGATCGAGGTGATGCGACGTCATCCTTCGATTGCGGGCTATGTGATCACCGAATTCACCGACGTGCATTGGGAAGGCAACGGCCTTTTGGACATGGCGCGCAATCCCCGCGTCTTTGCGCCTGCAATGCCCAAGGTGAACGCCGATATCGTCATTTCCCCCGGTGCAGTGCGTCACGCCGTCTCGGCCGGGCAGGAGGTGGAGTTTGCAGTTGTCGTGTCCACCGGCGGTTCGCGCCTGCCTGAAGGTTCGACGCTCAACTGGACCCTGGCGGGTAGATCCGGGCAGCAACCGCTCGCCGCGATGGGGCCGATGACTGCCGTTTCGGCGAATGCGAAGATTCTGACAGACTCCAGCGCATCCACCGCCCGCGAACAGGCGCAGTTTTCGGTAGTGGCACCTGACGGCACGGTGCTGTCCAGCAACGACGAGACTGTGTCCGTATACGGTGAACGTCAATTTACCCCGCTTGCCTGTGCCACCGACGATGCGATGATTGCCGATCGTCTGACGGCGCTGGGCCACACCATCACATCACCCGCCGAGGCGCAGGTTTTTGTGACCCACAAGCTCGACGCCGACCGGGTGGAAGAGATTCATGGCGGCGCGCGCGTGCTGCAACTCGTGGCCAAGGCACCGGGGCGGTTGCGCGATGACGTAGCCCCGCGCGACGGGCCTATGTCAAAACAGATCGAAGATCTGCTGGGTGGCATGCAGTCGGGCAGTTATTTCACTTTCCCCGGCTATCAACTGGTCAACCGTCACCGCAGCATCTGGCGTGGTGACTGGGTCGGCAACTTCAGCTGGCTGCGTCGCGATGACAGCTTTTCGCATGTGCCGGGTGGGCCGCTCTTGGATCTGTCGTTCATCGACGTCGTGCCTTATCAACTGATGATCGGCTTTCGCCCGTGGGAATTTCAGGGCCGCATTCAGGCCGGGCTGGTGGTGGGCTGGGTGCACAAGCCGGGCGCTTTCATCCTTGAAAAGCGGCTTGGCCGTGGCAAGCTGGTGGCAACGACGTTCCGCCTGAATACCCATGATGCGCACGTCGATCCGGTGGCCACGGCGCTTTACGACGGGCTGATGGAGATGACGCGGCGCGAATAAGCGCCGCGTCAGTGCAGCCCGAATTCGGCCATCAACTGCCGCCGCATCGCGACGAACGCAGGTTCGCTTCGTTCGCGGGGGCGTGGCAGGCCCACGTCTATCACACGCGGCCGCGCGCCCTTGTCCATTGGCAGGACCAGAACCCTGTCGGACAGAAAGATGGCTTCTTCCAGGTCATGGGTCACAAGGATCATCGTCACCTTTTCCTCGCGCCAGATGCGGGACAGTTCTTCCTGCATTGTCAGCTTGGTCATGGCGTCAAGCGCGCCAAGCGGTTCGTCCAGCAACAGGATTTCAGGTTGCACGGTCAGGGCGCGGGCAATGCCCACGCGCTGCGCCATGCCGCCTGAAAGCTGGCGCGGGAAGGCGGTTTCGAAATCCGTCAGTCCGACCAGATCAATATACCGGCGCGCCCGCGTTTCGGCGACATCTCGCGGTGTGCCCCGCACCGTCAGCCCGAAGGCCACATTGCCCAGTACCGTCAACCACGGCAACAACCGGGGTTCCTGAAAGATGATCGCGCGTTCGTTGCCGACACCCAGAACGGGCCGCCCGTCGATCAAAACCTGCCCGGCATCCGGCTGCTCCAGTCCCGCAAGCACGCGCAGAAGGGTGGTCTTGCCGCACCCGGACGGGCCAACGATGGCAAGCGACTCGCCGCCTCTGACTTCCAGGTCCAGGTCGCGAAGGACATTCAGGCGCTGGCCGTTCAGCGCAAAGGATTTGGAGAGGTCACGCACGGTGACCTCTCCACGGCGGGTATGTTCAACCACGCGCATCACCCTGCCTCAGTTCGTCGCGCCGGCGTCGCCGGTGACATACAGGATGTCCTTGGCGACAAGCTTGCCCGGTTCAATGGTCCCCTGCCGTTCCAGAACATCGATCCAGAACTGAATGTCACGTTCCACCGCCAACCCGCCTTCACGCACCCCGTAGCCTGCGAAATACTGGGCGACTTCGGCGTTTTCGCCCCGTTCGGCCAGAACCCGGGCAAAAATCTCGCGTGTTTCCTCGGGATTTTCACGGGCATAGTCCAGCGCCTTGACCGAACCATCGACAAAGGCCTTGGCCTCGACCGGGTGTTCGGCAATCCAGTCGCGCCGCAGGACGATAAAGCCACCGGCGATTTCGCCCAGAACGTCCGTGTCATCAAAAACCGCCCGCAAACCACCGTTCTTGAGTGCGGCCCCCGTGAACGTGGTCTGCCAGTAACCGAAGGCGGATATGTCCACCTGTTTCGAACGCAGAACCTGTTCCAGTTGCGGACCCGGCACAACGATCAGATTGGCGCTGTCGGCGGGCAGGCCCTTCTGGTGCAGTGCCTCGCGCACGACATAATCCAGATGCGCGCCCAGTGTGTTGACGGCTATGGTTTTGCCAACGATGTCTTCGACAGTCTTGATCGGACTGTCCTCCAGCACATAGAAAATCGACTGCGCTTCGTCATTGATGCCGTTGGACGGAAATGCCGCCACGAAATCGTTTCCTGCGGCAATCGAATTCAGCACCGCCGCTGTTGCAGCCGAACCGAGTTCGACACTTTCCCCGGCCAGCGCCACAAGGGACGCCGGGCCACCCTGAGCATAGCCCACATTTTCAAGCGTGATGCCGGTGCCATCGAAATAGCCAAGTTCCGCAGCCAGTTCATGTGCGCTCAGGCTGCCCTGGCTGGCCAGATACCGGATGTTGACGTCCGCCCATGCGGGGGAAAGTGAAAGCCCGACTGCGGTGGTCAGGGCAAGTGTGCGAAGGGTAAGGGTCATCAGATTGTTCCTTTGATGGATGATGATGGAATGGTGTGCCGTCAGCGGGCCGTGACGGCCCAACGGCACAGGCGGTTTTGCAGCGACACGAGGGCGGCGTTGGCTGTCAGGCCAAGCAGCGCCAGCAGCAAAATCGCAGCAAACATTTGCGGGATCTGGAAATTGTACTGGGCATTCATCACCTGAAACCCCAGCCCCTTGTTGGCCCCGATCATTTCGGCGGCAATCAACAACAGCAGGGCCGTTGTCGCCGAAAGGCGCAACCCGACAAAGATCGCAGGAACCGAGGCGGGCAGGATCACCCGTGTGAACACCGACGCGCGGGACGCGCCGAAGGTTGTGGCCATCTCGATCAGCTTGCGGTCAACTTCCTTCACGCCGCCGATCGTCGCCAGAAGCAACGGGAACAGCGTGGCCCAGAAGATCACAAAGACTTTGGAAGCCTCACCCAGACCCAAAAGCAGGATGAACACGGGGTAAAGTGCCAAGGCAGATGTCTGCCGGAAAAACTGCAGAATCGGGTCAAGCGCCTGTTCTACGGGACGGATCTGCCCCATGAACAGGCCAAGGGGAATGCCAAGCGCGACAGCCGCCGCAAAGGCCAGCCCGGAGCGTTGCAGGCTGATCGCAATGTCATCGACAAGTCCACCGCCCGCCACGCCTTGCCATGTCGCCATCAGGATCTTGTCGAGCGGTGGGAAAACCGTGGGGTTGATCCATCCCAAGGTCGAACCGACCTGCCAGAAGGCCAGAAAACCGATCAACAAACCATAGCGTCGCACGGCCGTCTTCGCGGTTCGCCCGCTTTGGCCCAGCAGCAGTGCCGCCTGGGTCCGACGCGATCCAACAGAATAGCTTCCAATGCTTTGATAGGTCATTCCCGTCACTCCGCCGCTTGTGAGGTTGCCAGACGGCGGGCCGCGACCCACCGGTTTTCCGGGAAGGGAAGGCCCAGATTTTCGCGCAAGGTCCGTCCTTCATAGGCCGTGCGGAACAGTCCGCGCCGCTGCAGTTCCGGGATCACCAGATCGACGAAATCGGTCAGCCCGGTGGGCAACCACGGCGGCAGGATGTTGAAGCCGTCTGCGCCTTCGTTGTGGAACCAGTCTTCCAGAATATCGGCAATCTGAACCGGCGTGCCGATCACGGTGTAATGCCCCCGCGCGCTTGCAACGTGTTGATACAGCTGGCGAATGGTGAAGCCATTGTCGTCGGCAATCTGGCGGATCAATTCTTGTCGCGATTTCATGCCTTCGGTTGGCGCAACTGCCGGCAGCGGCCCGTCCAGATCGACGCCCGCCAGATCGAGTGTACCGCCGGTAAGCCCCTTGAGGAGTGCTATGCCATCTTCCTCCAGAATCAGGCTTGTCAGCCGATCATACTTTTCGCGCGCCTCTGCCTCGGTCCGGCCCACGAAAGGCGAGACGCCGGGCATGACAAGGATGTGGTCGGGATTGCGGCCCAGACCGCGCGCGCGGGCCTTGATATCGCGGTAAAACTCTTGCGCTGTGGACAGTTTCTGATGCGCGGTGAAGATCACTTCGGCCGTGGCCGCCGCCAGACCGCGCCCGTCTTCGGACTGCCCTGCCTGCACGATGACTGGGTGGCCCTGCAGGCTGCGACTGACGTTCAAGGGGCCTTTGACCTTGAAGTGTTCGCCTCTGTGGTCAGTGGGATGGACCTTTTCGGGATCAAAGAAACGGCCGGTGTCCTTGTCGCGCAGAAAGACGTCGTCTTCGAAACTGTCCCACAGGTTCTTGACGACATCGACGTGTTCGGCCGCACGTTTGTAGCGGAACGCGTGGGGGTGTTGCTGATCCAGGTTGAAGTTGTGCGCGGCGCTTTCCGTGGCCGTCGTGACCACGTTCCACCCGGCCCGCCCATTTGATATCAGATCAAGAGAGGCGAACTTGCGTGCCAGGTTGTAGGGTTCTTCGTACGTCGTCGATGCGGTGGCGATAAAGCCGATGTGGGTGGTCTGCGTGGCCAATGCGGAAAACAGCGTGACAGGTTCAAACCCGGCAACCTTGGCATTGCCGCCTTCTATCCCTGCGCCGAAAGCGATGGAAAGGTTGTCCGCCAGAAAATAGGCGTCAAACAGACCACGTTCCGCCTCTTGCGCCAATTGGGTGTGAAATGCCAGACTGGTGGCCCCGTCGGCAGGGCTGTCGGGATGACGCCACGCGGCGATGTGCTGGCCGCCGCCGGGAAGGAAGGCACCAAGGCGGATCTTGCGGGAATGGGTCATGGGATGGTCCTTTCAGACATGGGGGTATCGGTCCCGCAAATGCGGGCTGATGCCGTTGCAATGTGCAGGAAGTCAGGCCGCGGTTGCCGAAGTGGTCTGACGCAGAAGCCACGGCGCAAACTGCGCTGTCGCACGATCAACCCGGTCAAGCAGGGCCAGTGCCACGGGAACGCCATCGGCAAAGTCGGCCCCGCTTGCATAGACGCCGGTTGGCAGGGTGATCGCCTCGAAAAACCCGAACAGCGGACGCATCTGGTGTTCGATCACCAGCGCATGTTTCTGCCCGCCGCCCGTGGCCGTCAGAAGCACCGGCTTGTCCGTCAGTGCGGCAGGGTCGATCAGATCGAACAGATGCTTGAACAGGCCGGTATAGCTGCCCTTGTAAACCGGGCTGCCCACGACAATCGCATCGGCAGACAGAATCGCCGCCACGATGGCGCGGGGCAAACCGTCAAGATCGTCTAACGCCCCCGCAGCGCCCAGTTGGGGTTGCAGGTCAGTCAGATCATAAGTCGACGCTGTGGCACAAAACCTGGCCGCCGCCCGCGACGTTGCGAGATCAACGAGCGCGCGGGTCTTGGAAGGGCGGCTTTGGCTGCCCGCGAAACCGACAATACGCAAGGTCATTGGACGTTCCTATTCACGATTAAGCTTATCGTGTAATTTACAGCATCGGGCCTTTCCCGCCATTCCAAAGGGGGCTGGCAAAGCGGGACAAACCGGTCGGTTCCCAAGCCGCAAAGAGAGTATTGATCCTGCCTGCCATTCTAATGTGGCTTGGGCGCGTTGCGCCTATTCCGCCGCGCAGGCGCGTTTGTCTGCCAAAGCGACGATGTCGCGCATGATCTGGTTCAGATCAAAGTCCTTGGGCGTATACACGGCGGCCACACCCAATGCGCGCAGTTGCGCAGCATCGCTATCGGGAATGATTCCCCCCACGATCACCGGCACATGTGTCAGGCCTGCCATCCGCATCTGTTCGACCAGTTCCGCGACAAGGGGCAGATGTGATCCCGACAAGACCGACAGGCCGATCACATGCGGGGCCTTGTCACGGGCGGCGGCAACGATATCGGCGACGGTCGCACGGATGCCGTCATAATGAATCTCCATGCCGCAGTCGCGCGCCCGCATGGCAATCTGCTCTGCCCCGTTGGAATGGCCGTCAAGCCCGGGCTTGCCCATCAGGAATGTCAGCGGACGCCCCAGTTTGGCCGAAAGCTGCGCCACGGCCTGTCGGATGTCGTGAAGCCCCTCTGTCCGGTTCGATGGCAGGGGCGACACGCCCGTGGGCGCGCGGTATTCGCCAAAGACGGCCCGCACCACGTCGCCCCATTCACCCGTCGTCACACCTGCCTTGGCGCAGGCAATGGACGGCGGCATGATGTTTTCGCCAGAGCGCGCAGCCCGCCGCAAGTCCTGCAAAGCGGCCGCAACTGCCCCGGCGTCCCGCGATTGCCGCCACTTGGCCAGCGCAGCGATCTGATGCTGTTCGACCGCCGGGTCCACCACAAGGATAGACCCGTCCCCCCCCGTCAGCGGTGACGGCACAGTATCCTGCCAACGGTTCACCCCGACGACCACCGTTTCACCCGACTCAATCCGCGCGATGCGGTCGGCGTTGGACTGCACGAGCGCGCCCTTCATGTACCCAATCGCCGCAACCGCCCCGCCAAGCCCCTCGATCGTTGCAAGTTCGTCCCTTGCACCGTCGACGAGTTCGTTCACCTTTCGGGTGATCGCGGGGTTCCCTTCGAACAGGTCATCAAACTCCAGAAGATCGGTTTCATAGGCCAACACCTGCTGCATCCGCAGCGACCATTGTTGATCCCACGGACGGGGCAGGCCAAGCGCCTCGTTCCACGCGGGCAGTTGCACGGCGCGGGCGCGGGCGTCTTTTGACAGGGTCACCGCCAGCATTTCCAGCAAGATGCGCGTCACATTGTTTTCGGGTTGCTGCTCGGTCAGGCCCAGACTGTTGACCTGCACACCATAGCGGAACCTGCGCTGTCGTTCATCGACGATGCCGTACCTTTCCAGGCAGATATCGTCCCACAACGCCACGAAGGCCCGCATCTTGCACATCTCGGTCACGAACCGGATGCCCGCATTCACGAAAAAGCTGATCCGCCCCACCATTGCGGGAAACGCGGCTTCCGACACCTTGGGCCGCAGATCGTCCAGCACCGCGATGGCAGTTGCCAGCGCGAAGGCCAGTTCCTGCTGCGGTGTCGCCCCCGCCTCTTGCAGATGGTAGGAACACACGTTCATCGGGTTCCACTTGGGCAGATGCTCGCCAGTATAAGCCGCCACGTCGGTGATCAGCCGTAGGCTGGGTGCAGGCGGGCAGATATAGGTGCCGCGCGACAGGTACTCCTTGATGATGTCGTTCTGCACCGTGCCCTGCAGGCTGGTCAGGTCTGCGCCCTGTTCCTCGGCAATGACGATATACAACGCCAAAAGCCACGGTGCTGTGGCGTTGATCGTCATGGAGGTGTTCATGCGGTCGAGCGGGATGCCGTCCATCAGCGCGTGCATGTCGCCCTTGTGGGTGACGGGGACGCCGACCTTGCCGACCTCGCCGCGCGCGAGCTCGTGGTCGGCGTCGTAGCCGGTCTGGGTCGGGAGGTCGAAGGCGACCGAGAGCCCCGTCTGGCCCTTCTCGAGGTTGCCCCGGAAGAGCTCGTTGGAGGCGCGGGCGGTCGAGTGGCCCGCGTAGGTGCGCATCATCCACGGGCGGTCGGGCTCTGGAAGGCGGTGCATACGGGTATCTTCGCATCGGATGCGCGCCATCGATCTCTGGCACACCGGACGCGAGCACG
>JANPIX010000005.1:0-22153 GCA_031425195.1 Gemmobacter sp. | reverse complement strand
CTGGTCATACGCCTTGAACTCGCCGAAATACTTCGTGATCGCCGCCGTCAGCGTCGTCTTGCCATGGTCAACGTGACCAATCGTCCCGATGTTCACATGCGGCTTGTTACGTTCAAACTTTGCCTTCGCCATCTTGGCCTCCTGAGTATCTGGTCTGGGGTGGCGAGGTGCTCCTCGCCCTACGGGATTGGTAGGGCGGGTTCACCCCGCCACACCAGTTATGCGAATTTCTTCTGGATCTCGTCCGAGAGGTTCTGCGGGACGGTGTCGTAGTGGTCGAACGACATCGAAAAGTTGGCCCGCCCTGACGACATTGACCGCAATGTGTTGATATAGCCGAACATGTTCGCCAGCGGCACCATCGCGGTGATGATGTTCGCATTGGCGCGGCTGTCCTGACCCTGAACCATGCCACGACGGCTCGTCAGGTCGCCGATGATGCCGCCGGTGTATTCTTCCGGGGTCACGACTTCGACTTTCATGATCGGTTCAAGCAGTTTCGCCCCGGCCTTTTTCAGACCTTCGCGCATCCCGGCACGGGCAGCGATTTCGAACGCAAGCACCGAGGAGTCGACGTCGTGGTACGCGCCGTCAACCAGGGCCACCTTGAAGTCGATCACCGGGAACCCGGCCAACGGGCCCGAATCCATCACCGACTTGATGCCTTTTTCGACACCGGGGATGTATTCCTTGGGCACCGAACCACCGACCACCTTCGATTCAAAGCTGTAACCGACACCGGGTTCAACCGGGGTGATGATCAGCTTGACCCGCGCGAACTGACCGGTACCACCGGTCTGTTTCTTGTGGGTGTAGTCGATTTCGGCTTCGCGGCTGATGGTTTCACGGTAGGCCACCTGCGGCGCACCGATGTTGGCCTCGACCTTGAATTCGCGACGCATGCGGTCGACCAGGATGTCGAGGTGAAGTTCCCCCATCCCTTTCATGATCGTCTGGCCCGATTCAAAATCGGTTTCCACACGGAACGACGGGTCTTCTGCAGCAAGACGTGCCAGCGCAATGCCCATCTTTTCCTGGTCGGCCTTGGTTTTCGGCTCGACCGCGATTTCGATCACGGGCTGCGGGAAGGTCATGGTTTCCAGAACCACCGGCTTGACCGGATCGCACAACGTATCGCCCGTCGTGGTTTCCTTCAGACCGGCAAGCGCGATGATGTCACCGGCATAGGCTTCGGCGATTTCCTCACGGTCGATGGCGTGCATCATCATCATGCGGCCAACGCGTTCCTTGCGTTCCTTGGTTGCGTTCAACATCGCATCGCCCTTTTTCAGCACACCCGAATAGATGCGCGTAAAGGTGAGCGAGCCGACAAAGGGGTCGTTCATGATCTTGAACGCCAGCGCCGAGAAGGGCTGGTTGTCATCGGCGGAACGTTCGATATTGCGGGTTTCCGTCTCGTCGCCCGGCGCAAAGCCGAGGTAGGGCGGAACGTCGAGCGGGTTGGGCAGGAAGTCGATGACGGCGTTCAACATCGGCTGCACGCCTTTGTTCTTGAACGCCGAACCAGCCAGAACAGGAATGAACGAGATCGACAGGCAACCCTTGCGGATCAGCGCACGGAGCGTTTCGACCGAAGGTTCGTTGCCTTCGAGATAGGCTTCCATCGCGTCGTCGTCCTGTTCCACAGCCAGTTCGAGCATGTGGTGACGCCATTCGTCGGCTTTTTCCTGCAGTTCAGCACGGATCGGCTGACGGACCCAGGACGCGCCCAGATCTTCGCCCTGATAGACCCACTCTTCCATGGTGATCAGGTCGATGATGCCTTCCAGCTTGTCTTCGGCACCAATCGGAATTTGAACCGGCATCGGGATGGCCCCGGTACGATCCTTGATCATCTTGATGCAGTTGTAGAAATCGGCCCCGGTCTTGTCCATCTTGTTGACGAACACGATCCGCGGAACCTTGTAACGGTCGGCCTGACGCCAGACGGTTTCGGTCTGCGGTTCAACACCGGCGTTCCCGTCCAGCAGCACGACAGCACCGTCGAGAACGGCAAGCGACCGCTCCACTTCGATGGTGAAATCGACGTGGCCGGGGGTGTCGATGATGTTGAAACGGTATTTGTCAGCCCGGGCATGCTCCAGCCCCGGATCGATCGTCCGTTCCCAGAACGTCGTCGTGGCAGCCGAAGTGATGGTGATGCCGCGTTCCTGTTCCTGCTCCATCCAGTCCATCGTCGCGGCGCCATCATGCACCTCGCCGATTTTGTGGGACTTGCCGGTGTAGTACAGAATCCGTTCGGTCGTCGTCGTCTTGCCCGCGTCGATGTGGGCAATGATGCCGAAGTTCCGGTAACGGTCCAGGGGGTATTCGCGTGCCATTGGGCTGCCTCAGGCTAAGATGGGTTTACCAGCGATAATGGCTGAACGCGTTGTTAGCGTCGGCCATCTTGTGTGTGTCTTCGCGCTTTTTGACGGCGGTGCCACGGTTGTTCACGGCATCCGACAGTTCGGCGGCCAGGCGTTCTTCCATGGTGTTTTCGTTGCGCTTGCGGGCAGCGATGATCAGCCAGCGGATTGCAAGTGCCTCGCGGCGCTCCATCCGGACTTCGACGGGAACCTGATAGGTGGCCCCACCGACGCGGCGCGAACGCACTTCGACGGATGGCTTCACATTCTCAAGTGCTTCGTGAAAGGCTTCGATCGGTGCGCGCTTGAGGCGGGTCTGAACCCGGTCAAGAGCGTTGTACACGATGCTTTCTGCGACCGACTTCTTGCCGTCGATCATCAGGTTGTTCATGAACTTGGTCAGAACCGTATCGCCAAACTTGGCGTCGGGAAGAATTTCGCGCTTTTCGGCGGCGTGACGACGAGACATATCTTATACCCTCACTTCGGACGCTTGGCGCCGTATTTCGAACGACGCTGGCGACGGTCTTTAACGCCTTGCGTATCGAGAACACCGCGCAGGATGTGATAACGGACGCCGGGAAGATCCTTGATACGACCGCCACGGATCAGAACAACCGAGTGTTCCTGCAGGTTGTGCTTTTCACCGGGGATGTAGCAGATCACCTCAAAGCTGTTGGTCAGACGCACCTTGGCGACTTTCCGCATGGCCGAGTTCGGCTTTTTCGGCGTCGTCGTATAGACGCGCGTGCAAACGCCGCGTTTCTGCGGGCATCCTTCCAAGTGCTGCGACTTGGACTTTCTTACGTTCGCTTCCCGCGGCTTGCGGATCAGCTGTTGGATCGTCGGCATAAGGTTCAGCCCTTCGTTACCCGTTTCATTCGTCCCACCGGCGGGACAGTCTCGCGCGTTGGCGCGTCCGCAAACGCAAATACCGCATTCGTTCCCATCTCGGGAACGGTGCGGTGGAATTCCAGAGGATCGGGGCACAGGCCCGGATCATGACCACTTCAATTCTGAAGCCCGAACTGTGCACAGGGAACAGGTCAGGTGGGGGGCGTATAGGGGGAGTCGCCGGGGTTGTCAACAGCACCGCGGGCCAACATTTGCCGGGGCGCGGCAGGGATTTTCAACAGCACGCGCAATGCCGTGGCGATCAACAAAACCAGAAGGATGGCAAGGATCGTATCTGAGAGAAAGTGCCGCCCGGTGGCAATCCGTTGTGCGCTGGCCAGACCGACAATCAGCACGGCAATTCCCTGCCCCGTGCGGAACGCCACGCTGCCAATCAAGGGCCGCAGGTGGTGCAGAATCATCAGCAGCGAAAGGCAAAGCGCCATGGCTGCCGACGCTTCACCGGAAACAAACGAGCAATTGGTCAGGCATTGATCCGTGATCTGGATGGGCGGTGTAAACTGAAGCGTGCCACCGAATTCAATGATTGTTGCAGGCCGGGCGCGGCCCCAGTGTTCTTTCAGCAGTACGTTGACGATCAGCCCCGGCCCGATGATGTAAAGCAACAGGATGAACGCCCAGACCCGTGCGGGTATGATGCTGGCGCGCTTGCGTATCGTCCGCCACGACAACCCGACGACAGCCACGATGACCATCGCCGTCGATCCATTCCAGATCGCATGGCGCACCTGACTGGATAGGGGAACCTCGTCAATCCAGAAACCCGCCGTCGCGTCATAGCCAAGGTCCGACACCCAAAGGTCAATCATGGGCCAGATCGAGAATACGGCAAAGGTCAGGATGATCAGCAAAGTGATCACAATGGACGCGCGAAGGGGGTTACTCTGGAACGACACAGGATGCCTCAATCAAATATCCGGCCAGACCGTCCCCGTCATAAGCTCCGTCGGTCACATCAAAATTAGCGGTTGGCATGACGATTTGGCCATCACAGCGGGGCGGTGCCGCATCAACAAGTAGCACCTTACCACCAAGATCGTCGGGCAAGGCATATCTTTGGGCATAATGGTTCAGCGGTCGGCCAAGGCTTGGTGTAGAATACACCGAAATGGCAGTGGCCCGTCCGGTATAGAACAGATCGGCCAACACTTGGCGATTGCGCGCCACCACCGGCACATTACCGGCCTGCTGCGCCGCCGCGATGATCTGACGGCTCAGGTCCGCGCGGCCAAGATAGCGCTGCAACAACGGTGCATCCCGGCCAAAAGTGGTCTGAGGAAATACCGCCAACACGGGCAGTGCCACGCAGATCACCCCGTTGATGGCAATGGACAGGGCCATCAGACGGGGACGCGTGACCAGAAAGCCGACGGCGATGATCGTGCCCGCAAAGAACGCCGACACAGCCCAGTTGGCATAGGCCTTTTCCAGCATGGCCTGACCGGTCACGACAATCAGGGCGGGCAAGACAAAGGGCCAAAGCGGTCGGGCAGCGCCCCGTCGGACCAACCCGCCTATCAGAGCCACGCCCACCAGCGGGCCGAACACGGCAAACTGGCTGGCCAGAAATTCCAAAGCGCGACCCACGCTTAGCCGGGCCATGGGATCGTCGGCCCGCAGCCAGCCCACGTTGTCCATCGTGTGTGAAACGGTCGTCAGATCGTGACTAAGGTTCCATGCGATATTCGGCGCGATCACGACCCCAAAGGCCGCAACCAGCAACGCTGCGTACCGCAGGGGAAAACGCTGGGCCGGATGGAACAACGCCGCCAAGGCAACGCCACCCAGAAAGTAGATCGCCGCATATTTCGCCAGGAACGCCACGCCAATCGCCGCGCCGCAAGCCAAGGCGACACGCGCCCCGCCGCCTTCGACCAGACGCCGATGAAAATACAAGGCCGCCGCAAAGAACGGGGCCATCACCGTGTCGGTTGAAATCAGCAGACTGCCGACGGCGACGAACGGCAGCGTGGCATAGGACACGCCCACCCAGAACGCCCGGCGCCCGCCAAGCACCCTTGCGCCAAGTGCGGCAAGGATCAGGGCCGTTGTACCATGCAACACGGCTCCCGGGGCGCGCACCCAGAACGGATCGTCACCGAACAGGGCTGTCACCGCCCCGATCAACCAGCCAATCAGCGGTGGCTTGGAATAGTAGCCAAACGCAAACTCCTGCCCCCACAGCCAATATTGCGTTTCGTCCACGAAAAGATCAGTCCGGTCGAACGCAAGCAAGACAAGACGCAACAGCGTAATCGCCCCGACAAAGACAAGCGTCTGCGCCAGCCAAGGTCTGTGGTCACGCACCCGCATGCCGCCTTTCCCTGTGGATCAGCCAAAGATTGCGGGCATAGATCACGACGCCCGGTAACTGCCCGACGATAATCACCGGTTCCACCTTGTGGATGCCGTACGCCAGAACGATCAGACTTCCCAGAATGGAAAAATACCAGAAGGCAATGGGAATGACTGACTTTCCAGCCCGTTCCGATGCCATCCACTGCACCAGAAACCGCGCGGTGAACATGAGCTGACCCAACAGACCAACAACCAGCCATGTGGCATCGGCGGCGGTGGTTGTACCCAGCATGCTCATGATCGTTTGCATCGTCTGCCCCTACCTGTCTTCGACCTGGGCCTCGGCCCGCTTGCGACGTCGGATCAGCCAGGCCACGCCGAACAGATCGACGATGCCCACCAGACCGCGTTGAAGGTTACTGTAATTCGACCGCCCTGCGCCGCGCGCCCGGTGCCCCACATCCACATGGCGAACCTCCCACCCGTCACGCGCGAACAGGGCGGGCAAATAGCGGTGCATGTGATTGAAATAGGGAAGGCGCAAAAAGGCGTCGCGGCGAAAAGCCTTGAGCCCGCAGCCCGTATCGCGCGTCTTGTCCCCCAGCATCCATGCCCGCAGCCCGTTGGCAAACCGCGACGCGAGACGTTTTGACAGCGTGTCCTTTCGACCAACCCGCTGCCCCGCCACAAGCCCGATCCTGTCGGACCCAGCCGCAAAGAGGGGCGCCACCAGCTTGGGAATGTCTTCGGGGGGGTTTTGCCCATCGCCATCCAGCGTGCAGATGATACTGCCCCGGGCGGCCAGAACACCGGAATGAACGGCGGCGCTTTGACCGGCGGAAACGGCATGGCGCAAAAGCCGCAGTGACGGCATGGTGGCCTGCCGCGCCTTCAGAACGGCCGCCGTATTATCTGTTGATCCATCATCCACCACGATGATCTCGAACGGTGACAGGGCGTGCACAGCCGTGTGGATTGCCTCGACAAGGGAAAGAATGTTTTCACGCTCGTTCCGGGCGGGAATGACAATCGATAACCGGACCATGTTTCAACCCTTGGGCCTGCGCCGGGGCGCGTGCCCGGCAATGCCGTCATTGCCCCCTTTAGTGCGTTCCGGTTTGCCCTGCAATCAGTGATCCGGCAGGCCGGCCACGGCGCTGCTGCGGCGCGACTTCTGCCGTTCGCCCCATATGGTGAACAATCCGGTCGCCACGACGATCCCGGAACCCAGCAATGTCAGCCTGTCCGGGAACGAACCAAAGATCATCCAGCCGAGGATCAAGGCCCAGATCAGCGACATGTATCTGAATGGCGCGACAAAACCGATGTCGCCCACCCGCATGACCATGACCACTGTCTGATAGCCGACAATCAGATTGACGGCAGCCACGCCAAGCCAGATCGCCTCGACCATCGTCACGGGCTGCCAGCCTTCCACCAGCGCAACCGCCGCGCCCATGACTGTGACCGAAATCGACGCCCAGACCGCCACTGTCAGCGACGGTATTCCGGGCGACAGGCTGCGCGCTGCAAGATCGCGCACCACAACCGCCAGCACCGACCCAAGCGCCATCATCGACCACACGTCGAACCCTTCGGTGCCGGGGCGAATGATAATCAGAACACCGACAAACCCGATACCAATCGCCGTCATGCGCCGCCAGCCAAGCGGGTCGCCAAAGGCCACCGCCGCGCCAAGCGCCACGGCAAGAGGCAGCGACTGCATGATGGCCGACAGGTTTGCCAGCGGCATGTGCATGAGCGCCACCAGAAACAGCACGGTTCCTGCCACCTCGGCCACCGACCGGATCGCAATGATTTTTGCATCGCGTGGGCCGGGCCACAGGCGAAATTGCCGCGTCACACAGGCAATCACAACCAGCCCTGCAGTGGCAATCGCACCGCGCAGGGTGATGGCCTGAAACAGGGGCATCGTCTGGGTCACGGCCTTCATGCAGGTGTCGTTCAGGGTGAACACAAGCATCGCCAGGTTCATCAGAAGCGCGCCGCGCATGTTGTCGGACAGGTTCATCTCGTCGATCCAAAGGGCACGTCCCGCCCTATCAAACCACGCCTTGGTGCGACAGGCTCAAAGTGCAGAAAGCTGTGACAGATCGAACGGAAAATGGGCGGCTAGAATCGTGCTCACTTCGGCATCCGTCAGGATGCGGCTTTGCCCGCTGCTGTGCGGCTCACTGTCGTTGGTGGCATGAACCGTCCGGATGAAGGCCGGGACGTCCGCATCGGTGAAGGTAGAAAAGAACTGCGGCAACAACCTGTGGTTTCGCCGGAATATCCCCACTTTGGACCGGCGCGGAACGGTGATGGCAAGGCCGATCCCGATGGGCAGCTTTTCTGTCACGTCGTGAAACACATGGCCTGCCTGATCAAGATGGAGCACAAGCCCCCTGTTACAGCCGATCACCAAAGGCCGGTTCAAGCCAAGCATCGGCGCAAGCACCGCGGCGCGGGCCTTGAGACGACTGATATGGTCCCGGTCGATGGCATCATCGTCGTCGAGCCGAAATTCGGTCACATGGGTGGCGTCGTCCCGCAAAAGAAGGCTGCGCAACCGCTCTGCCGCGTCGATCTGCTCAAGCCCGCCCGGCATTGTCACCACCCGCGCGTTGGCGAGTGAGGCCAAGGCGGCCTGCAACCGCGCCACGGCCCAGGCGGGCAGATCGCTCCCGACAAGGACGGCAAGGGTAAAATCGCCATCACTTTGCGCGACAAGCGAAGGGATGGTCAGCCCTTCGAACAGGTGAAACCGCTGTTCCAGACGCGCCTTGTCGTAAAGTGCAGCTATCCGTCGGGCCGGTTGTTTGTCCATCAGCCGAAAGCCGTTGGATGACGGATAGGAAAAACGCACGACGCCGATGATGTGGTTGCGAAATGCGTCAGCCATGCGTCCCCCCGGTTGGAGGTGACCCTAACAGGCGGCTGCGCAAAAGAAAAACCCCCCGCGACCGGCGCGGGGGGTTTGCATCCGTCAAACGTGACGGATTATTCGTTCCGGCTTTCCACCGTATCGACCAAACCACTGTCGGCAGGTTCGGCCGCTGCCACAGCAATCGGCGCTGCCAGTGCTGCTGCCGCCTCGGCCTCGGACCGGCGCGATTCCACAACTGTCAGATCGCGGTCTGCTGCGATCTTCTTGATGCGGCTGGTGGCACCACCCGTCCCTGCCGGGATCAGGCGGCCGACGATCACGTTCTCTTTCAGGCCGACCAGTTTGTCGCGCTTGCCCTGAACCGAAGCCTCGGTCAGCACCCGCGTGGTTTCCTGGAACGACGCCGCCGAGATGAAGCTGCGCGTCTGCAGCGACGCCTTGGTGATGCCCAGAAGGATCGGCTCGGCTGTCGCCGGACGCATACCATGGCTCAGCGCCTTGGCGTTGTATTCGTCCAGTTCGGCCTTGTCGACATGCTCGCCCTTGAGCAGCGTGGTTTCCCCGCTGTCCAGGATTTCGAACTTCTGAAGCATCTGACGAACGATGACTTCGATGTGCTTGTCGTTGATCTTCACGCCCTGCAGGCGGTAAACGTCCTGCACTTCGTCGATCATGTAGTTGGCCAGCGCCTCGACACCCAGAATCCGCAGGATGTCATGCGGGGCCGGATTGCCGTCCATGATGTAATCGCCCTTCTGGACAAAATCACCTTCCTGAACCGGAATGTGCTTGCCCTTGGGGATCATGTATTCGAGCGGAGCCAAGGTATCGTCCACCGGTTCGATCGTGATCCGGCGCTTGTTTTTGTAGTCCTTGCCGAACCGCACATAACCATCGCTTTCGGCAATGATCGCGTGGTCCTTCGGACGGCGTGCCTCGAACAATTCGGCCACGCGGGGCAGACCCCCAGTGATGTCCTTGGTCTTTGCTCCTTCACGCGGAATACGGGCAACAACATCGCCAGGGCGAATGTCCTGACCATCTTCCACCGACAGAATGGCGTCCACCGACATCGAATAGGTGATCGGATTGCCTGCATCGGTCCGCACCGGCTCTCCGGTCGTGGGGTCCATGATGATGACTTCGGGCTTCAGGTCGCTGCCTTTGGGGGCCGACCGCCAATCCGAAACAATCCGCTGTGTCATGCCTGTCGCATCATCCGTATCTTCGCGCACCGAAATGCCCGAAACCAGATCGACGAATTTTGCCACCCCACCCTTTTCCGCAATGATCGGAAGGGTATAGGGGTCCCATTCGAACAGCTTGGCGCCACGTTTGACGGCCTCGCCATCCTTGGCATGAACCTTCGCACCATAGGTCAACTTGTGAACCGCGCGTTCCTGCCCGGCCTCGTCGATGATCGCAATCGACATGTTCCGGCCAACAACGATCTGTTCGCCGTTCGCATTGCCCAGAAGGTTGGCGTTGCGGAACTCGATCTTGCCTTCCTGGCTTGCTTCCAGGAACGACTGCTGGCCGCCCTGCGCGATGCCGCCGATGTGGAACGTCCGCATCGTCAGCTGCGTGCCCGGCTCGCCAATCGACTGCGCCGCGATGATGCCCACCGCTTCGCCCTGGTTCACCAGTGTGCCGCGCGCAAGGTCACGCCCGTAGCACATGGCGCAAACGCCCTCTTCCGCTTCGCAGGTCAGCGGGCTGCGGATGCGTGCCGATGCCACATGCGCCTGGTCGATCAGATCGGCCCGACGTTCGTCGATCAGCTCGCCCCGTGCGACGATCACCTCGTCCGTGCCCGGCACCAGGATGTCGTCCGCGGCAACCCGGCCCAGCACACGTTCGGCCAGGTTCAGAACCACTTCGCCATCGTTGACAGCCGTTTCCGCCGTGATCGCGTTTTCGGTCCCACAGTCATGCGACCGCACGATGCAATCCTGAGCCACGTCCACCAGACGCCGCGTCAGATAGCCCGAGTTCGCGGTTTTCAACGCCGTATCCGCAAGACCCTTGCGCGCCCCGTGGGTGGAGTTGAAGTACTCAAGAACGGTCAGACCTTCCTTGAAGTTCGAAATGATCGGCGTTTCGATGATTTCGCCCGACGGCTTGGCCATCAGACCACGCATACCGCCCAACTGTTTCATCTGCGCAGGCGAACCACGCGCCCCGGAGTGGGACATCATGTAGACCGAGTTCGGTTCCATTTCCGCACCGGTATCATCGTAATGCACAGCCGAGATCGACGACATCATGTCGTTGGCAACCTTGTCCGAGCATTTCGACCAGGCATCGACAACCTTGTTGTACTTTTCGCCCTGAGTGATCAGGCCGTCCATGTACTGTTGTTCGAATTCCTTCACCTGATCGCGAACCTCGTTCACCGTGGTCCACTTGCTGTCGGGGATCAGCATGTCGTCCTTGCCGAAGGAAATCCCGGCACGGAACGCCTCGCGGAACCCCATCGTCATGATCTGGTCACAGAAAATGACCGACTCTTTCTGACCGCAATAACGGTAGACGGTGTCGATGACGTTCTGGACGTCCTTCTTGCGCAGCAGGCGGTTCACCAGATCGAACGGTGCTTTCGCGTTCAGCGGCAACAGGTTGCCCAGACGCAGACGGCCGGGCGTCGTGTCGAAACGACGCCAGACTTCGTTGCCGGTTTCGTCGATCTGTTTGATCCGTGCCTTGATCTTGGCGTGCAGATGCACTTGCCCCGAGGCGAGCGCATGTTCCACTTCGTCGACGTCGGCAAAAGCCATGCCTTCGCCAACCATGCCCTTGCGTTCCATGGTGGTGTAGTAAAGCCCCAACACCATGTCCTGCGACGGAACAATGATCGGCGCGCCGTTTGCTGGCGACAGAACGTTGTTCGTCGACATCATCAGAACGCGCGCTTCCAACTGGGCCTCAAGGCTCAGCGGGACGTGCACAGCCATCTGGTCGCCGTCGAAGTCGGCGTTGAAAGCGGAACACACGAGCGGGTGAAGCTGGATCGCCTTGCCTTCGATCAGGATCGGTTCGAACGCCTGGATGCCCAGACGGTGCAAGGTCGGCGCACGGTTAAGCAGAACCGGGTGTTCGCGGATCACTTCATCCAGGATATCCCAAACCTCGGGACGTTCCTTTTCCACCAGCTTTTTCGCCTGCTTGACGGTGCTGGAAAGGCCCTTCGCCTCAAGCCGCGAATAGATGAACGGCTTGAACAGTTCCAAGGCCATCTTTTTCGGCAGCCCGCACTGGTGCAGTTTCAGTTCCGGGCCGGTCACGATGACCGAACGACCCGAAAAGTCCACCCGCTTGCCCAGAAGGTTCTGACGGAATCGGCCCTGCTTGCCCTTGAGCATGTCCGACAGCGATTTCAGCGGGCGCTTGTTGGTGCCCGTGATCACGCGGCCACGACGGCCGTTGTCGAACAGCGCATCGACGGCTTCTTGCAGCATCCGCTTTTCGTTGCGCACGATGATGTCAGGCGCGCGCAGTTCGATCAGCCGCTTCAGACGGTTGTTGCGGTTGATCACCCGACGATACAGGTCGTTCAGGTCGGACGTGGCAAACCGGCCGCCGTCCAGCGGGACAAGAGGGCGCAGTTCCGGCGGAATGACCGGCAGAACGGTCAGGACCATCCATTCCGGGCGGTTGCCGGAATCGACAAAACTTTCCACGATCTTCAGACGCTTGATGATCTTTTTCGGCTTCAGCTCGCCCGTGGCGACCTTCAGTTCTTCGCGCAGCTGTTCGGCCGTCGCTTCCAGATCAATCGCGGCCAGCATTTCGCGGATCGCTTCAGCCCCGATGTTGGCCGTGAACGCATCCGCGCCGTACTGATCCTGCGCGTCGAGGAATTCCTCTTCGGTCAGCATCTGGCAATAGGTCAGGTCGGTCAGACCCGGCTCGATCACCACATAGTTTTCGAAGTACAGGATGCGTTCCAGATCGCGCAGCGTCATGTCCAGCATCAGGCCGATGCGGCTTGGCAGCGATTTCAGGAACCAGATGTGGGCGACGGGCGCTGCCAGTTCGATGTGGCCCATGCGTTCGCGGCGCACCTTTTGCAAGGTGACTTCCACGCCGCACTTTTCGCAGACGACGCCGCGGTATTTCATCCGCTTGTACTTTCCGCACAGGCATTCGTAATCCTTGATCGGGCCAAAGATCCGGGCGCAGAACAGGCCGTCCCGCTCGGGCTTGAAGGTCCGGTAGTTGATGGTTTCCGGCTTCTTGATCTCACCATAGGACCACGACAGGATCCGCTCTGGCGAGGCCAGGCTGATCTTGATTTCGTCAAAGGTCTTTACGGGCGCAACCGGGTTGAACGGGTTGGTCGAGAGTTCCTGGTTCATTTTCACATCCTTGAAAGGGGGCGGGGGGCAGGCCGGGCTGAAGCCCGGCCTACAGGGGCCGTAGGGCGGGTTTCAGCCCGCCATCCGGTCACTCCTCCTCCGCATCCAGGAGTTCCATGTTAAGGCCAAGGCCACGCACTTCCTTGACAAGAACGTTGAACGATTCCGGGACACCTGCCTCGAAATTGTCTTCGCCCTTGACGATGGATTCGTACACCTTCGTCCGTCCGGCCACGTCATCCGACTTGACCGTCAACATCTCTTGCAGGGTATAGGCGGCACCGTACGCTTCAAGCGCCCAGACCTCCATTTCACCCAGCCGCTGGCCACCGAACTGCGCTTTACCACCCAACGGCTGTTGCGTGACAAGGCTGTACGGCCCGGTTGAACGCGCGTGCAGCTTGTCGTCGACAAGGTGGTGCAGTTTCAGCATGTACTTGACGCCGACCGTAACCTTCCGTGCGAACTGTTCCCCCGAACGACCGTCGAACACAACCGACTGACCGGATTGATCGAAACCTGCACGGCGAAGCGCATCGTTCACGTCAGCCTCTTTCGCGCCGTCAAACACCGGCGTTGCAATCGGCACACCGCCGGTCACGTTTCCGGCCAGTTCCAGCAGTTCGGCGTCGTTCCGTTCGGCCAGCACTTCGTCATAGGTTTCGTCCCCATAAGCGAACCGCATCGCCTCACGAACCGGGCTCAGATCACCCGACCGGCGATAGGCTTTCAGCGCCTCGTCGATCTGGATGCCCAGACCGCGCGATGCCCAGCCCATGTGCGTCTCAAGGATCTGGCCGACGTTCATGCGCGATGGCACGCCCAGCGGGTTCAGAACCATGTCGACAGCAGTGCCGTCTGCCAGGAACGGCATATCCTCGATCGGCACGACCTTGGAGATGACGCCCTTGTTGCCGTGACGACCAGCCATCTTGTCGCCGGGCTGCAGCTTGCGCTTCACCGCGACGAACACCTTGACCATCTTCATCACGCCGGGGGGCAGATCGTCGCCGCGACGCACCTTTTCGACCTTGTCGTCGAACCGGTTGTCGAGGGCACGCTTTTGCGCCTCGAACTGGTCGTGCAGGCTTTCAAGTTCCTTGGCCAGGTCTTCTTCGGCCACGGCAAGCTGCCACCACTGACCACGCGACAACGTGCCCAGCAATTCGTCGTCAATTGTCGAACCTGAACGCACACCTTTCGGCCCGCGTACGGCAACCTTGCCAGCCAAAAGCGTCTTGAGGCGGGAATAGATGTTCCGCTCCAGAATGGCCAATTCGTCGTCGCGGTCACGCGCCAGACGTTCGACTTCTTCACGCTCGATCTGCAGGGCGCGTTCGTCCTTGTCGACGCCGTGCCGGTTGAACACCCGCACTTCGACGATGGTCCCGAAGGCACCCGGGGGCAGACGCAACGACGTGTCGCGTACGTCGGATGCTTTTTCCCCAAAGATGGCGCGCAGCAGCTTTTCTTCCGGCGTCATCGGGCTTTCGCCCTTGGGGGTGATCTTGCCCACCAGAATGTCGCCCGGCTGCACTTCGGCACCGATATAGACGATACCGGCTTCGTCCAGATTGCGCAGGGCTTCTTCGCCCACGTTCGGGATGTCGCGGGTAATCTCTTCCGGCCCCAGTTTCGTATCGCGGGCGGCCACTTCGTATTCCTCGATATGGATCGAAGTGAACACGTCGTCCCGCAAAATGCGTTCCGAAATCAGGATCGAGTCTTCATAGTTGTAGCCATTCCAAGGCATGAACGCGACCACGATGTTCCGGCCAAGCGCCAGTTCACCCAGATCGGTACATGGACCATCGGCCACCACTTCGCCGCGCACCACCTTGTCGCCCACCTTTACCAGCGGACGCTGGTTGATGCAGGACGACTGGTTCGAACGCTTGAACTTGCGCAGACGGTAGATATCCACGCCGGGTTCCGACGGGTCGAGCATTTCCGTCGCGCGTACCACGATACGGGTCGCGTCGACCTGATCAATGATGCCCGCACGGCGTGCCATGATCGCAGCACCGCTGTCACGGGCGACAACAGCCTCGATCCCGGTGCCTACGAAAGGCGCGTCCGATTGCAGCAAAGGCACCGCCTGACGCTGCATGTTCGAGCCCATCAGTGCGCGGTTGGCGTCGTCGTTTTCAAGGAACGGGATGAGCGAAGCCGCCACCGAAACAAGCTGTTTCGGCGAAACGTCGATCAGGTCGATAGCTTCGGACGGGTTCAGCATGAATTCCCCCGCCCGACGGGACGAGATCAGGTCATCCGTGAACCGGCCTTCGGCATCCTGCGCCGCGTTGGCCTGCGCCACCGTGTGACGCATTTCTTCGGTCGCCGACATGTAGACGACGTCATCGGTCACTTTGCCGTCGATCACCTTGCGGTATGGCGTTTCGATGAACCCGTACTTGTTCACCCGCGCAAAGGTGGCGAGCGAGTTGATCAGGCCGATGTTCTGGCCTTCCGGCGTCTCGATCGGGCACATCCGCCCATAATGCGTGATGTGAACGTCACGCACCTCAAAGCCCGCACGTTCCCGTGTCAGACCGCCCGGCCCCAGTGCCGACAGGCGGCGCTTGTGCGTCACCTCGGACAAGGGGTTGGTTTGGTCCATGAACTGCGACAACTGGCTGGAACCGAAGAATTCCCGCACAGCAGCAGCCGCCGGTTTGGCATTGATCAGGTCTTGCGGCATGATCGTGTCGATTTCAACCGACGACATGCGTTCCTTGATCGCCCGCTCCATGCGGAGCAGACCAACGCGGTACTGGTTTTCCATCAGTTCGCCAACCGACCGAACGCGGCGGTTGCCAAGGTGGTCGATGTCGTCGATCTCACCCTTGCCGTCACGCAGTTCGGTCAGCGCCTTGATGCAGGCCACGATATCATCGCGGTCCAGCGTGCGCTGCGTGTCCGGTTTGCCCAGATCAAGACGCATGTTCATCTTGACGCGGCCAACAGCCGACAAATCATAGCGTTCGCTGTCGAAGAACAGCGTGTCGAACAACTGGCTTGCGGCTTCCACTGTCGGCGGCTCGCCGGGGCGCATGACGCGGTAGATGTCCATCAATGCCGTATCGCGGCCGATGTTCTTGTCGGCGGCCATCGTGTTGCGCAGATAGGGGCCGACGTTGACGTTGTCGATATCAAGCACGGGGATATCGGTAATGCCTTGATCCAGCAGCACTTTCAACGTGCCACCCTTGACCGCGCCATCGCGGTCGTATTCCATCGTCAACTCGTCACCAGCCTCGACGAAAATCTCGCCGGTCTGTTCGTTGATGATGTCCTTGGCGACATAACGGCCCAGGATGTGGTCAAACGGAACCAGAAGTTCAGTCACCTTGCCTGTTTTGATGATGTCGTTAGCCATGCGCGGCGTCATCTTGTCGCCGGCCTTGCAGATCACATCGCCTGTCGCTGCATCCACGATGTCATAGGTCGGCCGCGTGCCGCGCAGACGTTCGGGGAAGAACTTGGTGACCCAGCCCTTGTTCTTCACATGCTTGAAGCTGATGGTTTCATAATAGGCATCCATGATGCCTTCCTGATCCATGCCCAATGCGTAAAGAAGCGTGGTGACCGGCAATTTCCGCCGACGGTCGATCCGCGCGAACACGTTGTCCTTGGCGTCGAATTCAAAGTCCAGCCATGACCCGCGATAGGGAATGATCCGGCAAGCGAACAGCAATTTGCCCGAGCTGTGCGTTTTGCCCTTATCGTGGTCGAAGAACACGCCGGGGCTGCGGTGCATCTGGCTGACGATCACGCGCTCGGTGCCGTTCACGACGAACGTCCCGTTATGCGTCATCAGGGGCATGTCACCCATATAGACGTCTTGTTCCTTGATGTCCTTGACCGACCGAGCCCCGGTGGTTTCATCGACATCAAACACGATCAGGCGCAGCGTCACCTTCAAAGGCGCGGCATAGGTCATGTCGCGCGACTGACATTCGTCAACGTCATACTTCGGCTTTTCAAGTTCGTATTTCACGAACTCGAGCACGGAGGTTTCGTTGAAGTCCTTGATCGGGAACACCGATTTGAACACGCCCTGAATCCCCGCATCGTCCGACGGCTTGGGGCCATCGCCGGATTTCAGGAACAGGTCGTATGAGGATTTCTGAACCTCAATCAGGTTCGGCATCTCCAGGACTTCACGGATTTTGCCAAAGTAGCGGCGGATACGCTTTTGGCCGACGTATGCTTGAGCCATGCTCGAAGTCACCTTTCGTTTTTCTCGCGGGCGCATCCCGTCGGGCTACGGGGCTGCGCCGCTTGCGAAGCAGGGGATATGGTTCCATTCATGCCCCCCGTCCCACCGGAAGGCCCCCGAACCATGCCGCACCTTGAAAGTCGCACTGTGACCAGTGCCCCTTTCAAGAGGCGTCGTACAGAAACGTCAGGCTGGGACCGATGTTCATCAGTCCCAGCCAGAAATCGTTTGGCGGGGGCAAAGCCCCCGCACCACAATTACTTGAGTTCGACTTTCGCGCCGGCATCTTCCAGCTTCTTCTTGAAGCCTTCTGCGTCGGCTTTCGAAGCGCCTTCCTTGACCTTGCCACCGGCTTCAACCAGATCCTTGGCTTCTTTCAGCCCAAGACCGGTGATCGTGCGGACTTCTTTGATGACGTTGATCTTGTTGGGACCAGCGTCGGTCAGCACGACGTCGAATTCGGTCTGCTCTTCAACCGGAGCAGCAGCAGCCGCCGGACCAGCAGCCATCATGACCGCGCCGCCAGCAGCCGGTTCGATGCCATACTTGTCTTTCAGGATGGTTTTCAGTTCTTGTGCCTGAAGAAGGGTCAGCCCCACGATGTCTTCGGCAAGTTTGTTCAGATCAGCCATTTTCATTTCCATTCGTTTAAGATGGGTTCCAACGAGATTGGATCAACCCCACGCAAGGTTCACAATTGCCTCAGGCCGCAGCCCGTTCTTCCAAGGTCGAAAGGATGCCCGCGATGTTAGCAGCAGGCGCGCCAATGGCCCCGGCGATGCTTGCCCCCGGCGCGCCAATGATCGACACGATCTGAGCGATAAGCTCTTCACGCGACGGCAAGGCGGCCACGGCTTTCACACCAGCCTGGTCCAGAACCGTGTCACCCATCGCCCCACCAAGGATCACGAACTTTTCGTTCACCTTGGCATAGGCTTCCGTGACCTTCGCCGCAGCGACAGGATCCTCGGAGTAGGCAAGCACAGTCATGCCCGTAAGAAGTTCACCCATCTTAGCGCCGGGTTTACCCTCAAGGGCGATCTTGGCGAGCTTGTTCTTGGCAACGCGCACGGACCCACCAACGACACGCATTTTCGCGCGCAGGTCCTGCATCTCGGCAACAGTGATCCCTGCGTAGTGTGCAATCACAACTACGCCAGAGCTTTCGAAGATCTGGCCGAGTTCATCGACCACTTTCTCTTTCTGGGCTCTATCCACAGGTTCACTCCAAGTTTGGGGGTTTCCCCCCGGCTCATATTTGCCACCCCGACTGGGGTGGCATCGGGTCCGTCTGGTTCCCGAGGCCAAGATCACCCGAAGGTGAGCCAATTCCCGTTCCCCATCTCAGGCAGGATATTAAGGGCCTTCGCCCCCCCACCGTCTCGGACAGGACAGGGTGTTTCCACCCCATCATCCCCATGTCTCCATGGGGAATTCGTGGTCAGATGCGGCGCAGACGCCGCACCGTATTAGTGGCCGGTGGCCGACGTCAGATCCAGCGAAACGCCGGGGCCCATCGTCGACGACAGCGATACCTTCTTGAGGTACGACCCTTTGGCACCCGCAGGTTTTGCACGCGAAACAGCATCCACAAAGGCGCGCACGTTTTCGGCCAGCTTGTCTTCGGTAAAGCTGACCTTGCCGATCCCCGCATGGATCACGCCGGCCTTTTCCACCTTGAACTGCACTTCGCCGCCTTTGGCGGCCTCAACCGCACCCTTGACGTCCATCGTCACGGTGCCGACCTTGGGGTTGGGCATCAGGTTGCGTGGCCCCAGAATCTTGCCCAGACGACCCACCAGCGGCATCATGTCCGGCGTTGCAATGCAACGGTCGAACTCGATCTTGCCGCCTTGAATCGCTTCCATCAGGTCTTCGGCGCCAACGATGTCGGCCCCTGCCTTGGTCGCTTCATCAGCCTTGGCACCGCGAGCGAACACGGCGACACGAACCGTCTTGCCCGTGCCGTTCGGCAGCGTGACCACACCGCGAACCATCTGGTCCGCATGGCGCGGGTCGACGCCCAGGTTCATCGCGATTTCGAGCGTTTCGTCGAACTTGGCCGAAGCCGCGCCCTTGATCAGCTTGACTGCATCTTCGACCGTGATCAGGTCTTTGCCTGCAAAGGCTTCTTTCGCCGCAACGGCGCGTTTTCCGAACTTTGCCATGACTTACCCCTTGACCTCGATACCGCAAGAACGGGCAGAGCCCAGGATGATCTGCATTGCGCCTTCTATGTCGATCGCGCTCAGGTCTTTCATCTTGGTCTCGGCAATGGCGCGCACTTGCGCCACGGTCACAGAACCCACAACGGTGCGGCCCGGCTTGTCCGAACCCTTGGCGCGGTTACGCTTTCCGACGGGCGGCAGGCCAGCGGCCTTTTTCAGCAGGAACGACGCGGGCGAGGTCTTCAGCTCAAGGCTGAACGACTTGTCCTGATAGTAGGTGATGATCACGGGCGTGGGGCTGCCCGGTTCAAGATCTGCCGTCTTGGCGTTGAATTCCTTGACGAAGGCCATGATGTTCAACCCGCGCTGACCCAAAGCCGGGCCAACCGGCGGGGACGGGTTCGCCTGCCCTGCCTTCACTTGCAGTTTCAAACTGCCGATAATCTTCTTGGCCATCTGGCCTCTCCTTCTTCGCTTCTGGGTCCCGGCCTGCGCCGGGATGAAGTTTAGTGGTACGGTCTGCCCAGCCGGATGATCCGGTCAGGCGCGCCTCCCACGGCGACAATCAGGCTTCTTTCGTCACCTGAGTGAATTCCAATTCCACCGGGGTGGCGCGGCCGAAGATCGACACAGTGACCTTCAGGCGGTTGTGCGGTTCGTCGACTTCTTCAACCATTCCGTCAAAGCCATCAAACGGGCCATCGGTCACTTTGACCTTTTCACCGATCTCGAACCGGATCAGATTCCGCGGGGCGGCTTCGCCTTCTTCGACGCGGTTCAGGATGGCGTTCACTTCGGAATCGCGCATGGGCATCGGTTTGCCTTGCGGACCCAGGAACCCGGTGACCCGGTTGATCGACGAGACGAGGTGATACCCCCGGTTCGACATTTCCATCTGCACCAGAACGTAGCCCGGCATGAAGCGGCGTTCGCTGGTGACTTTCTTGCCCCGGCGCACTTCGATCACTTCTTCGGTGGGAACCAGAACTTCGCCAAATTCTTCTTCCAGACCGCCGTCAATCACGGCCTGGCGAATTTGTTCGGCGATCTTCTTCTCGAAATTCGAGAGAACGCTCACCGAATACCAACGCTTTGCCATGCTTGCCGCCACCTTTGTGCCAGGATCGTTTGCCCCGGAATGCCTGTAAGATCAGACGGTTAATCCGCCTCGACCGAACAAAAAACAGCGCGCAACCCGAATCGCTGCGCGCCTGATTTCTGTAAACTTGACCGTCTGCTATAGGCCAGCGCGGCAAAGTTCAAGGAAAATAACGCAATAAAACCGTCAGTTGATGCCTGTCACGATCAGGACGAGGCCGGACCGGATCGCCCAGTCAACCAGCGAAAAGAAGGTCGCCGTCAGGGCGGCCATGATGAACACCATCACCGTCGTCAACACCACTTCGCGACGGGAAGGCCACACGACCTTGGCCACTTCGTTGCGGACCTGCTGGATGAACTGAAGCGGATTGACGGTTGCCATGGAATGTCCTGTCGGGATGTCTGGCCCGCAGATACGGCATGGTCGGCGGGAATTCAACCCGTATGCATGGCGTATGTCCTGCGTATGTCGGGCGTATGTACGCGCGTATTCCCGTCACCGCACCATCACGACAGCCCGGGCCGACCTGCCCTGCGCGTCGATCACGGACAGGGTGACGAAACCGATGCCGGGCAAGTGTAGCATCGTGGCCCGGTCTTGCAGGGCCACGGCCACGGGGATGCCATCGGCGAGCCAGGTGAAAGGGGCCGTGCCGCCCCGGACGCGCGCGAGCAAACCGCCGCCCAGAAGTTCGACCTGCGCGCCGTCAGGCGGGAAGTCGACGGCGGGGGCGTCGGCGGCCGCGACAAAGGCCGCGTTGCGGGACCGGAAGCGTTGCAGGGGAACCGGAAGTTGGGCGTTGGACACCAGAAGGGTGCTGGGCGGCGGGGCGGGGCGGGGTGTCAGTTCAGGTTTCAGACGGTTGAAGGCCTGAAACAGCACAGGTGCCGCGAGTTCCGCGCCAAAGGCCCCCGGAACCGGGGTGCCGTCGGGCCTGCCCATCCACACACCGATGACATGACGCCCGTCAAAACCGATGGCCCAGGCATCCCGGTGGCCATAGCTTGTCCCCGTCTTGTAGCTGAGCCGGTTTGGCGGCGCGCCGGGCGGCGGGGCCAGCCCGGCCAGAATATCGCCCACCTGCCACGCCGCCGAGGCCGACAGGACGCGCTGGCCTTCGGCGGCCTGCCCCGTCACGCGGAGCGGCAAGGACACCCCGCCGCGTGCGATGGCTGCGTAAAGTTGCACCATGTCTTGCAGGGTCACGCCTATCCCGCCCAGCGCCACGGCAAGGCCGGGTTGTGCCGCGCCGGGGAGTTCCGGGTGCATCCCGGCCCTGTCCATCGCGGTGAGCACCTTGGCCGGGCCCAGCGCATCGGTCAGGATCACGACCGGGATGTTGAGCGACAGTTGCAGCGCCTCGCGCAGGCGGATGGTGCCGCGAAACATCTTGTCGAAATTCTGCGGCGCATAGGTGCCAAAGGTGGTGGGGCGGTCTTCGATCAGGGTTTCGGGATGGGCCAGCCCTTCATCAAAGGCGAGGCCGTAGATCAGCGGTTTAAGCGTGGAGCCGGGGCTGCGCAGGGCCTGTGTCATGTCCACAAACCCTTGTCGCGCGTCTGCTGTAAAGGCTGACGATCCGGCAGAGGCCAGAATTTCGCCCGACAGATGGTCGGCTATGACAATCGCGATCTGAAGCCTGTCGCCATGGTCGGCCACGGCGTCGCGCGCGAGTTGTTCGATGCGCGCCTGCAGCTTGGCGTCGATGGTCAGGCTGATGCGGGCGGCGGTGGGATCGGCAAGGCGCACGCGATGGGTGATAGGGGGGGCGAGTTGGGGAATGGGGCGGCGGGCGGTGGGGACGGCTTCGGTCAGTGCGGCGCGGGACTGG
>JANPIX010000004.1:0-160935 GCA_031425195.1 Gemmobacter sp. | reverse complement strand
GCAGGTCGTTCCGGAAGTTGCGATGGAACTCTTCAAGTCTCATTTTTGGTCCAGTCCAAATTGGTTGTTCAGCTCCGGAAACCCGATTGATGGTATCTCCAAAGCATCGAGGTCGAGCACATAAGCCGCTGAGCGGATGGCCGCGGGCAACATGGCGCGCGTGATGCGGGGCATGTCACCTTCGGCGCGGAATGCTCTCGCATCCTTCAATGTCAGGGTTCGTCCGTAGAGCGGCGCATGTTCGTCGAGGAATCCCATCACCATGAGCAACGCCTCGAACCCGCGTTGCACTCCGGCCAGTCTGAACCTCTCGCGTAGTTCGGACACGAGGCCGACGAGCGAGATCCCGTCAGTGTTTTCCTCGAAGCGGAAGGCGCAGAGGAAGGTCGGCATCCTGTCGCCATCCAGCTGCTCGATGCTGTTGATCCGTGCGAGGAAGCTGCCGGTCCGAACCGTGCTCTTTACCTCTATCGCGCCACCCCGAACGTGGAAGTCCTGTGCCGCCCGCAAAGGTCCGTACCAGCAGTCGAGCGCACCGGCTGCGAGAGAAGTGTCGGCAAGCAGCCTTAGCATCCACAGCTCTCCTAGCAGGCCGATCTGCGCATCAGGCGACAGTGGCCGGTGGCTACGAGACATGAACGCTTGCCATTCCCTTACCCGTTCAAGGAAGGCGTCCATGACGTCGCCGTTCGTCGTGCTGGCCGCAACTGCGAGCGTTCTGAGGACGTCGACGACCATGATGGCGAAGATGTCGGGGGACCCCTCTGGCCGTCTCACCAAGCCGATCGCCGTCTTTCCGGCAAAGACGGTCTGACCTTCGATGCAGGCAACATCGAAGCCCTTTCCTTCTGGTAGCTGCGCTGGATTGACCGACGATGATCCCTTAAAGGAGACGACTAGTGCTTCCCGACCAAGAGGAAAATGGCAACCTGCTTCGACTGATACAACGCCCATTCCGGTAAGGTGGACAAACCGCCAGTCTTCTGCGGCTTCTTGGCGCGCGAGTGCTCTCCACGCACGTGTCAGCCCATCTTCAGTCCACCCAGTCATTTATGCCTCCCCAGAGAACGCTGTTGGCGATGTAACTGGAGTTGGAAACCCTTCTCTCGGATGTACTTGACGGAAAACTGATTGCCCAAGCCACGATAGGATCAGCACCTCTCAATTCATCGACATCGGCACCTTCGGGATCAAGTAGGTAGAGCATCAGGAGACCGCGTTCCCGGCGAGCCGGAATGCCCGCTTCAGCTACGCCTTCTCCAAGAACGTGTCGAATTTGCGGGCCCCTAGGTTCAGACGGACGTTCCTTGCCCTCGTTTCGATCAGTGTCATTGCGCCATGTCTTCTGACTCAGCTCGAGGGCGGCATTCCACTCCGCCTCTGTCAGGTCTATGGCCTGATCACGTGGCGAGATGAGGGTTTTGATGGAGTAGCGATCCGCATGCTCAGCTGCTCGGCGGCGATCCAACATCTTGACCATCACGCCACCCACTGACTTTTCTGTTCCGGGTTGTTCTTTTCCGATCAGCGCTACGGTCCATTTCGTGAGTTCCTGATCCTTGTTCATTTCCTCAATGAAATCAGCAATCAGCGGACTCATGATCCGGAAGCTTGCCGTGTGGGTGCGGTACTCATTCAGGAAAGAGATCACGCTCAATGCTGATACATCCCGCCAAAGGTGACCATTCCACTTCTGACCTTCTGGCACGAAGAGTTGGTGGTTCAGGTCTTTCGACGGGCCAAGTGTGCTGATGAAGCGATCTGTGGCGTTGAAGTTTGCCGTTATTTCGCCTTTTCGGTTAGGAAACACTATGGTCTGCAGCAGATCGCCCGAATAGGTTAGCTGCATCGCGCGAGCGTTTCTCATCTTGGCTCGCGAGGTCACGGTCAGAACGGAGTGGGACTTCACGCGCAGGCCAAACTGCTTGGGAGTAGCACCGGCCGCAACCATGTTGTCGAACTCCTGGCGCAACTCTTCAGCGGCATCGGCGATATGGCCGAACCACTCCACCATTTCCTCCGAGGTATACAGCCGGCACACATCGAGGTAGCCATCGCGGTATCCAAACCACCGGCCCATCTGCATGAGGGTGTCGTACATACGCGCGGTCCGCAGAAAGTAACTCGTGCAGAGGCCTTCAAGCGTCAGGCCACGCGCAAGCTTGTCGCCGCCGATCGCAATTACCTTCAAGCCGGTTCCATCGTTCTCGACATAGTCCAGCGCATCTTTCGCCGTGCCATTGATCTCGCGCACGCGAATATCCGACAGTACATCTGGGAGGACTGAACGAATGTCTGACCACGAGAAGTCGTCAAGCGTTTCCCCTTCGACGAGGGCAACGCGGATCATCTGCATTCCGGGCAGAAAGGTCGCTTCATACTCCAAGCGCATGGACGCTTCGAGGGCAGCCAGTTCAATGTTGCGGGTGTATCGGCCCTTCAGATCCCTGAGATACTCGGCAACCTGGTTGACGACTTCGCTCTGAACCGAAGTGAAGCGGGTCACATGGATGAGCATTGAAGAGTGCTTGTTGCCCTGTCCTCGTAGCTTCCGCACCGCACAAGCATACACGAAGGAACGGATCGCTTCTGCGAGCGAGTCCGGTACGCGATCTTCTCCTTTCCAACGAGGATGATGTCCGTTCTTGTGTGGCTTAATCTCCGGAGATGTTGTCGTCTTGCTTGGCATCCAAGGCTGAAATTCATCATCGGACAGGGCTCGCACTAGGGGCAAGTCGTCTGGCGTGCTGGAGGCTGATCCGAACACTCGCCCCGGCCCAACATAATTCGATGGTGCCGCCAAGTTGGTGATGAAGGCTGCTGGAAAAAGGTCCGGCCCGTGTTCTTGCGTCGCTCCGCGGTCGTGTATGAAGATATTTGCGAAGGGCGTCGCTGTGTAGCCGACATAGGCCTTTCGCGAAAAGTGGTCGAGGATCGAGCGGATCAGCCTGTTGATGGTTTTTGGCTGATGCTCCAGGTCCGGGTTGCCAAAATCGTCGACAACGTCTTCACCAGTGTCGACAGACCCATGGTCGGACTCGTCGTCGATCACCAGAAGCGGCAGATTTGTGACGAGTTTTCGACCCGTTACTGGGTCAACATGGTTGGCGACCCGGTTGCGAATCCAGTGCAGCAGGCGCTCAAGGACAGTCTTGTTCTTCTTGACCACGAACAGCCACGGTCGCTGTTCGGGGCTGATGTTCATCTTGGCTGCGACCGCCGTATTGAAGTCGCCCTTGTCGCTGCGATTGGTTGCCGCGTTTGGACGGACCGAGGTGTCATTGTCAATCAGACCCACCCCGACTGCAGGGAGCTCGTCAGCGTCAGAAATGGTGGCAAATCCAAGGAAGCCCTCGTCTAGGCGGATCTGGGTTTGGGCCCTCAGGTTATTGTGCAGGCCAGCCAAAACGATAATGATCTTGTATCCAGAGTCGGCGGCTTTGCAGATAAGGCCGGTGTAGTTACCGGTCTTTCCGGACTGCACGTGGCCGACAACAAGTCCGCGTCGGTCCCACGCCCCTTCCCGGGTCGGATCCTCAAGCTGCGAAAGGACTTCATCGGTCGCCAAGTCGAGGGCGTCGAGAGCTATCCAAGGGATCCGCGCTTCCATGTACTCGGAATAACGCTGCCAGTAAGTCCAGCCTTTCTTCCTTTCCGCATCTAGCCAAGCGATGTGGCCATCTCCGCTGGAGAGCGTGGCGTTCTCGCCCACCGTACGGCTTGATCGGCGGATCAGTTCGTCTACGAGAGCGTCCCGATCAACAAGGGCGAAGTCCTCCTCCATCATGATTGCTAGTTTCTTCAGCTCCTTATCGATCATTTCCGGAGTAACGGAAGTCTGGGCGCGCTCCGCAGCAAGGCGAAGCATGTTCTGCGCCATGGAAAGAATTGAATCGAAAGCCTTCTGGTCCGAAATCGTCATTGCGAATCTTTCACTTCAAGAGCTGAAATCAGGTCGATGTGCCGGTCGAATGGGGGCGTGCGCCCGAGCCTTTCCCGCGCCTCGGTCGGGCTGAGTCCGCGAAACTTAACAAGCGCTTCGAACATTGATGACAGTGTCTCAATTACGTCGCTGTCCGGCGCCCCCGCGAACCCCGTCCTCGGCGTTTCCTTGTCTTCCGCCGTATCCAGCCAGATGCGCTGAACAGGAACGCTCTCCTCAATGAGCCTGAGGAGAGCGAGGATGTCGGGCTTGAGGGTGCCGGCGCGGTTCAGGATAGAGGCGACGAGGTCATGGTCGCGGTCAATCCGGTATGATGTACCTTGCGCCGATCGCCGCACCTGCCAAGTCTCTGCGGCAGCGTTTGTTCGCGTTCCCGTCACCGGCGTAATGTGACCCCGGTGGGCGAAAACCCGTCGTGCAGTGTCGCGGGTCTGTGATGCCAGGCGGTGAAGCTGGGAACGCAGCCTAACCGGCGGACTGGCGGTCGATTTCAGTACATTGATCTTCCATTCTGCGTCCGCGCTGTTAGGGATGTCGAGCCGGATGCGGGCAAGCCTGTGCGCTTCATCGCGCGGCCAAGGTTTGCCGCCATCGCCGAGGCCCAGCCAGCCCCCAGCAAGAAGGAGACGCCTGTTGCGGTAGACGTAGAAGCCCTCTTGCTGCGTCCATCCCCCTGGCCCGGCCGCTGCTTCCTGTTCGGCGGCGGTCTTGAGCATGTCGCGATGCGGTAGGATATGGCATTGGACCTTCACTCCCATGGTGTGAAGGATGCGATACTCCGGACTTTCCAGTGCCTTGCCCGGATGCCCCATCAGGTACGGATCCCACGGCTTTATCTGTCTTCCGTTAAGAAGCACGCGAAGTTCGGGCTGTTGACCTTCCAGGAGGCGATGAAAGGTCATCGCAAGATGCGCCTCTATGCGATCAGCAAGTTCGATCATGTCGGCCGCCGCGAAGCCGTCGGTTACGATACGGTCGAGCTTCTCCCATAAGACGACGGTGCCATGTTCCATATGGTCGAGCGGTGCAAACAGATGCTCTGATCCCGGTGCGGGCCCTTCAAAAAGTGGCCATTCGATACCCGCTTCTTGACCAATCAGATCGAGATCCCAGCGCAGGCACACGACAGGTCCTCCATTTCGCCTACTTGCTACCGTCAGTCGCCGAGCCTGCGAGAAGCTCGCGGTCTTAAGTCCCAGCCCAAAGCGCCCGAGGTCGCTGACGGCGCGTTCAGCCCGCGGATCGCGCGCGCCGAGTCGCATTCCGGCTTCCAGAGCGGCGTCGTCCATGCCTTCGCCGTCATCAACGATCCGTACCCAACTCTGCGGGCCAGCCCATTCGAGATGGATTGCGACATCTGTCGATTTCGCCGCGATGGAATTGTCTACTAGATCAGCAAGTGCAGTCGGAAGCGCGTAGCCGAGCCCACGAAGGGACTCGAGCATCGAACCGGCATGAGGAGGAGCATTTCTAGCAGCCATCAGCATCCCGCATGCCAGTAACCGATTTCCAGCTGACATCACCCAACTTCTCTGTAATTTCATTTGCACTCATACCAGCGCTCCATAGGCCATAAGATGAGCTACTTGATCATCTGTATTTGGCGTAAGTGGCTGGTTTTCTTTCGCACTTTCAGCGGATCTATTTTCTTCATGTGCAATCCATGTGGAAGAAGTTGACAACTTGCCACCTTCGTAACCCAACAAGATTCGGAGACGCCGGCTGCGGCCCGGGTGACAAAGGAATTGGAGGGCCTTTGCTTCGATCTGGCGAATGCGCTCGCGCGTCACACTGTAGAGCTGACCGATTTCCTCGAGGGTCATGTCAGAATCACGCCCGATACCAAAGCGCATCCGGATCACATTAGCCTGACGTTCCGGCAGTTCAGCCAGTGCGTCTGCAACGATCCTTTCGGTTTCTGCTTGGTCGAAGACATCGGCTTCTGACGGTTCGGGCAACAGGTTGTCCCAGTCATCAGTGCTTGCGGGATATTCGGCTTCACGCGGGATGCCACGGAACAGCCTGACCTCGTCGATTGCCCATTCCAGATCTTCAGCGAGTTCGATTTCGGAAACGGCACCGCCGACCCGAACGTCCAGCTTGGCGAGGGCGCGATCAAGCTTGTTGATCTTCTCGTTCCGATGCACAGGGATGCGGATCGCCGCGCCTTCATCAGCGCGCCATCGTGTGATGGCCTGCCGCATCCAGTAAGTGGCGTAGATGAGGAAGCGATAACCGCGCTCGGGATCAAAGCGCCTTGTGGCCCGCTGCAGACCCATGAAAGCCACCTGAAATACGTCCTCCGGATCCTCGCCATCTTCAACGTTCCGTGCCGCAAAACGCCGGGCATAAGGCAGATGCTCACGGATAAGGCGCTCGGTTGCGGCTTCGAAGACCGCAATCTGGGCATCCAATCGGATGGAATGCTCGATGTGAGAGGAGTCTCGTTGCAGTGTGCCGATCAGTTCTTTGTGAAAAGCGAGGGACAGATCGAGCGACTCGAGCGCCGCGAGCGCTTCTCTTCTCTGTTTGCCGTCCATCACGCGACCATTGGCCTGCCAGGTCTTCAACGCTTCCGCTGCTGCCATAACTTCGGCCGTCTCGGCGTGGCCCGGGCGTGCGGGAATGATCGTCCTTAGGGAGACAGAACCAGAGTCTCGGAACCCGTCCCGGATGCTGTTGACGACATCGAGGATCGTTTCGACAGCTGCTTCAGAAGAGAGAATTCCCAGTTGAAGCTCTTGCCTTGCCCGTACCATGGGCTCCAGAAGCTGTAATTCATCAGACCTCTCCATGACGAAACGCTGTGTCCCCGGCAGGCGCGTCCTGCGGGAGAGGGCCGCCTCGATCGCCTCAGCCAATTCGTTGGACGATATGTCCGATCTGGCGTCCCAGAGCCCAACATCATGCCCGGTTTCCTGATCGACTAAATCGAGGCCTGCAGCTTCGAGGTTTCGTTGAAGATTGGTGCGCAGTTCCTCCAGATCTCCGTTCCCCTCGCAATGGGCGATGAGGTGGTCGACGTCCTCAGAAGAGCACCATCCCTTTGCAAGTGTTTCCACTGCCCAGATGATGCAGACGTCCGGATTGATCGCCAGCCGCGTCCCGGACTGGACGACAGTACGCTTCACCGATTGCCGGCCGCGGTTGCTGACCTTCAGAAAGTCATTGTCCGTACCTTGATCAGTGGCAACCGCTGCGCTGGCACCGATGCCGTCTCCAGCAATATGGGCAGGGGAAAGGTCGAAATCCCAATCCCCATCATCCGAAATCTCAGGTGCTGCGCTGACCAGCGCGACGAATGTCCCTGACGCCGTTTCGCCTGTGTACAGGCCGAAAAACTCCTCTGGCTCTGCTTCAGCGTTGAAGCTCAAAAGGTCATCTAGGTCGTCAGTCGCATTGTCCGGCTTTTGGACTACAGAGAAACGTTGCTCTGGCACCGCGTCAGTCTCACCCTGCGCGGTTTCGATCTCCGACACATCTTCTTTTTCATAGATCGGCTTTGGCGACATAGTGACAAGCGAAGACAGCAACTGCGCAGCAAGAGCGTGGCCTTCGAGAAATGCCACATCAGCGGGCGTCTGCCTGTCATGGTTCAATGATCCCGGGTCTGCACCTGACCGGATGAAGAGATCGCAAACAGCAAGATTGCCTATACGCGCAGCAAGGTGGAGCGGTGTATCTCCCTTCGGGTCGGGGGTATGGAGACGGGATGTTGCAGCAAAATCGGCAAGCCTCTCGAGTTTCCCTTCGGCAATCAGCCGAATCTCGACAGGGTCAAGGAATTGGCTTTGCGGTTGGTTTGTCGGCTTTGCGTGACTGCCGAGGATGCGGGACAGCCTATCCATGACCTTCATGGACAACCTCCCTGTTAAGAAGCACGATCTGCTGATCCTGCGGTTCCCTTGCTCCGGGGTCTGTATCAAGTCCTAGACGCCTTAGAGTATAGTAGAGCAGTGCACGCCGAACCCTGATCTGCGTCTTGCCACCTCGCATCCCGTAATCGAGCGCGATGACTTTGGCCTGTGTCTCCGAAAGGGCGGGGTGGGGCCCGATCTCAAGAATGACTACTTTGTTCCAGGCGCAGTCTTCCGCAGCAGGCAAATTGTCCTTTCGCGATCCACGAATTTCGAGGATCCGGGAGAGCAGAAAGTCTTTGAACACTTCGTCCGTCAAACAGAAAGCTCGCGCATGCCAGCGGAAGCCGTCAAATGCGATGGCGTGCGGCGCGATCCACCGCCAAGTTGGTTCGGGGCGCGACAGTGACTGGTACTGGATCTCGATAGATTCGGTGCGACGGATTGCATCGACGACCGATCGAAGGGTTGCGGGATCAACACCACGTGTCGGGGTAGGGGCTGAATCAAAATCGGGCAGCCCTGCAATCCAGCAGTCGTCTTGGCCGAGGATTCCATCGGCGACCGAACGCAGCTGGGCTAGGTATCGACCGGCTTCTAGCTTGTCGAACACGGACTTGAAACCTGGTTGGCGAACATAGGTCCGCAGGCTGCGGTCGTACTCCATGTTGTCGGGCGCGAGGCCAATATAGCGGCTCAGGTCTGCCGATGCCTGGTTTACCGACAGCCCGAACTGCGCCATCACATCGCTGCGGTTAACATGACCCTCCCAGAACAAGCGGAACTCGATGAACTCGAGCCTTTGCTCGACCCCCCAACGGAGCTCCGACCTGTCGTAACTCACCAAGCTCTCCCGTCATCGGTCGTTGCGCACGATAATTATGCGCGCCCACTTTCTGGGCTTTCCTTGACCGTAGCGGCGAGATGATGGGTGATCAATCAAAAAGGGAAGGGATCGTGCGCAATTATCCCAAGGATTGCCGTAGGTTCTGCGCCACCGCGTCCGCCGCCAGCCTCACCGGCTCTGCAGCGAGATGCGCATAGCGGGCTGTGGTCTGAACCTGCGTGTGGCCGAGGAGCTTGCCGATCATGGGTAGACCTTGGCCGGATGCGACAGCGGCCGAAGCAAACGTGTGGCGAAGGTCATGGATACGGACATCCTTGACCCCTGCTCGGGCGCGCACCCGCTGCCAGAAGGGCTGTAGGTCGCTGAGCGGCTTGCCGGGCAGGGTGCCGGTGATGACCCACGTGTTGCCATCGGTGCACTGGGAATCCCGCAGCAGGTCCACGACCGGCTGGCCAACCTGGACAACCTTCGCGCCGGTCTTGGAATCCGGCAGGCGCAGGGCAGGGCTGTCGAAATCGATGTAGGACCACTTCAAGGACATGACTTCGTTCAGACGGCACCCGGTCAGGATCAGCATCCGCGCTGCGAGGATGGCTGAGGGCAGTTCCACACCTTCAGCTTCCATCTCGCGCAGCACCTCACCAATCCGGCGCAGTTCGGCCGCGCTCAGAAACCGTTCGCGCTTCTCCTCGGGGTACTTCCGGATGTGCTTGCGCGGGTTGGTTCCGTCCGGACGCAGGCCCCACATTTCGGACAGGCTGAACATCTTCGACACCACTTCGAGGCAGCGGTTGGCCTGATAGGGGATGTGACGCAGGTCGTGGTGGAACTTCGCGACATCCGCCCTTGTGACCGCGGTGACCGTTAGTTGACCGAGGGCGGGCAGGATGAAGCGTTGCAGATTCCGGCGATACTCCTTTCCTGTGCTGGCCTTCACGCGGATGGCGATGTGCTCCTTGTCGAACCGCTCCGCCAATTCCTTGATCGTGATGGCCTTGCGCCCGGCGTCCCGCTCGGCGGCGGGGACCGCACCAATGCGCGCGGCGGCGACGATGGTGATGGCCCGAGTGCGCGCCTGCTCGCAGGTCAGAACTGTGTTTGGCCCAAGGCTGATCCGCCTCGACCGGCGTCCAGCGCGGTATTGCACGACATAGCCTTTGCGGCCGCTGGGGAGCACCCGAAGGCCGAAGCCGGGGATGTCGCTGTCCCAGACAAAGTATTCGGTAGGCTGGATGTCTGCGGCGTCGACGATGCGCTTGGTGAGCTTGGGCATAGGAGATCGGCTTTTCATGTTGGCTGGCTTCCACTGTGAGCAAGGCGCTGGTCCAGTCAACGAACATATTGATATTGCGTGCAAAAAGGAAAATCCACGTATTGCCGCGCAGGGGCTGAATCGCAGTCGTGGGCAAAAACTCTGGTCGCCGCGAATCAGAACGCAGGTTCCCGTCTTTCGACCGCGCTGCTAAGGTCCGCGAAAAGAAACGGAATCCCGATGGCGCCGAAATCCACCCTCAATGCAAAGAACCTGGAGGCGCTGGGCGCCGAACGGCTGGCGCAACTGCTGATCGAGATCAGCACTGGTGATGCTGCGGCCAAGCGCAAGCTGCGTCTGGCCCTTGCCGGAGCGGAAGGGCCGAAGGAGGCCGCGCGGGAGATTGCCAAGCGGCTGACCAGCATCGCCAAGGCCCGGACCTTCGTGAACTGGCAGAACCGCAAGCCGCTGGTGAAGGATCTCGAGACCCGCCGCAGCGCCATCATGGAACAGATCGCCCCACATGATCCGGGTGAGGCGCTTGCGCTCTTGTGGCGGTTCATGGGAATCGCCACGCCGGTGTTCGAACGCTGTGACGACAGCAGCGGCACGGTCATCGGCATCTTCCACCAGGCCTGCGCTGATCTGGGCGAAGTGGCCAAGACGGCCGGGCCGGAGCCGGAAGCCCTGGCGCGGCAGGTTCTCGATGCGCTGCAGGACAACGGCTTTGGTCAGTATGACGGCCTGATCGCCATCATCGCCCCGGCACTGGGCCCCGAGGGCGTGGCGCATATGAAGCACTTGGTCGAAGAACTCGGACGCACGCCCGTGACCGTGCCGCCGAAGAGTGAGTGGCAAGCCGTCGGTTGGGGCAGCGGTGGCACGCGCTATGCCCACGAGATGGAGGAACGCTCGCGTCAGAGCACGGTCGGGATGGCGCTGAAGGACATCGCCGACGTGCAGGGTGATGTCGATGGCTTCATCGCGCAATATGAACCGAAGACCCGCAAGGTGCCAAAGATCGCGGCCGAGATAGCGCAGCGCTTGCTGACGGCCGGCAGGGCAGGGGACGCGCTTGGCTTCATCGAGCGGGCCGAGGTGAATGAGGCGCGCTGGATACCGCCCGAGTGGCAGGCTGCTCGCCTTGCGGTGCTGGAGGCGCTTGACCGGAAGGACGAGGCCCAAGCAATCCGATGGGCATGCTTCGCGCGCGACCTGTCGGGCGAGCATCTGCGGGATTACGTGAAGCGGTTGCCGGATTTCGAAGACACCGAGGCGGAAGAGCGCGCGATGGCCCATGCCGCCACGCACCCCGACCTGCTTGCCGCCTTGGCCTTCTTCCTGAACTGGCCGTCGCCCGGCCATGCCGCAAAGATGCTCGTGGGTCGGTACGACCAGATCGACGGGGACCATTATGAGATCCTTGCCCCGGCAGCCGATGCGCTGTCAGAACGCCATCCACTTGCGGCGACAGTATTGCTGAGGGCGATGATCGACTTCTCACTGAGGGAGGCGCGGCAGAAGCGCTATGGTTATGCCGCACAGCACCTGGCGACCTGCGCCGATCTTGCCAACCGGATCGAGGACTTTGCGCCGCTTGAGCCGCACGAGGCCTATGTCGCACGCCTGAGAGCGGCGCATGGCAAGAAGACCGGCTTCTGGGGTCAACTCGCATGATGCAAACCTATGATATCATTCCCGATGTGCACGCTGACATCGATCGCCTGACGCAAACCCTTTTGCACCTCGGCTATGTGCCGGACGGCGCGTCATGGGTTCATCCGGAGGGACGCATCGCTGCCTTCCTTGGGGATTTCATCGATATGGGTCGTGCGAACCGGTCAGTTCTGACCGTCGTTCGCGCCATGCGCGATCAGGGACACGCCGTGTCGATCATGGGCAACCATGAATTGAACGCGCTGCTCTATCATCGTCCTGGTCTGAACTCCGATGGTACGGACGATGGCTACATGCGGTCACATTCGGCCAAGAACACAAACCAGCACCAGACCTTTCTTGATGAATTCCCGGTCGGGCATCCCGACACGAACGAGATGATGGACTGGTTCCGATCGCTGCCGCTGTTTCTTGATCTGGGCGGTTTGCGTCTGGTCCATGCCTGTTGGGACGACAACCGCATGGCCACGATCAGGAACCGCCGCCCGAACGGCCTTCTGGCAATCGAAGACCTGCAAGAGATCGCGTTGGAAAATGATGCCACCAGTTTCGCCGAAGCTGTCCTCACGACGCTGAAGGGACCGGAAGCCGAGCTTCCAGCACCGCATTATTTCCATGACATCAAAGGGCACCGGCGCACAGCGCTTCGGCTGAAATGGTGGCAATCGGGCGCCATGACCTGGCGCGACGCGGCCCTATCCGTGCCAGACCCCGAATCGCTGCCCGCGACGCCAATCGAGGGTGACGTCGCATTTCGCGCTTACGGGGCCGAGGCTAAGCCGGTCTTCTTCGGGCACTACAAGCGGTTGGGTACACCGGCCATCGACGCCCCCAACGCGGTCTGCCTCGACTATCCCCGCGTGACCTGTGCTTACAGATGGACCGGTGAAGCGCGACTGGATCCGCAGAACTTGGTCGTGATCGACTAACCGGCCGGAGTGATCGATCTGCTACCGGAAAATCATGTTGCCGCCCGGTGGAAGCATAGTGGAAGCAAGAGGGCGAAAACTGCTGCGCAATCCCGACAATTTCCGCGAACACAGCGGCGCGCCTCGTCTCTTGCAACTGTCGGAAACTGCGCAACAACTCGCGATCCAGCGCAATCGTTCATGGTTTGTTCGACACGACTCATAACCTGAAGGTCACAGGTTCAAATCCTGTCCCTGCAACCAAAAAACCATTGGATAACAAAGACTTGGAACCCGGCAAAAACACTTGTGTATAGACACTCGCGTTTTACCTCAACGCCACCTCAACGTTTGACGAGTCCCCCTGTAACCCAGGGGGCTTTTTCCATTCTGGCTATGGATACTCTGCGGAGGAGCCATCAAGACATGCCAAGAATGTGACGACCTGCCAATCCTTCCAGAGGATGCCGGGTTGCATTGAATCAATTGGAAAGCTTGCTGTGTATCTGCGTCGAGCCGACGGATGGTCGACGCCAGAGCCGTCCGGTCCGGATGGCGGAGCGCGCTTGCCTGTCAAGCCAGATTGATCGGACAGGCGATTCCGATCTCGGTGTCTTCGATTTGAATATGCGGTTCGATCAGTCGGTAATGTTTGCTGAAATGTAGCGATACCTGACGGGCGTCCTGGCGGAAACTGTGATGGATCACAAAACTGACTTGGCCGGACTTCAGCAACTCGGTATTGGTCCGGTCGAGATCGTGCGCCGCGAAAACGTCGATACTCCGATCGACAGCCGCAAAGGCATCGAGGATGGCCCTGTTTCCGCCACCGATCGAATAGACGCAAGCGATGTCGGGATGCGCCTCAAGCGCTTGCCCGATTAGCGTGCCGGTGGCCCGGTTCATGCCGAAGCCTTCGGAAACGGTCGCCATCGTCAGATGCGGCGCATTCTGTTCCAGGTACCGGGCAAAGCCGATGCGGCGGGCATCCTCACCCTCGAACTCGCGGCTCGAAAGTGTGACGAGAACGCGCGACGGATGCGGCGGCGCCATCCGGCTGAGAAGATAGGCCGCCGTCGCCCCGGCACGTTCGTTCGGCATCCCGACATAGGCCAGCCGTAGCGGCGCGGCCACATCGGTGACATAGGTCACCACCGGGATTTTCCGCGCCGCCAGGTCGGCAAGGCAGACGGTGATCGCGGGTGTTGCAGGGACTTTCAACACGATGCCTTGCGTCCCCCGCCGCGCAATTGCCCGCAACAGGGCGACAATCTCACGCTCGTCCATTACTTCGGCAAGATGGAACCTTGCCCGAAAAGTGGCGGGACGCATCAGCGGCAGTTCCGCCTCGAACGCAGCACGCACGGCGGTCGAAAACCGCTCTGGCGCCTGCATCACGATGTCGATGGTCACCTTGGTTCCACGCAGTTGGCTCGCAGCGTGCTGACGTTCCAGCTCTTGTGTGGCGGCTTGCACCCGTTCGCGGGTCAACGCCCGCACATGGTCGCGGCCATGCAGCACCCGGTCTACGGTGGCAAGGCTCAGCCCCGCCTGATGCGCGATTTCCTTGTTGGTGAATTTTGATGCCATTGCTTCAGATGAGGTGTTTTTGAGGTGAAAGGCAACTGTTGTGATACATCAGTTTGCGCCACCCTTGGGCCAATCCCGGAGGAGGCCAAGATGAACATCCAAACGTCCAAACCCCAGCGCACCCCAGTTTGGCTGAACGCCGACAGCGGCGACTTCGAAACCTTTCGCCAGATTGTCGGCCAGACGGCAAACCCCGCCGACACGCCGCACGCCGCGCGAATGATACGCAACATCCCGATCTACGAAGGCGCGTCAGTCGATGCCACTGCCACCGATCCGGCAACCCGTCAGGCGATGATGGAGGAATGGGCACATGTCTTCGCCCATGGAGCGGGGATCATCGTGATCCGTCAGGGGCTTGCCGATCAAGCCGTGATCGACCGCGCCAGCATTGTGTTCGACCAGATCATCGTGGATGAGAAACAGGCGGCCAAGGGTGGCGGCGACCATTTCGCCAAACCGGGAGCGAATGACCGGATATGGAACTCGCTGGAAAAGCATTGCCTTGCTGACCCGGCCAACTTTGCCGCCTATTTCAGTTCGCACGGCATCGCCATGGCGGCCGAGGCCTGGCTAGGGCCCGCCTCGCAGATGACGGCCCAGGTCAACCGGGTCAATCCGGGCGGTGCTGCACAGACCCCGCACCGCGACTATCACTTGGGCTTCATGTCGGCCGCCCGGATGGCGCAGTTTCCCGCCCATATCCATGCCGTGTCGCCCACTTTGACGCTCCAGGGCGCCGTGGCGCATTGTGATATGCCGGTCGAAACTGGCCCGACGATGCTGTTGCCTTTCTCGCAACAGTTCTATGAGGGCTACCTTGCCTTCTCGCGCCCCGAATTTCAGGCCTATTTCGCGGCGAATTATGTGCAACTGCCGCTGGAGAAGGGCGATCTTATGTTCTTCAACCCGGCGGTGATGCACGGCGCGGGCACCAACCACACCACGGATCGGTTTCGCATGGTGAATCTGCTCCAGGTGTCCTCCGCCTTTGGCCGGGCGATGGAGACGGTCAACCGCACCCGCATGCTGCGCGCGCTTTATCCGGCGCTGCGGACGGCGCGGGGGCTGAACCTTGCCAACGTCATTGCCGCGTCGGCCGAGGGCTATCCTTTCCCGACCAATCTGGACAGCAACCCGCCCGTGGGCGGGCTTGCGCCGAAAACCCAGGCCGACTTCCTGCGCGAGGCGCTGGCAAAGGATCAGGGCGAGGACGCGTTCTTTGGCCTGCTCGACGCGCTTGACGCCAAGAACCGGTCCTAGGGCGCACGATGAACCGGATCGATGGAAAGATTGCGCTGGTCACCGGCGGCACCCAAGGTCTGGGCGCCGCAATCGCCCGTCTGTTTGTCACGGCAGGTGCTGCGGGTGTCGCGATCGTCGGCCGCGATCAGGCCAAGGGCGACGCACTGGCCAGCGAGATCACGTCTGGCAGCGGTGTACCGGTTCAGATGATCACTGCCGATCTGGGCGAGATGACAGAGGTGATGCGCGTTGTCGCGACGGCCGAAGCGCGGTTCGGGCGGATCGACATTCTGGTGAATGCGGCGGGCCTTACCGACCGTGGCAACCTGCTGAACACCTCGCCCGAGTTGTTCGACCGGATCTTTGCCGTCAATGTCCGTGCACCGTTCTTCCTGATGCAGGAAGCGGTGAAGTGCATGGCGCGGGCGGGGGTTGACGGGCGGATCCTCAACATCGGCTCCGCCTCGGAACGCGCGGGCCAGCCGTTCCTTGCGGCCTATTCGGCCTCCAAAGGCGCGCTGGCCACACTGACCCGCAATTCCGGCTTTGCGCTGATGCGCAACCGCGTACGGGTCAACCAGCTGGATATCGGCTGGATGCTGTCGGACAATGAAAAGACGACCCAACTCCGGGAATCCGGCGATCCGTCGTGGCAGGAAAAGGCAGAAGCCGCGTTGCCGTTCGGCAGGCTTCTGGACCCCGCAGAGGTGGCCAAAGCGGTCTTGTGGATGGTTTCGGATGACAGCGGCATGATGACGGGTGCTGTGGTGCATTTCGACCAATCGGTCTGGGGAGGCTATGACGGCCAGGCCCCGGCACCCGCCAGACCGCTGGAATAGGTTTCGGCACGGCATAATACGTAGACAGCACTGAAGACGCGCCAACGACGGAAGAAAATCGATGTCACGCCTACTCGACCCCCTCAAGATTGGCAGTCTGGAACTGCCGAACCGCATCATTATGGTGCCCCTGACGCGCATGCGGGCAGGTAGCGCGCGTGTACCAAATGCGATGATGGCGGAATATTACCAGCAGCGGGCAAGCGCGGGACTGATCCTGAGCGAGGCAACGTCTGTTTCGCCGCAAGGTGTTGGCTATCGGGGAACGCCCGGCTTGTGGAATGATGCACAGGTCGATGGCTGTGAAGCTGGCGGCCGGATATTCTCGCAGCTTTGGCACGTCGGTCGCATTTCAGACTCTGAATTGCTTGGCGGCCAACTGCCCGTTGCGCCGAGCGCGATTGCGGCAGCCGGGCATGTTTCAACGCTTCGTCCCAAGCGGCCTTATCCAGTGCCGCGCCCGCTTGGGACGGACGAGATTCCCGGTATCGTGGCAGACTTCCGGCGCGGCGCTGAAAATGCCAAGCGGGCTGGCTTTGATGGCGTCGAGTTGCATGCGGCGAATGGCTATCTGATTGACCAGTTTTTGCAGGACAAGACCAATCACCGAACCGATCGCTACGGCGGATCGGTGGAGAACCGCGCCCGCTTCCTGCTTGAAATCCTGGATGCAGTTATCGAGGTGTGGGGTGCGGATCGGGTCGGCGTCCATCTTCGGCCGCGTGGCGAAGAGCACGACATGGGCGACAGCAACCCCAAAGCCATTTTTGGCTATGTCGCTGACGAGTTGAAAAAGCGTGAAATCGCCTTCATTTTTGTGCGGGAAATCGAAGGCCCCGACAGCCTGCTAGGCGAAATTAAACGCCGATTTGGCGGGCCTGTCGTCGCGAACGAACTGATGACCAAAGAGGACGGCGAACGCTTTATTGAAGCCGGTTTTGCCGATGCTCTGGCCTTTGGCCGCGACTATATCGCTACGCCCGATCTGGTCGAACGTCTCAAGTTCGGTTTGCCCTTCAACCAGCAGAACAAGGAAACATTCTACGGGGAAGGCCCGGAAGGATACACCGACTATCCCGGCATGGTGCCGGGCAGTTGATCTCACAAAGCGTATTGTTTATCTTGGGCACTCGCAGTGAAGGGCCCTTGGGCCTCGTGACGCTAGGGTCAGAACTGACCTTGCCCGCTGCACCTAATCCAGTTTGAGATAGACTCTGGCCCAACCGAAAGGATCAGAGATGAAGCGCAGCAGGTGCAGCAAAGACCAGATCACCGGCCTTCTGCAAGAGCACAAGGCGGGTGTTTCCGTCGCCGATCTGTGGCCGCAAGTGGATGTCAGCGAGGCCAAGCGGCTGAAGGGCCTTGAGGACGAAAGCGCCCGCCTGTAACCACTGTTGCCCGATGCGATGCTCGACAATGCGGCCTTAAAGGATCGCTTGGGAAAATGCATGGCCCGTCCCGCTAATGCAAGGTTTTTGTGGATGATGCACGGGCTTGCGAAAATGTATCCGGCCTCTGATCGGTCAGCCGCTTTTGGCGACGATGCACTTGATGAGCTCCGCACATCAGGTTCCAGATTAGTGGGGCGGGGACGGAATTGTGGTCCGGACCGCTTATCCCGAGGTGCCGCCACGTGTTGAATATGCCCTGACCGACATGTGGAAAGCGCTCGGGCCGTCCATCGCGGCACTGGTCGATTGGGCGTTCCTGCGCTTTGACACGGTCTGTGAAGGCTTATCATCCTAGTGTCAGCCCTGGCCCGCCTAGCAGGCATCGGCGGCAAGCTGTGCGGGCGTCAACGGGTGGCCGTCGCGTGAAGGTTGCGCTCTCAGGCTTGGCACTTGACTTGATCCTGACCCATTCATTTTGCGGTCCAGGATCGCCGTCCCCCCTTTGGTCGAGGAGCATTTCGCAATCTCGTCAGGGAACCAACTTCGTCGAAGCTGATTTGCTCCAGTATGTAGCCAGAGCATACTCACCTCCGGCAGCTCGATTTCTGTGTTCAACGCGTTTCGAACGACACCGTATTGGCAATGATGGCAACGACCTTATCTTTGGCGGAGAAGGCATTGATCCGCTGGTGGGCACTTCGTTCGAGAGCGAACAGGTCGAGCCCGGCTTCGATGGTCTTTTGAGCGATGCAAGGTCCCGTAACCATTCTGATGAACTGGCGGTTGTGTGATTGCTTTCCCCCGATGAGAGGACCCGTCATGGACCGTGATGGCTCCAGGCAAGACAAGGTATCTGACTTATGACTCTAGACGAAGACGATATCATGCGGGGCCGCGACGCCGAAACGCCGTCCGCAATCCCCATGCGGGGTTGGAAGGATATCTTCTGGCGCGTCTGGAAATCCCTGACCCAAGACCACGTCATGCTGATCGCCGGCGGAATAACGTTCTACCTTCTCCTCGCGCTCTTCCCGGCTCTTGTCGCCTTCATGACAATCTATGGAATCTTCTTTGATCCGGCTACCGCGGTGGACCATGCCCGTTCTCTTAACGGGATTGTGCCGCCGGCAGCCGTAGAAATGATCGCGGAACAGCTTGCCCGGCTTACCACAAAACAAACCGACGCGCTGACACTTGGTTTGATCCTCTCTCTGACCATCGCATTCTGGAGCGCAAACGGAGGCGTCAAGGCGATGATCGAGGGGCTGAACTTCGCGTACAGCGAACGTGAGAAACGTTCGTTTTTCCGACTGAACGCGGTTGCGTTCGCCTTTACGTTCGGCACCATGGGGATGATGATACTGTTGTTCTTGGCGCTCGCGGTAATTCCGGCAGTGCTGGCGGTTCTCAACCTTGGGACCGTAGGCGATCTTTTGATCCGGCTCGTGCGATGGCCGTTTCTGGTATTGGCGCTCGGCGTCGGGCTAACTGTCCTCTACCGCCATGGCCCCAGCCGGACATCGCCCGAGTGGCGCTGGGTCACTTGGGGCAGCGCATTTGCAACGATCAGTTGGCTGTTGATGTCGATCGCCTTTACAATCTACCTGAACAGAATTGCCAATTTCGACGTGACGTATGGCGCACTGGCAGCCCCCATCGGATTTCTTCTGTGGGTGTGGTTGTCGATCATCGTCATCATCCTCGGTGCCGAAATCAATGGCGAGATGGAACATCAGACCGCAGTAGACACGACCATCGGACCGGAAAAACCCATGGGAAAACGCGGTGCGGTCATGGCCGATACGCTTGGCGCGCCTGCCGATTAGCATGTGCGTGGATGGGCGCTTGGAAACGTCGGCCCAGAACCGACGTCGGGCCCGTGCGCTTGCGACCGTCGCGATCTGGATAGTGATCACATGATGGTAAAGGCGGGCTGTGCCAACCGAGCCTCTTTGCGCGCGACAGGTCCATGAAGATCACACGAGAACAGCGTGATGCCTGGAAGGAAAGGACAGCATCCAGCCCGTTCAGTCGGTGGCTCGACCGCAAGGTCAAGTGGCCAGATGGTAGCCATGACCTTGAAGCATGTGACCCTGGAACTGGGCGGTAAATCCCCGCTGATCATCTTCGACGATTCAGATGTGGAAAACGCGGTGTCGGCGGCGATGCTGGCGAAATTCTATTCCACGGGACAAATCTGTTCCAACGGCACCCGGGTCTTTGTACAGCGCGGCATAAGGCCGGCCTTCCTTGAACGGCTCGCCGCGCGCACCCGCACGATCCGCCTGGGCGATCCGATGGATGAAAGCACGCAGATGGGGCCGTTAGTCAGCCATGCGCATCGTGAAAAGGTGCTGACCTATATCAAGCTTGGACGCGAGGAGGGTGCCACGTTGTTGGTGGGCGGAGATACCCCTGTGGTACACAACTTTGAACAGGGGGCATTCGTCTCGCCAACAGTCTTTATCGATGTGACCGATGGCATGCGCATTGCGAGAGAGGAAATCTTCGGCCCTGTCATGTGTGTGCTTGACTTTGAAACCGAAGACGACCTCATCCTCCGCGCGAACGCGACACCCTTCGGTTTGGCAGCGGGAGTCTTCACCCGCGACATCGGCCGCGGGCACCGTGTGATCGCACAACTCGATGCTGGCACGACTTGGATCAATACTTACAACCTGACCCTAGTCGAAATGCCGTTTGGCGGGGTAAAGCAGTCCGGCCTTGGACGCGAGAACGGGAGGGCAGCATTGGATGCGATGACTCGCGTGAAAAGTGTGTACGTAGAAGCTGGTGATGTCTGGTCGCCTTATTAAAGTCGGGCAAGTCAAGGACTTAAAATGCAGCTTGTTTTCGATGACGGCTGTTCGGTTTCAGGGTGCCCTGGGGGCCGCTTCGAGAGCGTTAACCGGATGCGAGTAACCTATCTTGGTGGGAAAGGCTCGGTCCTTGGCGAAAGCCCGTTGTGGGACAATGCACGCGGTTGCCTGTCGTGGATCGATATCGAACGACGCCTGCTGCATCGGCATGATCTCAGTATGGGGCGGAACAGAGCGCAAGCGATGCCGGGTCGGCTTGGATTTGTGGCAATGCACGAGTCTTGCCAGCTGGTCCTTGGCATCGAAAGGGAGCTGGTGCTGTTCGATCCTGTTGCCGGCCGGGGCATCAATCTGGCAGAGGTCGACAAGGAAGGTATCCGTATCAATGACGGAGCTTGCGACCACGCCGGCCGACTTTGGTTCGGCACCATGGACGACAAGGTTGCGGCGCCTTCAGGCGCGCTTTACCGGCTTGGTCCGTCGGGGCCGGAGGCAGCGATCATTGACGTGATTGCGTCGAACGGCCCGGCATTCTCGACTGACCGGCGTTGGTTGTTCCACTGCGACACGCTGGGCCGCAGAATTCTTCGCTATCCGTTGCGGCCGGCAGGTTCTCTTGGGCCGGGGTCGGTCTTTCGGATGTTCACAGCGCAGGATGGTTTGCCGGATGGCATGGCCTGCGACGCCGACGGCGGCTTGTGGGTCGGCCTTTGGGGGGCGGATGTGTCGTGCGGCTGGATCAAAACGGCGCAATCTCGGCGCGCGTGGCGGTTCCTGCTGCCCAGGCTACCGCCTGTGCCTTTGGCGGGCCCGATCTTGATATTCTGTTCATGACAACTGCGGCCATGGGTCTGACGACCGATGGCCTAGCTGCGGCACCGAACTCGGGCGGACTGTTCATGTGTCGACCCGGCTACCTCGGCCAGGCACCGACCCCGATGCAGGACGCTTTTCCCATCCTTTGAAGGACCAAATTGAGATGACACTTCTTGCTCAGAACGTGCGCTATGACAGCCTCAGGGATGCTGTGGTCGTCGTTACCGGCGGGGCGTCCGGTATCGGCGGCGGCATGGCCGAAAGATCGGACAGGATTTTGACGCAGTATCATTTCGCCCGAACGCGGAGCGGACTGCCGGAGTTGGCTATGACCATGCACTTGTTCTGGGTGGGGCAGATGCGGATGGGCTGCGCCTTGCTGCGCGGCTGTTCAGCCCGGAAAGCGGGCTTGGGTTTGACCTGCGAACCGATGCGCCAGCGTTACAGGTCTATTCGGGCGGCGATCTTGGGGGCTATCTGATCGGCAAGGGCGGGGTGCCTTTTATGCAGGCCGGCGGCATCGCTCTGGAAACCCAGGGGTTCCCCTGTGCGCCGGAGTTTGCCCATTTCCCTACGACCATGCTCTGCCCAGGTCAAGAATACCTGCACCGCATGATTTTTGCCTTTGCGTTATGCCCTTGAAGAAGCGGGTTTTGCCTTGGGCGGACAATCCAAATCCATGGTCAAGGTATCGCAAGGCATGCTCCGTCAAGGATGACGGCACGTCCAGACATATGGTCGGCTTTGTCGCTGGCAATCTTTGGGGCGAAGGTCGCCAATTTGTCGGCTGGGCATTGGACCGGGGACGGTCCGCCCGGTCGCTTTCCATCCTCGGTGTAAATCCGGACGGAGCGGGCTTTGTTTGGAAGGCCGGCTGGGAAAACTTAACCTTCGACTGGATCAGCGGGCCCGCAGATCCGAAGGAATGTTGCTGTCTTGGTCACCCGGTGGACTGGCGGATCAGAAGTTCCGGCGAAATGGCAATCCTGGCAAGTCCGTTTTGTTGGCCATCCATCACGTCAAGGATCAGCTCTGCCGTGCGCTCGCCAATGGCCCGGGGGAAGGGGTTGATCGTCGTCAGGGCGGGCACCGCAATCTCCGCGATTTCATAGTCGCCGAAACCCGCAATCCAAAGCCGGCCTGGCACGTCGACGCCGCGTCTTTGGCATTCAGTCAACGCGCCAAAGGCGGAAAGGTCAGAAACGCAGATCACCGCCTGGGTGTCGGGCAAGGTGTCAAGAAGGCGGCCCATCGCCTTGGCCCCTTCGCGCATGGAAATGGGTGGACTTCCCGCAGCGATCAGCCGTGTCGCGTCCAGCCCGTAGACCTGCATGGCTGCGATAAACCCCGTGCGTCGGTCTGCGCCGCGCGTATCGCGCGACGTGTCGCCGCCGATGAACGCGATACGGGTCAGACCTCGGGCCACAAAGTGATCCACCATGCCGTGCACGGCAGCGGCATTGGAAAAGCCGATGACGTGGCCGATGGGGTCTTCGGGCAAATCCCAGGTTTCGACAACCGGGATTGCCGCTTTTTCAAGCATCCGCCGGGCCCGCGGTGTGTGGCGGCCACCGGTGACGACAATCGCTTCGGGGCGGCGGCGCAGGAACTGTTCGATCAGGCGTTCCTCTTCCGACATGTCGTAATCGGTGTAGCCCAGCAGAATCTGCAATCCGCGGGGCTTCAGCACTTCGGTCAGCCCGCGAACCGTTTCGGCAAAGTTCGCGTTGTTGATCGACGGGATGGTGACGGCAATGAAGTCCGTCTTCTGTGACCGCAGGTTCGAGGCGGTGCTGTCAAACACATAGCCAAGTTCGTCAGCCGCCCTCAGAATTGACCCGCGCGTGGCTTCGCTGACCGAACTGTCGGTCTTGAACGCCCGGCTTACTGTCATTGGCGAAACACCCGCAAGACGGGCAACATCGGCCATTGTCGGTGACTTGCGGGCTGTTATCATGGGCCTTGGTAGCGTTACCAGTTGCAGAAATCCAGCGCGACGGTCAGGTAGGGGCGAAGGTCATCGCGTTGGTGACATGGTGATGGATACGTCCTGTAAAATACCGCGAAAGCACGCTTTCAGTCGCAGCGCGGCCCTCTTTTCGGATCGGGTGGTCCAGAAACGCGTCAACTGTCGCGCGGTCTGGCCAGTCGATGGCAAGGATCAAGGGAAATTCAGGTGCACCTTCGTCGCGGTCGTCAGCAAAGGTGACGTGGATGGCAATTGCACCGGGAAAGCGGCGCCATATGGGAAGAATTTCGTCCAGAACGGCGGCGCGAAACGACTCGGTCTGGCCAGGGTGGATCTGCCCCTCAAAAAGCGCATAGCGGGTGATCATGGCGTAAGGTCCTTTCGCGGTCCCTGAAAGAATTCCATAAGCGCGGCCTGATCTTCGCCCCCCAGTCCGGATGCTGTAAGCATCCGGTGTATTTCGGCACAAAGGGCAGTCAGGGGCATTGGCGTATGTGTCTGGCGGGCAAGATTGGTGGCACCGTCCAGATCCTTGACCATATTGTCGATCCGTCCGGTGCGGCGGTAATCGCGCCTCGCAAAGCGGGGCATGTATTCCTGCAGAATCGCCGAGTCGGCCCGCCCACCCGCAAGCGCCTTGGGAATCATGCTGGCATCAACTCCGGCGGCCTCGGCCAGGGCCGTCGCTTCGGCCACGGCCAGAAAGCCCAGCCCGCACAAGACCTGATTGATCAACTTTGTGGTCTGGCCCGCCCCCGGCCCACCCATCCGGGTCTGGTTGGTTGCTACGCCGGCCAAGATCTCCTGCGCGGCGGCCACATCTTGGGGTGCGCCACCCTGCATCAGGGTCAGTTCGCCTGTCGCAGCCTTGGGAATGCCTCCTGAAAGCGGGCTGTCGACCCATGCAAGACCCTTGGCCGCGGCATCCTTGGCAAGTGCCTTGGTCGCTTCGGGGTCAATCGACGACATGTCGATGATAAGCGTGCCTTCCGCCGCGCCTTCGGCAACGCCGCCCGGTCCGAATACGGCTGCACGGACGATGTGCGGCACGTTAAGCGACAGAATGACCGCACGCGCGCCCTTTGCTGCAGCCGAGGCCGATGCGGCCGCGGTGGCGCCGATGGCAACCAGATGGGCGACTTTTGCAGGGTCAAGGTCAAAGACCACCAGCCGCGTCCCGGTTGCAACAAGTCGTGCGCCAATTGCCCCGCCCATCGCGCCCGCGCCGATCAAGGCGATTGTGTGGGTCATGACTGCGCTCCTGATAGCTGGGTGGCGATTGCATCGATCATCGTGGCCAGTGGCTGATCGATGTTGATGATCAATGCCTCGTCGGGGGCGGGTGCCTCCAACGCGGCAAACTGGCTGTCGATCAGGCTGCTTGGCATGTAATGCCCCGTGCGTGCGGCAATGCGGGCAGCGATCAACCCGCGGCTGCCAGACAGGTGGACGAACAACAGCGACCCGCCCACGCCCGCCCGCAGCCTGTCGCGGTAAACACGGCGAAGCGCTGAACAGCCAACAATCACCGGGGCCTCGGCCACGAGAACGGCGCGAACGCGGTCCAGCCAAGGCCACCTATCGTCATCGGTCAGTGGCACGCCGTTGCTCATCTTTTCGACATTTGCAGCCGGGTGCAGGACATCGCCGTCACGGTAGGGGATGCCAAGCCTTTTCGACAGCCCTTCGCCAACCGATGACTTTCCGCAGCCAGCAACACCCATGATGACAATGCGCAAAGTCATAGTGAGGCCGTGATGCCGCCATCCACATAAAGGATGTGGCCGTTCACGAAACTTGACGCGTCCGAGGCAAGAAAGATGCACGCGCCCTGCAGCTCTTGAACCTGGCCCCACCGGCCCGCAGGCGTGCGCTTTTCCAGCCAGGTTGAAAATGCGGGGTCGGCGACAAGAGCCGCGTTCAATGGCGTGTCAAAGTATCCCGGCGCGATGGCGTTGCAGTTCAGCCCATACTTTGCCCAGTCCGTTGCCATGCCCTTTGTCAGGTTGCCAACAGCGCCTTTGGTTGCTGTGTAGGGTGCGATTGACGGTCGGGCCAGCGCGGTTTGCACGCTGCCGATGTTGATGATCTTTCCGCGACCGCGCGCGATCATGTGGCGGGCGACGGCCTGTCCTACATGAAACACTGACGCGATGTTGGTTTGAAGAAGCCGCTCGAATGCTTCGGCGGGAAAGTCCTCCAGTGGCCCACGGTGTTGCATACCGGCGTTGTTCACCAGAATGTCGATGGGCTTGCCCGTCGCTTCGTATACATCGATGGCTGCTCGTACGCCATGGTGGTCCGTCGCGTCAAACTCCAGTGTGTCCGCACCCGGAATACGGGCCGCTGCCGCTGCCAGCTTTGCCTTATCGCGACCGTTCAGCACAATCTGTGCGCCGGCGGCAGCCAGACCTTCGGCAAGGGCAAAACCAATGCCTTGCGAAGACCCCGTGATCAGTGCGCGCCGCCCAGACAGATCGAAAAGCCGGTATGCCAAGTTCTTCGTCCTTTCAGTTCCCTCTCGACAGGAGTGGTACCACCTGTTTATGTTATCGTTAACATACCCTGTCAAGCCGGGATCGGAACCACCATGACAAAGCCTCATATTCTCCAGATTGGCCCTTATCCTGAATGGGATCAGGGCCCTCTGGACGAAACCTACCACATGCACCGCTATTTCGAGTCGGCAGACAAGGATGCTTTTCTGGCGCAGTTTGGCCCGCAGGTGCGCGGCATTGCAACGAGGGGAGAGTTGGGGGCAAACGCCGCGATAATCGCAGCCTGCACGCAGCTTGAGGTGATAAGCGTTTATGGCGTGGGCTATGACGCGGTAGACCTGAATGCCGCACGCGCCCGGGGCATTCGCGTCACCAACACGCCTGACGTCCTGACGAATGACGTGGCAGACCTTGGCGTGGCGATGATGCTGGTACAGTCGCGCGGAATGATCAGGGCCGAACACTGGGTGCGTGACGGGTCTTGGGCGACCAAAGGGCTTTATCCGCTGCAACGGCGCGTCTGGGGCAAGCGGGTTGGTGTCCTTGGCCTTGGCCGCATCGGCTTTGAAGTGGCCAAACGGCTGGAAGGCTTTGATCTTGAAATCGCCTATTCTGACGTTGTTCCGAAGGACTTTGCCAGGAATTGGGAGTTCATTGCCGATCCGGTGGCGCTTGCCGCGCGTTCGGATTTCCTGTTCGTGACGCTTGCTGCCTCTGCCGCCACTCGCCACATCGTCGGCGCCGCGGTGATCGATGCGTTGGGTCCAGAAGGTATGCTGATCAACGTCAGCCGGGCCTCCAATATCGACGAAGAGGCGCTTTTGGCGGCATTGGAACAGGGCAGGCTGGGATCGGCGGCGCTTGACGTGTTCGAGGGCGAACCAAAGCTCAACCCTCGCTTTCTGACACTGCCAAACGTGCTGGTGCAGCCACACCACGCAAGCGGCACTTATGAAACCCGTCAGGCCATGGGCAAATTGCTCCGTGACAATCTGACAGCACATTTCGCAGGACAGCCATTGCTGACGCCGGTGCTGTAGATGCGGGCAATTGTCATCCATGGGGCCAAGGATCTGAGGATAGAAGATACCACCCCGGAACCCATTAAGCCGGGGGAGGTGCGATTGCGGCTGGCAACGGGTGGGGTCTGCGGATCCGACCTGCACTATTACAATCACGGTGGTTTCGGTGCCGTCCGTCTGCGTGAACCAATGATCCTCGGGCACGAAGTTTCGGCCTTTGTTGAAGACGCTGGGGATACGGGTTTTCATCGCGGGCAACTGGTGGCCGTGTCGCCCAGTCGTCCTTGTGGCGGTTGCATGTTCTGCCTGGAAGGGCTGCCGAATCAATGCCTGAACATGCGTTTTTACGGCAGCGCGATGCCGTTTCCGCATATTCAGGGCGCATTCCGCGAAATCCTGATCGCTGACGCAAGCCAATGCGTCGATGCCACTGGCCTGACTGCGGGCGAGGCGGCGATGGGCGAACCATTGGCGGTCACGCTACATGCCACACGTCGGGCAGGCGACATGCTGGGCAAGCGGGTCCTGATCACCGGCTGCGGGCCAATCGGCGTTCTGTCGATCCTTGCCGCGCGTCGGGCCGGCGCGGCCGAGATCGTGGTCACTGATCTGTCGGATTTCACCCTGTCGCTGGCGCGCAAGGTCGGGGCTGACCGAACAGTCAACACCGGCACAGACCCCGATGCGCTGGCGGCATATGGCGCAAAGAAGGGCACGTTCGACGTGCTGTATGAATGCACCGGTGTCGCCGCCGCGTTGGCTGGCGGGATCGCGGCGCTGCGTCCGCGCGGGGTCATCTTGCAACTGGGGCTTGGCGGGGACATGACATTGCCAATGATGGCGATTACCGCAAAAGAACTGGATTTGCGCGGGTCGTTCCGTTTTCACGCCGAATTCGGGATTGGCGTCGGGTTGATGCAAAAGGGATTAATCGACGTAAAGCCACTGATCACGCACACAGTGGCATTTGACAACGCCGAAACCGCGTTCCGCCTTGCCAGTGACCGAAGCCAGGCCATGAAGGCGCAAATCGTGTTTTCGGTCTAAGGCGCCGCACCGGCGCCGATTGCGGCAAGGGCGGCATTGGCCACTTCGACATCCTGCACGCCGGTTCCCGATCCGATACCGATCCCGCCCAAAAGCATGCCATTTCGCCAGATTGGCAAGCCGCCCGGCAGACCCGTCATTGCGCCGTCAGTCGCGCTCGCAATTGCTAGGCGAACTGCTTCGGCGATCGAGTCTGACGGCCTGCCGGTCGACACCGCCGTCTGCGCCTTGGCACGGGCAGAGCGTAACGAAAGCACCTTTGCCCCCGTCATCCGCAGCACTGCCAGATCTACGGCAGAAGGGTCGACGATCACGATGCACTGTGGCTGACCGATGGCCAACGCCTTGTCCGCCGCCGCCTGCAACATGGCAAGCAGCGCAGCATCGGTCAGTCTTTCGGCCGGAACCGTGATCATCATCTGCGCCCCCTTCGGCTTTCAACATTGCTCTGATCTCGGTAACAACCGGCAAAGCGTTGTCCCATGCTGTCCAGACATCCACGCCGCCGCGTCGCGCACCCCAATCGCCCCGTGGCTGATACCAGATAAGTCAACACGTCGCCCCGGGTTCCAGGCGGGTGGGAACCACTGTCACATCCTGCCCGGGTTCGCCCTTCAGTCGGGCCACCAACGCCTCGGCTGCGGCCTTTCCGATTGCCGTTGTCGGCACCACGGTCGTTGTTAACCGCCGCGGCAAAATCGACGCTGCTTCCATCCCGCCCCAACCCGCGATGCCAAGATCTTCGGGTACCCGAAGCCCAACAGACTGGGCATAGGCCATCCCGCCAATGGCCATCTCGTCATTATGAAAATAGACGACATCCACCTTCGCACGGCTGCCCAACAACGTTTCAAGACCGTAATAACCGGCATAAAAACTTGGCGTATCATGCAGAATCTCGCAAGCGACAAGCGGATGCCCGGCGCGGGACAGGGTGGCTGCAAAACCTTCAAGCCGGGCTGCACCCATGACGTCGGCTCTGGCCAGCGCACCGACATAGCCGACCCGGTTGCGCCCCCGCCGAAGCAGGAATTGCCCCATCTCTGCACCGCAATCGAAATGGGAAAACCCGACCGACATGTCGATCGGGCTTGTCGTCAGATCCCATATTTCGACCACCGGTGCCGCCGCGCTGCGCAACAGGTCCACCGTCCCGGGCGTATGCGTGCGGCCTGACAGAATCAGTCCTGCCGGGCGCCAGGTGATCACCTGACGGATCCATGCTTCTTCCTCTTTGGCAGAATGGTTGTTGGCCCCGATCATCAGCTGATACCCCAGCCTTGACAGCGCCCGGTCCACCCCGTCCAACACATGCCCGAACAGGCCAGAGGTCAGCCTTGGAACACACATCCCAACCAGCGTTCCGCGATGGTGCGATCCAAAGGCCGCTGCGATCCGGTTGGGCACATAATCAAGTTCTTTCGCGGCCTTGACCACCCGGGCCCGCGTGTCGTCGGAAAAGCCTGTGCCGCCACGCAAGACGCGGCTTACCGTCATTTTCGACACCCCGGCCGCCTTGGCGATATCCTCCAGATTGGCCTTCATTGGTACCGGGCCTTTCGCGCGTTACACCGCATGTTATCGATAACTTTCTGCTTGACATGGTCAGGGTCCGGGACCACCCTAGGTTACGTTACCGGTAACCCTGACGCAAGATCAGGCAACCAGTGCGTTCAGGGAGGAATTGCCATGCACCCGTCGTCTGACGGCCTTTTCTTTGACCGCGTCGTCAAATCCTTTGGCGGCACCCAAGCGCTCAAAGGGGTGTCGTTGACGGTTGGCCGTGGCGAGATCGTGGCTCTTTTAGGTGAAAATGGTGCGGGCAAATCCACGCTGATCAAGGTGCTGGGGGGCATCCACCGTCCTGACGAAGGCGGCGTGCGGATCGATGGCATTTCCTATTCCCACGAGACCGGCAAGGCAGGCGGGCAGAAGGTCGCTTTCATTCATCAGGATCTTGGCCTGATCGAATGGATGAGTGTGGCGGAAAATATCGCACTTGCCCTGGGTTACGTCCGCACTGGCCGCAAAATCGACTGGACCCGGACCGAGGCCGCGGCCGACGCCGCATTGCGCCTCGTCGAGGCCGAGTTTCCAGCAACGGCCCGCGTATCAGGCCTGACCCGCACCGAAAAGTCACTTGTCGCAATAGCACGCGCGCTTGCGGCGAGCAGTGATTTTCTGGTGCTGGACGAGCCGACCGCCAGTCTGCCGGCCGACGAAGTCGAACGTCTGTTCGCAGCACTGCGTCCCTTGAAGGCGCGCGGCGTAGGAATGATTTACGTCAGCCACCGTCTGGACGAGATTTTCCGCATTGCCGACAGGGTCGCCGTGCTGCGCGACGGCCAGATGGTCGGCATGCGCCCGATCGGCCACACGACGCCTGAAGAACTCGTCAGTCTGATCGTTGGCCGCAAAGCCCGTGAAATCGCGCGTCCCCAGATTCTTGAAGGCCCTGCGATACTCAAGGTTGACGGGCTCGCAACGCCGTTCGTCGGGCCAGTCAGCTTTTCGATGCGCCGGGGCGAACTTCTGGGCCTCGCCGGTCTGCGCGGTGCGGGGCACGAAGACATAGGGCGGGCGCTGTTCGGCGTAATCCCCCACACCGGCCAGATCACCCTTGACGGCAAGACACCCGACCTGACCACGTCCCAGTCTGCCATGCGCTCTGGCATCGGCCTCGTCGCGCGCGACCGGATCGGCGAAAGCGTGGCACCGGGACTTGCGATCCGTGAAAACGCTTTTCTCAACCCTTCGGCGACAGGCCGGCGCATGTTGTCAGTCATGTCGGCCCGCCACGAAGAAGCGATGTCCAAAGCCATCGGTCACCGTGTCGGCTTGTCACCAAACGACCCGACCCTGGCCATCGAGGCGCTGTCAGGCGGCAACCAGCAAAAAGTTGTGGTCGGCCGCTGGCTCGATTCCGGTCGCCGTCTTTTGGTCACCGAAGATCCGACCGCTGGCGTCGACGTGGGTGCCAAGGCAGAAATTTACCACCTCATTTATCAGGCACTTGCCAGTGGAATGGGTGTCCTTGTGGTTTCGACCGACTTTGAGGAAATCGCAGCAATCTGCCACCGCGCCATCGTGTTCAGCCGGGGCTTGCCCGTGGCTGAACTCAGCGGTGTCGAGCTTTCTACTGAATCGCTGATCCAGGCCGCTTCGGCCGGTGAAGCCGCCTGAGGGTCAATGCATGCCGGGAATTGAATCAAACGCGGTCGAACCGACCAAGGACGAACTGCGGGGGCTGACACTGCTTCAAAAGGCGCTTCGCCTGGCTCCGACCTATGGGCTGGTGATCCTGATGGTGGGTCTGATCGTGCTGTTCTCGATCCTTTTGCCAAACACGTTTCCAACTGTGCTGAACCTGCGGTCAATCCTCAGTGACAAGGCGATCATCGCCCTGCTGGCGCTGGCCGCGATGATCCCGATGGTGGCAGGGCGCATCGACCTTACTGTTGGCTATGCAATCGTGCTGTGGCACATTCTGGCGATCAGTTTGCAAACAGTTTACGGTTTTCCATGGCCACTGGCCGTTGGCATCGTACTCGGCCTTGGCGTCATCACCGGCGCGCTGAACGGGTTGCTGGTCGAAGTGGCAAGAATCGACAGCTTCATTGCGACGCTAGGCACGGGCACTGTCCTTTACGCGCTGGCCTTGTGGCATACCGGCGGGCGGCAGATGGTCGGGACATTGCCGGATGCTTTCTATGCCATCAATGGGACGTTTGTTTTCGGACTGCCGATCACAGCCTACTATGTCGTGGCGATCACATTGGCCCTGTGGATCATCCTCGAATATACGCCCACCGGTCGCTACCTTTACGCCATCGGCGCCAACCAGCGCGCGGCCGAACTCAACGGCATACCGACTCGCAAATTCGTCATCGGCGCCTTTGTGGCCTCGGGCTTGCTCACGGCGCTGGCCGGGGTTCTTCTGGCTTCCAAACTGCGGATCGGGCAGGCGTCGGTCGGGCTCGAGTTCCTGTTGCCAGCGCTTGTCGGCGCGTTTCTCGGGTCAACGACGATAAAGCCGGGCCGCGTCAACGTCTGGGGCACCATCGTCGGCGTGATGATCCTTGCCGTCGGTATTTCGGGCATCCAGCAGTTCGGCGGCAGTTTTTGGGTCGAACCGATGTTCAACGGCACCACGCTTCTGATTGCGATCGCAATCGCCGGTTACGCGCAGCGCAAGAAAGGCGCGAAAACCAAGTAAACAGCATCTATGGGAGGAAATACCATGCTGAAACGGACTTTGCTACAAACACTGATGGCCGGTACCATTCTGGCTGCAACCGGCCTTGCGGCCATTGCGCAAGAGGCTTTTGACGGCCCCACAACCGGCCCCAAGGCGGCCGAAGGCAAGACCATTGTGGTCCTTGCGGCCGACCTCAAGAACGGCGGCATCCTGGGCGTCACCACCGGAATCGAAGAAGCGGCGGCCAAGATCGGCTGGACAGTCAAGGTGCTTGATGGTGCCGGATCGGTGCAAAGCCGCTCTGCCGCAGTTGGCCAGGCACTGGCGCTTAACGCCGATGGTCTTGTGATCAACGGCTTTGACGCCGCCGAACAGCAGGCCGCACTCGAAGCTGTCACGGCAGCAGGCATTCCGATGGTGTCATGGCATTCCGGCCCAAAGATCGGCTGCGACGCGCCGGGCGGCATCTTCGCGAACGTCTCGACTGATGCGATGCAGGTTTCTGAAGTTACCGCGAAATGGGCGCTGGATGATGCAGGCGGCAAGCCCGGCGTCGTGATCTTTACAGACAGCACCTATCAGATCGCCATCGACAAGGCGGATCGCATGAAAAAGGTCATCGAAGACGCAGGCGGTACTGTGTTGGAATATGTCGATACACCCATCGCCGAAACCTCTACCCGCATGGGCCCCCTGACCACTACGCTGCTGCAGAAGTACGGCACGTCATGGACGCATTCGCTTGCGATCAATGACCTTTACTTCGACTTCATGGGGCCGTCACTGGCCTCTGCCGGGATCGATGGCAAGGGCGCGCCCAAAGCCGGATCCGCCGGTGACGGGTCCGAGGCCGCCTTCCAGCGTATCCGCACCGGCCAGTATCAGGCCGTCACCGTGGCCGAGCCGCTGAACCTGCAAGGCTGGCAACTGGTGGACGAACTGAACCGCGCCGTCTCGGGCGAGGCTTGTTCTGGCTATGTCACCGCTCCGGCGCTTGTCACCGAAGAGGGTCTTGCAAAAACAGAAGGCAATACCTTCGATCCCGACAATGGCTATCGTGAGGCTTATGCAGCAATTTGGGGCAAGTAAGCCATCGCAACATGGGTGCCGCGCTGCGCGCGGCACCCGCTTTGACACCACCTGCGCGCCCAGATCATGTTATCAGGTTCACGCGCGCGTGGAGCGTCCGCCCTTGGCCAACCTGCCGGCACTGCGATTCTGGATAGAGCGCGGCCTGGGAACGTCTAAACGAAGACTTCGTGCTGGCAGATGTGCGGCCTAGTTACTGGTTCACCCTGATCTGGACCTATGCGGCAATGACGACGCGGCCCGAAATGGCGCGTCCGGGGACACTCTTTGTCGCCCGCGTACGGGCGTTGGAACCCGGGATGACCAGTTTCAGGCTCGACAGTTAGAAAGACCGTGATCGTTTGGTCGGCCTCTGGCCAGACACGGCATAGCACCAAATTGCCCTTGCGGCCTTGCGCGCGGATTGCGGCAATGTTCTGATTACCGATCAGGCAACTGCGCGTTATGCTGCCGAACAGGTCCATGACCAAAAAAAATGCTTCTTCTTTTCCGCCAGCCGGCAAGGTGACGTGATGAATTCTGCAACCCACGCCAAATCCAACCATGACCGCAATCCCGGCATCCCGCTTCAGACAGACTGGTTTGATGCCATTGCCGTCAACACATCGGCCGCCGAACGCCGCGCGGCCAGTCTGATCACCCGGCGAACGGTGAAAAAGGAATGGCAGGCCGCCTGGCTGGTCAACGCGATCCGCTGCATCGATCTGACCACGCTCGCCGGGGATGACACCGAAAACCGGGTCGCCCGACTGTGTGCCAAGGCGCGGCGTCCGTTGGCCGATCACATCCTCGAAGGGATCGGCCTTGAACGTTTACACACCGGTGCGGTTTGCGTTTACCCGACGATGGTGCCTGCGGCCGTCAGGGCGCTTGCGGGGTCGGGGATTCCTGTCGCCTCTGTCGCCACTGGCTTTCCGGCGGGACTGATGCCGTTGCCGCTGCGGCTCGCCGAAATTCGTTGGGCGGTCGATCAGGGCGCGGATGAGATCGACATCGTGATCAGCCGTTCGCATGTGCTGAACCAGAACTGGACCGCACTTTATGATGAAATCGCCCTGATGCGCGAAGCCTGCGGAGCGTCACACATGAAGGCCATTCTGGCGACGGGCGAACTGCGAACGCTGCGCAATGTGTATAAGGCGAGCATGGTCGCCATGCAGGCCGGGGCAGACTTCATCAAGACCTCCACAGGAAAGGAAGGGGTGAATGCAACACTGCCCGTGTCCCTGGTGATGACACGTGCGCTGCGCGATTATGGGCAGCTTACGGGGCACAAGATCGGCTTCAAACCGGCGGGCGGCATGAAAACCGCCAAAGACGCAATTTCGTGGCAAATCCTGATGAAGGAAGAACTGGGCAACGAATGGTTGCAGCCTGACCTGTTCCGCCTTGGCGCTTCATCCATGCTGGCCGATATTGAACGCCAACTGGAACACCATCTCACCGGGCGGTATGCCGCCTCCAGCCGCCACGCGCTTGCCTGAGGGAACCGATATGCCAACCGTCAAAGAGATACTGAGCACCATGGAATATGGCCCCGCCCCCGAAGCCACCGGCGAAGTGATGAAATGGCTGAAGGACCGCAGTTTCGGGCATTTTATCAACGGCACATTCACCACACCGACAGCCAGCTTTGCCGTCGAAAACCCTGCAACCGGCGCGCCGCTTGCGCAGGTCGGTCAAGGCTCCGCAGCCGATGTCCACGCCGCGGTGGCGGCGGCGCGCGCGGCTTTGCCCGGTTGGGCCGCACTGCCGGGGCATGATCGGGCAAAGTGGCTCTATGCCATTGCCCGATCGGTGCAAAAGCGTGAACGGTTCCTGTCTGTTCTTGAAACGCTGGACAACGGCAAGCCGATCCGGGAGTCGCGGGATATCGACGTGCCGCTGGTGGCGCGGCATTTCTATCATCATGCCGGATGGGCCGAGATGATGGAGGAAGAGTTTCCCGGGGCCGGGCCTGTGGGCGTGTGTGGCCAGATCATCCCGTGGAACTTTCCACTGCTGATGCTGTCCTGGAAGATCGCGCCAGCCTTGGCGGCTGGCAACACGGTCGTGCTGAAACCTGCGGAGTATACACCGCTTACCGCCTTGGCCTTTGCCGAGATTTGCGCCGAAATCGGTTTGCCCAAGGGCGTCGTGAACATCGTCACCGGCGATGGCGACACGGGGGCGGCGCTTGTGGCCGCGGATGTGGACAAGATCGCCTTCACCGGTTCCACTGATGTTGGTCGGCTCATCCGTCGGGCCACGGCGGGCACGGGCAAGAAACTGACGCTGGAACTGGGTGGCAAGTCGCCGTTCATCGTCTTTGCCGACGCCGATATCGATGCCGCCGTCGAAGGTGTGGTTGATGCAATCTGGTTCAATCAGGGACAGGTCTGCTGCGCGGGCAGCCGCATTCTGGTGGACGAGGCGATCGAGGCGGCGTTGACAGCCAAGCTGATTGCGCGGCTGGCGACGCTGCGGGTTGGCGATCCTTTAGACAAGTGCACCGATGTGGGGGCCATCGTGCACCCCGTGCAACTGGCGCGCATCCGTGACCTTGTGGCCCAAGGGCAAACGGAAGGTGCTGTGCTGCATCAGGCGGCCTGCGACATGCCCACCAGTGGCAGTTTCTTCGCCCCTGGGTTTTTCACCAACGTGGCCCCGGCAAACACCGTGGCCGAGGTTGAAATCTTTGGCCCTGTGGCCACCATGACCACCTTCCGCACACCCGATGAGGCAGTAGATCTTGCCAACAACACACGCTACGGGCTTACCGCGTCGATCTGGTCGGAAAACGTCAATCTTTGTCTTGATGTGGCATCAAAGGTGAAGGCTGGCGTCGTCTGGGTCAATTCCACCAATATCTTTGACGCCGGGGCGGGCTTTGGCGGTTACCGTGAAAGCGGTTTTGGGCGCGAAGGCGGGCGCGAAGGGATGGGGGAATATCTGACGCTGCCGGAAGCGAAGGGTGTTCCGGAGGCTGACCCGACCCCGTTGAACGCGGCCCCGGTGCCGCAGGGTGTGAGCCATGCGGAAGCGAAGATTGACCGCACTGCGAAGCTTTACATCGGCGGCGGGCAAAAGCGCCCTGACAGCGGTTATTCCTATGCCGTCATGGGCAAAGACGGGCTTTCCGGTCTTGCAGGCATGGGCAACCGAAAGGATATCCGCAACGCAGTAGAAGCGGCGCATGCGGCAGGGGGCTGGGGCAAAGCCACGGCACATAACCGGGCGCAGGTGTTGTATTTCATCGGTGAAAACCTGTCGGCGCGCGCAGCCGAGTTCACTGCCCGTTTGGGTGAAACCGGCGCTTCGGACGCGACGGCGAAGGCCGAGGTTGAACTGGCGATCCGGCGCTGCTTTTTCTATGCGGCGCAGGCCGACAAGTACGATGGTGCCGTGCATGCAACAAAATCGGCCCATGTGACGCTTGCCATGCCCGAGCCTTATGGCGTGATGGGAATTGTCTGCCCCAATACTGCGCCGCTGCTGGGGTTCCTTAGCCTCGTGTTGCCTGCGATTGCGATGGGAAACCGCGTTGTGGCCGTGCCGTCGCAAAATCAGCCATTGGCCGCGACGGATCTGTATCAGGTTCTGGATACATCAGACCTGCCGTCAGGGGTGGTGAACATTGTGACCGGGCCGCGCGACGAATTGGCGAAAACGCTTGCCGATCATGATGATGTCGCGGCCCTTTGGTATGCCGGGTCGTCAGAAGGCGGCAAGATGGTCGAACACGCGTCGGCCGGAAACCTGAAGGTGACCTGGATCGTCGGTCCACGCGATTGGACAGGTGGCGCGGGGCAGGGGCGAGCCTTCCTGCGGCGCGCCACGCAGATCAAGAACATCTGGGTTCCATATGGCGAGTGACCATCCTTCATGGCAGCGCGTGTAAAACCGCGCTGTGCCCTCGCAGGTTAGCGCGCCCGAAGTTCGGCCACCCGCGCGACGGCAGCCTTGGCGTTTGCGGTGATCTTGTCCCAGTTGCCCGCAGCAATATCCGCCTTCGTGGCGATCCATGTCCCGCCGACGGCGCGCACTTCGGGCAAGGCCAGCCAATCGCCCAGATTGTCCATGGTGACGCCGCCTGTAGGATTGAACCCGATACCTGTGTGGGCATAGGGGGCCGCGATGTTCCGGAGCATGTTCGGCCCGCCCGCCGGCATTGCCGGAAAGAACTTGACCATCGTGCAACCCATCCGCAGTGCCGCCTGCAAATCGGTGGGCGTCATGATGCCCGGGGCAAAGGGCATCCCAACCTTCGCCGCATGCGCAAGGACGGCGGTATCAATCCCCGGTGACAGTGCAAACCGCGCACCTGCGGCCAGAGACTGATCAACCTGTTCCTCACTCAATACCGTTCCAGCGCCCACGAGCATATCTGGACGGTGCCTCGCAATCGCTTCGATCGTCGCCCGTGCCGCGGCAGTGCGGAAGGTAATTTCGGCCACCGGAAGGCCCCCGGCAATCAGGGCATCTGCCAGCGGAATGGCATCGTTCGCATCATCCAGTGCGATAACCGGAACGATGCCAAGTTGGGCCAAGTGGTCAAAAACGCTCATAAATCTCTCATTCCGTCGATTGATCCCGGTTGCACCGGCATAATCTGCCGTTACGGGTGAATCGTCAATACACCAATCCCACCGCCAGACCAGCCGACGCTATGGGATCATCAGAAGACTGTGCAGCATCGGCCAAGTTTTCGGGCAAAACCGCGCCGCCGGCCGATCCTTGTGTTCGCGATTCCCCACACATTGAAGACAAGGCATTCGGGCCAGATCAAGCCATTTTCGCGGTAACCAGACGTTCGCGGGGCACATTAGGGAGTCACGCGGGGTTCGTTTGCGCTAACCCAACACGTCATAGGTTAGACAGTCAAGGATGGGGCAGGGCCTGCCAAATGCCGTTTGAAAACGGGCATCCGTCGCAGCAAGATCTTGGGCTGGAATGGCTTTCCAGGCCTGCAGGCTCGTCCACCGGATCATCAGGTTCAATTCGCCGGGTCGGGCCTGATTGCGCCAGACTTCCTTGCCTGCGAAACCCGGTTGCGCTGTTAGAAATGCGGTCCAGATTGCGGCGTCGCAGGCAATGAAATCGGCCTGATGTTCAGGCGCCACGCCACATATCAACCATTCGACAACCATGGCACTGCCTTTCACCTTGGGGCGATGCGGCTGGCGGTCCACGACGCGCCGATGCCGCAGACGATGAGAAAGGCTGCGGCCCACGCCATGCTGACCGATGGCCCGCCCCCGATCAAAAGCCCGCCGCTGACCGAACCCAACGACTGCCCAAGATAGACGAATGAAGTGTTAAGCGCGACAGTGGCGCTTGCCAGGGCAGGGGCAAGCACCACCAGTCGGCTTTGCTGCAACGAATTGGCGGCAAACCCGCCCAGTCCCCAAAACGCCGTGCCGATCATGAAGGCGACAAAGCTTTGCCAGCCAAGGGCGATCACGCACAGGCCCGCTGCGGTTGTCACAAGCGCAAGAAGGATCGACGTTTCAACGCCGATGCGCCCTGCAAGGCGCGATGCCAGAAAATTGCCGGTGACCCCCATGACGCCGGAAATCAGGAAGATCAGCGCAATGTCCTGTGCATCAGCGCCGTATGCGATCTTCAAGACGGGCGCGATATAGGTAAAAAGAGTGAATTGCCCCGCCATTGCAAACATCGTGACGCACAGCACCACAAGAAGGCGCGGGTCGGTCAGTACACGTATCCACGCACTCAGGTTGATCCGCGACACGAACAGCCCACGCGGCAACACGAACCAGATCAGCCCCGCGCCCGCCATCGACAGTGCCGCCATGACCTGAAAGGTGGGTCGCCATCCCAAATACTCTCCCAGCACGCTGCCCATCGGGATGCCCACGACCGATGCCAAGGACCAACCGATGAAGATGAAGGCAATCGCACTTCCCCTGTTGGCTGCGGGAACGATCAGGCCCACGGTCGCTGCGGCCTGCGGCGTGAATATCGCGGCGCCGATCACCGTCACCGCCCGGAGCCAGATGAGCGTCTGGAAGTCCTGCGTGAAACTGGCCGCGAGATGCCCCGCCGCATACAGGCACAGCGATCCGGTCAGCAGGATGCGACGGTCGATGGCCGTCGTCAGTGCCGCCAGAACAGGTGCCCCGATGCCAACGACAAGCCCGCCCACGAACATGAGCAACCCGGCCGTAGCTGCCGGAACGTCGAAGTCGGTGATGAAGGCCCCCAGCATCCCGGCTGGCAAAAGAACTCCGGTGCCAATCACCAGATTGCCAAACAGCAATGCCCAAAGTGCGCCTCGGTTGGACTGGTCCGTCATTTCTGCACCTGTGTTGACATGCGGGCAGGGGTGGCAGATGCCGCGCGAAACCGCAACGGCCAAGGATGAACTGTCGCCCTTTCGCCCAACGCCGGGCCGGGCGTGCCAACCTTTGACACGCGCCTTGCCCCGGCCTAGTGTCCGCGCGCCCAGACCAAGGATTGCACCATGGCCCCTGCCGCCCCCACTCGCCACGCGGTGACCTTCGTCCTGATCACGGTCTTTCTGGACATGATGGGGTTTGGCCTGATCATGCCGGTGCTTCCGCGTCTGATCGAGGATGTGGGCGACATGACGCTGGCGCAGGCATCCGTCATCGGCGGCTGGATGTTCTTTGCCTTTTCGATCACCCAATTCGCCTTTTCGCCACTGATGGGCAATCTGTCCGACCGGTTCGGCCGCCGGCCGCTGTTGTTGCTGGCGGTGTTCGGTCTTGGGGTGGATTATCTGTTTTCCGCCCTTGCGCCGTCGCTGTTCTGGCTGTTCGTCGGACGGGCCGTGGCGGGGCTTTGCGGTTCGTCCTATGTGATCGCCAACGCCTATATCGCCGATGTCACCGAGCCTGCGGCGCGGGCAAAGGCATTCGGAATGATGGGGGCGGCGTTCGGGGTCGGGTTTGTGCTGGGGCCGGCAATCGGTGGTCTTTTGGGTGAGTTCGGGCCGCGCGTGCCATTTTATGCCGCGGCAGTCATATCCGCGCTGAACTTCGTTTATGGCTGGTTCGTGTTGCCCGAAACCCTGACCGTCGAGAAGCGCCGAAAGTTTGAATGGCGGCGCGCCAACCCTTTTGGCACGCTGGCGGTATTCCGTCGTTATGGCGGTGTCATGCCACTTTGCGCCGTGCTGGGCGTCTATTTCTTTGCTTCATCCGTCTATCCAGCGATCTGGTCATTCTGGGGAATAGCTAAGTTCGGCTGGACCGAAGCCGTCGTCGGCTTGTCACTGGCGGCTTTTGGCGTGGTCACCGCCCTGTTTCAGGGCCTTCTTACCGGGCCTGCGGTGGCGCGCTTTGGCGAACATCGCGTGGCGCTGATCGGCATGATCTGCGCCGTCATCGCAGCCATCGGTTACGGGCTTGCCGGAAGTTTGACGGCGGTTGTCCTGCTGTTTATTGTTCATGGCCCCGAAGGCTTTGTGCATCCCATGCTGACCGCGATCCTGTCAAAAGCCGTGCCCGAAGATGCGCAGGGCGAATTGCAGGGTGGTCTGGCATCCATCATGAACATCGCGATGCTGGGCGGAACCGTGTTCTTCACGCAGATTTTCGGCTGGTTCCTGACGCCCGGTGCGCCGATCATCAGCCCTGACATCGCCTTCTACACGGCGGCGGCGCTGATCCTTGTTTCGTTGATCATGTTTCTGACCCTGATCAAATCGCCCAAGCACGAGGTGGCCTGACGATGGAGCGCTTTACCGGCAGTTTCACGCAGCAAGAGCAAATTCCGGAAGAAGGGATCGAGGCCGCCATTGCGGTTTTGCGGCATGGCCGGCTTCACCGTTACAACACGGCCCCGGACGAAATAGCGCAGACAGCGCTTCTGGAGGAAGAATTCGCCGCCCTGACAGGTGCGCGGTATTGTCTGGCCGTGGCGTCGGGTGGCTATGCCATGGCCACGGCCCTTCGCGCCCTGGGGGTCAAGCCGGGCGATGGGGTATTGTCGAATGCCTTTACGCTGGCCCCTGTCCCGGGTGCCATCGCGTCCTTGGGTGCGCGGCCGATCTTCGTGGGTGTTACGCCTGATCTCACAATCGACCTTGATGATCTGGCGCAGAAACTCGGGCAGGCGGATGTCTTGCTGCTCAGCCACATGCGGGGGCATGTTTGCGATATGGACCGGCTTATGGCGATGTGCGATGGCGCAGGTGTCAGAGTGGTCGAGGATTGCGCACACACGATGGGCGCGTCGTTTCGGGGGGTGCCGTCCGGCCGACACGGTGTCATAGGATGCTATTCCATGCAGACCTACAAACACGTCAATTCCGGCGAGGGCGGTTTTCTGATCACCGATGACCCGGTTCTTGCCGCAAAATCGGTGCTGCTGTCTGGCAGTTACATGCTTTACGCCCGCCACCGTGCCGCCCCCGACCCGGCGGTGTTCGAAGGCCTGCGTCTGGACATGCCCAACATATCAGGACGCATGGACAATCTGCGTGCAGCGATCCTGCGCCCGCAGTTGCGGGTGCTTGCCGACCGGGTGGCGCGGTGGAAGCATTTGTATCAGACGATGGAGGCGGGGTTGGCCGACACCCCGGGTCTGATCCTGACTCATCGCCCAGACGATGAAGCCTATGTCGGATCATCGTTCCAGTTCCTTTTGCCGGATTGGCCGGGCCATCTGGTGGCTGATCTTCTGGCGCGTTGTGCCGCGCGGGGGGTTGAATTGAAGTGGTTCGGCGCAGCCGATCCGGTTGCCTTCACCAGCCGCTATTCCCACTGGCAGTTTGCTGATCCGCCGGTCATGCCGGAAACCGACCGCATCCTTGCGGGGCTGATTGATCTTCGCCTTCCACTGACCTTCACGCCTGCGGATGTCGCACTGATCGCCCGCATCATCCGGGCCGAGGTGGCGGCCGTCTGGCAAAAGGGTGCGTCGGGGGCGAACGAGGCGGCGGGTTAAGGGCAGATGAAACGCCGCAACACTGTTGTTCCCTTCAGCCGGGATTACCGTTCTGCTCCTCGCTGGTCGATGGGGGCGCCTTCACGACCACCCGGCCGATGGCGACACTGGATGCGCCGCGTCGCCGATCCCTTGTTCTATCTGCGGGCCATCATCTTTGTGTCCATCCTTGGTCTTTTGGTGCTTCCATTGGGTGCAGACGCCATCAATGCCATTGCGCGGCCCGTGGTTGGGGCCCGTGGCGATTGCCGTGTGCTTTCGGTGGTTGACGGGGACACTGTCAGTCTCTGGTGTTCTGGCCGCGCACCGGAACGGGCGCGCCTGACGGGTTTTGACGCGCCCGAACTGTTTTCGCCGCAATGCGTGTCGGAATTCATAGCCGCACAACAGGCCACCTGGGCGCTTCGGGCCATGATTTTTCGCGCGCAGAACCTGTCCGTCACGCGGGCCGGGACAGATCGCTACGACCGCGCCCTGATCAGCATTACGCTGGACGGGCAGGCGGTGTCGCGGAAGATGATCACGGCGGGGCATGCCCGTTCTTATCAGGGTGGACACAGGGCCGGATGGTGCTGATGCCGGCGGCGTGGGCGGGTGCGTGAACCCCTTGTCGCAGGGAACATTTTGCGCCTGCCTTCGGTTGACCCTGCCATGGTGGCGGGGTAAACGATTGCCAAAGAAGCCGCAGGCCAGCCGGGCCGCCTCTCGCACCCGTTGCCAGCAAAAAGGAGCATCTCGTGGACATCCTTCTTCGAGAGTATTTGCCGATTCTGATCTTTCTAGCGCTGGCAATCGGTTTAGGACTTGTCCTTCTATTGGCTGCAGCCCTGATTGCTGTCCGCAATCCGGACCCTGAAAAGGTTTCCGCCTACGAATGCGGATTTAACGCCTTTGACGACGCACGGATGAAGTTCGATGTGCGCTTTTACCTCGTTTCAATCCTGTTCATCATATTCGATCTTGAAGTGGCGTTCCTGTTCCCATGGGCCGTGGCCTTTGGAGAGGTGTCGATGGCAGGGTTCTGGTCGATGATGGTGTTTCTGGGCGTGCTGACCGTGGGCTTTGTCTACGAATGGAAGAAGGGGGCGCTGGAATGGGCGTGATGGCAGGCGTCAATACGGCAGGCGGCGATTCTGAAGTTGCGGTGCAGTCCCTGAACCGGGAATTGACAGACAAGGGCTTTCTTCTGACATCCACAGAAGACGTGATCAACTGGGCGCGGAACGGCAGTTTGCACTGGATGACATTCGGTCTGGCCTGCTGCGCTGTTGAAATGATGCACACGTCGATGCCGCGCTATGATCTGGAGCGGTTCGGCACGGCACCCCGCGCCTCGCCGCGCCAATCTGACCTGATGATCGTGGCGGGCACCCTAACGAACAAGATGGCTCCGGCGCTGCGCAAGGTTTACGATCAGATGCCCGAACCCCGCTATGTCATCAGCATGGGGTCGTGCGCCAATGGCGGCGGGTATTACCATTACAGCTACAGCGTGGTGCGCGGCTGTGACCGGGTTGTGCCCGTGGACATTTACGTTCCCGGCTGTCCGCCCACGGCCGAGGCTTTGCTTTACGGCATCCTGCAGCTGCAGCGCAAAATCCGCCGCACCGGAACCCTGACACGATAAGAGGTGGCCCATGTCGGACGCACTGAACGAACTTGCCGCGCATATCTCGCTGCGGCTGCCCGATGTCGTGCAGAATGCTACAGTCGCATTTGGCGAACTGACGCTGACGATTCTGCCCGCGCATCTTGTCCGGACTGCTGATTTCCTGAAATCCGACAGCGCGTGCCGGTTCACCACCCTGGTCGACCTGACCGCAATTGACCGGCCGGAACGGCACCCCCGTTTCGATGTGATCTACATCTTTTTGTCGATGCATCAGAACCACCGCATCCGCCTTCGTGTGGCGCACGCGGATGACGAGATTTTGCCCTCGATCACCAGTGTCTATCCCGCCGCGAACTGGTTCGAGCGGGAAGTGTTCGACATGTTCGGTATCCTGTTTTCGGGCCACCCTGATCTGCGCCGCCTGCTGACTGACTATGGCTTTCGCGGCTATCCGTTGCGCAAGGATTTCCCGACCACCGGGTATACCGAAGTGCGCTATGACGAGGTGCTCAAGCGTGTTGTGTATGAACCTGTCAAACTTGTGCAGGAATACCGGCAGTTCGATTTCATGTCGCCATGGGAAGGTGCCGAATACATCCTGCCGGGTGATGAGAAGAAAGCGGTCTGACGCGATGCAGGATCCTGCCATCCTGATCTGCGTCGGGGCAACCAAAGCGGGCACGTCGTGGCTTCATCGCGAATTGGCGGCGCATCCTGATTGCCATTTCCGTACGATCAAGGAACTGCATTATTTCAATGCGATCGGATCCGATCATCTGGAACGGCGGATCAAAAGTCATCTGGCCGAAGCAACGCGGCTTGGCCTTGAGCTGGCTTCGGCACCGGCGGCCAAGCAACACCAGCTGCGCCGACGAATTGCAGATCTGCACGATTGGATTGCGGTTCTGTCGCAGCGCAGCCTGAATACGGACGCTTACTGCGCCTATCTGATGTCGGGCTTGGCCGGGCAAAAGATTGTTGGTGATTTCACGCCTGCCTATGCCACCCTGCCAGTGGGCACCCTCATCGCGATGGCAAACATCGCGCCGGATGTGAGGTTTCTGTATCTGCTTCGCGACCCCGTCGCCCGGATGTGGAGCCACTTGCGCATGCAGGCCCGGCAAGGCCTGACTGCACCTGACGCTTTTGCTGCAACTGTGGCGCAACGCTTTGATGCCGCGGTGGACACCAATCCCTACATGGGCGGGCGGGGTGACTATGCCGGGGCGATCGAAAAATTGCGTCACGCCATTGCACCCGACCGCCTGTTGGTGCAATTCAGCGAGGATATGTTGACCCCGGCGGGCATGGCCAGAGTGTGGTCATTTCTTGGCCTCACAGGGTCCAAACCCAACTTTGAGCGGAAAGTGCACGCGGGCCTTGCACTGGCGATGACGCCGGATCAACAGGCCCGGGCCCGGGTGGCGTTGCGGCCACAATACGATTACGTTGCCGACGCATATCCCGACCTGCCGGATGTCTGGCGCGCGAACATGAAAGAGGTGACCCAATGATGGACGGCGACATCCGCGTGAACACCTATGATGACGGGTCCAAGGACCTGGAGACGGGTGAGCAGAAGATCCGCAATTTCAACATCAACTTCGGCCCGCAACACCCTGCAGCACATGGTGTTTTGCGTCTTGTTCTTGAACTCGACGGTGAAATCGTGGAACGCTGCGATCCGCATATCGGGCTGCTGCACCGTGGCACTGAAAAGCTGATGGAAAGCCGGACCTATCTGCAGAACCTGCCGTATTTCGACCGCCTGGATTATGTGGCACCGATGAATCAGGAACATGCCTGGTGTCTTGCCATCGAAAAGCTGACGGGCACGTTGATCCCCCGGCGCGCATCGTTGATCCGTGTGCTGTATTGCGAAATCGGTCGTATCCTGAACCACCTTCTGAACGTCACCACGCAGGCCATGGATGTGGGCGCGCTGACCCCGCCGCTCTGGGGGTTTGAAGAGCGTGAAAAGCTGATGATCTTTTACGAACGCGCCAGCGGGTCGCGCCTGCACGCCAATTACTTCCGCCCCGGCGGCGTCCATCAGGATCTTTCGCCCCAATTGATCGAAGATATCGACCAGTGGGCCGTGAAGTTTCCGCGTGTGCTTGACGATATCGACGGGCTGCTGACCGAGAACCGTATCTTCAAACAGCGCAATGTCGACATCGGCGTCGTCACCGAACAGGATGTTCAGGACTGGGCGTTTTCCGGTGTCATGGTGCGCGGGTCTGGCATGGCCTGGGATTTGCGGCGCGCCCAGCCCTACGAGTGCTATGACGAGTTCGAGTTCAAGATACCCGTCGGCATCAACGGTGACTGCTATGACCGCTATCTTTGCCGCATGGCGGAGATGCGGGAATCGACGTCGATCATCCGTCAGGCGATTGCCAAACTGCGTCAGGAACCCGGCGACGTTCTGGCTCGCGGCAAGCTGACCCCGCCCACGCGCGGCGAGATGAAGACGTCGATGGAGGCGTTGATCCATCACTTCAAGCTGTACACCGAAGGCTTTCACGTTCCCGCCGGCGAAGTCTATGTCGCGGTCGAGGCACCCAAGGGTGAATTCGGCGTGTTCCTTGTTTCGGATGGCACGAACAAGCCTTACCGAACCAAAATCCGCGGTCCGGGCTTTCCGCATCTTCAGGCAATCGACTATATGTGCAGCGGCCACCAGCTTGCCGATGTCAGCGCGATCATCGGCACGATGGACGTCGTGTTCGGGGAGATTGACCGGTGACGTTGCCTGCCCGCGCCCAAGCAATCCGTCCATCGGTTTCAATCTGTTTCAAGGTCACCTTCTGATGCTCCGCCGTCTTCATCCTGTTCAGCCTGCCTCGTTCAACTTCACTCCGGCCAATCTTGAATGGGCACGCGGACAGATGACGAAATACCCTGAAGGGCGGCAGGCAAGTGCCATCATCCCGCTGCTGTGGCGCGCGCAGGAACAGGAAGGCTGGTTGTCCCGCCCGGCCATTGAACATGTGGCCGACATGCTGGGCATGGCCTATATCCGCGCGTTGGAAGTGGCGACGTTCTATTTCATGTTCCAACTGCAACCGGTTGGATCGGTGGCCCATATTCAGATATGCGGCACCACGTCCTGCATGATTTGCGGGGCGGAAGATCTGGTTGCCGTCTGCCGCGAAATGATCAACCCAAAGGCGCATATCCCGTCGGCAGATGGCAAGTTTTCGTGGGAAGAAGTGGAATGTCTGGGGGCGTGTACCAATGCGCCGATGGCCCAGATCGGCAAGGATTATTACGAAGATCTGACGCCCGACAAGCTTCGCGCGCTTATCACCCGTTTTTCCGCGGGCGAAGTGCCGGTGCCGGGGCCGCAGAATGGGCGATATGCGTCAGAGCCGTTGGGCGGGCTGACCAGTCTGAAAGAGCACGATTCCGGGCGCACGAAATACAACGCAAGCGCGCAGCTGGCGGTGGACCTTCGCGATACGGTCAAGCGTATTCAGGGGGACGAGGTTCCGATGCTGACGCCGTGGCTTGGGCGCGCGTCAAGACCCGATCATCCGGCAGAACCCGCAACCCCCGCCAAAGGGCCAGAGTTGGAGCCATTGCCGGGGCGTGATGCCGTTCTGGACAAAAGTGGCATCACCCTGCAAGAAGCGCCTGCCGATTCTGTTGGCAAACCCGCGTCTGTGGCCCATTCGGGCAAACCTGCGGGCATAACCGCACCCCGGGAAGGCCGTGCTGACGACCTGAAGGCCATCGTCGGTATCGGTCCAAAGCTGGAAGCCCTGTGCCACAGGCTTGGATTTTATCATTTTGATCAAATTGCCGCCTGGACGCCCGCCGAAATCGCGTGGGTTGACGACAATCTGGAAGGTTTCAAGGGCCGCGTGACCCGCGACAACTGGGTGACACAGGCGCGCGATCTGATGAAGAAACGCTGACAAATGACAGTTTGGCACGGAATAGGACATAACGGCTGCAGATAGAAACGTGAGCCCGGATGCGGGGCAATATGGGGACGACGAAAATGGAACACGAATTCAAGGGTGGCCCGTGGTTGGGCGGTTGGACGTTGGCAGCGGTCATCGGTGCCGTTGCGTTGGGCCTGTGCCTTGCCGTTGGTCAGTTTGACATGATGCCTGCGATGGCCATTTCCGCTGTGATGTTCCTGTTGGTCGGGCTGATGTTGACCTGGCTTGCCGGTCAGCCCGCCCCTGTAGTAAACCGTGTGGCCGCATCCCCTGCGCCAGATGCGACTGTTATCCCGATGGCCAAGGCGGCCGACATGATGGCAGAACCTGCCTTGGCGGCAGCAGCACCCACCACGTCGAAAAAGGCAGCGCCCGCAGCAAAATCGGCGGCAGCGGCAAAACCGGTGCTGGCTGCCGTTCCGTCAGTCGGGCCGAAAAAACCAAAGGTTCTCAAGGCCCCACGCAAGGGTGTTGCCGATGATCTCAAGATCATCAAGGGCGTCGGCCCGAAGCTTGAAATCCTTTGCCACGGTCTTGGGTTTTACCATTTTGACCAGATCGCGGCCTGGACGGATGACGAGATCAGTTGGGTCGATCAGAATCTGGAAGGGTTCAAGGGCCGCGTTAGTCGCGATCGATGGGTTCCACAGGCACGCGCCGTGATAGACATGGGTGCCCCTGCGTTTCTGGAAGCACTCGACAGTGGAAAAGAATTCTGATGCCAACACCAACTCCGCAGGACGCCGCTATCGCGCGCCAGGCCCGGTTGGTTGGGCTGGTGATTGCCGTGACGGCGATCCTTTGGATCGCCGCTCAGTGGCTGGGTGGACAGTTTGGGTGGGAGGCGCGTTTCGCGTTCCTGTTCGATCTGTCCGCAATGGCGGCGTTCCTGTGGGCGCTGATCGTGACGTTTCAGATGTGGCGGAAACGCCGGGGAAGTTGAGGGCTTGTTGATGCTGAAAGATCAGGACCGGATCTTTACGAACCTGTACGGAATGCACGACCGCACACTGGCGGGCGCGCGGCAGCGTGGCCATTGGTCGGGGACGGATGGGTTTATCAAGCAGGGCCGCGACTGGATCATTGACCAGATGAAGGCGTCGGGTCTGCGCGGGCGCGGTGGGGCAGGGTTCCCGACCGGCCTGAAATGGTCGTTCATGCCCAAACAGTCGGATGGGCGACCGAGCTATCTTGTGGTGAACGCGGACGAATCCGAACCCGGAACGTGCAAAGACCGCGAAATCATGCGCCACGATCCGCATACCTTGATCGAAGGCTGTCTGATTGCCGGCTTTGCGATGAATGCGGTCGCGGGGTACATCTATATCCGTGGCGAATACATCCGCGAACGCGAGGCGCTTCAGGCCGCCATAGACGAGGCATATGATGCCGGTCTGTTGGGCAAGAACGCGGCCGGGTCGGGCTATGACTTTGACCTGTACCTGCACCACGGTGCAGGCGCCTATATCTGTGGTGAAGAAACAGCACTTCTGGAAAGTCTGGAAGGCAAAAAGGGCATGCCCCGCATGAAACCGCCGTTCCCGGCGGGGTCGGGGCTGTATGGTTGCCCTACCACGGTGAACAATGTGGAATCGATTGCCGTTGTCCCGACAATCCTGCGGCGCGGGGCAGACTGGTTCGCGTCGTTCGGGCGGCCCAATAATACCGGAACCAAGATTTTCGGCATCTCCGGCCATGTCACCAACCCCTGCGTCGTGGAAGAGGCGATGTCCATTCCGCTGAGGGAACTCCTCGACCGGCACTGCGGCGGCGTTCGCGGTGGCTGGAAAAACCTCAAGGCCATTATCCCCGGCGGATCGTCCGTACCCCTGTTGACGGCTGCGCAGTGCGACGATGCGATCATGGATTTTGACTGGCTGCGCGAACAGCGGTCGGGTCTGGGCACAGCGGCGGTGATCGTGATGGATCAGTCGACCGATGTCATCAAGGCGATCTGGCGGCTGTCGAAATTCTACAAGCATGAAAGCTGTGGCCAGTGCACACCCTGCCGCGAAGGCACCGGCTGGATGATGCGTGTGATGGACCGGTTGGTGCGCGGCGAGGCAGAAGTTGAAGAAATCGACATGCTGCTGAGCGTCACGAAGCAGGTGGAAGGGCACACGATCTGCGCCCTTGGTGATGCGGCCGCCTGGCCCATTCAGGGGCTGGTGCGGGCGTTCCGCGAAGAAATCGAAGATCGTATCAAGGCCCGCAAGACGGGTCGTATCGGGGCGATGGCTGCAGAATGAAACGGTTGTCCGCTCTGTTGATTGCCTTGGTTACTGTTTCGGCATGCAGCACGCCGATGCGTGATGCCGCAACTGGCGGGCTTGCAAGGGCCAGCCAACAAGAGGTGGCATTGGGCGATGCACGCTATCTCGCCAGCGTGATGCCGGGCAATTCGGGTCTGATCATCAGCAAGGCAGGGGCCACGGCCGTCACGGGCATGACCGTTCGTGTGACGCGTGGGGGTACGCCTTTGGGGCAGGCCGATGGCAAGGTGGCCAAGGCCGCCGCCGTCGCAGGATGCTCTCAGGCCGGTGGCCGGTTCGACGACCGCGCGGTGGGTCGGGTGGCAGCACTGGGTGTCTGGGCGTTCGAGGGGGCCTGCGCATGATCGGCATGCATCTGGCAGAGTTGAACGTGGGGCGTCTGCTTGCGACAACGGATGATCCACGCGTCGCCGAATTCATGGGTGCATTGGACCGTGTGAACAGCCTGGGCAAACGGATGCCCGGCTTTGTTTGGATGATGGAAGGTTCGGGCGAACCCGGAAATGGCAACACCGAGGCAAAGATTGATGGTGACGCACAATATGTGTCGAACCTGACAGTCTGGGAAAGCGTTGAAACACTTGAGAATTTCGTCTGGAATACAGTGCACCGTGCGTTCTATGAACGCCGCGCCGACTGGTTCGAGGTGTTGGGAAAGATGCATTTCGTGATGTGGTGGGTGCCTGCGGGCCACCGTCCGACCCTGAATGAGGCATTGGCCCGTCTTGACCTTCTTCAGGCGCAGGGTGACAGCGACGATGCCTTTAGCTGGTCTTATCTGAAACAGGCGACAGCGTGGAAAACCCACGGCTGTGCGCGCACCGCAGCGGAGTAGCGCCATGTGCCACGGCCATCTCGACCCGAAATTTGCGATGCGTGATATCGAATTGCGGCTTGCCAGCCTGCCACGGACCGAAGGCAAGGTGACCGTGCCGCGTGGCCGTCTGGGCGGCTGGATCATAAACATGCTGCAGTCACTGCGGCAAAGGATTGCAGAACATGTCTAACCTCAAGAAAATCAACATCGACGGCACCGAGATTGAAGTCGACGGCGCGATGACGATCATTCAGGCGGCCGAAGTCGCCGGGGTGGAAATTCCGCGTTTCTGCTATCACGAACGGCTGACCATCGCGGGTAACTGCCGGATGTGTCTGGTAGAGGTCGTGGGTGGCCCGCCCAAGCCCACGGCAAGCTGTGCAATGCAGGTCAAGGATCTGCGGCCCGGGCCCAACGGCGAGGCACCATTGGTGAAAACCAACAGCCCGATGGTCAAAAAGGCCCGCGAAGGCGTGATGGAATTCTTGCTGATCAACCATCCGCTCGACTGCCCGATCTGCGATCAGGGCGGCGAATGCGATCTGCAGGATCAGGCGATGGCCTACGGCATGGATTTCAGCCGGTACCGCGAACCCAAACGGGCAAGCGAGAATCTGGATCTTGGCCCCTTGGTTGCCACCCACATGACGCGCTGCATCAGTTGCACCCGTTGTGTGCGGTTCACCTCCGAAGTGGCGGGCATCACGCAGATGGGTCAAACCGGCCGCGGCGAAGACAGTGAAATCACCAGCTATTTGAACGAAACGCTGAATTCGAACCTGCAGGGCAATATCATCGATCTGTGCCCCGTCGGCGCGCTGACATCAAAGCCCTACGCCTTTACCGCCCGCCCGTGGGAACTGAGCAAGACTGAAACCATAGACGTGATGGACGGTCTGGGCAGCAGCATCCGCGTCGATACCAAGGGCCGTGAAGTGATGCGCATTCTTCCGCGCAACCATGACGGCGTGAACGAGGAATGGATTTCCGACAAGACGCGCTTTGTCTGGGATGGACTTCGGCGGCAACGGCTTGACGTGCCTTATATCCGCGAGGGTGGCAAACTGCGTCGGGCAAGCTGGGCCGAGGCTTTGGCCGTGACGGCCAAGGCAATGAAAGGCAAGAAGATTGCCGCACTGGTGGGTGATCTTGCCCCGGTTGAGGCGATTTATTCGCTCAAGGCGCTGGTTCGGGAACTGGGCGGCAAGATCGAATGCCGCACAGATGGGTCCGGCGTGCCTCCGGGCAATCGGTCTGCCTATGTCGGCACAGCGCAGATTGCCGATATAGACTCCGCGAAATCGATTTTGCTTGTCGGCACAGACCCCCGGATGGAGGCGGCCGTTCTGAACGCACGGTTGCGCAAGTCATGGGCAACCGGCGCAAAGGTGTCGCTGATCGGGCCTGCAGTCGACCTGACGTTTGATTATGCGCATCTGGGCACTGACCGGGCGGCGCTGGTGAAACTGGCCACAGAAGATGCGGGTGCGGCCCCGATTGATCTTGTCATCGTGGGGCAAGGTGCCTTGCACGGTCCGGAAGGCGGCGCTGTGCTGTCGCATGTGATGCGGGTTGTTCAGGCGCGCGGGGCCAAGATGCTGGTTCTGCACACGGCGGCGGCGCGCGTTGGTGCGCTTGACGTGGGTGCTGATACCGATGGCGGTGTCACGGCTGCGCTCGACGGGGCAGAGGTGATCTATAACCTTGGTGCGGATGACATCGATCTGCCTGCCGGCCCGTTTGTCATCTATCAGGGCAGTCATGGCGACCGTGGCGCACACCGTGCCGACGTTATCTTGCCGGGTGCCGCCTATACCGAGGAAAACGGACTGTTCGTGAACACCGAAGGGCGCCCCCAACTTGCGTTCCGAGCTGGTTTTGCACCGGGTGAGTCGAAAGAGAACTGGGCCATCCTGCGGGCTTTGTCTGCCGAAATCGGCGTGACCTTTGCATGGGACAGCCTTGCGCAACTGCGCGCGTCGCTTGTGCAATCGCACCCGCATCTTGGCCGCATTGATGACGTTGCGGAAAATACCTGGCAGCCGATCAGCCCGATCAAGATGGGAAATGCGCCCATCGGCACCGTCATTTCGCAATATTACCTGACGAACGTGATCACCCGTGCCTCGGCCTTGATGGGCGAATTGCAGGCGATGGCGGACAGTCGTGCCAAAGCGCCGCTGGCGGCGGAGTAAGGCCAGTGCTAAAGCGCATCGCAACGCAATCCGGGGGCATGACGGACCATGGGTGATTTCCTTTCGACAGGTTTCGGAACCGCCGTTCTGATCGCCGCGCAAAGCCTGCTGATCATCGCTTTCGTGATGATCAGCCTGCTGTTCCTTGTCTATGGCGACCGCAAGATTTGGGCCGCCGTGCAGTTGCGTCGCGGGCCAAACGTGGTCGGGCCATTTGGTCTGCTGCAATCAGTGGCCGACGCGTTAAAGTATGTGGTCAAGGAAATCGTGGTTCCGGCTGGTGCCGACCGCCCCGTGTTCTTTCTTGCGCCGATGTTGTCGTTCGTTCTTGCGGTTCTGGCCTGGGCGGTCATTCCGTTTGATCAAGGTTGGATTCTGGCGGACATCAACGTGGCGATCCTGTTCGTTTTCGCCGTCTCTTCGCTTGAAGTGTACGGCGTGATCATGGGGGGCTGGGCCAGCAACTCCAAGTATCCGTTCCTTGGGTCTTTGCGGTCAGCGGCGCAGATGATTTCCTACGAGGTCAGCCTTGGGCTGATCATCATCGGGATCATCCTGTCGACGGGCAGCATGAACTTTTCCGCCATCGTCGCGGCGCAGGATGGCGATTACGGCCTGCTCAACTGGTACTGGTTGCCGCATTTCCCGATGGTCTTCCTGTTCTTCATCAGCGCGCTTGCCGAAACCAACCGTCCCCCGTTTGACCTGCCCGAAGCCGAGTCCGAACTTGTGGCCGGGTTCATGGTCGAATATTCGTCCACGCCTTATCTTCTGTTCATGGCCGGCGAATACATCGCCATGTTCCTGATGTGCGCGTTGATGAGCCTTTTGTTCTTCGGTGGGTGGCTGTCGCCCATCCCCGGGGTGCCTGACGGCGCGCTTTGGATGGTGGCCAAGATGGCGTTCTTCTTTTTCATGTTCGCCATGGTGAAGGCAATCGTGCCGCGCTACCGCTATGACCAACTGATGCGGATCGGCTGGAAAGTGTTCCTGCCGCTGAGCCTCGGGTGGGTTGTGATCGTGGCGTTTCTGGCAAAATTTGAAGTGTTCGGCGGCTTTTGGGCACGCTGGGCAATAGGGGGCTGACATGGGACCGGAACGCACAGTCGATTACGGACGCGCAGCGAAGTACTTTCTGCTGTTCGACTTCATCAAGGGGTTCGGGCTTGGTCTGAAATACTTCTTCGCGCCCAAGGTCACGCTGAACTATCCGCACGAAAAAGGCCCGCTGTCGCCACGCTTTCGGGGCGAACATGCCCTGCGCCGGTATCCTAATGGCGAAGAACGCTGCATCGCGTGCAAACTGTGCGAGGCGATCTGCCCCGCCCAGTGCATCACGATCGACGCAGAACCGCGCGAAGACGGATCACGGCGCACAACGCGCTATGACATCGACATGACCAAGTGCATCTATTGCGGTTTTTGTCAGGAGGCCTGCCCAGTTGACGCCATCGTCGAAGGCCCGAACTTCGAATTCAGTGTCGAGACTCGGGAAGAGTTGATGTACAACAAGGCAAAGCTGCTCGACAACGGCGACCGTTGGGAATCGGAAATCGCGCGCAACCTTGAACTCGACGCACCTTACAGATGATCGGGAATGCGCGCCTTGGTCCGGGTTTGCTGCCGCCTTGCGGGTTTGCTGCCGCGTTGCGGATGATGCAGGGGCGTTTGGCATGACTGAAGATTTCACCAAGCTGTTCGCGCAGATGATGGCGCAGGGGCAGGAAATGGCCAAGGCTTTCACGCCCGCCTTTGAAGGTGTGGATGTGAAGGCGTTCGAAAAGATGTTTCCCGCCATGCCGAAGGAAATGCTCGAAGTATTCTTCGGCAAGACGTTTAATCCCGAAGGCCTGGATGCCAGAACGCGGTTTCTGGTGACCATCGCGGCCCTGACGGTGCTTGGTGCCGCTGGCGAGCCGCAGTTGCGCCTGACGATCAAGAATGCGCTTTCGGCGGGTGCGACAGAGCGTGAAATTGCCGAAGTGATCTGGCAGATGTCGATGTTCGGCGGTGTTCCCGCCATGCAAAAGGCGCTGGAAGTGGCGCAGTCCGTGTTTGCGGAGCGGGAGACAAAAGAATGACCGTTGCAGATATTGCATTCTACGCCTTTGCCATTGTCACAGTGACCGCGGGGTTGCTGGTGACAGTCAGCCGCAACCCGGTGCATTCGGTGCTGTGGTTGATCCTTGCCTTCCTGTCCACGGCCGGGCTTTTCGTGCTGTTGGGCGCAGAGTTCGTGGCGATGCTGCTGATCATCGTCTATGTCGGCGCTGTCGCGGTGTTGTTCCTGTTTGTGGTCATGATGCTCGACATCGACTTTGCGGAGTTGAAGGGCGAAATGGCGCGGTACATGCCACTTGCCCTGCTGATCGGGATCATTCTGCTAATGCAATTCGCCCTCGCATATGGCGCGTGGGTGCAGGCTGATGGTGCTATGGGCCTGCGGCAGGCGGTGACACCCGACATGACCGAGGTGGAAAACACCCGCGCGTTGGGCCTGCTGATCTATGACAAATACATCCTGTTGTTCCAGTTGGCAGGCCTGATCCTGCTGGTCGCGATGATCGGGGCAATTGTTCTGACACTGCGCCACCGGACCGGCGTCAAACGCCAGAACGTGCTCCACCAGATGTGGCGCGACCCGGCCAAGGCGATGGAATTGCGGGATGTGAAACCGGGGCAGGGCCTTTAGGGTCTGCCCCGCCCCGGCCTTCGCTGGGATGAAAGGAACGAGACGATGGTGGGACTTGAACATTACCTGACAGTCGCGGGCGCGTTGTTCGTGATCGGGATTTTCGGGATATTCCTGAATCGGAAGAACGTGATCGTCATCCTGATGTCGATTGAACTCATGCTGCTTGCCGTCAACATCAATCTGGTGGCTTTTTCCAGCTTTCTGGGTGATCTGACGGGCCAGGTGTTCACCATGTTCGTGCTGACCGTTGCTGCAGCCGAGGCGGCCATAGGGCTGGCCATTCTAGTGACCTTCTTCCGCACGCGCGGAACCATCGACGTCGAAGACGTCAATGTGATGAAGGGCTGACCGATGCGCCCTCGGTTTCCTTTCCGGAAAGACCGACGCCGGGCCTGTGTGGCAGTGCTGGGTGCCGCCGCCCTAATTGGCACGGCGGCGCCGGTTCTGGCCTGCGCAATCAGCCTGCCATCATGCACCAGCACGTCGAACGGGCGGATGTCGCAATTGTATATCAACCCGCCCGGTGACGCGCCCGTATCGCTGTTCTTTGAGTACGACGCAGGCGGCGCACGGCCGGACACCATGGCACTGGTGGAATGCACCTCGCGCAAAGGGGTGCAGATCAGGCTGCCGGACGCCCCCGAAGACTGGCTCCCCCCGGCGGAGGTGCTGGATTACCTGACCGAAGTGGCGACGTCAGACACGTCGTACACATTACCGCAGATCAGGGCGGGGCTGCGGTCGCTTGGAAACGACAGCCGGATGATAACGCTGCCGGCGGGTCATTGCGGCTGCACCTTGCCAAAGATGGAAACGCTGGGGTGTGGGGACAACGGTCCATGACGCACCGGCAAGGCTGGTTTGACATTGAGGGCATTCGGCGATCCCCCCATTGCGGTTGCCGCAAGATCGGTTCACATGGCGCGCAGGTTCGGGCCGCAGAATAGACGACAGGGACATTTTTCATGCCGACCATCATCCTTTTCGCGCCTATTATCGGTGCCCTGATCTGCGGCTTTGGCTGGCGCTTTATCGGCGAGTTCGCGGGGCAGGTCATCACAACCGGACTTCTGTTCCTGGCGGCAATCCTGTCCTGGGTCATGTTTCTGACCCATGATGGCGTCACCGAAACGGTTGATCTGTTCCGATGGGTGCAGTCGGGCAGTCTGGACACCGAATGGGCCATCCGGATTGACCGGCTCACGGTGATCATGCTGGTGGTGATCAACTCTGTCTCGGCGCTCGTCCATCTGTATTCCTTTGGTTACATGGCGCACGATGACAACTGGAAGCATGGCGAGCATTACAAGGCGCGGTTCTTTGCCTACCTGTCGTTCTTTACCTTTGCGATGCTGATGCTGGTGACGTCGGACAACCTGCTGCAAATGTTCTTCGGCTGGGAAGGGGTGGGCGTTGCGTCCTATCTGCTCATCGGGTTCTACTACCGCAAGCCAAGTGCCAATGCCGCGGCCATCAAGGCGTTTGTGGTCAACCGGGTTGGTGATTTCGGTTTTGCCCTTGGGATTTTCGCGCTTTACTTCCTGACGGATTCGATCCGGTTCGACGACGTGTTCGCCGCCGCACCGCAGTTGGCCAACACCAACCTGACGTTCCTGTGGACGGAATGGAACGCGGCGAACCTGATCGCCTTTTTGTTATTCATCGGGGCCATGGGCAAGTCGGCGCAACTGTTCCTGCACACATGGCTCCCCGACGCGATGGAGGGGCCTACCCCGGTTTCCGCGCTGATCCACGCCGCGACGATGGTGACGGCGGGGGTGTTCCTTGTCTGCCGCATGTCGCCCCTGATCGAATACGCACCCGAGGCCAAGGCTTTTATCGTGGTGGTCGGGGCATCGACGGCATTCTTTGCAGCGACAGTCGGGCTTGTTCAGAATGACATCAAACGTGTGATCGCCTATTCCACCTGTTCGCAGCTTGGCTACATGTTCGTCGCGGCAGGGTGTGGCGTCTATTCGGTGGCGATGTTCCACCTGTTCACGCATGCCTTCTTCAAGGCGATGCTGTTCCTTGGGGCGGGGTCGGTGATCCACGCGATGCACCATGAACAGGACATGCGCCACTACGGCGGTCTGCGGAAGAAGATCCCCTATACATTTGCCGCCATGTTGATCGGCACGCTGGCCATCACCGGGGTGGGTATCCCGCTGACGCATTACGGTTTTGCCGGGTTCCTGTCGAAAGACGCCGTGATCGAAAGCGCCTATGTCGGAAGTCAGTATGCCTTCTGGCTTTTGGTGATCGCCGCCTTCATGACCAGTTTCTACAGCTGGCGGCTGATGTTCATGACGTTCTTCGGCGCGCCCCGCTGGGCTGCAAGCCATGACAGCCATGGCCACGCAACCCCCGGCCACGCGGGCGGCCACGGTGCCCATGTGCCGCATGAAAGCCCGACCGTGATGCTGGTTCCACTTGGCGTTCTGGCCATTGGTGCCGTGTTTTCGGGCATGATCTGGTACAATGTGTTCTTTGGCGAAGAAGACAGAATGCGAACCTGGTTCGGGATGGAACCTGCGGCCCATGCAAGCGCGGAAGGCGACCATGCCGAAGGGGTAGCAGGCGAACAGGCAACGGCCATCGATGGCGCATCGCCCGACGTTGCAGCCGATACCCTAAACCCTGGCGAAGGCGAAACCGTCGTAGCCGAAGACGCGGCGGATGGGGCCCCGGTTGTGGCCAACACTGCCGAAGTCAGCGGCGACGCAGGGGGTGCCGCACCTGCCACCGGCGCCATCACGGTCACGGGCGAAGCGCCCAAAGGTGCCATCTTCATGGCCGCAGACAACGAAGTGATCCACCACGCGCACGAAGCACCGACCTGGGTGAAGGTTTCACCCTTTATCGCCATGCTCCTTGGTCTTGGTCTGGCATTCCAGTTCTATGTGCGCCGTCCCGACCTTCCCGGCAAACTGGCGGCACAGCAGCGTCCGCTTTATCTGTTCCTGCTCAACAAATGGTATTTTGACGAGCTTTACAGCTTTGCCATCGTCAATCCGGCAAAATGGCTGGGTGGTTTCCTGTGGCGGCGGGGCGATGGCAACGTCATCGACGGGTCGATCAACGGAATTGCCCTGGGCATCATCCCGTTCTTCACGCGGATGGCCGGGCGGGCGCAGTCTGGATACATGTTCCACTATGCCTTTGCGATGGTGTTGGGGATCGTGGTTCTGGTTACCTGGATGACCTTTGCCGGGGGAACAAACTGATGGACAACCTTCTGTCGATCATCACCTTCACGCCTGCCGTTGCCGCCGTGATCCTCGCATTGTTCCTGCGCGGTGAGGATGCCGCGGCTCAGCGCGCCGCAAAATGGGTGGCGTTGTTTGGCACCTCGCTTGCCTTTGCATTGTCACTGATCCTGCTTGTGCAATTTGATCCGTCCAACACCGACATGCAGTTCGTCGAACAAGGCACCTGGATTCTTGGACTGCAATACAAGATGGGCGTCGACGGGATTTCCGTTCTGTTCGTCTTGCTCACCACGTTTCTGATGCCGATCACCATCGCGTCGTGCTGGAAAGTGGAAACCCGCGTCAAGGATTACATGATTGCCTTCCTGATGCTGGAAACGCTCATGCTCGGCGTGTTCTGTGCGCTCGACCTCGTGCTGTTCTATCTGTTCTTCGAGGCTGGGCTTATCCCGATGTTCCTGATCATCGGGATATGGGGCGGCAAAGACCGCATCTATGCGTCGTTCAAATTCTTTCTCTATACGTTCCTTGGCTCGGTGCTGATGCTCGTGGCGATGATTGCCATGTATGCCGATGCGGGCACCACGGATATCGTGACGCTGCTCGACCATTCGTTTTCTTCGGACACGATCTTTGTCGGCGGTTTGCAGATTGTGGGCGGTTTGCAGACGCTTTTGTTCCTTGCGTTCTTTGCCAGCTTTGCGGTGAAGATGCCGATGTGGCCGGTTCACACCTGGTTGCCTGATGCCCATGTGCAGGCCCCGACTGCGGGGTCAGTGGTGCTGGCGGCCATACTTCTGAAGATGGGGGGATACGGCTTTCTGCGGTTCAGTCTGCCAATGTTCCCGGTGGGTTCGGACGTGATGGGGCCACTGGTGCTGTGGATGTCGGCCATTGCCATTGTGTATACCTCGCTTGTTGCACTGGTCCAGTCCGACATGAAAAAGCTGATCGCCTATTCGTCCGTGGCCCACATGGGTTATGTGACCATGGGAATATTCGCGGCCAATCAGCAAGGTGTCGACGGCGCGATCTTTCAGATGCTGTCGCACGGGTTTATCTCTGGCGCGCTGTTCCTGTGTGTTGGCGTCATCTATGACCGCATGCACACGCGCGAGATCGAGGCCTATGGTGGCCTTGTCAACCGGATGCCGGCCTATGCGCTTGTCTTCATGTTTTTCACCATGGCCAACGTTGGGCTGCCCGGAACCTCGGGTTTCGTCGGTGAATTCCTGACGCTCGTCGGTATCTTTCAGGTCAACACCTGGGTCGCGCTCGTTGCCACTTCGGGCGTGATCCTGTCTGCCGCCTATGCCCTGTGGTTGTACCGCCGCGTCGTGTTTGGGGATCTGATCAAGGAAGCGTTGAAGTCGATCACCGATATGGACCGGCGTGAAAAGGCAATCTTTGCGCCGCTGGTGGTGATGACGCTGCTCCTTGGGATTTATCCAAGCCTTGTAACCGACATCATCGGGCCAAGTGTCGGTGCGCTTGTTGAAGACTATCACGCAGCACTGCCTGTTGCCGATGCGAACCAAGTGGCGATGGAATAAGGAAAGCCCACAATGACACCTGCCGATCTTTCCATTGTCCTGCCGGAACTTGTACTGGCGATCTTTGCCCTGACGTCGCTGCTGTTTGGTGCCTATGCGGGCCAGGACGAAACGGCGCCGATGCTCACTTGGGTGACAGTTGGTGTTTTCGTGGCACTGGCGCTTTTCATTGGCGTGAATGGGGCGGGTGAACAGTCGGCCTTTGGCGGCATGTTCGTCGATGATCCATTTGCCCGTTTCGCAAAGGTGACGATCCTGTTGTCGGCGGCGTCGGTGCTTGCGATCAGCAAAGATTACATGCAGCGGCGCGGTTTGCTGCGGTTCGAATTTCCGATCCTTGTCACGCTGTCGCTGATCGGCATGATGATGATGGTGTCGGCAGGTGATCTGATGGCGCTGTACATGGGGTTGGAACTGCAATCCCTGTCGCTCTACGTCATGGCCACGATGCGGCGCGACAGCCCCCGTTCTGCCGAGGCCGGTCTGAAGTATTTCGTGCTGGGTTCGCTGTCGTCCGGGCTTTTGCTGTACGGCGCTTCGCTGGTTTACGGCTACGCGGGCACAACGCTGTTTTCAGGCATCTTGTCAACGCTGACGGCGGGTGAAGTGCCGGTCGGGCTGTTGTTCGGTCTGGTGTTCATGCTGTCGGGCCTTGCTTTCAAGGTTTCTGCCGCACCGTTCCATATGTGGACGCCCGATGTTTACGAAGGGTCGCCCACGCCCGTGACGGCGTTCTTTGCGACTGCACCCAAGGTTGCGGCCATGGCGCTGATCGCGCGACTGGTGCAGGACGCCTTTGGCGGTATCCCGGGCGACTGGGGTCAGGTGCTGGCCGCGATTGCCGTGGCGTCCATGTTCCTCGGGGCCGTCGCGGCCATAGGGCAGCGTGATATCAAGCGTCTGATGGCGTATTCCTCGATCGCGCACATGGGTTATGCCCTTGTTGGATTGGCGGCGGGCACGGCGGGGGGTGTGCAGGCGATGCTGATCTACATGGCGATCTATGTCACCATGAACGTCGGCACCTTTGCCTTCATCCTGTCGATGGAGCGGGATGGCAAGCCGGTCACCAGCATTGATGCGCTGAACATGTTCAGCCGTGTGTCGCCGGGCAAGGCCATTGCTCTGCTGGTTCTGCTGTTCAGTTTGGCCGGCGTTCCGCCAATGCTTGGGTTCTTTGCAAAGTTCTATGTGCTCAAGGCGGCAGTGGATGCCGACATGGTCTGGCTGGCGCTGGCGGGGGCTGTGGCGTCGGTGATCGGTGCGTTCTACTATCTTCGTATCGTATTTTTTATGTATTTTGGGCGTGAAGGCGACGTATTGCAAAGCCGGATGGTGCCGGTCCAGTGGGCCGCTTTGGCCGGATCGGCGGTGATCATGCTGCTGGGCATCGTCAACCTGTTCGGGTTGGAGCCTTTGGCGGCCTTTGCGGCAGAAGCGCTTGTTCGCTGACGCGCCAAAGCCCGACACAGGCCTTTGGCCACCCGGCGTCGGGCGCATCGTTCGCACGACAGTGGACAGCACCAATGCCGAGGCGATGCGACTGTTACCCACACTGACCGTGCCGACCTGGGTGCTTGGTCTGGAACAGACGGCGGGGCGCGGGCGGCGGGGACGTCCGTGGGCTAGCCCGGCGGGAAACTTCCACGCAACGCTTGTGATGCGGCCCACCGGTTCTGCGGCCGAAATCGCGCTGCGGTCCTTTGTGGCGGCGCTGGCCCTGCGCGATGCGCTGGTGCAGATGACCGGCCATCCCGGATCACTGACCTTGAAATGGCCGAACGATGTGCTGCTGAACGGCGGCAAGGTGGCGGGCATCCTGCTGGAAAGCACGAGCGACGGGTCGGGGGTCAAGGCGCTGTTCATCGGGATTGGCGTCAACCTTCTGGCGGCACCGGACGCGGCGATGATCGAACCGGGGGCTGTGCCGCCTGTCACGCTGCTTGCCGAAACCGGACTTCGCTGTTCGCCCGAGGCGTTTCTGGACATTCTGGCCCCGGCCTATGCCGCGCGGGAGGCGGTGTTCACCGCAGATGGCTTTGACCCCATCCGGACAGCCTGGCTTGCCGATGCGGCGCGGTTGGGGCAAGTCATCCGGGCGCGCACCGGCATTGATACGCGCGAAGGTGTGTTCGAGACGATAGACCCTGACGGGGCGCTGGTTCTGGCGGGCGCGGACCAACGGCACCGCATCCCCGCCGCCGAAGTGTTCTTCTGAAAGGATTGCCCGATGTTGCTTGCCATTGACTGCGGGAACACGAACACCGTCTTTTCAATCTGGGATGGCGAACGGTTCCTTGCCACATGGCGCATCGCCACCGATCATACGCGCACTGCGGATGAATATTTTGTCTGGCTTTCCACATTGATGACGTTGACAGGAACCAAGGCCACCGTGACGGATGCCATCATTTCGTCGACTGTTCCGCGCGTGGTGTTCAACCTGCGCGTGCTGTGCAACCGGTACTTCGACTGTCGGCCATTGGTCGTGGGAAAACCTGACTGCGCCCTGCCAGTGCCCCCGCGCGTCGATCAGGGAACCACTGTGGGGCCAGACCGGCTGGTGAATACGGTGGGGGCACACGCGCGGCACGGCGGCAATCTGATTGTCGTGGATTTCGGCACGGCCACCACGCTTGACGTGGTTGACGCGGACGGGGCCTATATCGGCGGCGTGATCGCGCCCGGGGTCAACCTGTCGCTTGAGGCGCTTCACATGGCGGCGGCGGCGCTTCCGCATGTGGACATCACAAAACCGGCACGAACGATCGGCACGAATACGGTGGCCTGTATGCAATCGGGCGTGTATTGGGGCTATATCGGGCTGGTCGAAGGTATCGTCGCGCGCATCCGTGCAGAACGCGAACGCCCCATGAAAGTTATCGCCACTGGGGGGCTGGCCCCATTGTTCCAGCAAGACACAGATGTTTTTGATTCCGTCGAAGAGGATTTGACCATGCATGGTTTGATGCTGATCGACCGATACAACAAGGAAATGCAATGAGCGTGAAAAACCGCCTGATCTACCTTCCCCTCGGCGGCGCGGGTGAGATCGGGATGAACTGCTATGTCTATGGCTATGGCCCGGCTGACAAGGAACGGCTGATCGTGGTCGATATGGGGGTAACCTTTGCCGACATGGACACCACCCCCGGGGTTGATCTTATTCTGCCAGACATATCTTGGCTGATCGCGCGGAAGGACCGGATCGAGGCCATCTTCATTACCCATGCGCACGAAGATCATATCGGTGCACTGGCCCATCTTTGGCCAGAACTGAAATCGAAGATCTATGCGCGCAAATTCACGGCGACCATCGGGCGGCTGAAGTTCGAGGAATTCGGCCATCCGAAAGACGCGATCACCACAGTGGAGATGCGCCCGGCGGTGGTTGAGGCGGGGCCGTTCAAGGTGCAGTTCCTGCCCCTTGCTCATTCCATCCCGGAAAGTGCCGCGTTGCTGATCGACACCCCGGCGGGGCGCATCCTGCATTCGGGCGATTTCAAGCTGGACGAAACGCCCGGTGTTGGCGAAGGCTGGAACCCCGACCTGTTTGATGAAATTGCGCGCGAAACGCCGATCAAGGCGCTGATGTGCGATTCGACGAACGTGTTTTCGACGCATCAGGGCCGGTCTGAAGCGACGCTTAAGGAACCTATCACGGACCTGATCCGTGGGGCCAAGGGAATGGTCGTCGCCACCACTTTTGCGTCAAACGTGGCGCGGTTGAAGACCCTTGCCGAGGCGGCCCGCGCGGCTGACCGTTCGGTTTGCCTGCTGGGCCGCGCCATGCAGCGCATGGTCAAGGCGGCGGAAGATTCAGGCGTACTGAAGGATTTCCCGAAGACCATTCCACCCGAACAGGCCAACGACATTCCACGCGGCAACCTGATGTTGATCGTGACGGGAAGTCAGGGCGAACGCCGCGCTGCAACGGCGCAGCTGAGCCGGGGCAAATACCTTGGTCTGGAACTGAAAGAGGGAGATCTGTTCCTGTTTTCGTCGAAAATCATTCCGGGCAACGAACGTGGTGTTTACGGCATCATGAACGCGTTTTCGGAAATGGGCGTTGACGTTCTGGATGACCAGAACGGCAAGTATCATGTGTCCGGCCACGCCAACCGTCCCGATCTGGAGGCGGTTCATGCCCTCATGAACCCGCAGATCCTGATCCCGATGCACGGTGAACATCGCCATCTGCGGGAACATGCGCGGATCGCGTCAGAACGGGGCATGATGTCCGAAGTGGTGACGAACGGCATGATGCTCGATCTGTCGGGCAATGCGCCGGTGGTTGTCGAATACATCGAAACGGGCCGCGTCTATCTGGACGGTTCGGTTCTGATCGGGGCACGGGACGGGGTGATACGGGATCGTATCCGGTTGGCGCTGAATGGGCATGTGACGGCGACGATCATTCTGGACGAAAACGATGCCCCGATGGGCGAGGCCTGGGTCGAGCTTTATGGTTTGCCGCAGGCGGGCAAGCGCGCGCCGTCGCTGGCCGAGGCCATCGAAGGTGATCTGAACGAGGCGCTGGACAAGGCTGGCCGAAAGGTGCTGCGCGACGACGACAAGACGGAAGAGGCGATCCGCCGCGTCGTGCGGCAGGTGGCAATGGAAGAAATCGGGAAGAAGCCCGAAGTGACCGTGGTCATCAGCCGGTTGTCGGACGGTTGAAGTCTCTGCGTTAACCTTCTGCTTACACTTAAAAAAAGGGGCGCTGGTGCGCCCCTTTTTACTGTGATGCCCGGGCCTTTGTCAGCCGTCAGTGCCGTTTGCCGGTTCTTCGGCTGCGTCGTCCTGTGTGACTGACGCCACCTTGAAGCTGCGCAGGATGAAGTCGGGGACATGGTCGCCCATGCCAAGGACGGACGGGCCGCCATCCCGATAATCGCGGCGATCACGACCGCCATCGCGCGATTGGCTTTCGCGACGGTCGCCCGAGTCTTCGCGGCGGTTCCGGTCACGGCCACCATCGCGGCGGTTGTCATCGCGGCGCGGTTCGGGGCGCGGGGTGCGTTCGCGGTTTTCGGGAACGGCAACGAGGTTTGGCGTTTCAGCTTCGGCCACTTCGACCGTTGCCATGGGTTCTGTGGCGGCTGGCGCTGCGGCAGGTTTGCGATCTTCGCGGTCACGTCCGCCGCGGTTGCGGCTGCGGGCCGGGCGTTCACGTTCGCCTTCGGCGCGGGCCGGGGCAGGTGACGCATCGGTCGCGTCGGCAACAAACCCATCGGGCAGGGTGCCGCGTGGAATTGGCTGTTTCAAAAGCTGTTCGATGGCGGCGAGGTACTTGTCATCGTACGGCGTGGCGATGGTGTAGGCCTTGCCCTTGCGGCCGGCGCGGCCCGTGCGGCCGATGCGGTGGACGTAATCTTCGGGGTGGCTCGGTACGTCGAAGTTGAAGACGTGGCTGACTGCCGGAATATCAAGACCGCGCGCCGCGACATCGGACGCGACCAGAAGATGCACCGAACCGTCGCGGAACCCGTCGAGCGTTTTGGTACGGACCGACTGATCCAGATCACCATGGATGGGCGAGGCGTTGAACCCATGTTGTTTCAGCGACTTGGCCACCACATCCACATCCATCTTGCGGTTGCAGAAAATGATGGCGTTTGTGCAGCTTTCCCCTTCGGCGCGGATCAGGGCGCGCAGAACCGACCGCTTGGTCGCAAACGACGCGTCCTTGCGGGTTGCGGGAACCTGAATCAGGGCCTGTTCGATGGTGAGCGAGGCGCTCGCCTGCCGCGCCACTTCGATCTTGACCGCGCCGGTCAGGAAGGTGTTGGTCAACCGTTCAATCTCGGGCGCCATGGTGGCGGAATAGAAGAAGGTCTGCCGGGTGAAGGGCGTCAGTTTGAAGATGCGTTCGATGTCAGGGATGAACCCCATGTCGAGCATGCGGTCAGCCTCGTCCACCACCATGATCTGAACACCGGTGAGCAGCAGTTTGCCGCGTTCCACATGGTCCAGAAGGCGGCCCGGCGTCGCGATCAGGACGTCAACGCCCCGGTCGATCAGCTTGTCCTGTTCGCCGAAACTGACGCCGCCAATCAGCAGCGCCTTGGTCAGTTTGGTGTATTTGGCATAGGTGTCGAAGTTTTCGGCAACCTGTGCCGCAAGTTCGCGGGTCGGTGCCAGAACCAGACTGCGCGGCATGCGTGCCTTGGCGCGGCCCTGACCCAGAAGGGTGATCATCGGCAGAATGAAACTCGCCGTCTTGCCAGTGCCGGTCTGGGCGATGCCAAGCACGTCCTTGCCCTGCAGGGCGTGGGGAATGGCCTGTTCCTGGATCGGAGTGGGGGTTTCATAGCCGGCTTCAGCAACGGCTTGCAATACGCGCGGGTCAAGCGCGAGGTCGGAAAATTTGGTCATTTGCGTCCTAAGCGATGCGGGATCGGCCCGCATGGAATGAAGGGACGCTTGTTTCCGGGCGTCCCGGCGTCGGTGTGGGCAGGATGCCCGTGCAAGGGGCCTAACGGAATCAGCGTGAAAGGTCAAGGAACCTGCCCGAAATGGGCGGTCCTGGCCAAAACAGGCCGGTACCCGGCGTGCAACACGGCAACGGTGACCGCCGGTGTAAGGACCACCGCATCACCTTTTTGGGGCCGTGGAAGGGCAGTGCCATAGCCTAGCGGGGTGCAGGGCAGCAAATGCTGGCCCCAGACAAGATGCGGTGCGGCGTTGTGCAAAAGGAAGGCGCCATCGGGCAGATCGTCCAGCGCGGCCTGATGTGTCAGGTGCTCGCGTGTTGCCGGGTCGATCCGGCTTTGATGCATCTGGCGGTCAAGATCGGCCAGCGGCGGGTGGGTGCCAAAGGCGTGGGACCAGCAGGTTCGAAAGCGCAGGTAATCGGCGCGGCGGCATTCGGCACACGGGCGGTGCCCGGCGGCAAGGGCCACCGCCTCGTCCAGAAAGAACAGTTCGGTGTAGGACCGGGGGGCCATCAGCGGGCGACGCCGGCCTTTGAATGCAAGAAGGCACGTCACCCAATGATGATGCGTCCAGCGCGCCTTGCCAAGTGTGCGGTCAGCCCGGTGCAGAATGCCGCGATTGCCCATGAAAGTTCCCCGCGCGGCGTCTGCGGTGATGGAACCGTCTGGCTGAACCCGGTTTTGCAGGGGCATGGTTACCTCGTGAAGATGAGCGCCAGCCCGATGATCGCAAGGCCCGCGCCTAAGACACTGGTGGCAGTGGGGCGTTGCCCGGTGCGGAGCCACAACAGCGGCAGGATGATGACGGGCGAAGTTGCCGACAAGGTGGCGATGATGCCCGTCTGGGAACCTTGGAGCGCGTAAAGAAACAGCGTCATGCCCATCAGCAGCCCGATGAATGCCGTGGCAAGGGTAAGCGCCAGTGCAGCGCGGCCCACGAATTGAGGTGGGGCCGGTGCCCAGGGTGTGACGCTGACCGCGCCCATTGCCAGCCCCGACGCGCCGACCCGGAACAGCGAAGCAAGATAGGGGTCGATCCCGGTCAGCATCACGGGCCGCGCGATCAGGGACCCTGCCGCCTGTCCAAGTGCAGCCCCCAGCCCGAACAGCAGCCCGACGACCAGTTTGCCGCGCAGCGTTTCCAGCCGGTGGGCGTCAGACCGAGGACGCCCCAGTATCGCGATGGCGACGCCGGACGCCGTGAGGAGGATGCCAAGAATGGCCTGCCAGACCAGCGCCTCGCCCAGAACCAGCCACCCGAGCAGCGCTGCCATAGGGGCGTTGAGGGCGAACACCGCCCCGGCCCGGCGGGGGCCGATCCGCCCGACTGCGGCAAAATTCAGGGTGTCCCCGATCAGAATGCCAATGATGCCCGACACGGCCAGAACGACGATGGTCACGGCATCGGGGGTCAGCCATGAGCCTGACGCCAGCACGATGACACACAAAAGGACGGTGACAAAAGCCTGTCGCACCAGATTGAAATGAAACGGCCCCAACGCCCGGACGGCGTCAGCGGCGATCACCCCGGTTGTGGCCCAACAGGTCGCCGTGCCGATCGCTGCGAGTTCGTGAAGGGGAAAGGCCATTCGTTTCCCATTTGTTCACAGCGTTCTGGCTGGGAACAGGGGGAAAGGCAAGAGGCGCTTGCGCGGATATGTAAGTGCGCGCCTGCGTGCTCTATCGCCAAAAATAGTTGGCCAGATTGCAGCCAAGAAACAGGCGCGCCATAGATAGAACTCTATTCAGCGCAGGTCTGAATTCCGTTCTTTACTTTTTCTGCCCATTCCGCACCCAACTGTGCCTTTGCATCAAGTGCTTGATCAAAGCCTGCGTCGCCAGTTTTGAGCATGACGACATTGAGTTGGCTATCGTTACTTCCCATAATCATAGTCCCACCGCCGCCAAAAGTGGTCATCGAGTTTCCATAAACGGTGTTTCCAGATCGATTGAAAGTACCGTTTGTCGTGGCAAAAGTGGGTGCTGTATTGATAACACTGACATTGTTCTGTGCCCCTGCGCCGACAATCACATACCGTGGGTAACCTCTTCGAAGGGTTTCAACGGCAGCCATCTGCGACGCGACACGGGCGGTTCCCGTTTGCCCACAGGCCGGAGCACCAGACGTCGAAAGAATGAACTGATTTTGCGATACCGGGATCACTGAAGACGAAGTGCACCCGGCAACAACTGCCACGACAACGATAGCGAAGATTTTATTGTACACAGCTACTCTTGCCCCCAAACCAGTTTTAAAGTCAGTAGACTATTACACTAAAAACTTTCTATAAGAAGTTAATTCCTGCACGACTAACCTACGTGGGGCGAACGCCTGCAAACTTCTTTTGATAAACGATGGTGAACGCCAGTAACCACCTAGCGGTCGATGGCCATCAGCCTGTCCTAGACCATCATTTCCTTCGTGGCGGTCAGTTTCACCTCGGGATAGTCGCGTTCGACGCGGTCGATGTCCCATTTCAGGCGGGTCAGGTAGACGGTGTCGCCATCGCTGTCGATGGCGATGTGGCCCTTGTTCACGTTGACGAACCGTTCCACCTCGGCCTTGGGGCCGTTGACCCAGCGGGCTGAGGTGAATTGCGATCCCTCGAACCTGACAGGCAGGGAATATTCCTGTTCGATGCGGCTCGCCAGCACGTCGAACTGCAGCGCGCCCACGACGCCCACGATAAAGCCGGAGCCGATCATCGGTTTGAACACCTTGGCGGCGCCTTCTTCGGCAAATTGCATGAGCGCCTTTTCCAGATGCTTGGCCTTCATCGGATCACCCGCGCGCACGCCTTGCAGCAGTTCGGGCGCAAACGAGGGGATGCCCGAAAAACGAAGCGTTTCGCCTTCGGTCAGGGCGTCGCCGATGCGCAACTGGCCGTGGTTAGGGATGCCGATGATGTCGCCGGCCCACGCCTCTTCTGCCAGTTCACGGTCGGCGGCGAGAAACAGCACGGGGTTGCCCACGGCCATCTGTTTCTTGGAGCGGACATGCGTCAGTTTCATGCCGCGCTCAAAGTGGCCCGAGGCAAGGCGCACAAAGGCCACGCGGTCGCGGTGTTTCGGGTCCATGTTGGCCTGAACCTTGAAGACAAAGCCGGTTACCGTTGTCTCCTCCGGGGCCACGCCGCGTTCTTTCGCCTTCTGGATCTGCGGTTCGGGGCCGTATTCGCCCATACCGTCCATCAATTCCTTGACGCCGAACGAATTGATCGCCGAGCCGAACCAGATCGGGGTCATGTGCCCTTCCATGAAGGATTGCCTGTCGAATTTGGGCAGCAGGGCATCGACCATTTCCAGATCGTCAAGCAGTTTGGCCAGAAGATCGGGTGGGATGTGTTCGGCGAGTTTCGGGTCGGAAAGGCCGCTGATGGCGATGGTTTCCGCCACGCGGTTGCGATCGGCGCGGTCCATCAGTTCGAGCCGGTCATGCAGGATGTCGTAGCAGCCGATGAAATCGCGGCCTGTGCCAATGGGCCAGGAGGCGGGGCTGACGTCGATGGCGAGGTTCTGCTGGATTTCGTCGATGATTTCGAAGGTGTCGCGGCTTTCCCTGTCCATCTTGTTGCAGAAGGTCAGGATCGGCAGGTCGCGCAGGCGGCAGACCTCGAACAGTTTGCGGGTCTGGCTTTCGACGCCCTTGGCCCCGTCGATCACCATGATCGCCGCATCCACCGCCGTCAGGGTGCGGTAGGTGTCTTCGGAGAAATCGCTGTGGCCCGGCGTGTCCACCAGATTGAAGCGGTAGCGGCGGAAATCAAACGACATAGCGCTGGCAGAAACGGAGATACCGCGTTCCTGTTCCAGCTTCATGAAGTCAGACCGGGTGCGCCGCGCTTCGCCCTTGGCGCGGACTTGTCCGGCCATCTGAATCGCGCCACCGAACAGAAGAAACTTTTCCGTCAGCGTGGTTTTGCCCGCATCGGGATGCGAGATGATCGCGAAGGTCCGGCGGCGGGCGATTTCGGGGGGCAGGGTGGGGCGGTTGGATGCATGCGACATGCCGCAGGCTTTAGCCTAAGTGAAAACCGCCGTCTACCGCCCGACGCGACCGGGCCTGAGTGCGTCGAGCATCTGGCGGCCCACTTCGGTGCCGAAATGCTGACTTTGGCTAAGGCTGGGGAAGCGGGTCTTCATTTCTGTGGAGAGATCTTGTGGGAGCCGTGCCAGCGTGGCGTCGGTGACAAGCAGACTTTCGACGGCGATCCCCTGGGCGTAGATGATTTCATGCTGGTCAAACACAAGCGCGAAATAATCGGTAAAGCCACCGCTGCGCAGAAAGATGTCATCGTCGTTCACCAGATACCGGGCCTGCACCAGAATTTCCGAGGGGCCGTCGCTCGCGCCGCGCCGTTGGTACAGAAACATGCGGTGATGCTGGCTGACAATCAGATCGCCGCAGTTGCCGAGCGCCCCTGTGGTGATCACAACGGGTGCATAGGGGCCAACCGCGCGCAGGGTCGCGCGCCCGACCCAGCGGAGCGGTTGCGGGCCGTGGTCGCGGGTCAACACCAGATCGCCCGGTGCCAGCGTTTCGATGCGCCGGGGGCCGCCGGTGGCCATCGCCACTTCGGTGCCGCGACCGAAGGACAGGCACAAAAGATCAGTCAGCTGCGCGGCCTGAGGCGCTGTGTCGATGCTGAGAAGCGTATAGTCGGTGCCGGCCGCGATGGGTGACAGCGGCAGGGCCAGCAACAGACCGTCGCCACCTGTGCGCAGCAGCAGCAGATCGACGCGCCCGCCCATCGTATCCATCAGCGTATAGCGGGCGACGGTCAGAATGGCCTGCCCGGCGCGGCCGATTTCTGACCCTTCGGCCACACGCTGTGATCCCTCTGCGCCCTCGACCAGCAGGCGGAGCGGGGTTGCGGCCACGTCGAGTTCATAGGTATCGCCAAGGCAGACAAGGTCGGGCACCTCCATGGCGTCGCCGGCGTTGACGCCATGGCTGACGAACATGTCGCCCGCATCGAACACCATGCAGGCCTGAGGGGGATGTGGAATCATGCCGTATGGTAATGGTATCTTTGTGACGCGATCAAGGCGCTGGCGTAGGGCCACGCCCCTGCGCCGTGAAGGTTGCGCTTGCGGGGCGAGGCAGGCTTGATACTCTGACCGCCTGATCGGGAGGGTGTATGGATCTTGGTATTGCAGGCAGGCGGGCGTTGGTGTGCGCATCGTCGCGGGGGCTTGGCCTTGGCTGTGCCGAGGCTTTGGCGGCGGCGGGTGTGCATCTGACGATGAACGCGCGCGGGGCCGAGGCGTTGACACAGCAGGCGGCGCGGTTGCGTGACACCTATGGCGTCGACGTGACAGCGATTGCCGCCGACATCACGACAGAGGCCGGGCGGGCGGAGGTGCTGGCAGCGGGGGGTGCAGTCGACATTCTGGTGACGAACGCCGGGGGGCCGCCGCCCGGTTTGTGGTCGGACTGGACGCGCGATGATTTCATCCGCGCGCTTGACGCGAACATGCTGACGCCGATTGCCCTGATGACGGCGCTGTTGCCGGCGATGATTGGCGGGGGCTGGGGTCGGGTGGTGAACATCACGTCACAGTCGGTCAAGGCACCTATCGCGCAGCTTGGCCTGTCGAATGCCGCCCGTACGGGGCTGACGGGGTATGTCGCGGGAACATCGCGGCAGGTGGCCCCGCACGGGGTGACGATCAACAACATGTTGCCCGGCATCCACGACACGGACCGCGCCATTGCACTGGACACCGGCGTGATGAAGGCGCGCGGCATCACGATGGAGGAAGCCCGCGCCCAGCGTGCCGCCGAGATTCCGGCCCGCCGGTATGGGTCGGCTGCAGAGTTCGGGGCGATGTGCGCGTTTTTGTGCAGCACGCACGCGGGGTTTATCGTGGGGCAGAACATCCTGCTGGACGGCGGGGCCACGAACGCGACGATCTAGGGCGGTTCGCGCCCGTCACATCAGACTGGGGTGAGGTGCGTCATGACAAGTTTCACACTGGACACGTTTTCCGCCTCCACGCGGGCCCTGAACCTTGACGAGACGGGGACGGTCACCGCGTCGGGATCGCTGGTCACGGATGCCACATCGGTCACGATCTTTGCCGGGGGCACGCGACTGGTAAATGCCGGATTGATTGCAAGTCAGTCAGGGTCTGCGGTTTCTGTGCAGGCCGGATCGGCGGCCATCGTGAACACGGGCGACATGATCGCGGGGTCGGACGTGATCCGTTTTGCCGGCACCAATGGCATCCTTCAGCAGGTCACAAATACCGGTACCCTGTCTGCGCAGGGTGCGACGGGTGCGGGGATCAGCGCGATGTCGGGTGGGCTGTTCCTGAACAATGCAGGCAGCATCCTGTCGGCCTTGGGCGACGCGGTGCAACTGTCGAGCGGGGCAACGGCGACCGTCAACCGGATCGTCAATTCCGGCACGCTCAGCACGGCGTCGATCCTGTTCAGCAAAGCAATCAACCTTGCCTCCGATATCGACCTTGTGACCAACACCGGCAGCATCATTGGCGGCATCGACCTTGGCGATGGTGACAACCAGATCGTCAATCGGGGACTGATCGAGGGCAATCTGATTGCGTTGGGCGGTAACGACAGGATCGACCTGCGCGGCGGCACGCTGTGGGGCACGGTGTCAAGCGGTGCAGGCCGTGATACTGTGCTGGGAAGCGCCGGGGAAGACGTGATCACCGGGGGCGGCGGGGCCGACAGTCTGTCAGGCAAGGCGGGTGCAGATGCTTTTGTCTACAAAGCCATCGGCGACTCCGGTCTTGCGGCAAACGCGCGCGACGTGATTGCCGATTTTCGGCACCGCGTGGATGTCATCGACCTGTCCGCCATAGACGCGCAAAGCGGGATCGCCGGGGATCAGGCGTTTCAACTGGTGACGGGGGGTTTCAGCGCGGCAGGGCAGATGCGGGTGGTTCAGAAGGAAGGCGCGCGCTGGGTGGAGTTGAACCTGGACGCAGACAAGGCTGCCGAGGGGCGGATCGTGCTGATGGGCAATGGCGCGATCAGTGCGGGGGATTTTGTGTTTTGACGGCAGGAGGCGCGTGTTTCAGAGCCATGTTTCACTTTCTGACGCTACGGCAATCTGCACGTTGACAGATGCCGAAATTCCGCCAGTCTGACCGGGATTTCAGCCGGGGAAGGGCAAAACATGATTATCGACACGGATGGCGGTGTGACCTTCGTCACGCAATCCATCAGCACCGTTTTGATGGAGGCGGGCGTTACGCTGACGAATGCTTCGGATGGGTCACCGACGGGTGCCCTGACGCTTGATATTGGCACAAGCACGATCAGCGCCATCATCGCCGGAACGTTGCAAAGTGTTGGGCCGACGGCATTACTGGTGTGGACGAATGTCTGCAACATTGTGCTGACCGAGACGGCGAGCGTCATCGCGATGGGCGGGGCCACCAACTTTGGCGCGGTATCGCTGCTGGGCGATGAAAATACGCTGGTCAACTACGGCAGTATCGCATCGGTAAACGGGTTCGCGGTTGCGTATGCCGCGGACGAGTTAAACCCAATCACGACAACAATCCATAACTTCGGCACAATCGTCGCGGCGGGCGGCACGGCCATCGGTGCGGATCAGTTTACCAATATCGGGAGAATCCTGATCGTCAATCATGGCATCATTTCCAGCACCTCTTCTGCCATCGATCTGTTGGATGGGCCGAACGTGGTACGCAACAATGGCGTGATCACGGGTGACGTGCTGCTTGGCGACGGGAACGGAGTGTTCGACAGCCGGTTCGGCGAGATCGACGGCCTGATCAACGGCGAGGGCGGGAATGATACGATCTGGGGCTCGGCTGCGGATGATCGCATCAATGGCGGGCTTGGTGCTGACCGTATGACGGGGGCCGCCGGGGCCGATGTGTTCGTGTTTGCGGCACTGGCCGAGTCGGGGCTGGAGCGGGGCGTGCGCGACCGGATCACGGATTTCCAGCGCGGCGTGGATGATATCGATCTGTCGCAGATCGACGCCGGTTCCGCCGCCGGAGATCAGGCCTTCAGGTTCATCGGCGCAAAAGCGTTCACGGCGGCAGGGCAGGTGCATGTGATCCAGAAGGGCGGCGAGCGCTGGGTCGAATTGAACATGGATGCCGACCGCGATGCCGAATTCCGCTTTGTGCTGAACGGCACAGGCGCGTTGAGCGGGGCCGATTTCATCCTGTGAGCCGTCTTGTCTGGGCCGGTGCGGGCTGATAGGTCAAACCCGATGGAATTTGTCGGATACGGGGCGAGATGACTGCACCTCGGCTTGAAATACGGGGGCTGACGCGGGCATTTTCGGGCAAGCCCGTGGTTGATGACGTGTCGCTGACTGTGGCACCGGGGCAGGTGACCTGCCTTCTGGGGCCATCCGGCTGTGGCAAATCAACGACGCTGCGGATGATCGCGGGGATCGAGCGGCCGGACCGGGGCGAGGTGCTGATTGACGGCACGGTGGTGGAAGCGGGTCATTATCATGTGCCGCCCGAAGGCCGTTCCGTCGGGCTGATGTTTCAGGATTTCGCGTTGTTTCCGCATCTTTCGGTGGCGCAGAACGTGGGCTTTGGCCTGCGCAACCGCAAATCCGATGCAGCGCGCCGGATTGACATGCTGCTGGAGCGGGTCAGTCTGCAGGGCTTTGGCGGGAAACGCCCGCACGAGCTTTCGGGTGGCGAACAGCAGCGGGTGGCACTGGCGCGCGCGCTTGCCCCCAGTCCGCGCGTGATGCTGATGGACGAGCCGTTTTCCGGGCTGGACAACCGGTTGCGCGATGGCATTCGCGACGACACGCTGGATGTGCTCAAATCCGAAGGGACGGCCGTTCTGCTGGTCACGCATGAACCAGACGAAGCGATGCGGATGGGGGACGAGATTGCCCTGATGCGCGGCGGGCGGATCGTGCAGCGCGGCGCGCCCTACAACGTCTATAACGCGCCCAATGACAAGGCTGCGGCGGCGTTCTTCAGCGACATCAACGTGATCCGGGGCACGAGCCTTGGCGCGCTGACCCGCACACCGTTCGGCGATTTTCTGACGCCGGGGCAGGTGGACGGGGCAGAGGTGGATATCGTGATCCGCCCGCAGCATGTGAAGATCGACCTGGATCGGGGCGGGCGTGGGCCGAACCCAACGGCGGGGGATGGCACGGCGGCGCGGGCAACGGTCATCCGGTCGCGGTTTCTGGGGCGTGACAGTCTGGTGGAGTTTCAGATCGACGGCAGTGCCCTGCGCATGACGGCATCGGTGCCCAATGTGTTCTTGCCGAAAACCGGCACTGTTCTGTGGCTGATGATCCGGCGGGACAGGTGTTATGTGTTCCCGGCGTCGGACCCTGTTGGTACAGGCCCGCGCGGGCCGAACCGGGCCTTGTAATCGCGCAGGCGGCGGCCTTCTTCATCTGGATAAGCCTCTCCCGTTTCGATGGCTTGCACGATGCGGTCGATGCGGAAGGTGCGGAAATCCATCCGCGCCTCGCAATAGGCCGCAAGCGTCCAGACACGCCCCCAGAATTCCAGTTGCAGCGGCCGGATATCGCGGTGGGTCTGTTGGTCATTGTCGTCGATGTAGCGGATGCTGAGACGTTCGCGCAGGCGGATGGCACGGCGCAGGATCGGCAGATGGGGTGCGGCACGGGCCACTTCGTCGCCGGTGAACACAAACAGATCATCCGGGTCTTCGGTCGGGCCTTGCGGCATGACGGCGGCGATCTTGGAGGCGAGACTTCGGGCGCCCCGCTGCAATCCGGGATCGGCACCTTCGGCCACCAACCGCACGCCCAGACGCAGCGCCTCCATCTCTTCCGGGGTCAGGATCATGGGGGGCAGGGTGATCGGGCTTCGCAAGATGTATCCGACACCTCGTTCCCCTTCGACCGGCAGGCCGCTGGCCATCAGAGTGGTCATGTCGCGCCAGATGGTGCGGACGGACACCTCAAGCCGCTCTGCCATGTCGGACGCGCGGTGCAATCTGCCGTCGCGCAGGATCTGGATCATCTCGAAAAGGCGGTCGGTGCGGCGCATGGGGTAAACCTGACTGTGCGCTGTGCTGCCGTCAATCACCCAATCGGCGAAGAGTGTCAGTTGCTGCGATTGCTGCACGGCACGAAGCGACGAAAAGATGGTTGAGAATGCCGGTTTCAAAGGGATGAAGCGTCACCCCCATCAGTGATCACTGCATCTGCGCCGGGGCAACTGACAACAGGCTGTCAGCAGTCAACCCGGCGGGCACGAAACCGGGTTATCGCACGCCGCGGTGCCGCGTATGTATCGGGCAACGGAAACGCGGCGGTTCAGTCGCAGCTGAGGAGTAAAGCGATGGGTCGGTTTGGTATTACCGAAATCCTGATCATTGGTGTCGTCCTGCTGGTGCTGTTTGGGCGCGGCAAAGTGTCGTCGTTGATGGGCGAAGTGGGCAAGGGCATCACTGCGTTCAAACGCGGTGTGACGGATGGCCAGAAAGAGGCCGAGGCCGAAGCCGTGGAAACGGCGCGCGACGTGACCCCGGTGATGGCGGAAAAAGACAAGGCGTAAAGCCTTTTCACAGTTGCAGACAGGCGGATGAAAGATGCTTGATATCGGCTGGGCCGAATTGATGCTGATCGGCGTGGTCGCCCTGATCGTGATCGGCCCCAAGGATTTGCCCGACATGTTCCGCACCATGGGCCGGTTCACCGCAAAGATGCGGTCGATGGCGCGTGACTTTCAGCGGGCGATGGATCAGGCGGCCAAGGAAAGCGGCATTCGCGACGTTGCGGCGGATCTTCGGGCCACGACCTCGGCCAAAAGCCTGGGGCTTGACGCGGTGAAGGATGCCGCAAGCAAGTTCGAAAAGTGGGACCCGTTGAAAGCAGCAACTCCGAAAGCTGCAGCGCCTCCGCCGGTAACGGCAGGTACGGGGTCGAGTTTGACGCCGGTTTCCGCCACCCCGGCGGCCACTGTTCCGGTTATTCCGACCATCGCCCAGGCAAAGCCTTCAATGGGGCCTGCAACGCAGGCGATGGCCGACAAGCAGGCCGCGAAACGGGCTGTGATCAAGGAAACGACGGACAAGTTGAAGGCTATTGATGCGCCTGTGGCACCCAAAGTGGCCAAACCGCGGGCCAAGGCCGTCATAGTTGCACCCGACGACACGCCACCCAAAAAGCCGCGCGCGCCGCGCAAGAAGGTTGCACCGACGGAAGGTGATGCGTGATGCAGGACGAAATCGATGACAGTTCGGCACCGCTTATCGAGCATCTGAAGGAACTGCGGACACGTATCCTGTATTCGCTTGGCGCGTTTCTGGTGGGTATGCTGATCTGTTTCAGCATCTGGAACCCGATCTTCAACTTTCTGACCCAGCCGATCTGCGAATCGCTGGCTAGACGGTCCGAGGAATGCGGTCTGGTGCTGATCAAGCTGCAGGAAGGCTTCTTTGTCGCCATCAAGATTTCGGTTCTGGGCGGGCTTGCGATATCCTTCCCGGTCATAGCGTTCCAGCTTTGGCGGTTCGTGGCACCCGGTTTGTACCGGCAGGAAAAGAATGCGTTCCTGCCGTTTCTGATTGCGTCGCCCCTGATGTTCATCTTTGGCGCGGGCTTTGCGTTTTATGTCGTGTTGCCCACCGCGTTTGACTTCTTTCTGGGCTTTCAGCAGAATTTTGCTGGGTCCGGGGTGGTTGACGGGTCTTCAACCGCACCGGCGGGCGTGGTGTTTCAGGGCTCCATGGAGCAATATCTGGCGCTGACCACCAGTTTCCTGATGGCGTTCGGCATCTGTTTCCAGCTTCCCGTCTTGCTTACCTTGATGGGCAAGGCCGGTATGGTGTCATCGCGCGGCCTGCGCGGCATGCGGAAATATGCCGTGGTGCTGATCCTGATCGTGGCGGCGATTGCGACACCGCCGGATGTCATGTCACAGATCATTTTGTTTTCGGCGATCTATCCACTTTACGAGGTTTCCATCTTCCTGATCGCCCGGATCGAGCGGAAGCGTGAGGCGCAGATGCGGGCTGACGGCACATGGGTCGACGAAGGGCTGGAGGACGAGGCCGAGGCATCGGGCAAGGCATGACGGCAGACCCGCTGGAACGTATTGCGGCGGCGCTGGAGCGTATCAGCCCGGCACCGATGGCGCGACCCGACTTCGCGGCGGCGGATGCGTTTGCCTGGCACACGGGTCCCGACCGATTGACGGCCGTTCTGCATGTGGCGCGGGTGGATATCGACCTTCTGATCGGCGTTGGTCGGGCGCGCGACATCCTGCTGGAAAACACGCGGCACTTTGCCAAGGGGTTGCCCGCCAACAACGCGCTGTTGTGGGGTGCGCGGGGCATGGGGAAATCCAGTCTGGTCAAGGCGGCCCATGCCAAGGTGCGCGCCGAGGGCCTGCCCTTGAAGATCGTGGAATTGAGCCGCGAGGATTTGCCCTCGGTGCACCGTTTGCTGGCGCAATTGCGGGGGGTGGAACAACAGTTCATCCTGTTTTGCGATGATCTGTCGTTTAGCCATGATGATCAGCATTACAAATCGCTCAAGGCGGTTCTGGATGGCGGGATCGAAGGGCGGCCCGACAATGTGATCCTGTATGCGACATCGAACCGGCGGCACCTGATGCCGCGCGACATGATCGAAAACGAAAGATCCACCGCCATCAGCCCGTCAGAGGCGGTGGAGGAAAAGGTATCGCTGTCTGACAGGTTTGGGTTGTGGCTTGGCTTTCATCCCTGTTCGCAGGATGAATATCTGGCGATGATCGAAGGCTATTGCGCGGCTTACGGGATCGAGATCGGCGCTGACGTGCTGCGCGCCGAAGCAATCGAATGGCAGGCCACGCGGGGCGCACGGTCGGGGCGGGTTGCTTGGCAGTTCTTTCTGGATCTGGCGGCGCGGCGCGGGGTTCGGGTTTCCGGATAAGCTGCTCCCGCAACACGCCAACTTGTAGCGTCAGCGTGACATGACAGGCCGATGCCTCAGTTCAGATAGGGTCCGGGATCAACGGCATCAAAGCCCTGGCGCACTTCGAAATGCAGGAACGGGTTCGACGACGCGCGCACCTTGGCGAAGGTGGACCCGCGCGACACGCTGGCCCCTTTGCTGACGGTTACACCGTCGACGCCGCCGTATACCGTCAGCAGGTTGTTCGCGTGGCGCAGGATGACGATGGCCGTGCCGTCGGTATCCTTGGTGACAGCGGCAACCGTGCCGTCAGCGGCGGCGCGAACGTTGGCCCCCGGGGCGGAGGAGAAATCAAGGCCAAGGCTTTTCGGCGGCGCGAAGGTGCGGATGATCTTGCCGTCGACCGGCAACGAGAATTTTGCGGCGGATGCGCCCGTCCGTGTGGCCCCAAGGTCGGGGCTGGCAGGTGTGCCTGCGGGTTCGGCGGTGGCGGCAGGTTCGATCTGTTCATCGGGCAGGGGTTTGGCGGCAGACGGCGGCACCGGGGTGGGCGTGCCCTGTCCGGGGACGCTGGCATCCGAAAGGGCGGCCGGGGGCTGTTGAGACAGGGCCGTCGGGATCAGCAGGGTCTGCCCTTCGCGCACGCCCATGTCCGCGCCAAGCCCGTTCCATTCGGCCAGCGCCTTGGCGCTGATGTTGTAGGAGCGCGCGATGGTAAAGGCGGTTTCGCCGCGTGCAACGCGGTGGCGGCCGGGTTCGGGGCCACTGACAACCGCGGGGGCAGGTTGGGCCGCAAGTGGGGGGGCCGCGCGGTCGATGGCACCGCCGGCAAGTGATGTGACGTCGATGCCACCCGTGGTGATCCCGCCTGTGCTGACAGGTGCGCCGATGACAGCGCCGGTGCCAGCGACCGGCCCTGCGAGCGAGGCCACGCGGCGCGGCAGGGCCAGAATTTCACCGGGACGAAGCGGGTCTGCGGGACGCAGCGCGTTATAGATTGCCAGTTCGGCGGCGGGCAGACCGATGCGGCCAGCCACGGTTTCCACTGTGTCGCCGCGCTGTGCCACGGCCACCTGATATCCGGGATAGCTGATCACGCCTTTGGCATCCGCCGCAGGACGGTTCCCGGTGGCCTGTAGCGCCGCCTCTGATGTGCTGAGCGAGCCGCCGATCCCGCGCCGCAAATCCCAGTCAAACGCGCCGCCGCCGCCGCCCCCTCCGCCGCAGGCGGCGATCAGGGTCAGGGCGGTTCCAGCGCACAGCGCGCGGATGGTGGCGGGGGAACGGATCATTGCTCGGCCTTCTTGTTGTCCGGGTTGGCCCCGGTATGGTCGTCATTCCTGCGTTAGTCGGCGCCCAGCCCTTCGACAAGGGGTACAAAACGCACCGGGCGAAGTTCGTCATAGTCAAAGCCGCGTTCGGTTCGGGTAACGCGGATCAGGCTTTGCACCGCATCGGACTGGCCGACAGGCAGCACCATGATACCGCCGATCTTCATCTGCGCCAAGAGGGGGCCGGGCGGGTCTTCGGCAGCGGCTGTCACAAGGATGCGGTCAAAAGGCGCCTGATCGGGCAGGCCATGGCTGCCGTCCGCTGTCAGGGCGGTGATGTTGGTCAGCCCAAGGGCGCGGAATACTTCGGCGGCGTCGCGCACCAGACGGCGGTGGCGGTCGACTGTATAAATGCGCCGCGCAAGGTGCGACAGGATGGCGGCCTGATAGCCAGACCCCGTGCCCACTTCGAGCACGACATCGCGGGGCTGCACATTCAGCGCCTGCGTCATCAGCCCGACAACAGATGGCTGACTTATCGTCTGGCCGCACCCGATGGGCAGCGGCACGTCTTCATAGGCACGGTCGGAGAAGACGCCGGTGACAAACCTGCCGCGATCGACTTTTTCCATCGCGTTCAGCGTACGCCCGTCCGTCACCCCGCGCGAGCGAAGCGCAAAGAGAAAGCGCATCTTGCGTTCTGCCGGGCTGTCAAAATCGTCCGGCCCGTCGGATGTCATGCCAGACGTGCCTCAAGATCGGCCAAGAGGTCATGCGCCGTCAGATCGGCGCGCAGAGGGGTGACAGAGATATAGCCGTCAAGATTGACCGCCGCGTCAGAACCGGGCGCTGTTGGCATCTGCTGACTGCCGCCCTTGATCCACAGGAACTTGCGGCCAGAGGGCGACATGTGCGGTTCCACACTGAACGATGTGTTGCGGCGAAAACCTTGCGGCGCAACTTTCAAGCCTTTGACATGAATGGCGGAAACGGGTGGAAAGTTCACGTTGTAGAACACGCGGTAGTCATCCTGCGTCCAGATACCTCGGTCGAGAATTTTGCGCACCACATCCGCGCCGTGCAGGCGGGCCGCCTCGAACGGATCGGCGAGGGCATCGGTGGCGGGCCCCATGAACTGACTGAGGGCGATCGCGGGCACGCCTTGCAGGGCCGCCTCCATCGCACCGCCGATGGTGCCGGAATACAGAACATTCTCCGCTGAATTGTTACCCCGATTCACACCGGACAGGACAAGATCGGGGCGCACGCCCCGCAGAACATCATAGATCGCCGCAAGAACGCAGTCGGCGGGGCTGCCTTCGGCGGCATAGCGGCGGGGATCAAGTTTCATGATCATCATGGGGTGGGTATAGCTGATGCAGTGCCCCACACCCGATTGTTCAAAGGCGGGGGCGACAGTCCAAACCTCGCCACTTGGCCCGGCGATCTGAAAGGCGATTTCCGTCAGCACTTCCAGACCGGGGGCCGCGATACCATCGTCGTTCGTGATCAGAATGCGCATTCTTGCCCCTTTTGGCCGGATCATGGCCCTGGCCCTGATTAGACCGTGCCACGCCGCCGGGCAAGCGCCGAGCGCAACCTTTGCGGGCGGACCGACAGATGATGCTTGCCATGGATGGGGCGGCTGGTTCAGCAAGGCAGGCAGGTGAACGTGGGGGAAGCAATGGAGATGATGCGTCAGGCGATGCGGTGGTATGGGCCTGCTGATCCCGTCACTCTGGATCACATCCGGCAGGCGGGCGCGCGCGAAGTGGTTTCGGCGCTGCATCACATCTATACCCGGCTTCCCTGGTCTGACGCCGATATTGCAAGCCACAAGGCAGGTGTTACGGCGGCGGGACTGGTCTGGGATGTGGTGGAAAGCATTCCCGTCCATAACGCGATCAAATTGGGCGGCGCCGACAGGGACCTGCATGTGGCGCAGTATCAGGATACGATCCGGGCACTTGCGCGGCAGGGGATATCAACGGTCTGCTACAACTTCATGCCGGTGCTGGACTGGACGCGCACTGATCTGACGTTCCGGATGCCGTCGGGTGGTCTGGCATTGCGGTTCGACGCGGTGGATATAGCGGCCTACGATCTGTTCGCGCTTGGGCGGCCGGATGCGGAACAAGACTACACCCCGGCACGCGTCGAGGACGCACGACAGAGATTTGCCGCGATGACGGCCGACCGGGTGGCCATCGTGGAGCGCAACCTGATCGCGGGTCTGCCCGCCGCCGAACGCCATTTCGACCGCGCCGGGTTTCGTGCGGCGCTGGCCGAGTATCGGGGGATGACGGCGAATGATCTTGCGGCCAATCTGACGGCGTTCCTGAACGATATCGTGCCGGTGGCCGCGGAATGTGGCGTGCGCCTGTGCATCCACCCCGACGATCCGCCATTTCCTCTGTTCGGGCTGCCGCGTGTCGTGTCGGACGCGGCCGATATCCGGCGCATCCTGAACGCTGTGGACAGCCCCGCCAACGGGTTGACGTTCTGCACGGGGTCTTTCGGCGTGCGAGAGGACAACGATCTGCTGGCGATGATCGCGGAATTCGGGCCGCGCATCCATTTCGCTCATCTGCGCAACGTCACGCGTGAACCGGACGGTTCATTCCACGAGGCGGACCATCTGGAAGGATCAACCGACATGGCTGCCGTGGTGATTGCCCTGATGCGCGAACAGGATCGTCGCCGCGCCGAGGGCCGGGCCGATTGGTGCCTGCCGATGCGGCCTGATCACGGCCATCTGCTTGCTGACGATATCGGGAAGGCGGGGATCAATCCGGGGTATTCGCTGATCGGGCGGTTGAAGGGGCTGGCGGAACTCCGCGGTGTGATGCAGGGCACAATCGCGGCCACGCGCGCCCCTTCTGTCTGACATCAGGCATTGACGTCGATCACGATGCGCCCGCGCGTGCGGCCGGCCAGAATATCCGCGCCCAGACGGGGCAGATCGGCCAGAGGTGACACCGACGTCATCGCCTGCCGCTTGTCATGCGGCATGTCGCGGGCGATGCGCGCCCAGGCGGCGACGCGGGTGTCATGCGGTTGCATCACGCTGTCGATGCCCAGCAGGTTGATCCCCCGCAACAGAAAAGGGATGACCGTGGCGGGAAGCTGCGATCCGCCCGCCAGACCCACGGCCGCGACGCTGCCTGCGTATTTCATCTGGCCCAGAACGCGCGCCAGCATCGGCCCCCCCACCGCGTCCACGCATCCCGCCCAGGTTTCGGATTCGAGCGGCCGTTTGACGGTTTCGTTGATCTGGTCGCGCGGCACGATCTGCGACGCGCCAAGGCCGCGCAAATAGGATTCCTGTTCGGGCCTGCCGGTCACGGCGGCCACTTCGTAGCCCAGTTGCGACAGGATCGCCACTGCGGCTGACCCGACCCCGCCCGCGGCCCCGGTGACCAGAACAGGGCCTTGGCCGGGCTTCAACCCGTGCCGTTCCAGTGCCATGATTGCCAGCATTGCCGTCAGCCCTGCCGTGCCGACCGCCATTGCCTGCCGGGTATCGAGCCCATCGGGGAGCGGCACAAGCCAATCCGCCTTGACGCGTGCCTTTTGGGCGAAGCCGCCCCACTGCGCCTCGCCCACGCGCCAGCCGGTGAGCACAACCTTTTGACCGACGCTGTAGCGCGGATCGTCCGACGCCTCTACCCGGCCTGCAAAGTCGATGCCGGGAACGTGGGGCCAGACGCGCACCAATCCACCGCCTGATCCCAGACAAAGACCATCCTTGTAGTTGATGGTCGAATAGTCGACGGCCACCAGAACATCGCCGGGCGGCAGATCGGTAAGGTTCACAGTCTGCACGCCCGCGTGGGTTGCGCCAGTTTCATCCTTGGATACAACAAGTGCATTGAATGCCATCAGCCAATATTTCCTGTAGTCCACATCATTCCCCGACTTTGGCGCGAGAGCCCCCTATACTCAACCGGGAAATCCGCGCGCCGTGCGTCAGGCGCGGTCGGGTGCGCACACGCTGGCTGTTTCCCGCAGGGAATCGCGTTCGTGACCCGGACCGCAAGGCTGTGTCGCAATCGGCGCAAGGGCGTTGACAGATGTGTGGATTCAACTGACCGGATGGAAGCCCCGCACGCGTCAGATCGCGGTGCGATGCGAGAACGGGGCGATCCATCTTTCAACCCGCGAAAACTGCCAGATCGACCATGGCGTCCCCCCGTTTTTCAAGCGAGACTGGCCAGCGGGGCCGATACGGGCCATCGATAAGCGTAACCGGGGCTGAGCCATGAAACCGATCCTTCACCGTTCCGTCCGCGCCATTGGCGAAGCGATGGTCGAAATGGCGCCTGTGGCCGACGGGCTTTATCGGCGTGGATTTGCGGGCGATACCTTCAACACAGCCTGGCACATGGCACAGTGGCTTGGCCCGCTGGCAAAGGTGGGGATGGTTACGCGGTTGGGGCAGGACAGTGTGTCAGATGCCTTTGCGCGAGAGATGGCAGAGGACGGACTTGTCCTGTCAGGGGTGAGCCGCGATTCGCGCCGAGAAATGGGGCTGTATCTGATCACCCTTAACGGTGTGGAGCGGAGTTTCCACTATTGGCGCGAAACCTCGGCGGCGCGCAATCTGGCGGATGATGCGTTGGCTTTGGCATCTGCGTTGAAGGGTGTGGGGCTGGTTCATCTTTCGGGCATCACGCTGGCCATTCTGTCGGACACTGCGCGCGGGAACCTGTTTCATGCGCTGGGTGAATTCCGGTCGGGTGGCGGTATCGTGGCCTTTGATCCGAACATCCGGATGCGGCTTTGGCAATCGCCTGCGGAGATGCAGCAGACTGTGACGCAGATGCTGACCCTCACCGATATCGCCCTGCCCAGTCTGGACGACGAGATGAGTCATTTCGGCGACAACGATGCCGCCTGTACCATCCGCCGGATGGCGGCGGCAGGTGTGGCCGAAGTGATCGTCAAGAACGGCCCCGGCCCGGTGCATTTTCTGCATGACGGGCAGGTGGGCGAATTGGCGACGCCCCAAGCGTCAGACATTCGCGATACCACGGGTGCCGGGGATGCCTTTAACGCGGGTTATCTGGCAGGGCGTGTGCTGGGCGCTGATGTGGGCCGATCGATCAATGCCGGCCAAAGGCTTGCTGCGACAGTTCTTTCGCATTTCGGGGCACGCGCCACGAAGGGCGCGGTTGCGGCCTTGCGGCCGATCTAGCGGTCGCGGCACGACGGCTCAGCTTGGCAGAATATCGATCGTTCAGGCTTCTTTCGTGATGATGATGACGCCGGGCGGGCGGGATGCTATTGCCGGGATGCGGGCGGATACAGTCGTTTGCGCGGGCAGGTTTATGGCTTTGCCGTCAACATGGAAAAAGCGGTGGCCCTTGATCCGGCTACCGAAATTAGGATCGTTCCCCAATGGATGCGGATATACTGATTATCGGTTCGGGCATGGGGGGTGCCACGCTGGCCGCCGCCCTTGCCCCTTCGGGCCGTCGCATCGTCATTGTGGAACGGGGTGAACGGCTGGCCGACAGCCCCGAGGCGCGCGATCCTTCGGCGATCTTTGGTCGTGGCCATTTTCGCCCGAAAGAAGTCTGGCATGATGCTGAAGGCCGTCCATTCAATCCGGGCAACTATTCTTTTGTGGGCGGTAACAGCAAATTCTATGGTGCCGTTCTTTTGCGCTACCGGGCCGAGGATTTTCGGCCGCTGCGCCATATTGACGGCACAACACCCGGTTGGCCCATCGCCTATGAGGATCTGGAGCCGTTCTATTCCCAAGCCGAAGGTCTATACCGCGTGCGGGGCGATGTCGCGGGCGACCCGACCGAACCGCACCATTCTGCGCCGTATCCATTCCCGCCAGTACCAGACGAACCCGATATCGCAGCCCTGCGGCGCGCATTTGCGGCACAGGGGCTGCATCCATCGGCCTTGCCGCTGGGAATCGATCTGGAGCGGTGGCTGGCGCGGGCACAAACCACATGGGACGCTTTTCCCGACAGCACAGGGGCCAAGTCGGACGCCGAAAGCTGTGGTCTGGCGGCGGCGCTGGCCTATCGGAATGTCACGCTGTTGACCGGCACGCGGGTTGAACGCCTGTTAGCAAAGGGACGGCGCGTGACTGGGGCAGAGGTGGAGGGGCCGGGTGACCGGCGCACAACGCTCCGCGCGCCGGTGGTCTGCCTTTGTGCCGGGGCCGTCATGTCGGCGGCGCTGCTGCTGCGATCTGCCAATGACGGCCATCCCACAGGCATTGCCAATCGGTCCGATCAGGTCGGGCGTAATTTCATGAACCACAATCTCACGGCGATGATCGCCTTCAACCCGTTGCGGCGGAACAGGTCAGTCTATGAAAAGACCATCCAGTTCAACGATTGGTATCTGACTGGTGGACCCGGGGGAGAGCCGTTGGGCAATATCCAGATGCTGGGCCGCGTCACCGGGCCTATTCTTGCTGGCGAAAGCGGCCTGCCGGTCTGGTTGTCGGGATATCTGGCGGATCGGTCGATCCATATCATGGCGATGTCCGAAGACCTTCCCGATCCGCAGAGCCGGGTGATGTGGAAAAATGGCGGCGTCGTTCTGGACTGGCGGCGCACCAACGTGCAGGCGCATGATCTGCTGGTGGGCCGCTTGCGCCGCGCCATGCGCCGCGCAGGGTGGCCGATTGTCCTGTCAAAGGGTTTTCCGAAGTCGAAACCAAGCCATCAATGCGGCACCGCGCGGATGGGCGATGATCCTGTGACATCCGTGGTTGACCGGAACCTGCGCGCGCATGATCTGGACAACCTGTACATCGCCGACGCCTCTGTTCTGCCCACATCGGCGGCGGTGAACCCGTCGCTGACGGTGGCGGCCCTTGCCCTGCGGCTGGGCCAGCACCTGACCGCCTGACGTTGACATGACCAAGGAGGTCACATGATCCGACACATCGTCCTGATCCGATTCCGTCCGGAACTGACAGAAGAAATCATCGCGGCGCTTCTTGCCCCCGTCGGGCCATTTGCGCGGCGGATGGGGTTTGTGGCGGTCTGGGGGCGCAGCGAAAGCCCCGAACAGATTGAACGCGGATACCTGCACGGGTTTGTCGCCGATTTTGCCAGTTGGGAGGCGTTGGGTGTCTATCAGGCCGACCCCGACCACAAGGCGTTCGGCGCGGGCCTTGTTGCGCATGCGGAAGGGGGGCTTGACGGGCTTTTGGTCTTTGACCTGGCCATTCCGCCTGAAGCGTAGTCAACCTGCCACGGCCCCCCGGGTGTTCAGTGCCGGCATTTTAGGCGTTTGTGCTTCCATCTTCTCGACCACAATTCTGCTATTTTGCTGAACTGCCCGATCAAAAACTGCGTTGGTGGCGTTCTGAAAGCAGTAGGTCGGATGGCTGTCTTCGGCTGGCGCCACCGGGGTGACACGCTCAGTACCGGTACTTGTCCCGCCGCGCGTTTGCCCTGCGGGCGATCAGCGCGACCGCCAGGGCGGACAGCCCGGTGATCACAACCGCCTTGGTCAAGACTCCCTGCCTGTCATGTTGCCAGGCTGACCTTATCCCGCGTTCTGCCGGGATATTGGGTATCTGCCCCTTGCCAAGGTCTTGCAGCAGCCCCTCGACCGCGTTCACTCGGTCTGCGCCAAGCAGCATCAACCAGTGCATCCAGTCGGATTCGCTGCGGCGAAAGGCGGCGCGGCGGATGGTTCCGCTCAGGCCGCTGGGCGGTGTGGATGTGCCAACGACAGCGGGCAGCCGGTTATGTTCGATTGATTGCAGCACCTCGACAGTCGGGTTCTGCTGGGTTGGTCGAACCCAATCCATGCGGTTTGAATCGTCGGCAGTGCGATCACGAAGGGGATAGGTGGGATCGTTGTCTGTGTCAGCGTCCACACCCCAACCAAGCACCGTTTCGGGTTCGATCATCTGTCGTGGCGCAAGATCCTGTGTTGACATGGGTCATCCTCCTGATTGGTGGCCGTTTGGCAGCAGCACCGGCTTGATGCAGTTGTCGAGTTTTGCCGCAAAGATGTGATAGGCATCGGCGATATCTTCCAGGGGCACGCGGTGAGTGATCAGCGCCTTGGGGTCGATGCGCCCCGCCTGCACATGTTCGATCAGACGTGGCAGCAACCGTTTGACCGAGGCCTGATTGGCGCGGAGCGTGATGCCTTTGTTCACCACGTTGCCCATGGGCACCATGTTGCCGGTTGGGCCGTAGACGCCTACGATTGAAACGATGCCGCCTTTTTTGACCGAGTTTATGGCCCAGTGAAGCGGAATGGCCGATCCAGCCTCAAGTGGGATCATCTTGCCGAACAAGGTGTGCAGCGCATTGCCAGACGCGTCGGCACCAACGGCATCGATGCACACATCGGCCCCAAGGCCGTCGGTCAGCTTCTTGATGAACACCGCCATGTCATCGATTTCGCGGTAGTCGTATACTTCCGCCGGGCCGTAGGTACGCACGAAGTCGAGCCGGTAGTGCACCCAGTCGATCACGATCACCCTGCCAGCACCGAACAGCCAGGCACAGCGGGCGGCCATGATGCCGATGGGACCGGCCCCGAAGATGAGCACAGTATCGCCGCGCTGAATCCCGGCCATTTCAGCGGCCTGATAACCGGTGGGGACCACATCCGTCAGCAGGACAGCATCGTCAAGGTCCATGCCGTCGGGGATCAAAGTCGGGCCAAAGTCGGCAAAGGGAACCCGCACATATTGCGCCTGACCGCCATCATAACCGCCGGCAGTGTGGGAATAGCCAAAGATCCCCCCGACAGCCGTGGCCTGGGCGTTGGATTCGTGGCAGTTGCCGTAAAGGCCCTGCTTGCAAAAGTGGCACTGACCGCAGGCGATGTTGAAGGGCACAAGAACCGCATCCCCGGGCTTGAGGTTTTCGACTTCCCCACCCACTTCTTCGACAATGCCAGTGAATTCGTGTCCGAACGTCATCCCGATGCGCGTGTCCGGAACAAGGCCGTTGTAGAGGTGAAGATCAGACCCGCAGATGCATGACCTTGTCACGCGGACGATTGCATCGCGCGGGTGCAGGATGACTGGCATCGGCTTTTCTTCGGCCCGCATGCGGCGCGGACCCCGGTAATTTGCTGCCAGCATTCTTCCCTCCTTGCGTCTTGAATTGAGGTAACCGGAGGCGGTGAAGAATGTTCCCCTTGTCTGTTGTGAAGTCGATGTGCTGTTTGACGTGGGTCAGGCGACCTTTGAGGAAATCTCGGCAATCGCGTCCATGACGGCGCGGGTATGGGTCTGGTGCACCATGTGGCCGCTGTCCGCGATGCGGTGAAAAGTGCTGTGCCCGATGTCCTGATGCAGCCGGCCGGATTGATAGGCGGGGTCAATCAGGCGATCATCGGCACCGACGACAATGGCAACCGGCATCCCGATTTCGCGGTAGTCGCCGCAGACCGACATGGCAACGGCATTCATCATGGCGGTTTCCGCAGCCTCGGCCCGGATCTGCGAAGGCCGAACAGCCATTTCTTTCGGGAATGCATTGAACTTTTCTGGCATGTCGGCGGGTCCGAACATCGTGCGCATCAACACCGGCCACATGATCCTGCTTGCCACGGGTGCCACCGTGAACCCAAGGACATCCGTCATGCCCGGGGTGACAGGTTCTGAAGGAATGGATGCATCCGTGCCGGGGGCGGGATAATAGTATCCTGACGCAAGGATCAGCCCGCGCACCGTTTGCGGGTACCGCAGCGCCATCGCCACTGCGACCGACGCGCCCCAGGAATGGCCAAACAAGATGGCATCTGTCACATTCAGTTGCAGCAAGGCGGAATGGATCAACGATGCCTGGGCGTCCGCCGTCCACGGCTTGCCGGCGGGCCGTGTGCTGTGCCCAAATCCGGGCCGGTCAAAGACGATGACGCGGTGCCGTTCCGCAGCAAGATCGACAAGGCCGCTCGATTCGAAATCCGCAATCATGCTTCCATTGCCGTGCAACATCACCAGCACGGGGCCTTCGCCGCGTTCAATGTAATGTAAGCGGACCCCGTCTATGTCGAGAAACTGCCCGGCAGGCGGGTTCATCCGCTCCGCCCGTTTGGCAAGTTGCTGATTGGTCAAGGCAGTTGCCGCGAGCACAGTGCCGACAGCGACGATACCAGTCAAAACCGGGTGGCGCGTCAGCCAGTTTGACCGGCTTTCTTTCAAATCGTCTATGGAATGCTGGGCACCATATCGCGTCGCGCGGGATAGCTTTGCCATGAGGTTACTTTCGGTTCGGTCGGGTTTAGGACTGTTCAGGCTTCGAAGTGTTCGGCCGGTTCTCGTCTAGCGATCCTGCTGCAAACCCTGATTGGTTGTGTTGATCTTGGTGTTTGCCGATTGACCCTGCTTGTCGGGGTTCATCGGTTGTTCCGTAGTGCCTTGTTCAATGTTGTCATGAACATCGCCACCCGGGCCCTTGGTGGTTTGGTTGGCGGGTGGGATCGGAGGGGATTTGGTCGTCATGGCTGTTCATCCTCGACATCGACACGGCGGTTGGCGGCGTGGTCCTGATATTGGTCGTTCATGATTTCGCGCCCATCCATGCCGCGTTCGGCTGAGCCCTTCTTGTCACGGTTTGACAGGACTGCGTTGGCGGGGATCTCTTCCGTTTCAACCTGGGTCATGGCACCTGTGCCGTCACCCTTGCCCTTCAGGCCCGCGCCGAAATGTTTTTTGTCTGCCTTGGCCATGATTCCTCCTGCAGATGGGTGCTTGTTCTGTTTGCGATTAACCGAAGGGTGGATCGAAAGTTCCGTGCGGGACTGTCGACTGCCGCACGGTTCCCAGAGGCGCAGTTTTCCGCTATAGGCCAGCGGCGCAAGTCAGACGCGGATGCGGTTTTCGCTGCGGCGACCTGCGCAACATGGCGGCGGCGCATCAAATGATGAAAAGAACGGGATATGCTGAAAGATCTGCCCCACCGCCTTTCCGTGGCACCCATGATGGACTGGACGGACCGGCACTGCCGGTTCTTCCACCGGCAGATGACGCGGCGGGCCATGCTTTACACGGAAATGGTCACAGCCATGGCGGTGATCCACGGGCCGCGGGACAGGCTTTTGGGGTTTGGCGCGGCGGAGCATCCGGTGGCCTTGCAGCTTGGCGGATCTGATCCGGCGGAACTGGCCCAAGCGGTGCGGATTGCGGCGCCATTCGGGTATGACGAGATCAACCTGAATGTCGGTTGCCCGTCAGACCGGGTTCAATCGGGGTGTTTCGGCGCCGTGCTGATGGAGCGGCCCGCGCTGGTGGCCGACTGCGTCAGGGCGATGCAGGACGCAAGCAATGTGCCGGTGACCGTGAAATGCCGCATCGGGGTGGATGATCAGATCCCGGAACAGGTTCTTCCCGACTTTCTGGACCAGATCAGCAGGGCCGGGGTCGGGCATGTCATCATCCACGCGCGCAAGGCCTGGCTTCAGGGGCTTAGCCCCAAGGAAAACCGCGAGATACCGCCGCTTGACCCCGGACTGGTGGTTGCGATGAAGCGGGCATTTCCGGCGATGATCGTGGTGATCAATGGCGGGATCAGCGATCAGGCGCAGGTGCGGGATTATCTGGCGCAGGGTCTGGACGGGGTGATGATCGGACGGGCCGCCTATCACGATCCGGCGTCGGTGCTGATTGGCGCGGATGCCTTGTGGGGCGACAGTTTTGCCCCGGACCCGGCAGAGGTGATCGAGGCGATGCGCCCCTATATCGGGGCGCATCTTGCGGCGGGCGGGCGGTTGCACCAGATCACCCGCCACATGTTTGGGCTGTATCAGGGGCGTCCCGGCGCGCGCGCCTGGCGTCGCGTGTTGTCAGAGCGCGCGAACCGGCCCGGGGCCGGGCTGGAGGTTCTGGATGCGGCGCTGACGTTGATGCAGGCGCGTGTCGCCTGACAGGCTGCACGCCTGTCAGGCCATCGCCGTCTGGCGCGGGATCATGCGGCTGAACCCGAAGGCCAGCAGGGCGCAGGTCGCGATTGCGCCCAGCATCGGCACCACTGTCCCGTCCAGAAAGATCGACGCTCCGCCCATCATCGCCGCCCCGATGAGCATCTGCATCGTCCCGCCAAGCGAGGAGGCGAGCCCCGCATTATCGCCGTGATCGTCAAGGGCAAGCACCATGCAGGTGGGGATCACCAGTCCCAGAAACGCATTGCCGACGAACAGCCCTGCCATGGTCAGGGGAAGGCTGGCAAAGCCGGATGTCGACACGAGGAACAACGCGATCTCCACCGCGGCGAACCCGGCGGTGGCAACACTGACCACGCGGCGGGCGCCGAACTTTTGGCCAAGGTTCGCGGCGAACTGGGATGCGGCGAAGAAGCCGACCGCGTTCAGCGCGAAGGCGAGCGAGAACTGCGTTGGCGTCAGGCCGTATTCGCCGGAATAGACAAAGGACGCCGTCGAGATGAACACGAAAAAGCTCGCCATGGCGAAGCCGCCCAGAAAGGTCAGCACCATGAAGGTCCGGTCGGTGATCAGACTGGCAAAGCCGCGCTTCATCGTCGCCCAGTCGAACGGAACCCGGTCTTTCGGGGCAAGCGTTTCCGGCAGGGACGTCTGCAACAGCACAAGGCTGAGGGTTGCAGCAAGGATGAGCGCCCAGAATACCCAGCGCCAGTCGGCCACCACCAGAAGAGCCGACCCGGCAAGAGGGGCCAGCATCGGCGAGATCGAGATGACGATCATGATGGCGGCCATCATCCGGGTGGCCGCGTGCCCCGTCGCCAGATCGCGGATCACCGCGCGGGGCACGACCATGACGGCGGCACCGCCCAGACCCTGCACGGCCCGCCCGGCGATAAGCCAGCCCACAGTGGGTGCCAGTGCGCACATCAGGGTGCCCGCTGCAAAGATAACCATGCCTGCAAACATCGGCACCTTGCGGCCCGCCTGATCGGCCCAAGGGCCATAGATCATCTGCGCCAGCCCGAAGGCGATGAAATACGACACAATGGTGCCCTGCACGCCCTGCATCGTGGTGCCGAGATCAGTGGCAATGGCGGGCATCGCCGGCAGATACATGTCGATGGCAAAGGGCCCGACGGCGGACAGAAGCCCAAGGATAAGTGCAATACGCAAGGGAGAAGGGGACATGCGATGTCCTTTCGAAATACACGCGACGCGGTTGAATGTGAGCGTTCGTGCTAATCCTGTGCAGCGGAAAATGCCAGAGACAAACCGGCAGGCGTTAAAGGAAGTCTGGCCGCGCGTCTGTGGCGGCGCTATGACGGGTGAGTGGACGGCCGGAAGGACAAGCGATGCCCGAAATTTCAGCGTTGTTGCCGATGCTTGGCGTGTTGTTGGCGATCGGTGCATTTGCGGGGGTGATTGCAGGACTTCTGGGTGTGGGGGGCGGGATCGTGCTGGTTCCGGCGTTCTTTTATGCCTTCAGCCACCTTGGCTATGGCGGCGAGAACATCATGCAGGTTTGCACGGCGACGTCGCTTGCCACCATCGTCGTGACCTCGGTCCGTTCCGTTCTGGCGCATCACCGCAAGGGGGCGGTTGATCTGGTGATCCTGCGCCAATGGGGGCCCGTGATCATCACCGGGGCCATTCTGGGCGTGCTGGTTGCGACGCAGCTTCGATCCATGACCCTGCAGATCATCTTTGCCGCGCTTGCGATGATTGCGGGGCTTTACATGGCGTTCGGGCGACCGGAATGGCGGCTGGCCGACACGATGCCGCAGGGCGTGCTGAAGGGGGGGCTGGGCAGCGCGCTTGGCTTTTGTTCTGCGCTGATGGGGATCGGGGGCGGCACGTTCGGGGTGCCGATGATGACGCTTTACGGTGTGGCGATTCACCGGGCGGTGGCGACGGCGGCCGGGTTCGGTTTGTTTATCGCGGTGCCCGCCGCCGTGGGTTTCCTGTTTATGCAGGTCGAAGAAGCGCCGCCGTTTTCGGTAGGGGCCATCAACCTGCCCGCCTTTGTCGTCATCATCGCGATGACATTGATCACGACACCGGTGGGCGTTCGTCTGGCCCATGCGATGAACCCCGCGCCGTTGAAGCGGGCATTTGGGGCCTTCACGATTCTGGTTGCCCTGAACATGCTGCGCAAGGTTCTGGGATGGTAGGCGCGCGGGGGTGGACAGTCATCGGGCCGCATCCCGCCATTGCCAACTGGGCCTCGGCGGCACTGCCCGTCGCACGGGCCGCCGTCGCGCAAAGTGATCAGGCGTGGCGCTGCGGGGGGACGTGGTTTGTGGGTGTCGATACCCTGCCCAACGGGCCGGATGGCAGGGTGGGGGACGCCGTTTTTCCATGGGCTGCCCTTCCCCTGACGCCCGAGGCGCTGCATCCCGGGCAGATATCGGTGATCCTTCCGGGGTATCCCCGCGCCGACATTGGCGAAACCGAGGCTGCGGCGCGGTTCCGCAGAACGCGGGACGCGGCGCATCTGGACGGGCTGCTGCCTGTAGGTCAGCCCGTGCGCCGGTTCGTGCGGGAACCGCATGGCTGGATTCTGGGCCTGCCGCTGAACGAGACGGATGCCGATGCGTCCCCCCTTGTGGTCTGGGAAGGCAGCCACATCATCTTGCGCGAGGCTTTGTTGCCCGCAATGGTTGCCGCACAAACCGATGACTGGGCAGATGTGCACGTCACCGAAGTTTATCAGGCGGCGCGGACCAAGGTGTTCGCCACCTGCGCGCGGCGGACTGTTCCGGCGCGTCCCGGCCAAGCCACGTTGTTGCACCGGTTGACCATTCACGGGGTGGCCCCTTGGGTGGACGGGGCGCAGGCACCGCCAGAGGGCCGGATGATCGCCTATTTCAGGCCGCAGATGGCATCAGTTCGGGATTGGCTGACGCAAGACTGACCCGCGGGGTCCTAGTGATCCAGTCTTCCCAGCCGTCCGCCGCGACGTCGGGCAAGGCGGGGCGCGCGGGCGGGCAGGTCGGCCATCACGGTGGCCCGCGCTGCAGGGGCCATCTGCGACCAGACGGCAATTTCGTCTATCGTGCGGTAACAGCCCACGCAGATCCGTTCCTCGGGATGGATCACGCACAGCTTGATGCAGGGGCTTTCCACTTCGTCGCGTGTCCAGATGTTGTCGCCGGGCAGGGGATCGTCTTTCACAGGCAGGCACTTTCAGTTGCAGGCAACGAACGCGCCTGTTTCACTTGGTAACCTAAGTTCGCGTGTGGCGTGATCAACGCCCCAAAGCGACGGTTTTGCGCCGGATTCGTCAGGTTTGTCACGCTGTGCCCGCCTGACGCGCGATATAGCCAAGCCGGTCAAGTGCGCCTTGCAGGATATAGCCTGCCGCGACGTGATCGATCACCTCGGCCCGGCGCTTGCGGGACGTGTCCGCCTCCAGCAAGGCGCGTTCGGCGGCGACAGTCGACAGGCGTTCATCCCACATCGCAAGGGGCAGAGGCGAGAGGCGTTCCAGATTGCGGGCAAAGGCGCGTGTTCCCTGCGCGCGGGGGCCTTCGGACCCATCCATGTTGCGGGGGAGGCCAAGAACCAGCCCCACGATCCGGCGTTCGGTGCAGATGCGGATCAGTTCCACTGCATCGACGCTGAACTTCACCCGTCGGATGGTCAGAAGCGGCGTTGCCACCTGACGGCGAAGGTCACTGACGGCGATGCCGATGGTCTTGTCGCCCAGATCCAGCCCGGCCAATGCGCCCGACAGGGGCAGCACGGCGGCAAAGGCCGCAATGTCATCATAGGCCGTCATTCCGCAATGCCCGCGCTGGCCGCGGCGGTTTGCAGAAGCGTGAGGTCGGGCGGTGAACTGGCAAAGACCGTCTTTGCCTCGGCCCAGATGGCGCGGGCGCGGTCGGTATCGCCCAGAACGCCAAGCGAGGTGATGAGACGCGCCCAATCTTCGCCGCTGCCGCCTTCGGTGGCAAGCCGGGTGGCCAGTTGTTCGACCATGCCGCCGATCATGGCCTGACGGTCAGCATCCGACATCGTGGCCGCCTCGGCCAGGGCCGCGGCATCGGGGCCGGGTGCCCCGGCTGCAGGATCGCCCGGTGGTGTGTAATTGACGCCCGCCAGTTCGGCCAACCCGGCGATGCCGGACTGCAGGGGCGGCATCCAGGGATCATCCGGCGATGACGTTTCCGCCAGACGCTGCCAAAGCGCAAAGCCAAGATCAGGCCGCCCGGTCTGCGCCATCAGCAGGCCGGAGTAATAGCGGGCCATGCCGTTTTCAGGATCGGCCGTAAGTGTTGCTGTCAGCGCGGCCTCGGCCTCGGGCGAGACATAGCCTTCGGCGGCGCGGATCAAAAGGTCGGCGAGTTGCAGGTGGTCGTTCGCCGTGGCGTCCGTGCCGCGCAGGCGGACGACCTGCGCCTGCGCCCGGGCGGCGGCGGCGTAGTTGCCGATTTCGCCTTCGTACTGCGCAAGGAACGCCTGTCCCTGCAGATCGTCGGGCCGTGTTTCAACGGCGGCGCGCAGTTTCTGCATCAGTTCGTTCAGTTCGGGGTCGGCCTTGATTTCGGCCTTGGGGCCAAGTGCGGCCTCGGCAGCGGCCTGATCGGGGCGGCTGCGCCGGGCTGCGTCGGCGATGGCAATCCGGTCGGACAGCGCCATGTCGGGATAGCCCGGCGCGCCGATCCGGTAATAAAGCGCGGCGGACCCAAGCAGAATTGCGCCGGTCAGCAGCACGGTGGCGGGCCAGCCCGGGCCGCGTGTGACGGATTGCAGGCCTGCCTTGTCAGCCGCAAGAAGACGGCGAGACACTTCGAGTTGCATGCGTGCCGCCTCATCCGCGGGGATGATGCCGCGCGCGCCATCGCGTTCGATTTCGGCAAGCTGGTCGCGGTAGACCTGGACATCGGGTGATGTGTCCGACAGGCGCTGGGACCGGCGTTGCCCGTTCAGGATCAGCAGCCCGACGCCGAGTGTCATCGCCGCAACAATCGCCCAGAACAGCACTGTTTCCGCCACCTGCAACACCCCGCATCACGCAGGCCAGAATGCCCGCAACAGCCGACATAGCGGTTCGCGGCCTGCGGCAAAACCCCCTTGCGACGACATGGCACAATGCGACGGATTTCGCCGCGGATGTCGCAATTTTCCCGAATGCGCCGCTTGTATCGGGCGCAAATCCTGTATCTGTCTGCATAGGTTGCCAACCATCATCAAAGGCTGCGCCCATGCAACGCTATTCCGTCTTTGCCATCGCCCGAGAAGCCATGCGCAACCATCTGGGCTGGGGCCGGGCCTGGGCCTCGCCGCAGCCGAAGGCGTCTTATGACGTGGTGATCGTGGGGGCCGGGGGGCACGGGCTTGCGACGGCCTATTACCTTGGCAAAAACCATGGCATCACCAATGTGGCTGTGATCGAAAAAGGCTGGCTTGGTGGGGGCAATACGGGCCGCAACACGACAATCATCCGGTCGAACTATCTGCAGGACCCATCGGCCGCGATCTATGAAAAATCGCGCAGTCTGTATGAGACGCTGTCGCAAGACCTGAACTACAACGTCATGTTCAGCCCGCGCGGCGTTCTGATGCTGGCGCAGACGCATCACGAGGTGCGGGGGTATCTGCGCACGGTTCACGCCAACATGCTGCAGGGTGTGGCGACGCAGTACATCGGGCCGGAGCGTGTGAAGGAACTTGTGCCGATCATCAACATCGACGGTCCACGCTATCCGGTTCTGGGCGCGCTTTATCAGCCGCGCGGCGGCACGGCGCGGCATGATGCCGTGGCCTGGGGCTATGCCCGCGCCTGTTCGGACATGGGCATGGACATCATCCAGCAGTGCGAGGTGACGGGCGTCACTTCGTCCAACGGGGCGGTGACCGGCGTCAACACGACCAAGGGGTATATCGGCTGTCGCAAGATGGGGATCGTCGTGGCGGGCCATTCGGGGCAGGTGGCCGACATGGCGGGGTTCCGCCTTCCGGTAGAGGCTGTGGCCCTGCAGGCATTGGTGTCCGAACCGATCAAGCCCTGCATGGACGTGGTTGTGATGGCCAACACCGTGCATGGCTACATGAGCCAGTCCGACAAGGGTGAAATGGTCATCGGGGGCGGTACGGACGGTTTCAACAACTATACCCAGCGGGGCAGTTTCCATCACATCGAGGAAACGCTGCGCGCGTTGATCGAGACGTTCCCGATGATCAGCCGGTTGAAGATGCTGCGTCAGTGGGGCGGTATCGTGGATATGACAGGGGATCGTTCGCCCATCATCTCCAAAACGCCCCTTGGCAACTGCTTCATCAATTGCGGATGGGGCACGGGCGGGTTCAAGGCCATACCGGGGTCGGGCTGGGCCATGGCCGACCTGATGGCCAAGGGCGAGCCGGGGCCGCTTGCGGCGGCGTTCGACATGTGGCGGTTCAAGGAAGGGCGTTTCATCGACGAATCCGTGGCCGCAGGGGTGGCGCATTGACCATGGCGCGCAAAGTGACACACGCGGATGCCCGCCTGCCCGGTGCCGGACCGGCGCTGCGCCGTGGGAACCATGCCGCCGGAATGGACGTTCCCATCGCAGGAACCCCAATCCAGGAGGCATGCAGATGTCCGACCAGACCCCCAACACGCCCAAAGGCTATAACACAGATTCCAACAATCCCGGCTATACAGGCCGTGGAGATCCGACTGCCCGCGCCGACACAACAGTCCGCGTCGATGCGGCCTCGCGTCCCGATGCAAACCGCACGGCGCAGCGCGCCAATACAGGTGGTTCGGGCTTTGGCACCGGCGCGATGGTTGCCATCGTTTTCGTTGTCGTGGCCCTGCTTGCCTATGCGATCTATGAACCAAACAGCGACGCCCAGACCGGCGCAGGTGGCACGGAAGGCAGCGTTGGCCAGTCCGAAGGCAGCAGCATTTCCGAAGGTGACGCAAGTGGCACCGTTCAGGGCGGCGGCGCAGCCACTGATGCGACTGCCGAAGATGCCATTCCGGAAGACCCGACCACCGGCAACGCGACACCGCCAACCGGTATCGACGGCAATGCTGACGCCCCGGCAGCCACTGTTCCAAACGACGCTGCGCCTGCCCCGGCCGAACAGACCGACGGCACCCCGGACGCAGCACCAGTCGCACCTGCAGCACCCGCTCCGGCCGACTGACACTAATACTTTTCCTTTGACCGCATCAGGCGGGCATCTTCGGGTGCCCGCCTTTTTTCATGCTGGGTGTCCCAAATGCTGATCCTGACCTGTCCCTGCTGCGGTGTGAGTGCTGATGAAACCGAACTTTCGCCCGGCTATGAGGCGCATCTGAAACGGTTCGGGCCGGGGTCCACGGACGAAGAGTTCAACGACTACATGTTTGCCCGCAAGAACCCGAAAGGCGTGCATTTCGAACGGTGGCGTCACGCCTATGGGTGCGGAAAGTGGTTTCTAGCCGCGCGCTGCACCGCCACGCTTGAGGTGTTCGGCACCTATCCGGCGCAGGTGAGCGCACCGCCGCCAGAGATCATCACAAAGATACGGGCGCGACGTCCCGACTGGATGCCGGAATGACCGGCCCCAAGCGACCCCTGTTCCTGTTCCCCATTTCCCCGAGGCCCATCCGATGAGCACCCGCCTTGCGACACCCGGCCGGTTGATCGACCGCTCCACTGCTTTTGAGTTCACGTTCAACGGCAAGCGCCTGCGCGGCTTTGCGGGCGATACCCTGGCCTCGGCGCTGCTTGCCAATGATCAGATGCTGGTGGGGCGGAGTTTCAAGTATCACCGCCCGCGCGGCATTGTGGCCGCTGGCCCCGAAGAACCGAACGCCCTTGTCAATCTGGGGCAGGGCGCGCGGCTGGAACCGAACCAGCGTGCCACGACGACACCGCTGTTTGACGGGCTGGATGCGGCAAGCCAGAACCATTGGCCAAGCCTTGAATTCGATGTCGGTGTGATCAACAACACGCTGGCGCGGTTTTTGCCGGCGGGATTTTATTACAAGACGTTCATCCATCCGCGTGCATTCTGGAAACACGTTTTCGAACCGATCATCCGGAAATCTGCCGGTCTGGGCCGCGCGCCCAGGGATCGCGATGCGGACCGTTATGAACAGGCCTATGCGTTTTGCGACATTCTGATCGTGGGGGGGGGTATTGCCGGGTTGCAGGCGGCCCTTGTGGCCGGGCAGGCCGGGGCACGGGTGATCGTTCTGGAACAGACCCCGCACTGGGGCGGCCGCGCGCCTGTCGACGGGGTGGAGATTGACGGCAAGCCCGCGGATGCCTGGGTGGCGGATACGGTGTCCACCCTGCTTGCCATGCCCCACGTGACGATGAAGGCACGGACAACGGGGGCCGGCATCTATGACCATGGCTATGTTCTGGCCGATGAACATGTGGCTGATCACACGCCGGGCGATGGCCGCCCGAAACAGCGGTTGTGGCGCATACGGGCAGGGCGGATACTGACGGCGACGGGGGCGATCGAGCGGCCCTTGTCGTTTGCGGGGAACGATGTGCCGGGCGTCATGCTCGCCGCGTCGGTGCGCGACTATGTGGTGAATTTTGCCGTGTCTCCGGGTGATCGCACTGTCGTGGTGACCAACAATGACGACGCCTATCTCACGGCGTTTGCGTTGCACCGCGCGGGGGTGGTGGTCCCCGTGATACTGGATGCGCGTGCGGAGGTGTCGGGGCCGGTGGTCGATCACGCCCGCAGTCTTGGCATCCGTGTCGAGGTCGGGCACGCCATTTCCAAGGTCAAGGGTGGCAAGCGGGTGACGGGCGTGTCGATCTGCACGCAGGCGGGTGAAGGCACGGCGCTGCATGACATGCCGTGCGAGGCTGTGGCCATGTCCGGCGGGTGGTCGCCGGTGGTTCATTTGTGGAGCCATTGTGGCGGCAAACTGGTTTGGGACGATGCTATTTCGGCCTTCCGCCCCGATGCGGCGCGCCCGCCGCTGAACCATGACGGGTCTGCCATGGTGATGGCCCTGGGTTCGGCGAATGGCGTTCTTGCGACGGATCAGGTGATGGCCGACGCCACGCGCGCGGCGGCCCAAGCCTTGCAGATGGGCGGCTTTGCCGCGATTCCGGCGGCCATTCCCGCCGCGGTACAGCCGATGGCGGGAGATGGCGTGATCCCCGGTATCTGGGTGATGCCGCAGGGTGCTGGCATGGCGCTTCGTGCGAAAATGTGGCTCGACTATCAGAACGACGTCAAGGTTTCAGACGTGCAACTGGCCGCCCGCGAAGGCTATGAAAGTGTGGAGCATACCAAGCGTTACACCACGCTTGGCATGGCGACCGATCAGGGGAAGCTGAGCAACATCAACGGTTTGGCGGTGCTTTCTGATGCATTGAATGTGGCGATCCCGCAGGTGGGGACCACCACCTTCCGCCCGCCTTACACGCCGGTGACACTGGGCGCGCTGGCGGGTGAGGCGCGGGGCGATATCTTTCAGCCGCTGCGCCAGACGCCGATGCATGACTGGCATATGGCGCAGGGTGCTTACATGGAGCCTGTCGGCCTGTGGCGGCGTGCTTATTGCTATCCCCGGAGTGGCGAAAGCCACGAACAGGCCGTGCACCGCGAAGTTCTGAACGTGCGCGAAAAGGCGGGGCTGCTCGACGCATCGACGCTGGGCAAGATCATCGTCAAGGGGCCGGATGCGGGCCGTTTTCTGGACATGCTGTATACCAATGTGATGAGCACGCTGCCCATCGGGAAATGCCGCTATGGGCTGATGTGCAACGAACAGGGGTTTCTGTCGGATGATGGCGTTGTCGCCCGCATCGGGGAAGATGCCTGGCTTTGCCATACGACCAGTGGCGGGGCAGACCGGATTCACGGCTGGATGGAAGACTGGCTGCAATGCGAATGGTGGGACTGGCAGGTCTATGTCGCCAACGTGACAGAGCAATATGCGCAGGTGGCTGTTGTCGGCCCCAACGCGCGGAAGGTGCTGGAACGGCTTGGCAGTATGGACGTGTCGAAAGAGACGCTGCCCTTCATGCAATGGGCGGATGGCACGCTCGCGGGGTTCCGCGTTCGGGTCTATCGCATCAGTTTTTCGGGCGAACTGTCCTATGAAATTGCCGTTCCGGCCGGTGAAGGTTTGGCCTTCTGGCAGGCCTGTCTGGCGGCGGGGGCGGAATTTGGCATCATGCCTTATGGCACCGAGGCACTGCATATTCTGCGGGCCGAAAAGGGTTTCATCATGATCGGTGACGAAACCGACGGCACGATCATTCCGCAAGACCTTGGGCTGGATTGGGCGATTTCCAAAAAGAAGGCTGACTTTCTGGGCAAGCGCGGGCAAGAGCGGACGTTTCTGGCAAATCCGGATCGGTGGAAACTGGTTGGTCTGGAAACGCTGGACGGATCGGTTATTCCGGATGGTGCGATTGCGGTGGCGGACGGGGTCAATGCAAACGGGCAACGAAACACCGAAGGGCGTGTGACATCAACCTATTACAGCCCGACGTTAAAACGTGGCATCGCGATGGGACTGGTGCTGAACGGCCCGAAGCGGATGGGGCAGACCGTGCGTTTCCCCAAGGTTGGCGGGGGCGAGGTGCAGGCGCGCATCGTCGACCCGGTGTTTTATGACAAGGAAGGGGCGCAACAGAATGTCTAATGCCATCAGCGCCCTGTCGGGGGCCAGTTTTGACGGTTTCGCCGCCATCCGTGAGATCGGGCCAGTTGGCATGATCTCGTTGCGTGCCAAACCGGACGCAAAGGGGTTGGCGGCGGCCATCAAGGCCGTCACCGGGACCAAGGTTCCGGGACTGCGGCAGATCTTGCATCAGGAGGGCAAGTCGGCGGCTTGGATGTCGCCGGACGAATATCTGTTGATCCTGCCTTATGGTGATGTCGAAAAATCGCTGGTGGCATTGGGTGCCAAGATGGGGTCCGCGCATCACCATGCCGTCGATGTGTCGGATGCGCGGGCGGTGTTCCGCATTGGCGGGGAAAAGGCGGATCAGGTGATCCGCAAGATCTGCCCGGTCGATCTGGACAAATTGCCGGTGGGCGAACTGCGGCGCACCCGGGCGGCACAGGTTGCCTGCGCCATCTGGCGCGACGCGGACGGGTTTACTTTGGTCTGTTTCAGATCCGTCGCGGCCTATGTGATGGCGCTTTTGACCCATTCGGCAGAGCACGGCAGCACACTGGATTGAGGTTGCATCAAAAAACAGCGACGCGACACCTTTAACTGCAATTGAGTTGGTCAGTTGGCTTTGCCCGTTGCAAAGCATTCAGGGTTGTGAACTCTTGCCTATTAAAACCAATAGGAGAGTAAAGAGTGCTTCGACTTGTCACCGCCGGCCTTCTGGCCCTGACTGTAACCCCCGTGTTTGCCGCCCCGACCGTTTACAACTGCGCGCTGGATGTGGCCAACACCCAGCAGTGGGTTGCAAGCCAGATTGTCATTGCGCATGACGCCGCAACCGGAACTGTTCTGGTCAACGACGGGATCATCGACCATTTCTTTGGCAAGCCTGTCGAAGGCAAGGTTTCCGTCGACAACGCAAAGCGCATCACGTTCACCTGGGACCTGCCGCAGATCAAGAACAAGGCGCAACAGGTGGCCCCGCGGTTCGCCTATCGCGCGACTTACATAAAGGCGACGGGTGCGGTGTCTGTCATCGCCAAGCCCTTGAATTACAGCAACGATTTTTCCGCGCGCGGAAGCTGCACTGTGAAATGACGCGCCAGCACTGACGGCAGAGTTGCGCTGTTGCCCTTGACCTTGGCACGCTTTGCACCCTTATTCAGGGGCAACCATCCCCATTTGAAGGAGTGCCGCCATGGCCTTTACGCTTCCTGATCTGCCCTATTCGCATGACGCCCTTGCGCCGCTTGGCATGTCGCGCGAAACGCTCGAATTTCACCACGACATTCACCACAAGGCCTATGTCGACAACGGCAACAAGCTGATTGCCGGGACCGAGTGGGAAAGCAAAAGCCTGGAAGAGATCGTCAAGGGCACCTATGCCCCGGGTGCCGTGGCACAGAACGACATCTTCAACAACGCAAGTCAGGCCTGGAACCACAACCTGTTCTGGGAAGTGATGGGTCCGGGTGAAGCCAAGGCGATGCCGGGCGATCTTGAACGGGCGCTGACCGAAGCGTTCGGGTCGGTCGCGAAGTTCAAGGAAGACTTCGCCGCTGCAGGGGCCGGTCAGTTCGGGTCGGGCTGGGCGTGGCTGGTCAAGGATCAGGACGGTGCGCTGAAGATCACCAAGACCGAAAATGGCGTCAATCCGTTGTGCCACGGGCAATCGGCGCTTTTGGGCTGTGATGTGTGGGAACATTCCTACTACATCGATTTCCGCAACAAGCGCCCGGCTTATCTGACCAACTTCCTGGACAAACTGGTGAACTGGGAAGCCGTCGCCGCCCGCATGTAACTGCGGACTGCCGGAATGAGGGCCTGCCAGAGCAATCTGGCGGGCTTTTTCATGCGCTGGCAGGTGGGTTCAATGCTGCCGTCAGGTGCTGTTCAAGGGCAGCCACATCCCGCACCACACCGAAATGCCCGCGCAGAGACGGATCGGCAAACCCCTCGGCGATGATGTGATCGATCAGGGTAACAAGCGGCTGCCAGTATCCCGCGACATCGAGAAGATAGACGGGCTTGCCATGCAGGCCAATCTGCGCCCAGGTCAAAACCTCGAAAAATTCGTCAAGGCTGCCTGCGCCGCCCGGCAGGACCACGATGGCATCCGAATTCATGAACATGACCTTCTTGCGTTCGTGCATGTCTTCGGTGATCACAAGTTGCGTCAGATCGCGCTTGCCCTGTTCGCGCCCCATCAGGTGAACCGGGATCACCCCAAGGCTGGATGCGCCCGCGCCAATGGCGCTGCGGGCAACCTCGCCCATCAGGCCGACATCGCCCGCGCCATAGACCAGCCGCCAGCCGTGCGCCGCGATGATCCGCCCGACGGCCTGTGCGGCCAGAACATGATCGGCCTTGTGACCGGGGCGCGAGCCGCAGAATACACAAATGGACTGCAGCATCAGAAAACCTTTGGAAAAGTGTTGCTTTGGCGTTGAATATCGGGGTTCCTGTTGGAAAGAAAAGGGGCGGGGAGCGTCCGGGCCGGGGAATTGGATGATGGCTGAGGAAAAATCGGGCTTCGCGGGTTTCTGGATTGGGGCAGGCGTCTTTGCCGTGGCCGCAGCGGGTGTTCTGGCGTTGCGGCTTCAGCGGGACGAGGTTGCGGTGCCGATGGCAGACCCTGCGGCGATCACAGCACCTGTGGTTGCGGAAAATGCTGCGATGGTCGAGAAGCCGACCGAGGCTGCGCCCGTTGTTGATCCGACGCCCGCAGCACCCGAACCTGCCCCCATGCCAAGTTTCGATACGGTCCGGGTCGAACCGGATGGCTCAGCGCTGGTTGCCGGGCAGGGGCCTGCCGGGGCCACGTTGCAGGTGATGGTGGACGGTGTTCCCGTTGCCACGGAAACGGTGAATGAAAATGGCAGCTTTGCCGCGCTGTTCGATCTTCCGGGGTCAGACTTGCCACGGCTGATGACATTGCAGGCCGTCTTGCCCGACGGGACGGCGCTGGCGTCGGCGGACAGTGTCGCCTTGGCCCCCATTGCCGGGGCTATGGAGGTGGCGGAAGCCGAACCGGCACCCGCCGAACCGCAGAGGGCCGAGCCGCCGCAGGCCGAACCTGAACCTGCCGAACCCGCCGCCTTGTTGTTGACGGAAAGCGGGGCGAGCGTCCTGCAGCAGCCCGCTGCCGCAGAAGATGCGGGCGGGGCGATGCCGGTGTCGATCGACGTGATTTCCTATGCGCCTGACGGGGCGGTGCAACTGTCCGGGCAGGCCGCGCCGGGGGCGTTCGTGCGGCTGTATCTGGATAATTCGGAACTTGCCACGTTCACGGCACCCGAGGCCGGGCCTTGGTCACTGACATTGCCGGATGTGGCACCCGGGCTTTATACGCTGCGCGCCGATGTGCTGGGCGCAGATGGCAAGGTCGTGTCGCGGTTTGAAACGCCGTTCAAACGTGAAACGGTGGCCGCCCTGGTGGCCAGTTCCGAGGCACCCGCCGCGCCAGAAGCAAAGCCAGTTGTCAATGACGCAGCCGTGCCGGTGGCGGAAGAACCGTCGCCCGTTACGTTGGCGGATCAGCCCGTGGCGGTAACAGCCGCCGCCGAAGATCAGGTTGCGTCGGCAGGAACGGCGCCGATCACCATGACGGTGCAGCCCGGTTACAGCCTGTGGAAGATCGCCCGCGACAGTTACGGCGATGGGGTGATGTATGTGCAGGTGTTCGAGGCCAATCGCGACAAGATCAGGAACCCCGACCTGATCTATCCGGGTCAGGTGTTCACGATGCCCGAGATGCCATGATCAGGTCGACAGTGTCTGTTTCTGAATGCCCGGCGCTTTGCGACGATGCGCGGCAGCAGGCCATAACGTCGGGATGATCCAGACAACAATCTTTCAGCAGAAAAGACAGGATGCCCCCCAGACCCGAGGGGTTGGCCGAATAGATCATGTTGCGGCTGTCGCGGCGGGACTGGATCAGCCCTGCCTGCTCCAGCGCGGCAAGATGAAACGACAGGCGTGATGCCGAATGGCCGAGGGCCCGCCCGATATCGCCCGCCGCCATTCCATCCGGCCCGTGGCGCAGGAGCAGGCGCAGCAAATCAAGCCGGGCGTCGTTCGCCATGGCAGACAGGGCGGCAAGGGCGGATCGTCGCTCCATCATTCAATACCTCATGAACTCTTGAACAGTTATGCCCGAATGGTTAGAGCGGTGTCAACCACGCGGGGAAAACCCCAAACCACAGCCACCTGATCGAGGCAGCAATGCGCGCACCAAACCCATCCGCCCCGGCATCCCCATCGGGCCAACGCCCGGCGAGCGGACTTCAGACCATCCGCCGGGTGATCCCTTACCTCTGGCCGCCCGGTCAGACGTGGGTCAAGCGGCGGGTCGTGATTTCGCTGTTGATGCTGGTGGCGGCAAAGATCATTTCGGTCCTCACGCCGTTTCTGTACAAGGCCGCCGTCGATGCGCTTGCCGGGGATACGCCTTCGGGGGCCATGCTGATTGCGTTGACGGCAGTGGGTCTGACGGTAGCTTACGGCGTTGCGCGGCTGGGGTCGATAGCGTTCAACGAATTGCGCGATGTGGTGTTCGTGCGGGTGGGGCAGCGCGCGCTGCGGCAGTTGGCGCTGGAAACATTCACGCATATTCACAGGCTTTCGCTGCGCTATCACATCACGCGCAAGACGGGCGGTCTGAGCCGGATCATCGAGCGGGGGGTCAAGGGCGTCGATTTCCTGTTGCGGTTCATGCTGTTGTCGATCGGGCCGCTGATCCTTGAGTTGTCGATGGTATCGATCATCTTCTGGGTCGTGTTCGGCTGGCAGTACATGGCGGTGGTTGTGATCACGATCACCATCTATGTGATGTTCACCTTTCGCGTCACGGAATGGCGGGTCAAGGTTCGTCGCCAGATGAACGATCAGGACACCGATGCCAACCAGAAGGCCATCGACAGTCTGCTCAATTACGAAACGGTCAAGTTCTTCAGCGCCGAAGGGCGCGAGGCTGCGCGTTATGACAGTGCAATGGCGGCTTATGAGACGGCTGCGGTCAAGACCGGCTATTCCCTGTCTTTCCTGAATTTCGGTCAGGCGTTCCTGATTACCACGGGGCTTGTGATCGTCATGGTCATGGCGGCCTTCGGGGTGCAGTCGGGCCAGTTGACAGTGGGCGATTTCGTCATGGTCAACGCCTATATGATTCAGATTACGTTGCCGTTGAACTTTCTGGGCACCGTGTACCGGGAAATCCGGCAGGCGCTGGTTGATATGGGCGAGATGTTCGGATTGCTGAACCAGCCGTCCGAAGTGAACGACAAACCCGGTGCAAACGCCCTTGTGGTGCGCGGCGGGGCCGTCACATTGGACAACGTGACCTTTGCCTATGAGGCTGACCGCGCGATCCTGAAGGGCGTGAGCCTGACTGTTGGTGCGGGGCAGAAGGTGGCGCTTGTGGGCCCATCCGGATCGGGCAAATCGACCATCGGGCGGTTGTTGTTCCGGTTTTATGATGTGACGGGCGGGGCCATCTGCATCGACGGGCAGGATCTGCGCGATGTCACGCAGGCGAGCTTGCATGATGCCATCGGTGTGGTTCCGCAGGACACCGTGCTGTTCAACGACACCATCGGCTATAACATCGCTTATGGCCGGGCAGGCGCCACGCAGGACGAGGTTGAAGGTGCGGCGCGGGCGGCGAAGATCCATGATTTCATCGCCAGTCTGCCTGACGGATACATGACCACCGTGGGCGAACGCGGGCTGAAACTGTCGGGCGGGGAAAAGCAGCGCGTGGGGATTGCGCGCACGTTGTTGAAAAACCCGCCGATCCTGCTGCTCGATGAGGCGACGAGCGCACTTGACACCCAGACGGAACGGGACATTCAAGACAGCCTGCGGGAAATGGGGCAGGGGCGCACCGTGGTGACCATTGCGCACCGTTTGTCGACCATCGCCGATTCGGATCTGATCGTGGTTTTGGAACAGGGCCGGATCGTCGAACAGGGCACGCATGACGCGTTGCTGGCACGTCAGGGCCGCTATGCCGCGATGTGGGAAAGGCAGTCTGCCGAGGGCGAAGAAGGGCCGGTTGCGGATGCGTCCGCCCCGCCATCCTTCCGGCTTGCCGCGGGAGAGTAACCTTTTGCGCCGGGCGTCGCAGGGGTTGGCAAAACTTCGGGCATGCGTGTAAGACAAGGCAAGTTGAAGAACAGGATCTTTCGTGAGCAATCCAGACAGTTTCATCGAAGAAGTCACCGAAGAAGTCCGCCGCGACAAGCTTTATGCACTGTTTCGGCGATATGGCTGGATCGGCGTCGTGATTGTCGTCCTGATCGTGGGCGGTGCGGCGTGGACGGAATGGTCCAAGGCGACGGCACGCGCCAAGGCGCAGGCGTTTGGTGATGCGGTGCTGGGGGCGCTTGACGCCAATGATCCTGCGGCACGGCGCACGGCGCTCGCCGGCGTCGCGGCGTCGGGTGAACAGGCGGGGATCCTCAACCTGCTGATCGCCTCAGATGCCGTGGAAGATCGGGATGCCACGCTCGCCGCGCTTGACAAGGCTGCGGCCGACACGAACCTGCCACAGGTTTACCGTGACCTTGCAACGCTGCGCCGGGTGATCGTGGGCGGGGCCGCCGTGCCTGTTGCCGAACGGCGGGCGGCGCTGGACGGGATTGCGGCACCGGGGCGGGCGCTGCGGACCATGGCTCTGGAACAGATGGCCTATCTTCTGGTTGAGGAAGCGCGCACCGACGACGCGGTTGCCGCGTTCCGTGCATTGATGCAGGATCAGGAAGCACCTGATGGCTTGCGCGAGCGGGCAGGTCAGATGATTGTGGCCTTGGGTGGTACCGTCGAGGCGCCTGTCGAAGGCGGTTGACATCAGGCGATGCTGCGACGGGTTCAAGGGGGAGACAGGCGCGTGAAAAACACCACAGCAGGGATGGCTTTTGCGGCTTTGGCGATGCTGGGGGCCTGCGCGGAACCTGAACTGATCCTGCCCGGGCAACGCTTTGACGTGCGCGCCGATCTGGATGCCAGCATCCCGGTTCAGGGTCAGCCCGCGCCGGTGGACACGACAGGCCGCGCACCGGATCTGTCGCTTCCCATCAGCCTGCCCGGTCAGGTGGCCAATGCCGACTGGACGCATCGCGGCGGCAACGCCCGGCACATGCCGCCCCATGGCGCACTGTCGGCCCAACCTGTGCGCGTCTTCAGCGTGAACATCGGGGCGGGAAATTCGCGGAAGAACCGGATTTCAGCGGCACCTGTGGTGGCGGATGGGCGGGTCTTTACGCTCGATTCTGCAGCGCGGCTGGCTGCGACCTCCACCGGGGGCGGTGCGCTTTGGGCGGTTGATCTTGCGCCGTCAGTTGACCGCGGCACGGCGGTGTCTGGCGGGGGGCTGGCTTACGGCGCGGGCAAGGTTTTTGCCGCCACTGGTTACGGCGAACTTGTCGCGATTGATCCGGCCAGCGGTGCCGTGATCTGGCGGCAGCGGCTCGGCGCGCCCGTGACGGGTGCACCCTCGGTCGAGGGGAATACGGTTTTCGTTGTCGGGCGTGACAGTTCCGGCTGGGGTGTGGATACCGAAACTGGGCGGGTGCGCTGGACGCTTGCCGGGACGCCCGCTGCTGCAGGGATGATCGGAAGCTCCGCCCCCGCCATCACAGACCGCGCTGTGCTGTTGCCATCGGACAGCGGCGAGGTTGTGGCCGCGCTCAAGGGGACAGGCGTGCGGATCTGGGGCACGGATGTGGCCGGGCAACGCCGGGGCCGCGCCTATGCGATTGTGGGCGACATCACGGGTGATCCGGTGGTCGTGGGCGACGTCACCTATATCGGCACCGCAGCGGGCCGAACGAACGCCGTGTCAACAGCCTCGGGTGAACTGATCTGGTCTGCCATGGAAGGGGCCCTTGGGCCGGTGCTTCCGGTGGGTGGTTCGGTCTTTCTGGTGAACGACGAGGCGCGCCTTGTGCGGCTTGATGCGACAACGGGGCAGGTGATCTGGTCTGTTGACATGCCCTATTTCGTCAACCAGACGGCCAAACGGCGCAAGGCGATCACGGCGCATTACGGCCCGGTGCTTGCGGGCGGGCGGATTGTCGTGGCATCGGGTGACGGGTTGTTGCGGCTGTTTAATCCGGTGAACGGTGCGCTGGTTGCCACGGCCGACATTCCCGGCGGTGCCGCCTCGCAGCCCGCGTTGGCGGGGGGCCTGTTGTATGTCGTCGGAGCCAATGGGCAACTTCACGCTTTCCGTTAGACGCCACAGGGTGTAAGCGCCGGGTTTGATCGGCGGAGCCTGAACACCATGACCTTTACCCTTGCGATTGTCGGGCGGCCCAATGTGGGCAAGTCCACGCTGTTCAACCGGATGGTTGGGCGCAAACTTGCGCTGGTCGATGACCAGCCCGGGGTGACGCGCGACCTGCGCGAAGGTGACGCCAAACTGATGGACCTTCGCTTTACCGTGATCGACACGGCGGGGCTGGAGGATGTGACGGACGACAGCCTTCAGGGCCGCATGCGCCGCCTGACAGAACGTGCAGTGGACATGGCCGATGTTTGCCTGTTCTTGATCGACGGACGGGTGGGCGTCACGGCCACGGACCAGATCTTTGCCGATATCCTGCGCAAGAAATCGGCGCGGGTGATATTGGGCGTGAACAAGGCCGAAGGCAGTGCTGCCGATGCGGGGGCCATCGACGCGTGGTCGCTGGGCCTTGGCGAGCCTATTCGCCTGTCAGCCGAACATGGCGAGGGGATGGACGACCTTTACTATCTGCTGCGCCCCCTTGGCGACGAATTTCAGGCCCGTGCCGAGGCGGATGCGCCCCTTGTGGATGTCGACGTCCCCGAAGATAGCGAAGAGGAAGGCGACCCGTCTGCCCATGCGCCAACAGCCACGCATCCCTTGCAGATCGCGGTTATCGGCCGGCCGAACGCGGGCAAGTCGACGCTGATCAACAAGATTCTGGGATATGACCGGCTTTTGACCGGGCCAGAGGCCGGCATTACGCGCGACGCGATTTCGATCCGCGCCGAATGGGAAGGCACGCCGATCCGGATTTTCGATACGGCAGGCATGCGCAAGAAGGCCCGGATCAACGACAAGCTGGAAAAGATGTCAGTGTCAGACGGTCTGCGTGCCGTGCGCTTTGCCGAGGTGGTTGTGGTCTTGCTCGACGCCGATATCCCGTTCGAGACGCAGGATCTGCGCATCGCCGACTATGCCGAAACGGAAGGGCGTGCAGTGGTGATCGCCGTCAACAAGTGGGATCTTGAGGGCGAAAAGCAGGAAAAACTGGCCGAGTTGAAGGAAATGTTCGAACGGTTTCTGCCGCAGTTGCGAGGTGCGCCGCTGGTGACCGTTTCCGCCAAGACAGGCCGCGGGCTTGACCGTCTGCACGCCGCCATCCGCAAGGCGCATGACACCTGGAACCGCCGCGTGCCGACGGCGCGGCTGAACACATGGCTTGGTGCGATGACCGAGGCGCATCCGCCACCGGCACCGGGCGGACGGCGCATCAAGATGCGTTATATGACGCAGGTCAAGACGCGCCCGCCGGGTTTCATCGTGATGACAAGCCACCAGGAACTGGTTCCCGAAAGCTATAAACGCTATCTCGTCAATGGGTTGCGCGACCATTTTGACATGCCGGGAACGCCGATCCGGGTGATCTTGCGCAGCAATGCGGATAAGAACCCGTTCAAGGATCAGAAATTCCACACGCCAAGCCGCCTGCGCAAGCACAAGGCATCCAAGGACCCTGATGTGAAGTGGTAGGGCGTCAGACTGCGCCGACGGTGCGGGCGATGTTCTGTTGATGGATCGCCGCGTAAGGGGGAAACCAGATCAGGGTGCCCTTGTCGAGCGATGGCTTGATGACCTGCTGCAGTGGTGTGTCGCGGAGCGTCGCGTCGGTTTTGCAGCGCTGCAGAAACCGGATGTAATCCTGAGTGGCCGCAAGAAATTCCGCATCATAGCCGCCCGCGCCAATGCGGCCCGGGTCGCCGTGGTTGGGCAGAATATGGCGCGGGCCAAGCGATGCAATACGGTCAAGATCGGCAAGATGCGTTTCGAACTGGGCAGGATCGCCAACATAGGTGACGCTGTCCTCTGCCGTGTCACCGGCAAGAAGCAGGCGGGGGCCCGCCATCCAGATCACGGTTGCATCATCGGAATGGATGTTGGCCTGAACAAGGTCGATGTGCAGCCCGCCAATGTGCAGATGCGCCCGCCCCTCGAACAGGTCAGTCGGGTGGACAAGGGGTGACAGTGCGGGAAGGCCGCTTGACGTGCCCGCCTCGATGGCGCGGCGATGTTCGGTCAGATGCGCGGCGGTTCTGATGTTGGCGATGATCGTGCAGTCGGCAAAGATTTCGTTGCCCGCAATGTGATCCAGATGCCAGTGGCTGAGCACAACTGTCATGCGGGTGATCCCCATGCCTTCCAGCGTGGCGCGGATGAACCTTGCATGATCAAGCGACACATGAGTGTCATAGATCAACGCCTCGTCGCCATCGTGGATCACATAGCTTGCGATACCAAGGGAAAGCGCCCCGTCGTCGACCCAGTTCGGGCCATCGGCAAAGCGGTAGCCCGGCACCCGCCCGTCGTAGAAGGCGAGGATGTTGGGGGCGGGCCGCAGAATACGAAGGTGGCCCGGCGCGATCATTCGGCCGCCATCTTGATCACAGGTTCCATCGCGGCCAGCACATCGTCGGGAAGATGGCATTTGATCTGATGTTCACCCTGCAAAACGCGGACCGGAGGCATCACTGTGTCACACAGGTTGCCCGGCACCTCGGTTTTCCAGCGGCAGCGGGTCTGGAACGGGCAGCCGGGGGGCGGGTTCATCGCACTGGGAATATCGCCTTCCAGCACGATCCGTTTCTTGACCACGCGGGTGTCGGCGATGGGCACCGCGGACAAAAGAGCCTCGGTATAGGGGTGATAGGGTGGGCTGAACACCTGATCGGTGGTTCCCATTTCCACCACATGCCCCAGATACATCACCATCACGCGGTCAGACAGGTATCGCACGATGGACAGGTCATGGCTGATGAACAGCAGGGTCGTGCGGTTTTCGCGCTGTATGTCCATCAAAAGATCGGTGACTGCCGCCTGAACCGACACGTCAAGGGCGCTGACGGGTTCATCGGCCACTACAACCTTGGCCCCGCCTGCAAAGGCGCGGGCGATGCCGACACGCTGTTTCTGACCGCCCGACAATTGACGGGGCATGCGTTCGGCAAAGGCGCGGGGCAGTTTGACCAGATCAAGAAGTTCGAGCATCCGTTCGTGGCGGCCCGCGTCAGAGGTGCCGACCTTGAAAATCTCCAGCGCGCGGACGATCTGGCGGCCGACACTCATCGACGGGTTCAGGGTGTCGAACGGGTTCTGGAACACCATCTGAACGCCGGACACCGTGGCCGTGGATCGCTGCTGGATCGGGGTATCCTGAATGTCGCGATCATAGAGCATGATCTTGCCCGAAGTGGCGGTTTCAAGGCCCATCAGCACTTTGGCAAAGGTGGATTTGCCGCAACCTGATTCCCCTACGATGGCCAGCGTCTCGCCTTCGCGCGCCTCGAAACTCAGGGTTTCGTTCGCCTTGACGACGCGTTTTGCGCCCCCCCCGAAGATACCGCCGCTGCCCACTTCGTAGTATTTGCGCAGATCATCCATCCTGAGCACGACATCACCCGGCGGAACCTTGATATGGGTCTTGCCCGCCTTGATCGGGGCATCCCAATCGATTTCGGTGGTGCGGATGCAGCGGGTCTGGTGGCGGGTGCCCACTGTGTCGATCATCGGGATTTCCGTGGCATTGCAACGCCCGTCCACGAAATAATCGCAACGCGGCCCGAAATTGCAGCCGGGCGGCCGTTCATGCGGCAACGGGAAGTTCCCGGGAATCGCAACAAGCGGATGGGTGTTCTTGTCAGCGCCGGGCAGCGGGATCGAGCGGAACAGCGCCTGCGTATAGGGGTGGCGCATCTTGTCGAACACTTGGCCCACATTGCCGGTTTCGACAGCCTCGCCCGAATACATCACGCAAAGCCGGTCACAGACATCAAGCACAAGGCCGAGGTTGTGACTGATGAACAGCATCGAGGTGCCGTATTTGCGGCCAAGCTCCTTGACCAGATCGACGATCCCCGCCTCGACCGTCACGTCAAGCGCTGTGGTCGGTTCGTCAAGGATCAGGAGGGCGGGTTTCGACATCAAAGCCATGGCGATCACGATGCGCTGCTGTTGACCGCCCGAAAGCTGATGCGGGAAGGAATTGAGGATGCGGTCGGGGTCGGACAGGCGGACGTCGGCCACGATCTGGCGCGCAAGGGCCATTGCCGCGTCGCGGGGCATGGCTTCATGGACCATCGGCACCTCGGCCAGTTGTGCGCCGATCTTCATCGCGGGGTTCAGGGAAGCCATCGGTTCCTGATAGATCATCGCGATCTGGCTGCCGCGGATATGGCGCAGTTGTTCTTCGGTCATCGTGGTCAGATCCTGACCTTTGAACCGGATTGACCCGCCGATGATGCGCCCGTTCTTGCCAAGGTCGCGCATCACCGCAAGCGCCACTGTCGATTTGCCGCAACCGGATTCGCCCACCAGCCCCATCGCCTCGCCCGGCATCACGGTGCAGGAAAAATCCATCACGGCAGGTATTTCGCGCAGGCGCGTGAAAAAACTGATCGACAGATTCTCGATTTCGAGAATCGGCTTTGACGGGTCCCAGTCGGTAGCCTGTGCCATGGCATTCTCGCTTTTCTGCTGGACCCCGGGGGCGCTGCCCCCAGACCCCCGGGATATTTTTACAAAGAGGATGGACCGGGTTTGGTCAATCCTTGAGACTTTCTTCCCGCAGCCCGTCGGCCAGGAGGTTCAGACCGAGAACGAGGCTCATCAGGGCGAGCGCGGGGACAACGGCGGGGTGCGGGAAGGTGGAGAGGAGCCTGCGCCCGGCGTTGATGGTGGAACCCCAGTCGGGGCTTTCTGGTGTGACACCCAAGCCGAAGAAGCCGAGCGTGCCGAGAAGGATGGTGGTGTAGCCGATGCGAAGGCAGAAATCGACAATCAGGGGGCCGCGCGCGTTGGGCAGGATTTCCCACAGCATGATATACCACGGGCCTTCGCCCCGGGTCATGCCTGCCGCCACGTAATCGCGGGATTTGATGTCCATGACGATGCCGCGCACGATGCGGAACACGGTGGGCGCATTGACGAAAACGACCGAGACGAACACGTTCAGTAGGTTTGGTTCCATCTGCCAGAAGCCCAGCGGATCTGCGTTGAAGGCAAGCCCGGAATAAACCCAGAGGCCCAGAACGATCGTGATGCCGACATAGATGTTGCGCTGGCGCGGGTTGGTGAAAAAGCGGCTGTTCCAAAGGGTGCAAAAGAAGATGATGGGGAAGATGAACAGCACGGCAGCCATCACATTGGGGATAGAGGCGCGCCAAGGCAGGCCTGTCCAGAACAGGATGATTTCGGGCCCTGCACTTTGAATCTCGGGTGTGACGAGAAGGTAGAACAACAGGATCACTGGGAAGGCCAGAACGAGATTGGCGATGAAGGACAGGCCGGTGTCGAGTTTGCCGCCGAAGTATCCGGCGGGCAGGCCGAGGGTGATGCCCACCATGAAGGCAAAGGCTGTGGCCGCGGGGGCGATGGTCAGAACCTCGCGCGCTCCCAACACGACGCGGGAGAACACGTCACGCGCCAGATGGTCACCCCCCAGCAGATACCACGGGTAAAGCCCGTCCTTCAGCCCCTTGATCACGCTGCCGGGACCGGGGTTCTTGACGTTTGACAGGGGGGTGATGGGGTCATGGGTGATGATCAGATTGGCGAAAAGCGCGGTGGACACCCAGAACATCACAATGGCAAAACCTGTCATGCCGACCGGGCTGTCGAACAGTTTGCCGTAAAGGCCGAGACGCCGCTTGAAGGTGATCGACACCGCGAACAGCGCCACGAGGGCGATCCAGACGGGCAGGAACTGCACCGCCATCTGCCCGAATATCTGTAGCCAGCTCAGGTCTTCCATGCGTTCGTTCCTTAGCTGAGCCGAATGCGGGGGTTGAGCCAAGCATAGCCCACGTCGGAGATGAGTTGCGTGATCAGAACCACGACAACCGCCACGACCGAACATCCCAGCAGAAGCTGAATGTCATTGTTTCCGGCGGCCTGAACCAGAGTCCAGCCAAAACCTTTGTAGTTGAACAGGGTTTCGACGATGACCACACCGTTCAAAAGCCAGGGAAACTGCAGCATGATCACCGTGAAGGGGGCGATCAGGGCGTTGCGCAAGGCGTGACGAATGACGACATCCCGAAACCGCACCCCTTTGAGCCGCGCGGTGCGGATGTATTGGGCGGTCATCACCTCAGTCATCGAGGCGCGGGTCATCCGCGCAATGTATCCGATGCCGTAAAGTGCGATGGTCACCACTGGCAGAAAGAAGTTGCCAAAGGTGATGTCGTCCATGGCGCTGGTTGCCGTGCCCTTGAACAAGGTGCCACTTTCAAGCCAGCCCCAATCCTTGAGCACCGGAGACAGGCCCGTGGTGGCCGATGCGAAGAGTGCGACGAGGATCACACCGGACACATATTCGGGCGTGGCCGTCGTCGTGATCGCCACCGACGACAAAACCCTGTCTGTGCGGGAGCCTTCGCGCATCCCGGCAAGGATGCCAAGAAGAAGCGATACCGGGACCATCACAAGAATGACGCAAAGCATGAGCCAGCCTGTCGCACCAAGACCTTTGCCAAGAACCTGACTGACCGGTTGCTTGAACACGGTGGAGGTGCCCCAGTTGCCTTGCAGCAGGCCGCAGAACCGGTCTGCCGCCGCAGGATCATCGCCCACTGTCAGGCAACGGCCCCGTGTGACACCCTTGGTGTCGGTGTAGGTCCATCCCGGCAACACGCCAAGCCATTCGCCATAGCGCGCAAAGACCGATCCGCCGTGGCCGTTCTGTTTGATCCAGTTGGCGACCGATTCGTCTGTCATCCGGACAGATCCTTCGGAACGGGCAAGTTTTTCGAGGTTTGGCTGAAGATTTGTCATGAAAAAGACGACAAAGGTCAGTGCCAAGGCCGTCAGGATCATCACGCCGATACGGCGGACGACAAACATGAGCATGGCTGATCCTTTCCCGTTTGCCGATCAGGCCAAACGAAGAGGTTTTGCTACAAGGCTGCGAAGGCAGAAGAGTTGTGGAAGGCGACGCGCAGGCAAATGCCCACGCGCCCCGATCACGACGTCGATCAGGCGATCGACCATTTGTAGTGGTGGTGTTCGAACGACGGGTGCATGTCGATGTTCACACCCTCGCGCGAATGGCGGAACAGCGAGCGCCAGAACGGCTGCACCATCACGCCTTCGTCTTGCATGATCTTTTCCATCTTGCCCATCAGTTCGCGGCGCGCATCCGCATCGGCCAGCGCCAGAGCCTGAGCCATCAGGCCATCAAACTCGGGGTTTGCCATTGCGGTTTCGTTCCACGACCCCGTGGACGTATAGGCGAGCGACATGTTCTGAACCGCCAGCGGGCGATGGTTCCATGTGGTGCCCGAGAACGGGTATTTCTGCCAATCGTTCCAGAAGGTCGAACCGGGCAGGATGGTCCGTTTGATGTTCACGCCCGCGTCGCGCAGTTGGGCCGCGACGGAATCACAGGTTGCCGCTTCCCACGCGTCGTCGAGCGAGATCAGTTCGAATTCTGCTTCCGCTAGGCCTGCCGCTTCGAGGGCAGGTTTGGCCAGCGACGGATCGACGACTTGCGGCGGCAGTTCTGCGTATTCCGGGTGAACCGGGCAGGCGTGGTGGTTTTCCGCCGGTTTGCCAAGACCCGAATAGCCCAGTTCAAGCACCACGGCGTTGTCAACTGCGGCCTGCAGGGCCACGCGAACCTCTTTCGACTTGTAGAGATCCGACGCCTGATTGAAGCGAACGGCGATGGTTGCCGCAGTCACCGCCTCGATCTTCTTCCAGCCCATTCCATCGAGGATGTCGATGAATTCGCCCGTCGATTCGTAGTTCGTGTCGATTTCGTCGGAACCGGCAAGCGCGATCATGGCCGAAGGATCGGTGCCGAAGTCGATGTAGTGAATTTCGTCGAGCGGCGGTGTGCCACCCCACCAGGTGTGGTTTGCGTTGCGAACCAGCGTCATCTTCTGGCCAACGGCAATCTCACCCGGCAGATAGGCGCCTGTGCCGATCGGGTTGGTGGACGGATCCTGCCCGTCGGCGAGGCTGGAGTGCACCACGGCCGCGGGGTAGTCGGCGACGTTCGGGACAATCGCAATATCGGGCGCAGACAGCGACAGTTTCACGGTCAGCGGATCAACAGCGGTGACGGCGCCGTCGCGAAGTTTTGCCGGTTCGGTTTCGGTCGCGGCAGTTTGCAGACCCGGAAAACGCGACGCCATGGCGTTGCCTTCGACGCTGCCATCACACCAGCGGCCAAAATTGCGCACCACGTCATCGGCGGTGAAATCGTCGCCATTGTTCCATTTCACGCCCGGACGCAGTTTGAGCGTGTATTCGGTGGCGTCAGCGTTGGTTTCCCAGCTTTCCAGCAGGCGACCTTCAAAGGTGCCGTCGGGGTTGTACTGGATCAGGTATTCCAGCCAGCCGCGATAGACGTTGGCAATCTGTGGCCAGTCTGCCAGGCGCGGGTCTTTCTGCGCCTTGGTTTCCATCGCCATGCGCAGGATGCCACCAACCTTCGCCTCTTGTGCCGCAACCGGGGCCTCAAGCCCCATCAGGCCGTAGGCAGCGGCTGCCGACACACCCAGCGCCGTGGTGCGGGTCAGAAATTCGCGGCGGCTCAACTTGCCGGCAGCAAGTTCGGCCACATACATTTCCGCGGCCGGGTGAAGCGGTTCGGCGCGTGGGGTTGAATGGATCATTGTCGTCTCCCTGACAGAACATTTTTTCGGCCCGCGCCCGGTTGAGTGCTGCAAGCCACGTATCATTGAACCGCCGCGTCGTTGATGCACGGCTGGCTTTCCGCATTGCGCACGGTTTTTTGCACGGCGTCAACGTCGCGTTTCGCCCGTTATCGGTGCTTTTGCGACATTGTTTACCGAAGTCAGGTGGCCCGGCGGAATGCCGAGGGGGACTGGCCTGTCAGATGCTGAAACGCGCGGGTGAAATAGGCGGGCGAGGCAAAGCCCAGATTGCCCGCAATCTGCCCCACCGGCAGGCGTGTTTCGGACAAAAGTTTGCGTGCTTCGAAGATACGCCGATCCTGCAGCAGGCTTGACGCGGGTTTGCCACAAGTGAGGTTGCAGCATCGCGACAGGTGGGTGGCCGTCACGCCCAGGGCGGCGGCAAAATCGCCCACGCCCATGCCCGAGCGGAAGTCGCGTTCCAGAAGGGCAGTGTACCGGGCAACAAGTTTGCGGGCGGCATCGCTGCGCGGCTGGTCGGCGGGTGATTGTTTGGCCACCTGCCGTTCAAGCCAGACGCCAAGCAGGCCCAGATGGTGAAGGGCCGCACGATCATGTGCCGGGCTGTCGCTTTCAAGTTCGCGCTGGATGTTGTCGAGCGTGATGTTCAGTTCCTGCTGCTGAAACGTTTCCCTGATCCGCAGGTGTTGTGCGGTGCGGGGCAGCGTCAGGGCAGTGTCACGTCCGAAGAACACGGCCGTGCCGAACACCTGCGGGCCCACGTCAAAGCCGTGCATGACGCCCGCCGGGATGAAGATGCAGTTGTGCGAGGTATAGCCGCGCGTGACGCCCGCGATGGTGATGCGCCCCTGACCCTTGGTGAACCACAACAGCATGGGTTCCGAGATTGAACGCATCGCCTCCACCCGCCAGCGGCCACCGGCGGCGAGGCGTGGAATGGCAACGAGGCGAAGCTGCGATGCGGGGGCAAGGGGCGGGTCTATGCGGGTCATAATTGGCCTTTTCGAACACGACAGGTAAACCGTCTATCTTGCGAATTCTCAAGAGAAATCTGGCATCGCGGTGCGCGGTGGCGAAAAGCGGCCAATGGCAATGACGGTGGTCATTGAACTCGCGTCCGTCAGAGGACTGTGGCGGCGCAAACCGGCCACAACTTATTGTGGCGCGTACGATTGCCAGCCCTTCATGCGGTTGCGAAACCATGTCCGCTGGCGCTTGGCATATTGCATTGACGCGATCTTGGCGGCGTCAGTGGCGGTTTCCAATGACATCTTCCCTTGCAGGTGCGCCACGAGTTCGGGCGCGCCGATGGCCTGTGCCCACGGCGCGGAGGGCTGCCAATGGGGCAGATTGGCGCGCACCTCATCCAGCGCCCCGTTGCGGATCATCGCGTCAAAGCGCCGGTCGATTCGCGCACCAAGCCAGTCGCGGTCGGGTTGCAGGACGATGGCGCAGGCTTGGGTGATGTCAATCAGGGGCGCGGGGGTGTCACGCTGCCAAGCGGCCAGTCCCCGGCCCGTTGACTGTGCCACCTCCCACGCGCGCTGCACGCGGGCCGGATTGCGGGTGTCGATCCGGGAAAGCGTGTCCGGGTCCAGTTCGGCGAGCATGGCTGGCAAATCGCCCGCAAGGCGCAGGTTGTCAGCCGTCTTGCGAATGTCGGCGGGAATGGGGGGAATCGGGGCCAGACCTGTCGTCAGGGCCGAAAGATAAAGCCCGGTGCCGCCCACGATGATCAGCCTTTGGCCGGTTCCAATCAGGTTGCCAACATCGCGCAGCCAGTGACCAACCGAATAGGGGTCGTCGCGTGAAACATGGCCGTACAGACGGTGGGGACGGCGGGCCATATCGGTTCGATCCGGCCGGGCCGTGAGCACGCGCCAGCAGTCATAAACCTGCAGCGCGTCCGCGTTCACGATAAGTCCGCCACCCTGATCCGCGATGTCCAGCGCCAGACCGGACTTGCCACTGGCCGTGGGGCCTGCAATCAGCACAGGTTGGTCCGGGGGCAGGTCACGAAAAAGGTGCACGATGTTCCTTGGCATGGGCCTGCCCCCTTGAAGGACAGGTTGAATATCTTTCGGTTTTACGACATTTTGTGGCGCAGTCACCATCCCGCTACCATATGCCAGCCAAAAAGGCCCCCCACATGCCGCATTCACTGCCCGCCGGTCGTCGTTATGAACGCGTCATGCTCAAGATATCGGGCGAGGCTTTGATGGGGGATCAAAATTACGGCCTTCACCCGCCCACCGTGCAGCGCATCGCGCGCGAGGTTCAATCGGTGCATGAACTTGGCGTGGAAATCTGCATGGTCATCGGCGGCGGCAACATCTTTCGCGGCCTGCAAGGGTCGGCGCAGGGGATGGAGCGGACGACGGCGGATTACATGGGGATGCTGGCCACCGTGATGAACGCGCTTGCCATGCAGTCCTCGATGGAGGCTTTGGGCATCCACACGCGGGTCATTTCGGCGATCCCGATGGATCAGGTGTGCGAACCCTATATCCGCCGCCGCGCCGTGCGCCATCTGGAGAAGAAGCGTGTCGTGATCTTTGCGGCGGGAACGGGTAACCCTTATTTCACGACCGATACGGCGGCCACGCTGCGTGCGTCGGAAATGGCCTGTCAGGCGATTTTCAAGGGAACCAAGGTTGACGGCGTGTACGACAAGGACCCCAAACGCCATGATGATGCGAAACGCTATGACGTGGTGACCTATGACGAGGTTCTGCAAAAACATCTGGGCGTGATGGATGCGAGCGCGATTGCCCTGGCACGGGACAATGATCTGCCGATTATCGTCTTTTCGCTGGATGAACCGGGCGGGTTCCGGGGCATATTGGCCGGGCAGGGCACCTATACGCGGGTTCAGGCCAAGCGCTGACAGGCCCCTATACAAACCGGGGGCGCATCCTGTTATAGGATGCAAAAGCGTGTTGATACTTGATGAGGACGCCCATGGCGCAAGACGAACTTGAGATTGACCTTGATGCGATCCAGCGTCGGATGGACGGGGCGATGAACGCGCTCAAGACCGAATTTGCGACGTTGCGCACGGGCAGGGCGTCGGCCTCTATCGTGGACCCTATTCAGGTGGATGCTTACGGCCAGATGACGCCGATCAACCAGCTTGGCACAGTGAACGTGCCGGAGCCACGCATGGTCGTGATCAACGTGTGGGACAAGGCGATGATCGCCAAGGTGGAACGCGCCATCCGCGATTCGGGTATCGGGATCAACCCGGTGGTCGACGGCCCGCTGATCCGCCTTCCTATTCCCGAACTGAACGAAGAGCGTCGTCGTCAGTTGTCAAAAGTGGCGGCTGGCTATGCGGAGAACGCCAAGGTCGCGATCCGCAACGTGCGGCGTGACGGGATGGACCAGATCAAGAAGGCCAAGAATGCCGGCATGGGTGAGGATGACCAGAAGATGTGGTCGGATGAAGTGCAGGACCTGACCGACAAGGCCATCGCCGCCGTTGACCGGGTTCTTGAGACGAAACAGGCGGAAATCATGCAGGTGTGATCATCACGCCAGCGATATCGAAGAATTTTCGACGAAAATTTTTCATTTGGGTGCATAAGCAGGATAAGCCCAAAATGGGCAACAAGGGGCAAACGTGGCCGCAAAGGACCTAACGACTGGAAAGCCGCCGCGTGTGGCAGACCATGTGGCCATCATCATGGACGGCAACGGTCGCTGGGCGACCAACAGGGGCTGGCCCCGGCTTGTCGGCCATCGCAAGGGTGCGGAACGCGTCAAGCAGATCGTGCGCTGTGCCCCGGATATCGGTATCCGCTGGCTGACGATCTATGCGTTTTCAACCGAGAACTGGAAGCGTTCGACCGAGGAAGTTCTGGGCCTGATGTCCATCTTTGCGCGCTATATCGAGCGTGAGGCGGATCGTCTGGCCGCTGAAGGTGTCCGGATGCGGTTCATCGGAGATCGCAGCCGTCTTGACCCGAAACTGCAACGGCTCATGTCCGGGATCGAGACGCGGACGGCGGGGTTGACCCGTTTGAACCTGACGGTCGCCATCAACTATGGCGGGCGGGACGAGATTGTGCGCGCGACACAGCGGCTTGCCGTCGATGTTGCCTCAGGGCGACTGAAACCCGAAGACGTGTGCGACGAGGCGATTTCGGCGCGGCTGGATACTGCCGACATTCCCGACCCTGACCTTGTGATCCGCACAAGCGGCGAAACCCGGACGTCGAATTTCCTGCCCTGGCAATCGGCCTATTCGGAATACGAGTTCACCGAAACCTTGTGGCCCGATTTCACACCTGACGAACTGGCGCGGATCGTGGGCGGCTTTGGCACACGCGAGCGCCGGTTTGGCGGGGTGATCAGCGCATGAGCGTTGTCGGCAATCGTTGGGGTGATCTTCGCACGCGGATCATCTCGGCTGCGGTGATGCTGGCAGTGGGTGCGGCGGAAATCTGGCTGGGTGGCCCGACGTTCCGCGTTCTGGTGATGGCACTGTGCGCCGTGATGTTCTGGGAATTAGCGCGGATGACGGCCCCCGCGGTGACCGAACGTGTCAACGCGGCCGGGCTTGGCATTCTCGCGGCCTTGGGCGTGGTGGCGGCTTCCACATTGTCGGCAGATCTTGCAACGCCATTTCTGTTGATCCCCGCCCTGTCGATGGCCCTGACACCAAGGCGCGACAAAGTGCTGGCGGTGGTGGCCGGGTTGGCCATCATGGTGGCGGGCTATGGTCTGGTCAATTTGCGTGGCGCGGTGGGGACGACCACGATCCTGTGGCTTGTGGGGCTGGTGATCCTGTCTGACGTGCTTGGCTATTTCGTGGGTCGCCTGATGGGCGGGCCGAAATTCTGGCCTTCCATCAGCCCCAAGAAAACCTGGTCAGGAACCGTGGCGGGATGGGTGGGGGCTGCTGCCTGGGGGGGCATTTTCGTCGTGTTCGTCGGGGCGCCTTGGACGCTTGTGATCCTGTCGGCGGTGGTCGCATTTGCCGGGCAGATGGGCGACATCGGGGAAAGCTGGATCAAGCGGCGTTCGGGCGTCAAGGACAGTTCCAACCTGATCCCCGGCCATGGCGGTGTGATGGACAGGTTCGATGCGCTGACGGGGGCGGTGGTGGCCGTCGTGGTTCTGGGCCTGTTTGCGCCGCTGCCTCTTCCCCTGTCGGCAGGGCCCTGACGCAATGCGTTCCATCGCGATTTTCGGCGCGACCGGGTCTGTTGGCGAAAGCACATTCGATCTTGTGATGCGGGCCGGGGGGGCTGACAGGTTTCACACCTGTGCCCTGACCGGCGGCCGCAATGTGGCGCGTCTGGCGCAGATGGCCCGCGCCCTGCGTGCGGACGTCGCGGTGACGGCGCACGACGACTGCCTTCCTGCGTTGCGTGACGCCTTGTCGGGGTCGGGGGTGGACGCCGCGTCAGGTGCCGCCGCCATTGCCGAGGCTGCGGACCGGCCTGCCGACTGGGTGATGAGCGCGATTGTCGGTGCGGCGGGGCTGGAACCCGGTTTGCGTGCGCTGCTGCGCGGGGCGACGCTGGCGCTGGCCAACAAGGAAAGCCTTGTCACGGCGGGCCCCCTGATGATGGCCACGGCTGCCGCCAACGGCGCGCGCATCCTGCCCGTGGACAGCGAACATTCCGCGATCTTTCAGGCGCTGACGGGCGAAGACATCGGTGCCGTCGAACGGATCATCCTGACCGCCTCGGGCGGGGCGTTGCGGGACTGGCCGCTTGACCGGTTGGCGCAGGCGACAGTGGCCGAGGCGCTGGCCCATCCGAACTGGTCGATGGGCGCGCGGATCACCATCGATTCCGCGTCAATGTTCAACAAGGCACTTGAAGTGATCGAAACACGCGAGTTTTTTGGGGTCGAACCTGATCAAATCGAAGTGATCATTCATCCCGAAAGCCTGATCCATTCGATGGTCGGTTTCCGCGACGGTGCGATCATGGCCCATCTGGGTGCGCCCGATATGCGCCACGCCATCGGCTATGCGCTGAACTGGCCCGCGCGCGCGGAGCTGCCGATTGCGCGGCTGAATTTTGCGGAAATCGCCCAATTATCCTTTCGCGCGCCTGATCTTGCACGCTATCCGGCCCTGCGCCTGTGCCGCGATGTGATGGCGGTGCGGGGCACGGCAGGTGCTGTTTTCAACGCGGCAAAGGAAATCGCGCTGGATCATTTTCTGGCCGGAAGCATCGGTTTTTCCGATATGGCGGCGGTGGTTGAAGACACGCTCGACAAGGTTTCGGCCGAGACACGCCTTGGAAAAGCCGCCGACACCCTTGAGGAGGTGCAGGCAGCAGACCATCTTGCGCGCAGACACGCGACGGCATTGGTCGACCGACGCAACAGGAAAGGCTGAACTTTGGATTTCGTGAACCAGTTGCCAAGTTTCGGTGGGGTCGCCTGGACCCTGATTGCCTTTGTGTTCGCCTTGTCGATCATCGTTTTCGTGCATGAATTCGGCCACTACATCGTGGGCCGCTGGTCGGGCATCCATGCCGAGGTCTTTTCGCTTGGCTTCGGGCCGGTTCTGTTGTCGCGCGTGGACAAGCGGGGCACGCGGTGGCAGTTCGCCGCCTTGCCGTTCGGCGGCTATGTCAAATTTCTGGGTGACGCCAACGCCGCGTCCGGTAAGGACAGTTCGGCGTTGTCGGGCCTGTCGCAGGCGGAACAGCGCCGTACGATGCACGGCGCACCGCTTTGGGCGCGTTCGGCGACAGTTGCGGCGGGGCCTTTGTTCAATTTCGCGCTGTCAATCATCGTTTTTGCGGGACTGATCTGGTCAACCGGGGTCGCCACGGAACGCACTGTTGTGGGCCGCGTCGCCACCTTGCCCGAAATCGGACAGCCGCTTTTGCCCGGCGACATGATCACGTCGCTGGGTGGTTTGCCGACGCCTGACCTGTCGGCCTTTGTCGATGTGGCCAACGCGCTGGAACCATCGGCGACGGTGCCCTACCAGATCAGCCGCAATGACGCGGAAATGACAATCGACGGGCCGTTTCCGTTCCCCGCCGTGGTCAGTTCGGTGCAGCCCGACACATCGGCGATGGATGTCGGCATGCAGGCGGGCGACGTGGTGCTGGCGATAGACGGAACCCCTGTGCACAGTTTCAGCGAAATGCGCGATCTGGTTGGCGCGTCCGAGGGGCGTCCGATGGTGCTGACGCTTTGGCGCAATGGCACAGAACTGGATGTGACACTGCAGCCCAAACGCCGCGACATTCCCACAGCCGAGGGCGGGTTCGAGACACGGTGGCTTTTGGGCTTGAGCGGCGGGTTGGTGTTCGACCCCGAAACCCGCAAGCCCGGCCTGTTCGAAGCGGTCGGACTGGGGGCGCAGCAAACCTGGAATGTGGTCGCGACCAGCCTGTCGGGACTGCAGCACATGATTACGGGTGCCATCAGTTCGTGCAACCTGCGCGGCCCGCTTGGCATTGCGGAAACGTCGGGCGCTGCTGCCGCACAAGGCATGATCGTGTTCATCGGGTTCATCGCGATGTTGTCGACGGCGGTTGGTCTGATGAACCTGTTCCCGATTCCCATCCTTGATGGCGGGCATCTGGTTTTCTATGCCTACGAGGCAATTGCCGGAAAACCGCCCGCAGAAAAAGCGCTGCGCGTGATGATGAGCGTGGGTCTGACGCTGTTGCTGACACTGATGGTCTTTGCCCTGTCGAACGATCTGTTTTGTCCCTGAACGGCCGAGGCCCGCCAGCATAAGGTGGAACGATTGCGCAACGGCCACAAAGGCTTGTGCTTGCACGTCAGTTTTCAGGCAACCGCCTTTTGACAAGCCTTTCCATTCCCGCTAGTCAGATTACGGACATGATCAGGCGGGGCGAACGATGCATCGGGCAAAAATGACGGATCGGGTGCACCTTGTGAAATTCGAAACTGTGACGCGTTCCATTGCCTTTTCGCTAATGATCGGTGTTGCAAGCATTTCTGGCGGGACATTCACGCCCGCCTTTGCGCAAAGCTTTTCATTTTCGAACGTGACAGTCGAAGGAAACGAACGCGTCGACGCCGCTTCCATCGTGCGGTTTGCCGGAATCGGGCGCGGCGAAGCGATCTCTGCCGCCGCTTTGAACGACGCATATCAGCGGATTGTCGACTCGGGTCTGTTCGAATCGGTGGAGGTCAGCCCGCAGGGATCGACGCTTGTGATCCGGGTGCAGGAATATCCTGTCGTGAACATCATCAACTTTGAAGGCAACAAACGGCTCAGCGACGAAGACCTGTCCGCCCTTGTCAGCAGCCAGTCGCGGCGCGTTTATTCGCCCGCACAGGCCGAAGCTGATGCCGCCGCCATCACCGAAGCCTACAGCACGACTGGGCGGATTGCGGCAACGGTTGACCCCAAGATCATCCGCCGGTCAGACAACCGCGTGGACCTTGTCTTTGAAGTGACCGAAGGCAAGGTGGTGGAGATCGAGCGGCTGTCCTTTGTCGGCAACCGGGCCTTTTCCGACCGCCGCCTGCGTCAGGTTCTGGAAACCAAACAGGCCGGCCTGCTGCGCCGGTTCATCCAGCGTGACACGTTTATCGCGGACCGCCTTGACCTTGATAAGCAGTTGCTGCGCGATTTCTATCTGTCGCGCGGATACGTTGACGTGCAGGTTCTTGATGCGACAGGCGACGTGACTCGCGAACGTGATGGGTTTTTCGTGACGTTCAGCGTGCAGGAAGGCCAAAGCTTCCGCGTGGGTCAGGTGAGCGCCGTCAGCGAGATCGAAGGGCTGGACGCCGCAGAGTTTCAGGCAGCACTCCGCGTGCGCCCCGGCGTCACTTATTCGCCGTCCATCATCGAAAACAACGTGGCGCGGCTTGAATCGCTGGCGCTGCAAAAAGGGCTGACGTTCGTGTCAGTCGAACCACGGATTACCCGGGACGAAGCAAACCGTGTGTTGAACGTGCAGTTCGCCATCGTGCGCGGCGAACGGATCTTTGTCGAACGGATCGACATCGAAGGCAACACCACCACTCTTGATCAGGTTGTCCGGCGGCAGTTCAACACCGCCGAAGGCGACCCCTTCAATCCCCGTGAAATCAGACAATCCGCTGAACGCATCCGCGCCCTTGGATTTTTCGCCGACGCCAGTGTCGAGGCAGAACCCGGCAGCAGCCCCGATCAGGTGGTTGTGAATGTCGATGTCGAAGAACAGGCGACAGGGTCGCTCAGCTTTGGGGTGAATTTCGGGTCGGTGAACGGCACGGCGTTTACGATTGGCCTGCAGGAAAGCAACTTTCTGGGCCGCGGGCAATTTCTGGGGATCAGCCTGTCTACAGGTTCGGACAACGTCAATTCGTCGATCAGTTTCGCCGAACCCGCGTTTCTGGGCCGTGACCTGAAACTGAAGTTCGATCTGTATTACAACACAACCGACAACGAAAATTCCTTCTATGGGACAAAGCGCATCGGCATCAGCCCGGCGATCGAGTTTCCGATCAGCCAGAACGGGCGGCTGGAACTTCGCTATAGTCTGAAACAGGATACCGTGACCGATGTGGCCCGCCCGGTGGCGGATGATCCTGATACGCCGGAAGACGAAACCTCCAACGGATCGTCGCGCATCCTGCGGGCAGAGGAGCGGCAGGGGTCGCCCATCGCGAGTGCTGTGGGCTTCACCTACACCTATGACAACCGGATCACCGGCCTGAACCCAAGGGGCGGCGTGCTTTTGCAGTTCGGCACGGATTTTGCGGGTCTTGGCGGTGATATCCAGTCGGTGACGACGCGGGCGCTGGCACTGGCGGAAACCAAGATCCTGAGCGAGGAAGTCACGATCCGCGCCATCTTTGAAGGTGGCGCCGTGTCGATGATCGATGGCAACAGCCGCGTCACCGACCGCTTTTTCGGCAATGGCAAGATTCGCGGATTTGAGGGCAACGGGCTTGGCCCCCGTGACCTTGGTGCCACGAACGAAGATGCGTTGGGCGGCAACCTGTTCGCCGTAGCCCGGTTCGAGGCTGATTTCCCGCTCGGGCTTCCCGAGGAGTATGGTCTGACCGGCGGGTTGTTCCTGGATGTCGGTTCTGTCTGGTCGCTCGATAACGTCAACGGTACCGGCGGGCCGGTGGACGACAGCTTGAATCTGCGGTCGGCCATCGGGTTCTCGCTGTTGTGGGATACGCCCATCGGGCCACTGCGGCTCAACTTTTCCAAGGCGTTGGCCAAGGAAGATTATGACCGCGAGCAGACGTTCGATCTGACCGTTTCCACAAAGTTCTGATCATGCGAACCGGGTTGGCGGTGGCCTTTGCACTGACAACCTGGGTCGGCTGGTCCACGGCCGGCATTGCGCAGGAAATTCCGGCGGCCCCCACGGGCACGATTCTGACCATCGAGCCTGACCGGTTGATCAGCGACACCTCCTATGGCCAGGCCGTGCAGGCGCGGCTTGATGCTGCGGCGGCGGCGCTGTCGGCGGAAAATCGTCAGATCGACGCGGGGCTGGAGGCCGAAGAAGTGGCCTTGACTGCCCGCCGTGACAGCCTTCCCGCCGCCGAATTCCGTGCCTTGGCCGAGGCATTTGACACAAAGGTCGAAAAGATCAGGTCTGAACAGGAAGGCAAGGGCCGTGTGCTGTCGCAGACCCGCGAACAGGAACGCCAAAAGGTGCTGCAGGCCGCAGTGCCGATTCTGGCCGAACTGATGGCGCAGCGCGGTGCGGTCGCCATCCTCGACAAGGCCTCGGTGTTCGTGGCGTTCGACCGTGCCGATGTGACCAACGATGCCATTGCAAGGTTGAACGCCGTGCTGGGCGATGGGACGTCGGCCCTGCCCGACAAGGCGGTCGCCCCGACGCCGGCTCCGCTGCCGCAACCTGCGCCCACACCCTGAACCCACCCGCTTGCCGTGCCGGAGTTGAATTGCTAGTCATGGCAAGGCCCGCGCAAAGGGGCCCAAGGGGGACCCATGACGCAAGATGTTACGCCGGTGACCGAGGCTGATCTCGGCCTGATCCAACGCCTTATCCCGCACCGCTATCCCTTTCTTCTGGTCGACAAGGTGCGTGATATCGTGCTGCACGAATCCTGCGTGGGCATCAAGAACGTGACCTTCAACGAGCCGCAGTTTCAGGGCCATTTTCCCGGTATGCCGATTTTCCCCGGTGTGATGATCATCGAGGCGATGGCCCAGACGTCAGGGGTTCTGGTCGGCGTGTCGATGAATCTCGAAAACAAGAATGCAGTCGTGTTCTTCATGGGCGTCGACGGCGTCAAGTTCCGCCGCAAGGTGGTTCCGGGCGATGTGCTGGAATTGCATGTAAAGGCCGTGCGCGGCGGTGGCCGTGTCTGGAAATTCGAGGGGCGCGCGATGGTGGGCGATGAACTGGCCTGCGAAGCCACGTTCATGGCGATGTTCGACGTGCCGAAAGACCCGGCATGACAGTGTCGGCCACAGCCCGCATCCACCCGTCTGCAGTGGTGGAACCGGGGGCGGTGATTGGTGACGGCTGTGACATCGGCGCTTTTGCCATGATCGGGGCCGAAGTGACGCTGGCCGCCAACGTGACCGTGAAAAGCCATGCCGTCGTGACCGGCTGGACCGAGATCGGCGCGGGCACCGTTGTTTTCCCCTTTGCCTGTGTGGGCGAGGTGCCCCAGGATCTGAAGTATCGTGGCGAACGGACGCGCCTTGTCGTGGGTGCGCGGTGCCGTATCCGCGAAGGGGCGACCCTCAACACCGGAACCGAAGGTGGCGGTGGCATCACCCGCGTGGGCGACGATTGCCTGTTGATGACAGGCGCGCATGTCGGCCATGACGCAACGCTGGGAAACCGGGTCATTCTGGCAAATCAGGTGGCGATTGCAGGGCATTGCGTGATTGGCGACGACGTCATCATCGGCGGCCTGTCTGGCATTCACCAGTGGGTACGTGTCGGTCAGGGGGCGATCATCGGTGCGGTCACGATGGTGACGAACGATGTGGTGCCTTACGGTCTTGTGCAGGGGCCACGGGGCGAACTTGATGGGCTCAATCTGGTGGGGTTGAAGCGCCGGGGGGTGGAGCGTTCAGAGATTACTGCTCTGCGTGCCGCCTATCAGATGCTCGCCCAAGGCGAGGGCACGTTTCTGGATCGGACCCGCCGCCTTGCCGAAGAAACCGACAGCCGCCATGTCCGTGAGATGACCGAGTTCATTCTGTCGGCATCCGACCGTTCCTTCCTGACCCCGAAATGACGCACACCGCCATCATTGCCGCGCGCGGCGCACTTCCGGCGGCGATTGCGGCGCAGCTGTCCGAACGCCCGCTTGTCGCGGTTGCCGAAGGGTTCGCACCCGAGGGGCTGGTCGCCGACATGACGTTCCGTGTGGAGCGTCTGGTTCCGTTTCTGCACGGTTTGCAGGATGCAGGTGTCGCGCGTGTTGTCTTTGCGGGGGCGATGGAGCGGCCAAGGCTTGACCCCGCGATGTTTGACCCTGCCACGGCCGCGATGGTGCCGCGCCTGCTCGCAGCGTTGCAGGGGGGCGACGACGCGACATTGCGCGTGGTGATCGACATTTTCGAGGAGTTCGGTTTTGTCATCGCGGGCGTTGAAGATGTGGCCCCCGCACTTGTGCCCGCCGCTGGCGCCTGGGGCCGCGCGCGCACCGTGACGGATGACGCAGACGCCGCCCGTGCGATGCAGATCGTTGCCGCTTTGGGCGCGGTGGACGTCGGGCAGGGTGCAGTGGTGCAGCAGGGGTTGTGTCTTGCCGTCGAAACTCTTGGCGGCACGGATGCGATGCTCGCTTCGCTGGCAACCTTATCCCCCCTGCGGCCCGACGCCACAAAGGGCCGCGGCCTGTTTTACAAGGCCCCCAAACCGGGGCAGGATCGGCGGATTGACCTTCCCACCATCGGCCCGGCCACAGTCAAGGCAGTCGCGGACGCCGGGCTTGGCGGCATTGTATGGGAGGCGGCGGGTGTCATCTGCCTTGATCTGCTACGCATGCAGGCCATGGCCAAGGAGCGGGATCTGTTTTTATGGGCGCGTCAGCCGTGAAGCTGTTTCTGGTCGCAGGAGAGCCGTCGGGTGACCGTTTGGGTGGTGCCCTTATGGACGGGCTGCGCCAGCTTGCGCCCGGCGTGACGTTTGAAGGCGTCGGTGGCCCGATGATGACGGCGCGGGGCCTCGCAAGTCTGTTCCCGATGGACGAACTTTCCGTCATGGGGATTGCCGAAGTTCTGCCGAAGTATCGCGCCCTGAAACGCCGTATCACACAAACCGCGCGCGCGGTGATCGACAGCGGTGCCGATGCCCTGATCACCATCGACAGCCCCGATTTCTGTGTGCGCGTCGCCCGCCAGGTCAAGGCGGCCCGACCGGAACTGCGGACCATTCACTATGTGGCACCCTCGGTCTGGGCCTGGCGGCCCGGTCGCGCAGCCAAGATGGCGCAGGTGGTTGACCATGTCCTGGCACTTCTGCCGTTCGAACCACCCTACATGACGGCCGCAGGCATGACCTGCGATTTCGTGGGTCACCCGGTTGTGGCAGAGCCGCTTGCCACGCCGGTGGAGCGGGCGATGATGGACGGGCAGGGGCCGCTGATCCTGGCCCTTCCCGGGTCACGGCGGGCCGAGGTGACACGTCTGGCACCCGTCATCGGCGACGTGTTGGGCCGGCTTCTGGTGCAACATCCCGATCTGCGGGTGGCGCTGCCCACGGTTGGCGGGCTTTTGGACCTTGTGCGCGATCTGACGGCCGGGTGGCCATTGCGGCCCGACATCATCCTGGACCATGCCGCCAAACGCGCGGCCTTTGCGGCGGCTGACGTCGCCATTGCAGCCTCGGGCACTGTGTCCCTTGAACTTGCGGCAAACAATTGCCCGATGGTGATCGCCTATGCGCTCAACCCCGTCACCATGTGGCTGATGCGGCGGGCGGCGTTGATTGACACGGTCACGCTTGTCAACATCGTGTCGGAACAACGGGTTATCCCCGAGTTCATTCAGGAACGCTGTCGCGCCGATCTGATCGCCCCGGCGCTGCACGCGTTGCTGACCAACCAAACTGCCCGCGACAGCCAACTGTCCGCGATGCAGATCACCATGGAGCGGTTAGGTCGCGGTGGGGACGCCCCCGGCTTGCGGGCGGCCCGATCGGTGCTGTCGCACCTCGGCTAAGGCGGATCAGCGTCCCCGCCAGATCCATCCGCCGCCATAGACGCGTCCACCTTGCGGCGCATAGAACACGCAAGCCTGACCTGCGGCCACGCCATCTTCGGGGGCGAGCAGTTCTACTTCCGCCTCGGTCGCGGACAGGGGCCGCAGAATGGCCGCGCGTGGCGGGCGGGTGGAGCGGACTTTGACATCGATATGCCACTCCGCCTGCGACATCAGCGGCACATCGCCAAGCCAGTTGATTTCGCGCAGCGGCACAATCCGCGTCGAAAGCGCCGCCTTTGGCCCGACGATCACCTGCCGCGCCTCGGGATCAAGCCGCAGGACATAAAGCGGATTGTCCATGCCGCCAATGCCCAGCCCTTTGCGTTGACCAACGGTGTAATGGATCACGCCATTGTGGTGGCCCAGAACCACGCCAGATTCGGAAACGATCTCGCCCGGTTCCGCCGAACCTGGTCGCAGTTTTTCGATCACCGCCGCATAGTTTCCGTTGGGCACGAAACAAATGTCCTGACTGTCGGGCTTGTCCGCCACGGAAAGGCCGTGCCGGGCCGCAAGGGCACGCGTTTCGGCCTTTGACGCCAGATGCCCCAGTGGGAACCGCAGGTAAGACAGTTGTTCGGCATTTGTCGAAAACAGGAAGTAGCTTTGATCGCGGGCCGGGTCGGCGGCCTGATGCAGTTCGGGGCCGGCAGCGCCCAGCTTGCGCTGAATATAATGGCCCGTGGCCATGCAATCGGCGTCCAGATCGCGCGCTGTTGCAAGCAGGTCCTTGAACTTTACCCGCTCGTTACACCGGATGCAGGGAACAGGGGTGGCACCGGCAAGGTAAGCATCGGCGAAATCGTCGATCACCGCCTCGCGGAAAGTGTTTTCGTAGTCGAGCACATAGTGGGGGAAACCCATCGTTTCCGCCACGCGGCGCGCGTCATGGATATCGCGCCCGGCGCAGCACGCCCCCTTTTTCGCAAGGGCCGCCCCGTGATCGTAAAGCTGCAGCGTGACGCCCACGACATCATAGCCTTCGGCGCACAGTTCCGCCGCCACCACCGAACTGTCGACACCGCCCGACATCGCCACCACGACCCGCGTCTGCGCAGGCGGTTTGGCAAAGCCAAGGGAATTCATCGGATGATCAAGCGCCATGGGGCAGGGTCCATCGGTTTCGGAATGGTCGGGTAATATAGGAAAATGCAATGCATCCTCAACCCCCGCATTTTACGCTTGATTAAGTCTGATCAGGCAAGCTTTCCGGCATTGGTGGAAAAAAGGGATCAAGTCATGTTTCTGAAGAAAGTGGACGGCCCGCGCCAGATCACCCTGCCGGATGGCAGCCACCTGTCACGCGCGGACCTTCCCCCTGACGACACGCGTCGCTGGGTGGCCAGCCGCAAGGCAGTTGTGGTCAAGGCAGTGATTTACGGCCTGATCGCCGAGACGGAAGCGTTGGAAAGATACGCCCTGTCTGCGGAGGAATTCGCGTTGTGGAAAGACGCCGTGGCAAATCATGGCGAAAATGCGTTGAAAGTGACGGCGCTGCAAAAATACAGACAGCTTTAGATTGTTTTATGCATTGCCCATGCCACAGTAACGAGCAGTTAACCATTGATGCGCCATGCTGTTAACGACGATTACAGTGGCGAGGGACCAAATGCGTATCTTACTGGTGGAAGACGATCCGACAACATCGCGCAGCATCGAACTCATGCTGACCCACGCGAACCTGAATGTATATTGCACCGACCTTGGCGAAGACGGCATCGATCTCGCAAAGCTTTATGATTACGACCTGATCCTGCTTGACCTGAACCTTCCGGACATGAGCGGGCATGAAGTGCTGCGTCAGTTGCGGCTGGCCAAGGTGTCGACACCGATCCTGATCCTGTCAGGCGCAGATGATACGGAAAGCAAGATCAAGGGCTTCGGCTTTGGTGCGGACGATTACCTGACCAAACCCTTTCACCGCGAAGAACTCGTGGCGCGCATCCATGCGATCATCCGGCGGTCCAAGGGACATTCGCAGTCGATGATCCGGACCGGAAAGGTCAATGTCAATCTTGATGCCAAAACCGTCGACGTGGACGCCAAGACCGTCCGTCTGACGGGCAAGGAATATCAGATGCTTGAACTTCTTTCTTTGCGCAAGGGCACGACACTGACCAAGGAAATGTTCCTCAACCATCTGTATGGCGGCATGGACGAACCGGAACTCAAGATCATCGACGTGTTCATCTGCAAACTGCGCAAGAAACTGGCCGAGGCGACGGGCGGGCAAAACTATATTGAAACCGTCTGGGGGCGTGGCTATGTGCTGCGTGATCCTGTCGCGGTGGAAACGGAACATCGGCTTGCCATCGGCGCCTGACTTTACCTTCCCCCGCCTGTTGCCTAAACCTGACGGGCGACGTGGCGGGGGTGACGATGACCAGCGTAAAACCGGTGGACGATCTGACGGAAATCGAAGCACTGGCCGAACTGGCCCGGCTTGCGGATCTTCTGGCTTCGGCGAACACGGCATATCACAGCCTTGATGCGCCCGAAATTCCGGATGCGGACTATGACACGCTCAAGCGCCGCAATGCCGCGATCGAGGCGCGGTTTCCCCGGCTAAAGCGAGCCGACAGCCCCAGTGACGTTGTTGGGGCGGGGCCGTCGGAAACCTTTTCGAAAGTCATCCATTCGGTGCGGATGCTGTCGCTTGAAAACGCGTTCGCAGATGCGGACATCGCGGAATTCGAAGAACGTGTCCACAAGTTTCTGGGCAATTCCGGCCCGATTGTCTTTACGGCCGAGCCAAAGATTGACGGTCTTTCCCTGTCGCTCCGCTATGAAAGCGGGGTCCTTGTGCAGGCGGCAACGCGCGGCGACGGTGAAACCGGTGAAAACGTAACCGAAAACGCGCGAACCCTTGCCGACATTCCGCAAACGCTTGCCGGGGCGCCTGACGTGCTGGAAGTGCGCGGCGAGGTTTATATGTCCCACGCAGACTTTGCCGCCCTGAACGCGCGCCAGACTGCAATCGGGGGGCGGACCTTTGCCAACCCGCGCAATGCGGCGGCAGGGTCCTTGCGCCAACTTGACCCCCGCATCACGGCGCAGCGTCCGCTCCGGTTTTTTGCCTATGCCTGGGGTGCCGTTTCCGAACCCCTGTCCGACACGCAGTTCGGGGCCATTACGCGCCTGCGCGCCCTTGGGTTTCAGACCAACCCCCTGACCGAACGTTGTGACAGTGCCGAGGCTATGGTGGCGCAATACCGCCGGATCGAGGTTCAGCGCGCCACGCTTGGCTATGACATCGACGGGGTGGTCTACAAGGTGAACGACCTTGCCCTTCAGGCGCGCCTTGGATTCCGGTCCACCACCCCCCGCTGGGCGATTGCGCACAAGTTCCCCGCCGAACTTGCCTGGACGCGGTTGACGGGCATCGACATTCAGGTCGGGCGTACGGGTGCCCTGTCCCCCGTCGCGCGGTTGCAGCCGGTAACAGTGGGGGGCGTCGTGGTGGCCAATGCCACCTTGCACAACGAAGATTACATTCAGGGGCGTGACAGCAAGGGCGCGCCCATCCGTGGCGGCAAGGATATCCGCATCGGCGACTGGGTACAGGTCTACCGGGCAGGTGACGTGATCCCGAAAGTGGCCGACGTCGATCTTTCGCTGCGTCCGGCGGGTGCTGTGCCCTATGTCTTTCCGCATCTTTGCCCGCAATGCGGGTCTGACGCGCTGCGGGAACCCGGCGACGCGGTGCGCCGCTGTACGGGCGGCCTGATCTGCCCGGCACAAGCGGTAGAGCGTCTGAAGCACTTTGTATCGCGCGGGGCCTTTGACATCGAAGGCTTAGGCGCAAAGCAGATCGAAATGCTGTATCACGATCCGATCCTGCCGGTAAAAACCCCGGCGGACATCTTTACGCTGGCCGCCCGCGATGCCGCCAACCCGTTGCAAAAGATGAAGAACCGCGAAGGTTTTGGCGAACGATCCGTGTCAAATCTGTTTGCCGCCATCGAAGCGCGGCGCAAGATTTCCCTTGGCCGGCTGATCTTTGCGCTTGGGATCCGCCATGTCGGGGAAAGTTCCGCCGCGCTGTTGGCCAACCATTACGGCAGCTGGGCGGCGTTCGAGGCGGCGGCGACGGGGGCCGTCATCGGTGCCGGGCCGGAATGGGCCGAACTGACGGCGATTGACGGGGTGGGCGAAGTTCTGGCCGCGTCGGTTGTGGCCACGTTTCAACAGCCCGCCGAACGCGCGGCGATTGATGCGCTGGTGGCCCATCTGGATGTGCAGGATGCCGTGGGCCGCGTGGTGACCGACAGCCCTGTTCTGGGCAAGACCGTCGTGTTCACCGGCAGTCTGGAAAAGATGACACGGGCCGAGGCGAAGGTCACGGCGGAAAAGCTGGGGGCCAAAGTGGCAGGCTCGGTCAGCGCCAAGACTGATCTGCTCGTGGCCGGGCCGGGGGCCGGGTCAAAGGCCAAGGATGCCGCCCGTTTGGGGATCACAGTCATCGACGAAGACGCCTGGCTTGCCCTGATCGGTCAGGCATGAGCCGCCCGGAGGCCCTGTTTCCGCTGTTTGCTGGCTTGGATACGCTGGAAGGCGTGGGCGAAAAGACCGCCAAGGCGTTCGAAGCCCTGGGCATCAGGCGGCCGAAGGACCTTTTGTATCTGCTGCCCCATTCCGGCGTCGACAGATCGCGCAAGGCATCCGTCCGCGAGGTGCCTCTGCCCGGTGTGGTGACAGTAGAGGTGACAGTGGGCATGCATCTTCCGCCCAAGACACGGGGCCGCCCCTACCGCATCATGGTGCGCGACAGCCTGCTGGAGTTTCAACTGGTCTATTTTCATGTGAAGGGCGACTATCTGGCAAAACTTCTTCCCACCGGCCAGCGCCGGGTCATCTCGGGCCGGGTGGAATTGTTTGACGGAATTGCCCAGATGACCCACCCCGACCATGTGCTGCGCCCGGAAGAGGCGGGCGAATTGCCGGGGTTCGAACCCGTCTATCCGCTGGCGGCGGGTGTCACGCAAAAACAGATTTCCCGTGCCGCGGCGGGGGCGATGGCGCGGTCACCGGATCTGGCGGAATGGATCGACGGCCCCCTGAAGGCTCGTGAAGGGTGGCCGGATTGGAAAGCCGCGGTTCTGGCCGCGCATCAGCCTGCGGATCAGGTTGATCTCGCGCCAACCACACCCGCCCGCGCAAGGTTGGCCTATGACGAACTGTTTGCGCATCAGTTGACCCTTGCCTTGGCGCGCAGTTCGCTCAAGCGGGGCAAGGGCGTTTCAACCTGTGGAACGGGTGAACTGCAATCGCGCGTCCTGCAAAGCCTGCCCTATCAGGCCACCGGCGCGCAAAGGCGGGCGGTGGCGGAAATTGCGGGCGACATGGCATCGGGGCAGCGCATGAACCGGTTGCTGCAAGGCGATGTGGGGTCGGGAAAGACGCTGGTTGCCTTTCTTGCGCTGCTGATCGCAGCCGAGGCGGGGGGGCAGGGGGTGCTGATGGCCCCGACCGAAATTCTGGCCCGGCAGCATATGGAAAGCCTTGGCCCCTTGGCCGAGGTGGCAGGCGTCCGCATCGCGCTTTTGACAGGCCGCGACAAGGGGGCCGAACGCGCGGCCAAACTGCGCCGTTTGCAGCAGGGCGACCTTCAGGTGCTGATCGGCACCCATGCGGTGTTCCAGAAGGACGTCCATTTCCACGATCTTCGCCTTGCCGTGGTCGACGAACAGCACCGGTTTGGCGTGGCACAGCGGATGGAGCTTGGCGCAAAGGGCCTTGCTGCCGATGTTCTGGTGATGACCGCAACGCCCATTCCCCGCAGTCTTGCGTTGGCAAGTTATGGCGATATGGACGTGTCGGTTCTGGATGAAAAACCCGCAGGCCGCAAAGCGGTAAAGACGGCGCTGATTTCCACGGCGCGGATGGACGAGGTGGTCGATCATCTTCGCGCGGCCTTGGCCGAGGGCAGGCAGGCCTACTGGGTCTGCCCCCTTGTCGAAGACAGCGAAGTGCTTGATTACGCAAGCGCCGAGGCCCGCTTTGCCGCCCTGCGCGCGGCACTTGGCGACGGGCGCGTTGGGCTGGTACACGGGCAGATGCCGCCCGCCGAAAAAGATGCGGCGATGGCCGCATTCAGTTCGGGCAGGACGTCGGTTCTGGTGGCCACGACCGTGATCGAAGTGGGGGTCAACGTGCCCAATGCCAGCATAATGGTGGTGGAACGGGCCGAGATTTTCGGTCTGGCCCAGTTGCACCAGTTGCGGGGAAGGGTGGGGCGCGGTGCGGCACAGTCAACTTGCCTGCTGATGTATCAGGGCCCGCTTTCCGAAACCGGACGCCGCCGCCTGCAGACGCTGCGCGACACCGAAGACGGATTTCGCATCGCCGAAGAAGATCTGGCGATGCGGGGCGCGGGCGATCTGATCGGGACCGCACAGTCCGGCTTGCCGCGTTTCCGGGTGGCAGACCTTGAACGACAGTCGGCCCTGATGGCACTGGCCCAAAGTGACGCGCGCGGCTTGCTGACGCTCGACCCGGATTTGACCACTGATCGGGGCCGTGCCGCGCGGCACCTGCTTTGGTTGCTGGATCAGGATCAGGCGATCCGCCTGATTGCGGTCGGGTAAGAAATCCTTCTTTGTTCCGATTTGTTCCCATAAAGTTCTTTACAGACCGTAAACAGTATGAGAACAATCAAGCAACATGAACAGGAGGGTGCGATGCTGAACAACGTAAAGGCGATGCTTAACCGGACTGCCGATACCGCCATCGAAGATGCGGTTGGTGCGATTTGCCTGTTCACGTTGTTGTTTGCCGGATTGTGCCTTCCCGGACTTGTCTGAATTCCACATCTGCAATGGGTTGTCCGATTGCCGATGCTTTCCCCGTTTGCCTGCGGTCTGTCTTTTAGGGGGGCAAATCTGTCCCGATCTGCCACCCTTCCTGCCCTGTCAGACCCGCGACTTGCCGCCACTTCACCCGAAGTGGCGGTCTTTTTTTATGGATGTGCTGCGGTGCCTTGCGCGGCCATTTCCGCAGCCTCGGCCAAGGCCTCGATGCTCAGCAGGATAGAGGCATGGCGATTCTTGTAATCGCGCGCGGGCATCAACACCTCGAACCCGTTGAATGGGGCGGCAGGCACGGGGCCATTTTCACGCAACATCGCGCGCAGCGCGTCACGCGCCAGCGCCAGCTGCGCCACGGTGGCGCCGATGGCCGCGCGTCCCACGATGGCGGCGGCGGCCTGACCCAAGGCGCAGGCCTTCACATCCTGCCCGAACCGCACGATGCGCCCTTCGGTCACGTCAACATCGACAGTCACCATTGACCCGCACACCGGTGACCGTTTACGCACGCTTGCCTGCGGCGCGGTCAGGCGGCCCACATGCGGAATGTCGGAGGCGAGTTCCAGAATACGCCCCGAGTAAAGCCTGATAAGATCGCTGTCGCTCATCCTGCCTTTTCCCGCCTGGATTTGTTCCATAGATAGAAGGTTGATTGGACAAAGCAAAGGTGGCCCATGACGTTTGATCCTGCGACATTGGTGTATGACGACAGGGGCCTGCTACCCGTGATCGCTCAGGATGCGGTCAGCCATGAAGTTCTGATGCTGGCCTGGATGAACGCCGAGGCGGTGGCGCGCACGCTTGCCACCGGGAACGTCACCTACTGGTCCCGTTCCAGAGCGGCCTTCTGGGTCAAGGGTGAATCGTCAGGTCATGTGCAAAGGCTTGTCGAGATGCGTGTCGACTGCGATCAGGATTGTCTGCTGGTGCTTGTCGATCAGACCGGCCCAGCGTGCCACACAAACCGGCGCACCTGCTTTTACACGGCAGTCCGCGATGGATCGGCAGTTGAAATCCTGCAGCCTGTCCGCTGATGCATCCGGTTGCGTCGAATTTGCGCCGTTTGTGATCGGATAACTGTGCTAGTTCGGCGCAAAAGGCGGGGGTTTCGATGCTGAAGGTTCTGGCGACGTCGTGGCCCTTGTTGCTTGGGGTCATGCTTTTGATGGTGGGCAACGGGGTGCAGGGGTCACTCCTTGGCATTCGTGGAAATCTTGAGGGGTTTACCACGCTGCAACTGTCTTTCGTGATGTCGGGCTATTTCGTAGGCTTCCTGTTCGGTTCCCGCCTTGCCCCGCAGATGATCCGCCGGGTTGGCCATGTGCGGGTTTTTTCGGCCTTGGGTTCGTTGATTTCGGCGGTGCTCGTCTTGTATCCCGTGATGCCCGACTGGATGGTCTGGGTCGGCCTGCGCGTGATCATCGGGTTCTGCTTTTCCGGCATCTATGTCACCGCCGAAAGCTGGCTGAACAACACGGCAACGAACGAGACTCGGGGGCAGGCGCTGTCGGCCTATATGATCGTGCAAATGATTGGCATCATGGCATCTCAGGCCTTGCTGAACGTGGCCGATCCTTCGGATTTCACCCTGTTCGTGATCCCGTCAGTCCTCGTTTCGCTGGCGTTCATGCCGATCCTGTTGTCGGCCACCCCCGCGCCAACGTTCGAGGCGACGCGCGGTTTGTCCTTCGCCGCGCTGTTCCGCATCTCGCCGCTTGGCTGTATCGGCATGTTGCTGACCGGCGGCATCTTCGCCGCAATGTTCGGGATGTCGTCGGTCTGGGGATCGATGTCCGGGTTGAGCGTGGGCGAAATCTCGCTTTTTGTCGGCGTGATGTATCTGGGCGGTCTGGTGCTGCAATATCCCGTGGGCTGGGCATCAGACAGGATGGACAGGCGCGGCATGATCCTGGCGCTTTCGGTGTTGGGGGCCGTGGCGATGCTGCCGCCGATTCTGTTCATGCTGCTGCCGCAGGCGTGGGGCATGGCGTTGCCGTTCTGGGTGTTTCTGGGGGTGTCGTTCTTGCTCGGGGGCGTCACCAACCCGCTGTATTCATTGCTGATCGCGTATACCAACGACTTTCTGGGCAAGGAACAGATGGCCGCGGCAAGTGCGGGTTTGATCTTTCTGAACGGCCTTGGCGCCATATTCGGGCCAATTGCAACCGGCTGGATGATGGACCGTGTCGGTCCCAACGGATTTTTCCTGTTCATCTGCCTGCTCTTTGCGCTCTTGGGTGGTTACGCCGCCTGGCGGATGACCCGGCGGGCGGCACCTGTCGGAATGGGCGGATATTCCAACTTGTCGCCCACCGCCTCGGCCCTTGCGGTGGGTGCCGTCATAGACAAGGATGATCCCCGGCCCTGAGGGAGGATACCATGGCAGACCCCGTCGAAGTGCTGGATTTCTGGCTGAACGAGATTGGCCCCAAGGGTTGGTATACCGGCGGCGATGTGGTTGACGCCGCCTGCAAGGACCGGTTCGGCGATCTGTGGGAGGCTGCGCGTTCGGGCGGCCTTGAACATTGGGTGGATGGCACGCCCGGCACGCTCGCCTATCTGATCCTGTGTGATCAGTTCCCGCGCAATATCCATCGCAACACGGCACTGGCCTTCGCCACTGACCCGCAGGCCTTGGCCGCAGCGCACAAGGCCCTCGCCGCCGGTTGGGATCTGGACGCGCCAGAACCCGCACGGCAATTCTTCTACATGCCCTTTGAACATTCCGAAGATGTCCGCGATCAGGCTATCGCGATTGCCATGCTGACGGATCGGATGGCCTCGGACCCTGAGATGGCCTTGCATGCCCGCGCCCATGCCGAAATCATCAGGATCTTCGGGCGGTTTCCCTTCCGCAATGCCGTCCTTGGCCGCACCCCGACGGCTGCCGAGGCCGAATTCATGGCCCAGGGCGCATATCCGGAATTTGTCAGACGGATGCGCGATTAGTCATGCATCTGGCGCATGGCCCTGCGGCGCGCAGTTTCGTTGCCCCGATCTGCACAATAGTTTAAAGGTAAACCAATTTCTGATGGAGAACGTGATGGCTTCTGCAACCTTTGACCTGATCGTGATCGGCGCTGGCCCCGGCGGCTATGTGGCGGCGATCCGGGCTTCGCAACTGGGCCTGAAGGTCGCGATTGTGGAACGTGAAAATCTGGGCGGCATTTGCCTGAACTGGGGCTGCATTCCCACCAAGGCCATGCTGCGTTCGGCGGAAGTGTTTCATCTGATGCACCGCGCCAAGGAATTTGGGTTGGGGGCGCAAGCCATCACCTATGACCTGCCCGCCGTCATTGCGCGGTCGCGCGGGGTGGCAAAGCAGTTGTCGAACGGCATCGGTCATCTGATGAAAAAGCACAAGGTTACGGTGTTCATGGGCATGGCCACCATCCCGGCCAAAGGGCGCGTCAGCGTCATGATCGACGGCGCGCAGCAAGAGCTTGAAGCAAAGTCCATCATTCTTGCCACAGGCGCACGCGCACGGCAGATTCCGGGGCTGGAGGCGGACGGTGACCTTGTCTGGGCCTACCGCGAGGCGCTGGTTGCGACACGCATGCCCAAAAAGCTGCTCGTGATCGGGTCGGGCGCGATTGGCATCGAATTCGCCAGCTTTTTCAACACTCTGGGGGCCGACACGACAGTGGTGGAGGTTATGGACAGGGTGCTGCCCGTCGAAGATGCCGAAATCAGCGCCTTTGCCAAAAAGGCGTTCGTCAAGCAGGGCATGAAGATCCTTGAAAAGACCACAGTCAAAAAGCTGGACCGCATGCCGGGCAAGGTGACGGCGCATCTCGAATCGAACGGGGTTGTCACGACACAGGAATTTGACACCGTGATTTCGGCCGTGGGGATTGTCGGGAACTACGAAGATCTGGGTCTGGAGGCACTTGGCGTCACCATCGACCGGTCCCATGTGGTGACGGATGAATACTGCCGCACCGGCGTCGAAGGGCTTTACGCCATTGGTGACATTGCAGGCGCGCCCTGGCTTGCCCACAAGGCCAGCCACGAAGGCGTGATGGTGGCGGAACTGATTGCTGGTGGCCATCCGCATCCGATCAAACCGAACAGTATCCCGGGATGCACCTATTGCCAGCCACAGGTTGCCAGCGTGGGCCTGACCGAAGCCATGGCCAAGGCCGCCGGTCACGATATCAAGGTCGGCCGCTTTCCGTTCATCGGCAACGGCAAGGCGATTGCGTTGGGCGAGGCTGAAGGCTTCGTCAAGACGATCTTCGATGCCAAGACCGGCGAACTCTTGGGGGCCCACATGATCGGTGCCGAAGTGACGGAACTGATACAGGGTTATGTCATCGGCCGCACGCTGGAGACGACAGAGGAAGATCTGATGAATACGATCTTCCCGCACCCGACGCTCAGCGAAATGATGCATGAATCCGTGCTCGACGCTTATGGCCGGGCCTTGCACATCTGACGAACGCCAGGCCACCGGACGCCGTGCGGACGTCGTTGACATGAAAAGGTGCCCCGTTTGCGCAACGTTCTGATCGTGCTGGCCCTTTGGGGTGCCGGGTTGGGTGCTGCTGCACAGTTCGGCAAGATGTCGGTTCTTTACGACGTGTTGACGGCTGAATATGCGGCGCATTCGGGTGTGGGCATCGGCCTGATGGTGTCAATCGTCGGTATCGTGGGGCTGATCTTCGGCACAACGGCCGGGTTGCTTGTGGCGCGGATCGGGCCACGGCGCGCCATCGTTGCGGCCCTCGTGCTGGGGGCGGTTGTGTCGACGGTCCAGGCGGGGTTTCCCGGCTATGCTGTGATGATGGTCACCCGGGTGCTGGAAGGCATATCCCATCTAGCCATCGTCGTCGTCGGCCCGACCGCAATTGCCGCCGTGGCAACCGACAGGCATCAGGGCCTTGCCATGACATTGTGGTCCAGTTTCTTTGGCGTGACCTATGCCGTTCTTGCACTGATTGCCCCTCCTGTTGTCACGGCGTTCGGGCCGGGTGCGTTGATGATCGGCCATGCGGTCTGGATGATGGGCATTGCAGTGCTCCTCGCCTTCATGTTGCCAAAAGATCCGGTGGGGCGTCAGGCGGCCCTACCGGGCAATCTGATCCAGCAGCACGCGCGCATCTACGCGTCGCCGCATATGGCAGCACCCGCGATGGGTTTTGTCTTTTACACCGTGATCTATGTGGCCATCTTGACCCTTCTGCCGCCGATGATGGCCACGGGCGACCGCGCGCTGGTGGCGACTGGTATGCCGCTTGTGTCAATTGCCGTATCCCTGACCTTCGGCGTATGGCTGTTGTCGCACATCACTGCGGTCACGCTGGTTCAATCAGGCTTTGCGGTCGGCGCATTGGCCGGTATCGGGCTGTGGCTTTTCTGGGGGCAGGCGGGGGCGGTCGGATGCGCCTTTCTGCTCGCCGCGGCGATGGGCATCGTGCAAGGCGCCAGTTTTGCCACGATCCCCCAGTTGAATGCCGATCCGGCCAGCCGGGCAGGGGCGGCGGGTGCGATTGCGCAACTGGGCAATCTTGGTACGACGACGGGCACGCCGCTTCTGGCATGGACGGTTGCGAACATGGGTGCAAACGGGCTTTTGGTGTTCATCCTGCCGTTCTGTCTGTGTGGGATTGTGGTGCATCAGATGCAGAAGAGGCGACGACTGGCCGAATAAACGATCACACTCTCTGATCGTTCATTGTTTGTTCACATTTTAGCATTGGAGACTCGGCCCCGATGGCCTATTTGTCACCCAATGCCGGGGGTGGTCATGTCTGAACAGAAATACATTTCGGTGCGCGGTGCGCGCGAACATAACCTGAAGAACATCGACGTGGACATTCCGCGCGATCAGTTCGTGGTGATTACCGGGCTTTCGGGATCCGGCAAATCAAGCCTCGCCTTTGACACGATCTATGCCGAAGGTCAGCGCCGCTATGTCGAAAGCCTGTCCGCCTATGCACGGCAGTTTCTTGACATGGCCGGAAAGCCCGATGTCGATCACATCAGCGGCCTGAGCCCCGCCATTTCCATCGAGCAGAAGACAACCTCGAAAAACCCGCGCTCCACTGTGGGCACGGTCACCGAAATCTACGACTACATGCGCCTGCTGTTTGCACGCGTCGGCACGCCCTACAGCCCTGCCACCGGCCTGCCGATCACCGCGATGCAGGTTCAGGATATGGTGGATGCCGTCATGGCGATGCCCGAAGGCGCGCGTGCCTACCTGCTGGCGCCCATCGTGCGCGATCGAAAGGGCGAATACCGGAAGGAATTCCTTGATCTGCGCAAGCAGGGTTTTCAGCGTATCAAGGTGAATGGTGCCTTCTACGAACTGGAAGACCCGCCCGTGCTGGACAAGAAGTTCCGTCACGACATTGATGTGGTTGTCGACCGGATCGTGGTCAAAGAAGGGATCGAGACGCGCCTTGCGGACAGTTTCCGCACCGCGCTGGACCTTGCCGACGGCATCGCCATATTCGAGACGGCCCCTGCGGAAGGCGAGGGCGACCCCGTTCGCACGACGTTCAGTGAAAAGTTCGCTTGTCCTGTTTCGGGCTTTACCATTTCCGAAATCGAACCGCGCCTGTTTTCCTTTAACGCGCCTTTCGGTGCCTGCCCGGCCTGTGACGGCCTTGGGGTCGAGTTGTTCTTTGACGAACGCCTTGTGGTGCCCGATCAGGGCTTGACCCTTGCGCAGGGGGCCATTGCCCCATGGTCGAAATCGAAGTCGCCCTATTTCATCCAGACCATCGATGCCTTGGCCAAACACTTCGCCTTTGACAAGAAGGCCAAATGGAAAGACCTGCCCGATGCGATCAAGGAAGTTTTCCTGCGGGGGTCCGGCGGCGAAGAGATTCGCTTTCGCTATGACGAAGGCGGTCGTGTCTACGAAGTTAGTCGCGTGTTCGAAGGCGTCATCCCCAACATGGAACGCCGCTACCGCGAAACCGACAGCGCCTGGAGCCGCGAAGATATGGAGCGGTTCCAGAACAACCGCCCTTGCGGCGTCTGTCACGGCTACCGTCTGAAACCCGAGGCGCTGGCCGTCAAGATTGCCGGGCTTCATGCGGGGCAGGTTGTGAAAATGTCGATTGCCGAGGCGCATGCCTGGATCGGCTCGGTTCCCGATCACCTTGGCCCGCAAAAGAACGAAATCGCGCGCGCCATCCTCAAGGAAATCCGTGAACGCCTGGGGTTTCTGGTCAACGTCGGCCTGAACTATCTGACGCTGGCGCGTAACGCGGGCACGCTGTCGGGCGGCGAATCGCAGCGTATCAGGCTCGCGTCGCAGATCGGGTCGGGACTGACCGGCGTCCTTTATGTGCTGGACGAACCGAGCATCGGGCTGCATCAGCGCGACAATGACAGGCTTCTGACAACGCTCAAGAATCTCCGCGATCAGGGGAATACCGTGCTTGTCGTCGAACATGACGAAGACGCGATCCGCGAGGCGGATTATGTGTTCGACATCGGCCCCGGTGCCGGTGTGCACGGCGGGCAGGTGATTGCGCATGGCACGCCCGCGCAAGTCATGGCGCATCCCGACAGCGTGACGGGCCTTTACCTGTCAGGCAAGCGCGAGATTGCGATTCCGAAAGTGCGCCGCAAGGGTTCGGGAAAAAAGCTGACCGTGGTCGGTGCCACAGGCAATAACCTGCAAAACGTGACGGCAGAGTTTCCATTGGGCATGTTCGTCTGCGTGACAGGCGTGTCGGGCGGCGGCAAATCCACCCTGACCATCGAAACACTGTTCAAGACGGCGGCCACCCGTCTGAACGGCGCGCGCGAAACACCGGCACCGTGCGAGACGATCAAGGGCTTCGAGCATCTGGACAAGGTGATCGACATCGATCAGCGCGCCATCGGGCGCACGCCACGTTCCAACCCGGCCACCTATACCGGGGCCTTCGGGCCAATCCGTGACTGGTACGCGGGCCTGCCTGAATCCAAGACGCGCGGTTATCAGCCGGGCCGGTTCAGCTTCAACGTCAAGGGTGGCCGGTGCGAGGCGTGTCAGGGTGACGGGGTCATCAAGATTGAAATGCACTTTCTGCCCGACGTCTATGTGACCTGCGAAACCTGCAAGGGCCAACGCTATAACCGCGAAACCCTTGAAGTCAGGTTCAAAGGTAAGAACATCGCAGAAGTCCTTGATATGACGTGCGAAGACGCGCAGGAATTTTTTCAGGCCGTGCCTGCGATCCGCGACAAGATGGTCGCCCTTTGCGAAGTGGGTCTGGGATATATCAAGGTGGGCCAACAGGCGACCACGCTTTCAGGCGGCGAGGCGCAAAGGGTCAAACTGTCAAAGGAATTGTCACGCCGGGCGACGGGGCGAACGCTTTACATTCTGGATGAACCGACCACCGGCCTGCACTTCGAAGATGTGCGCAAGCTGTTGGAAGTGCTGCACGAACTGGTCAATCAGGGCAACACGGTTGTCGTGATCGAACACAACCTTGACGTGGTCAAGACCGCTGATTGGGTGATTGATATCGGCCCCGAAGGCGGTGATGGCGGCGGGCAGATCGTTGCCGTCGGTACGCCCGAGGAAATTGCCCGTGTCGAATCAAGCCATACCGGGCGTTATTTGAAAGATATGCTTGCCCCCCGGCGGGTCGCCGCCGAATAAGGCTGGCCGGGCGCGCGGGTCGTCGCCGACACGGCGCAGCGCGCATTCCCCTGCCCGAATGGGCGTGACAGGTTGCCAGTCACCTCAGGGACAGGCAGAACCATGGCAACGCAATCCCGCTCCGGCGGGCTGAATTTTCGCGGGAAACGGACCGGGCCGAAACGCCCGAACCGTTGGAGTGTGATGGCTGTTTTGCAATTTTTGCTGATCGTTCTGGTGCTCGCCTGGCTGGTGGGGGCTGTCTGGTATCAACTTGACGGTGCCCTGCGCCAAGGCGTGCTGATCGGGGTCGCATGCCTTGCGGCCGTACTGTTCGCCTTCTGGGCCATGAACATGGGGCGTGCTGTCTGGACGGGTCTGTTGGTCGTGTCGGTGCTGGCGGCCGGATGGTGGCTGACCATCCGCCCGTCCAACAGCCGGCAATGGGACCCCGACGTCGAATTTGGCGTGACCGCCGCCCTGTCCAAGGACGCGGTGATCCTTGCCAATGTGCGCAATTTCGACTGGCGCAGTCTGACGGATTTCACCCCCCGCTGGGAAACGAGAACTTATGCCCCCGGTCAGGTGACAAGCATGGATGTCTTCACCTCCACTTGGTCAAGCCCGCTGATTGCGCATACGCTTGTCAGCTTTGGATTTTCGAATGGCGAACATGTTGCATTTTCCGCCGAAATCCGGCGTGAGAAGGGCGAGAAATACAGCAACCTCGGCGGCTTTTTCCGGCAGTTCGAACTGGTTCTGATCGCGGCTGACGAACGCGATATCATTCGCCTGCGCACCGACATTCGCGGCGAAACCGTCTCGCGGTTTCCGCTCGATCTGCCGCAACCCATGATGGCGCAGGCCTTTCTGACCTTTGCCACCTTGGGCAACGATCTTGCGGCCAATCCGGAATTCTACAACACTGTCACCAGCAACTGCACAACCATCCCGTTCCGGCTTGCCCGGCAGATTGATCCAACCATCCCGTTCGACTGGCGCATCCTGTTGTCGGGGCATTTCCCGGCCTATCTGCAAAACCTTGGCGTGACGGGCAAAGGCCAGACGCTGGACCGGATGCTCGCCTTGGCCCGGCTGCAGAAAAGCGGGCCCGTCACCGATGACGGCCCCGCCTTTTCAAACCGGATCAGGCTTAATCCATCGGACGAAAGTTCAGCGACGCGCCTTCCTTGATCCCCGACGGCCAGCGTGCGGTGATGGTCTTGGTGCGCGTGTAGAACCGGAACGCGTCCGGCCCGTGCTGGTTCAAATCGCCGAACGACGATTTTTTCCAGCCCCCGAACGTGTGATAGGCCAGTGGAACGGGAATAGGCACGTTGATCCCGATCATGCCGACATTGACCCGCGCCGCAAAATCGCGCGCGGTGTCGCCGTCACGCGTGTAGATCGCGGTGCCATTGCCGTATTCATGGTCCATCGCGTGACCCAAAGCCTCTTCATAGGTTTCGGCGCGCACAACGGAAAGGACAGGGCCGAAAATCTCTTTCCGGTAGATGTCCATGTCGGTGGTCACATGGTCAAACAGATGCGGGCCGACGAAAAACCCATCCTCGTATCCCTGCAATTTGAAACCACGCCCGTCGACCACCAGTTTCGCACCGGCAGCAATCCCCGATTCCACAAGGCGCAAGATGTTTGCCTTTGCCGCAGCCGTGACGACAGGCCCGTAATCCACATCATTACCAGCGGTATAGGGGCCGACCTTCAGCTTTTCGATCCGCGGAACAAGACGCTCGATCAAGGCATCCGCCGTGGCCTTGCCCACCGGGACGGCAACCGAAATCGCCATGCATCGTTCGCCCGCAGCCCCATAACCTGCCCCGATCAACGCATCGGCGGCCTGATCCATGTCGGCGTCCGGCATGATGATCATGTGGTTCTTTGCGCCACCAAAACACTGCACGCGTTTGCCGTTGGCACAGCCACGACTGTAGATGTATTCGGCAATCGGCGTCGATCCGACAAAACCCACAGCCGCGATCGTCGGGTTATCAAGGATGGCGTCGACTGATTCCTTGTCGCCGTTGATGACTTGCAAGACGCCGTCCGGAAGCCCGGCCTCTTGCAGCAACGCGGCAAGCATCAGCGGCACGGACGGGTCACGCTCGGACGGTTTGAGGATGAAGGCATTGCCGCAAGACAGGGCGGGGGCCAGTTTCCACATCGGAATCATCGCAGGAAAGTTGAACGGCGTGATGCCCGCTGCCACGCCAAGCGGTTGGCGCATCGAATACATGTCGATGCCCGGTCCGGCGCTGTCGGTGAATTCGCCCTTCAAAAGATGCGGCGCGCCGATGCAGAATTCCACCACTTCCAGACCGCGCTGAATATCGCCCTTGGCATCCGGGATGGTCTTGCCATGTTCGCGCGACAGGGTTTCTGCAAGAATATCCATGTCGCGGTTCAGCAACCGCACGAACTCCATCATCACGCGCGCGCGGCGTTGCGGGTTGGTGGCGCCCCATTTGACTTGCGCCCTTGCTGCCTGTTCGACTGCGGCGTCAAGCTCTGCCTTCGACGCCAGCGCAACCCGCGCCTGCACTTCGCCCGTGGCCGGGTTGAACACGTCCGCAAAGCGGCCAGACGTGCCCGCGACCATGCGGCCATTGATCCAGTGACCTATTTCATTCATTGCCAACTCCTGTGCATTTTGGGGCAGTTTACCCTTGCGGAAACGCCTAGAACAGCGGCAAGAATTCAATGCGGTCATGCAATTTTGCAAAGGTGGCCTATGGACTGGGATGATCTGCGCGTCTTTCTGGCAGTTGTGCGGCAGGAAAGCCTGTCCCGCGCCGGGCGCGTGCTGAAAATCGACCCTGCAACTGTGGGCCGCCGCATGGCACGGCTGGAGGCGGCGACAGGGGCGCGTCTGTTCGACAAGGGGCCGCAAGGCTATGCCCTGACCGATGAAGGCGCGCGTCTTCTGACCCATGCCGAACGCGTGGAAAGTGCAATGGCGGGTGCCGCCGAGGCACTGACCGGGGCAGGCGGGCTGAGCGGTCAGATCCGTATCGGCGCGCCGGACGGCTGTGCAAACTATCTGCTGCCGCAAGTTCTGGCCGCCATCTGCGATGAAAATCCTGGCCTTGAAGTCCAGATCGTGGCCCTGCCGCGCGTCTTCAACCTGTCGAAACGCGAGGCGGATCTGGCGATTGGCGTGTCCCGGCCAACGGCGGGGCGGCTGACTGTTCAGAAACTGACCGATTACAAACTTCACCTTGCGGCGAGCCGGGATTATCTGGCGCGCCATGGCACACCGCAAACGCAGGAAGACCTGCGGGGTCACCGCACCGTCGGCTATATACCCGACATGATCTTTGACAGTGAACTCGATTACCTAACCGAAGTCGGCGCACCGCCTGTCAGCCTCGCGTCGAATTCCGTATCGGTTCAATTGAACTGGCTGCGAACGGGCGCAGGGATCGGCGTGGCGCATGATTTCGCCCTGCCGGCAGCTCCTGGGGTGGTCAAGGTGATGGCCGATGTGATTTCCCTGACGCGGTCGTTCTGGCTGATCCGCCATGACGGTGATGCCCGTGTCGAACGCCACAACCGTTTTGCGGCGGCCCTGACGCAAGGGGTTCGGCGCGAAGTGGCACGGCTTGAATCCATTGCTTGACAGAATGTCGCAGCAACGCGACCCTTCGGATCTGGGCCTTTCCTGGCCCGTCACATTGCGGAGGGTATGCGGATGCTCGTGCAGCAAATTCTGGCCGAAAAAGGTGATTTCAAAGTTGTCACGGTGCCGCCGGGGACAACGGTGGCCAGTGCTGTCGAGGTTCTTTCCCGCCACCGCATCGGCGCTGTCATCGTCTCCAGCAACGGTGACGATGTGGTGGGAATCCTGTCCGAACGTGACATCGTGCGCGAACTGGGCCGCCGTGGCCCGGCCTCGCTGACCGACAAGGTCGAAACCCTGATGACGGCCAAGATCGTCTCCTGCGCCCGTCAGGACCGCACCAATGACGTGTTGCAGAAAATGACCGATGGCCGCTTTCGCCACATGCCGGTGATGGAGGGGGCAAAGATGGTTGGTCTGATTTCCATCGGTGATGTCGTCAAGGCGCGGCTTGCCGAATTGTCGACCGATCTTGACGCGCTGGAAGGCATGATCAAGGGGTTCTGAACGCGCCCACTTGCATCCGGCCCTGCAATCCTGTTGCCTGACGCGAAACAGGGGGGCTGTCATGCGCATCGGGCTATATCCGGGAACTTTTGATCCGGTCACCTTGGGCCATACCGACATCATCCAAAGGGCGATGGCGCTTGTGGATCGTCTGGTGATCGGGGTCGCGATCAACCGCGACAAGGGCCCGCTGTTTACTTTGGAAGACCGCGTATCAATGGTGCAGGCGGAATGTCAGGCCATCATCGCCCGCACAGGCGGCGAAATCGTGGTCCACCCGTTCGAAAACCTGTTGATCGACTGTGCCCGCGACGTGGGGGCCACAATCATCATCCGTGGCCTGCGCGCCGTTGCCGATTTCGAATACGAATTTCAGATGGTCGGCATGAACCGCGCGCTGGATGCGAGCATCGAAACCGTCTTCATGATGGCAGACGCCCGCCGTCAGGCCATAGCATCGAAACTCGTCAAGGAAATCGCGCGGCTGGGGGGCGATGTGTCAAAGTTCGTGCCCGACCCCGTCCGCGCGGCACTGGAAGCCAAATTTGCCGGGGCCTGACCCTAACCCCAGACCGCCCGGCGCGCCACGTCGTCGATATCATAGATATCGAGATCAAGGCGGCTGTCCACCGGCAGCACGGCCAAAGCGGCGCGGGTCTGACGGTAACGGCGATATTTGGCCAGACCTTCAATCATGTCGTTGATCATCAGCATCAGCATTTTCTTACCCTTTTCGTTGTGAAAGCGGCCAATCAGAACCGTCTTTCATGCCGCCAAGATGTGCCGCTTGGCCCCTGGTCACAACCGCCAAACCCGGGATGCTGCCATGCAGCAATTGCAAGGCAAAACAGATGAAAAAGGGTGCCCGAAGGCACCCTATTGTTACATTTTCATGCTGTCGCAAAACCTGTCAGATCAGTTTGCCCATGGCCACAGCCGTGTCGGACATCCGGTTGCTAAAGCCCCATTCGTTGTCATACCAGGTCAGAATACGCACCATCGTGCCATCCATCACCTTTGTCTGGTCCATGTGGAAGATCGACGAATGCGGGTCATGGTTGAAATCCGAACTGACATTCGGTTGGTCGGTAAAGCCGAGTATCCCCTTCAACCGGCCATTTGCCGCACTGCGGATCGCTTCGTTAATCTCTTCCACTGTCGTGGCGCGGTTCGCCTCGAACACCAGATCAACGACCGACACGTTAGGCGTCGGCACCCGGATCGCCACACCGTCCAGTTTGCCCTTCAGTTCGGGCAACACCAGACCCACGGCCTTGGCGGCACCCGTCGACGTCGGGATCATGTTCAACGCGGCGGCGCGGGCGCGGTACAGATCCTTGTGATAGGTGTCCAGCGTCGGCTGATCGCCGGTATAGCTGTGGATCGTGGTCATGAACCCGCGTTTGATACCGATGGCCTGATGAAGGACCTGCGCCACAGGCGACAGGCAGTTCGTGGTGCAGGACGCGTTGGAAACGATCAGATCGTCCTTCGTCAGCGTGTCATGGTTGACGCCGTAAACGATGGTCTTGTCCGCACCTGCCGAGGGTGAAGACACCAGAACGCGGCTCGCGCCATTTTCAAGGTGAACAATCGCCTTGTCCTTGTCGGTGAAGATGCCGGTGCATTCCAATACGATATCGACATGTTTCCACGGCAGGTCCGCCGGGTTGCGCAGCGCGGTCACCTCAATCGGGCCGCGGCCAACATCGATGGTTGTTGCTGTGGTTGTAACCGCCGCGGGAAACCGCCCGTGCACGGAATCGAACCGCAAGAGGTGGGCGTTCGTTTCCACCGGACCAAGGTCATTGATGGCGACCACTTCGATATCTGTCCGGCCCGACTCGATGATGGCACGCAACACATTGCGACCGATCCGACCAAAACCATTGATAGCCACTTTTACTGTCATGGCGTCCTCCTGTTTCAAATGAAGCTGCGACTTTCGTGATGTTAGCGTAAACAGTGCCTGTTCTGCGACAAGATCAACGCGTTCGCCGGTCTTTTAGCGCCAGAATTCGAGATAGTCGATCAGATCAACCACCTTGCGCACAAGAAAGAAAAGGACTGCTCCGTTGTTCATCGTCAGATCAAGGATCATCAGTGCCGCAATCAGAACTGCCAACACGATGGCAAGCCGGTTGGTCATCTTTACTTGCCCTTTCGGCGCAAACCCCCAAATGTTGCGGCAGGATACTGGGCCAACCCGCAAAGGGAAAGGCCGATCGAACAACCGATGAGGGAGACACAAGGATGAGCGGACTTCTGGCATTGTTCGATGACGTGGCGGCAATCGCAAAGGTCGCCGCCGCGTCTGTTGATGATATTGCCGGGGCGGCCGCAAAGGCAGGTGCCAAGGCGGCCGGTGTCGTCATCGACGACGCGGCTGTCACCCCGAAGTATGTCACCGGCTTTGATGCCGACCGCGAACTGCCGATCATCTGGCGCATCGCGCTAGGGTCGTTGAAGAACAAACTGATCATCCTTCTGCCCGTGGCCCTGCTGTTGTCCAACTTTGCGACTTGGGCGATCACGCCCCTTTTGATGCTGGGCGGGGCCTATCTGTGTTTTGAAGGGGCGGAAAAGGTCTTTCACTGGCTTTTCCCCCATGGCGACGCTGAGGTTGCCAAGGATTACGAGGTGCAGGATCCTGTTCATCTGGAACAGGAAAAGGTGGCAGGTGCGATCAAGACCGACTTCATCCTGTCCGCCGAAATCATGACGATTGCCCTTGCCGCCATCCCGCAAAGCACCGTCTGGATGGAGGCTGTCACTCTTGCCATCGTCGGCATCGCCATCACCGCCAGCGTCTATGGCACTGTCGCGCTGATCGTGAAGATGGATGATGTCGGGTTGTTCATGGCGGCACGCGGGCTCACACGGGGCGGACGGGCATTCGGGCGTGGCCTTGTGCTGGGCATGCCCAAACTTCTGGCCCTTTTGTCCATCGTGGGGACGGCCGCGATGCTTTGGGTCGGCGGGTCGATCATTCTGCATGGGACGGACGAACTTGGTTTCGGCCTTGTCTATGATACGATCCACCATTGGGCCGAGGCTGCGGCCAAGGCGGTTCCGCAGGCGGCGGGCTTTGTGGAATGGGCGGTCACGGCGGCCATCGACGGGGTGCTTGGACTGCTGCTTGGCATGGTGCTTATTCCGGTGGCAACCCGCATCGTCGGGCCGCTTTTGGGTCGTGTCACGGGTAAGCCTGCCGCACATTGATGCGGCCCCGGTCGGCGTTCGACTGCGCCTTGTTTCGGAACCGAACCCAAGGCCCCGAATTGGTTTCGGACAACCGACCGACATCGAGGATCACAATGGACAGCAAAGAATTTGCCGCATGGGAAGACCGGATCAATAATCGCGCACGCCTGCTGTGGGAAGAGGCGGGAAAACCCGACGGCCCCCGGAACCGCTTTGACGAACAGGCCCGCGAACAAATTGCGATCGAGGAAAACCCCTCCGCCGGGCGAATCGACCCTGATGATGCCGCGACACCCGTTCTTGAAGAGGCGTCGATCATCGCCAATCTAGGCGAATTTCAAAGCCTGGGCGACAGGCAAGCCGAAGAGCCGGGCTTTCCCGATCCTGACAACCTGAACCGCGACTGACGAAGGACCGCGCCCCAATCACCCGATCAGGGCGGTCACCTGGCTTGCCACATTTTCGGCAGAAATCCCGAATTCCGCGTAAAGCCGGTCAGCCGGGGCCGATGCGCCAAAACCCGTCATGCCGACAAAGGCCTGTTTCGCCTCGCGCCCGCCTTGGCCCAGCAGCCAGCGATCCCAACCTGCCGCCCGCACACCGGCCTCGACGCCCACGCGCACGGGGCCGGGTGGTAGAATGCGGCGGCGGTAAGCGTCGTCCTGCGCCGCAAACAGTTCCATGCATGGCATCGACACCACGCGCGTGCCGATACCCTGCGCCTCCAGAACCTTGCGCGCATTCATCGCGATTTCGACTTCGGAACCGGTGGCAATCAGAATGGCCTGGCGCTTGCCGGTTGCCTCGGCCAGAACATAGGCCCCTTTGGAGACAAGGTTCGCATTGGTGTGTGACGTCCGCAGCGCCGGCAGGTTCTGCCGCGACAGGGCAAGCACCGACGGCGTGGTTTTCGTCGTCAGCGCAAGTTCCCAAGCCTCGGCCGTTTCCACAAGGTCAGCGGGGCGGAACACCCATGTGTTCGGTGTGGCCCGCGAAATGGCAAGGTGTTCAACAGGTTGATGCGTCGGCCCGTCTTCGCCAAGGCCGATGGAATCGTGGGTCATCACATAGACGACCGGAATCTGCATCAACGCCGACAGCCGCATTGCAGGGCGGGCATAGTCGGTGAAACACATGAACGTGCCACCGTAAGGCCGCACACCGCCGTGCAGAACAAGCCCGTTCATGGCGCTGGCCATGCCATGTTCGCGGATGCCGTAATAGACATAACGGCCCTTGCGATCTTCCGGTGTGAACACCCCAAGGTCGGCGGTTTTCGTGTTGTTCGAACCGGTCAGATCGGCCGAACCGCCGATGGTTTCGCCCATCACCGGATTGACCGCCTTCAAAACCTGCTCTGATGCCGCGCGGGTGGCGATCTTGGGCAGGTCGGTGACCGCCTGCTTTTTCAACGCCCGGATCGCCGCCGTCAGTTTTGCCGGCGCGTCGAGTGCGAAGTTGCGCCGGAACTCGGCCTGCTTTGCTGTGGACAGCGTGGCAAAGCCCGCCTCCCACGCCTTGCGCGTCGAAGCGCCCCGTGCACCGATTGCAGTCCACAAGGCGCGCACGTCGGCGGGAATGTCGAAAGGCCCGTTCGTCCAGCCATAGACAGCGCGGGTATCCGCGATCAACTGCTTGTCCGTCAGTGCGCCATGCCCCTTTGACGTGTCCTGCGCCGATGACCCCAATGCAATATGCGTCTTGCACGCAATCATCGCAGGCCGCGGGCTGGCCTTGGCAGCCGTAATTGCTGCATCAATCGCAACCGGATCGTGGCCATCGCATTCATACACATCCCACCCGCTGGCGGCAAAACGCGCCATCTGATCGGTGACGTCGGCAATCGAAACCTTGCCGTCGATGGTGATGCCATTGTTGTCCCACAAGACGATCAGCCGCCCCAATTGCTGCTTGCCCGCCAGACCGATCGCTTCTTGCGATATGCCCTCCATCAGACAGCCATCTCCGGCCACCACATAGGTGTAGTGGTCCATCACCTTGGACCCCCACCGCGCGCGCAGCGATTCCTCTGCCATGGCAAAACCCACGGCATTCGCAATGCCCTGACCCAACGGCCCTGTTGTGGTTTCCACGCCCATCGCGTGACGGTATTCGGGATGCCCGGCGGTAATCGCCCCCCACTGCCGGAAATTCCTGATCTGCTCCAGCGTCATGTCTGCATACCCGGTCAGATGCAGCAGCGCATAGATCAGCATCGAGCCATGGCCCGCCGACAGGATAAAGCGGTCCCGGTCCGCCCAACGCGGGGCGGCGGGATCGAATTTCAGATGTTTTTCAAACAGCACGGTCGCAACATCGGCCATACCCATCGGCATCCCCGAATGGCCCGAATTGGCCGCAGCCACGGCATCCAGCGTCAGAGTGCGAATGGCGCAGGCGCGCATCCAATGATCGGGGTGGCGGGCGCGGAGCGTCTGAATATCCAAGGCCATGTTCCTGTTTATCGGGAAAATTGGTGTCGCAGGGGTCATACCACCCCCGGCGACAAGTTCAACAGCCTTGGGGCGGATGCGCGGCTTTACCAATCCGCCCAAGGCCTTGGCCCGAAAGGGCCAAGCCCTTGCCGAAACTTTGCGCTAAGATCAATCTTGACGGCCAGCCCAGACGATTCGCATCCTGTGCGGCGGGCAGGATCAAACGAAGTGGAAAGGGCAGGGCATGACCGAGATTGCAGAGCTGGAGCGGCGCATCACCGCAGCGCTGGAACGCATCGGCCGGGGGTTGGAGGCGATGCCTGTAAATCCTGTCGTTGCAGAGGCACCCGACGCTGCCATTGCGCCTGTCTTGGACGTGGTGCCTGATACCCGCGACGCCGACATCGCCCGTCTGCTAGCAGCACTTGATGCTGAAAGGGCCACCGTTGCGCAGTTGCAAGACCGACTGCGCGCCTCGCGTGACAAGGACGGCGTGGTGCAGTCACAGCAAGACAGCAAGGTGGACCGCATGACACGCCAATTGGACGTGCAGGGGCTGGAACTGCAACGGATGCGCAAAACCGCCATCACCCTGCGTGAACAATTGCGCGCGATGCGGCAAGCGCAGGCCAATGGCGTGACCGAAGCACAGTTGATCAACAAGGCCATGCTGGCCGAGTTGGAGGCCCTGCGTTCTACCCGCCTGTCAGAAATGGCGGAAATGGATGATATCATTGCCGAACTGACCCCAATGATCACGGAGGCCGAACATGCCTGATCTCGAAATCATCATCGGCGGCAGGCCCTTTCAGGTGGCCTGTCAGCCCGGCGAGGAACACTTCCTGCGCGCCGCCGCAGCCATGCTTGATACCGAGGCACAGCCGCTGGTCGCCCAGATGGGACGCCTGCCGGAACCAAAGATGCTGCTGATGGCGGGCCTGATGCTGGCCGACAAGACGGCAGCGCTGGAAGATGACGTGCGCGCCATGAGGGCGCAATTGGCCGAGGCACAAAGCCGGGGGGCACCGCCGCCCGAGCGCATCGAGGTGCCGGTGATCCCGGGCCATGTGACCGATACGCTGGCCGAAATTGCCGCCCGCGCCGAGGCTTTGGCGGCCCGCGTTGAAGACCGGGCTGGCCTATGATCCGTCTGGTTGCAGCCTTGGCGCTGTGCCCGCTTGCCGCCCACGCCGAACTGTCGATGAACACGGTCCGGTACACCTGCGAGCGAGGGGTCGAGGTGCCAGTGACCTATGTGTCGGATGGGGCAGACGGGGTCGCCGTTCTGACCGTGGAAGGCCGTCAGATCAGCCTGTTTTCCGAATCGGCAGACGCAGGCGCGCGCTATGGCTGGCCCTCGGACGGATCAAATTATGTCTGGCTGACCAAAGGCGCTG
>JANPIX010000003.1:0-43460 GCA_031425195.1 Gemmobacter sp. | reverse complement strand
AGGCGGACTTGGCACCCCAACATGCCTGTTCAGAGTCTCCACCCGTTCGAGCCGAATGCGAATCACGAAGGCCATGAATTCCAGGGAAAATAATGGTGCTGTGAGAGAGGATTGAACTCTCGACCTCACCCTTACCAAGGGCCTTTTCTTGTGGCGTTTACGCTTGTGATTTCAGGTTCTTGCGTGAGTCTAGCAATTCGGCCTGTACCTGTCCTGTACGGATCATGGCCCGGATGGCGCTGTCCGGGGCGGTCGGATGGGCATAGGTGCGGTCGGGCAAATCGGGGTCGGACCATCGGCCAGCGGCGGCTGCGGTGACGGCATCGACGCCTTGGCGGATGCGCAGTTCGGTGTAGAAGCCATGCCGCCCGGCGCTGTGCGGCGGCAGGTATTCGATCTTTGCCTTGGTGCAGGCCGTGCGCCACGCGCCATAGACGCCGCTGTGGTTCTGGTAGCCGAAGACGCGGGGCTTGGCGATGTCGCCGGTCTTGCGGTTTACCGGACGCCGGGCGGGCAGGTTGGCCAGTGTCACCACCATTTCGCGGCTGATCGACACCCATTGCGCCGGGTGCCCCTTGCTCGATGGCATCCACACCCGCGCCTGCATCAGATCCAGATCGGCGGGGCGCAGTGCGACCGCCTGACCGATCCGCGCGCCGGTTTCAAACATGAATTCTGCCATGGCCGCGAGGTAGGGCGAGGCGTGGGCGCGGAAATCGGCCAGCCATTCCCAACTGCCCGGTGTCTTGACGGGCCGGCTGACCTTGCCGCGCTGGCGGTCCTGTTCGATCCGCTGCATCGTGGAATAGGACTTGATCCGGATCGGCGGGCATTTCCCCAGGTCGTGGGCGTTGTTGATCACGGCGGACACCGGCACGATGATCTGGCGTTTCCACGTGTCGGTGGACGCCGTGGGCAAGAGTTTCGGGCCAAGGTCGCGCACCTGTTGCGGTGTGATCCGCATCACGAATTCAGGGCCCAGTTCCGGAAGGATGTGCATCAGATAGCGGGCTTCGGCGGGTTTGGCCGGATAGAGCATCACCGCATCGGCAAAGGTCAGGGACGCTTCGTCCCCAAGGAGATGACGCCTGATCTGCCTTTCGGTTTCGGCGTGGCACCAGTCTTGCGCGCCTGCCGCATCAGATGCGCCTGTGCTGCAGCGATAGTAGCCGGTGACTGGGCGGCCGTTGTATTCGACCCTGCCCCTGACCCACCAGACAGGACCGCGAGCGTAGGTTTCGAGCGGCATGGCGCATCCCCCTGCAGAATCATGTCCATCTGTTCCGGCGTGATGATCATCGCGCGACCCAGCCTGTGGCAAGCCCCGATGGCGTTCGCCTTTTCACGGATCGTGCGCGGCTTGACCGTGATGCCCCGTGCGGCGAGTTCGGCGCACCACTGTTCGGGCGTGCGGCCGGTGTCGAGGATGCGCGATCCGAATGGCGATTGATCGGTCATCAGATCAGCACTCCCTGCTTGCCTTCTGGGTCTGCCTTTGGTTGCGGCGGTGCGGCTGGCTGATCGAGGCGAACCAGCCCTGCAGCGAGGCGCTGGCGGGCAAGGGCCACATAGTCGGGGTTCAATTCGATCAGGGTGCAATCGGCCCCGAAGGCATCGGCGACAAGGCCTGTGGTGCCCGATCCACCGAAAGGGTCGAGCACGCGCCCACCGCGCGGCAGGCTGGCGGTCAGGCAGCGTTCAACCAGTTCAGGCGGGAAGGTGGCGAAGTGCGCCTCGCTGAACGGGCGCGTGGCGATTTCCCAGACCATCGGCGGCGCGGGTTCCCAGTTGCGCAGCGACCGTCCGTTGGCTTGCTGTTCCGATTTCGTCATCTGATCCCAACGGGCATCGAAACCGGTGTGAGGGCGGGCTGCCCCGCGCTGTTTTCCACCGCCGACGGCTTTCATGTTGCCATTGGTTTTGCGGCCGCCGTTGGCGCGCGTGCTGCCGGTTTGCGCACCCACGTCCTGCGCGAGGCGAGAAACACTGGCGGGGGCAAGTTTTTGCCGCACTGCCTGCGCGTCATAGTCGTACCGCGCCGATTTCGTGAACATGAACACCTTTTCATGCGCTGTCGCGGGCCGGTCTCGGATGCTTTCCGGCATCGAGTTGGGTTTGGCCCAGATGCATTCTGCCCGCACCCACCAGCCTGCGTCCTGCATCGCGATGGCAAAGCGGTTCGGTACCATGCACAGGTCCTTCGCCTTCATCGCACCCTGGATCGTGCTGAACGGCTTGTCGCGGAACGTGCGATCATCATCGCCTGCGGCTTTGGTGTCAGCTGCGCTGCGTCCGTTCGGGGTGCTGGCATAGCAGTCGCCGTAGTTCACCCAACACACGCCAGTCGGCTTGAGCACGCGGCGGACCTGATCAAAGACCGCCACCATGGCCGACAGATGTTCGCCCAGCGTCGGTTCAAGGCCCAACTGGCCCGCCACCCCATAGTCGCGCAGACCCCAGTAGGGCGGGCTGGTCACCACGCAGTCGAAGTGATCGTCAGGCAGCGTCCGCAGAACTTCGGTCACGTCGCCGGAAAGGATGGTGACTGTCACTTTCCGCACCCCGCATAAAGCCCGCCCGAATAGCGGGGCCAGTCAACCGCAAGCCCGGTGCTGACCATTGCGCAGGACAGATCCCGCCCGTCTGGCAAGGCGCATTGCACCACGGGGCGCTGGTATCGATCGATATCGATCACGCTGCATGACAGGGGCTTGCGGCGGATCAGAGCGGCCAGCGCATCGGTGGCAGCGCGGTAGCCTGCATTGCCGCGTTCCGGGGCCTGAATGCCAAACAGGCGGTAGCGCTGGCCATCCAGTTTGACGGTGTCGCCGTCTACCGCAATGGCGCCGATCAGGGTGAGGATCAGGGCGAGGGGGGTCATCGTTGCACCTGTACATAAACCAGCCCGTGCGGGCCGCGATGGAAGGCGACAAACCGCAAGCGGCTTCGCTTGATGGTCTGGCGCAGGATGCGCCGGTCACGGCGGGTCAGCGCGTGGATCGGCCACGCCCACATGTCGGGGTGATGATGGGGGTTGGCTGGTAGCGCCAACCCCCTGCTGGCGGGGTCAGTTACCCCTGCGTCAGTAAAGATGACGCCAGCGCGAGAGCCGACTGTGCGGCCACCCTTGCGGGTCAGTAGGGCGGTCACCGATCCGACCGCGCGTTTCGTGATGCTGGCCACCATGTTGAGGTGCCCGGCGCGTGTATAGTATTCCGGATGACTGTTCATCGCGTCGATCACCGCGCCCTCGACCGCATTCCACAGCCGGTTGACGTCGGCATGTTTGACCCGCGCGGGGTGGGTGACGGATGGGCGGCGGGGGGTCATGATCGATGTCCAACCAAATCGCGGAACAGGATGGGCTGCGCTGTGCCGTCCCCGAATTCAGTGTCGAGCCAAGCATCGGCGTTGGGTTCAGACCCGTCCCATTTGTCGGGGTAAGTCTGGGCGTCGATCAGTTCCCTGATCCGCTGTTCCTCTTCGGCATTGATGAGGTCCACGCGCGCGCGGGACTGGATGTCGAGGATGAGATCAAGCGCATGAAGGCGAGCGGCGAGCGTCAGAGGCCCCATGCGTTGCGGGTTCTTCGCGACACTGCCGTCTTTCAGGCGCTCAACGCCAGCTTTTCGAAGTCGCTGCGCAGGTTCGCGCATCCAGCGGTAAAGGGGCTTCAATTCCATCAGGGGCGACAGGTGCGACCATCGAGGCAACTTGATCACCGCCTCCAAGGCGGCGTCCTTCGACGCCAAGGGGCAACCGATGCACCCGGTTCTGGCGTTGATCTCTTCCGCTTCGTCGCCACCGTAGGCGTCGGCCAGAATGGCAGTCGGCCAACCGCCAAATTCATGCTGTGGGGCATAAACCTTAAGCCAATCCCAAACGATACACACGCGCCAGTGGAGGATGGGCGCAAGCGTTGCGAGCTTGCCCTTGATCCCCTTCGCTTCTGGCAGAACCTTCTGATACCAGCCCTGTCCGCATTCCGCTCCGTCTTTTGAGCAAGACATAGATATCCGCCCATCGCGCACAGCGCTTTCACCTTCACGCACTCCTGTAATCATCAGCGCCGATCCGGGCAGGTTGGTGATTGCCGCCTCCAGCGCCGCCGACATCGGGTCAACTTTGATTTGCCGCGTGCACCAGCGCAGTGTGTTGTTATTCGGCGGGGGAACTCCACGGCCAAGGATGTAGACCATGAACCGCTTGTCGAGAGGGGCTGTTACCACCTCCACCTTGATCCAATTGCGCTCGCGCAGTTTTTTGATTATCGCATCGGCCGCCAATTGCAGGGGCGGAAGTTCCTGCCTTGTGTCGGCATAAAAGACAAACAGGCATTCTGGCTGGGGAAGCTCGCCTGCCTCGATCAGGTGGACCAACAATGTTAGCGTGGCGGTGCTGTCTTTGCCGCCTGACCATGCAACAGCGATATGGCTGTGCCGATCCCAATAAGCCCGCAGCGATGCCAGCGTCAAATCGACAGCCTCTTCGTGCAACATTCGCGCGCCGCCGCTGAACAGTGTTCCGGTCATCACCACACCCCCGCCTTGCCATCGCGCCCCGGCTGCGCCACATCACCGCCATGTGGACGCGCAAACTCACCCAGATCGGCGGGCTGACGGTGGTCGGGGATTACCTTATCTATCGGGATAGTCAGAACGTCGGGCGCATCATCCTGACGGCGGACGTTGGCGGGGAGAAGTTCTGGAACTGGTCCACACTGGTACATCCGTCCGAGAGCGGACGGGCTGACAGTATAGGCGAGGCGCAGGAGGCGTTGCGCCATGCCGTGCGTCGCCACTGGCCCGACGACGCGGGCGAGGTAAAGCGGTTGGGGACGCAGTTCATGGATCTGTGAGGGGGTCATGGGGTCACCGCGTCGATGTTGTCGCGCTGCATGGTGAATGACACCCTACAGACCCATGGGTTCGTGTCCCAAGCGTCGGGCCCGTGCAGGCTGTTCCAGAGTTCAGCAAAGCCCCAGCGATAGTGTGGGACACTCGAAACGCCATCCCAACCCGGGTAGCTGAACGCGGGCCGTGCGCCTTCTGCCTGCGCGTCATCCTCGCTGATCGCCGTTAACCGCTGCACCCGCACATCGGTCACGGTCAGCGTCAGGCGGGACGCCCATCGGGGCATGAAGCGGGCGTGTCGGTAACGGCCGACGGTTTGGTTCGGCCACGTATCATCCCAGTCCAGCAGTTGCCCATCTGCCTCCATGATGCGGGGGCACCATGGGTTCTTGTATCCGCTGTCGATGCATTTCAACGCAATTTCCTTGGGCGACAGGCCGTCCAGATCGGCAGGCACGCGCCATGCCTCCTTGACCCACAGCCGGTCACCGACCGCGTATTGCAGTTTGATCGGATAGGCGAACTCCTCGCAGGGCTGGCCTTTCTCATGGGTTCCGTCGCAGAACCACGCCTGACCGACTTCGACCGAAAGAGAATTGGCGCGAAGCGGCGGCTGCGGCACCAACATCCGTCGCGTCTGTGACTTGCGACCCGGCAGCAGGGCCTGCACCATAGGATTGCTGAACGAGATCGGCCTGTCAGTCATTCCCGCCCCCAATCCAGCGCCTGCACATCGGCAACCGTCAGCCCGAACCGCCGCGCTGTCTGCTTGTAAAGCCCGACCATGTCTTCGGGGAACAGGTGCCCGCCGACGGTGCGCTTCATAGCCTCGGTGATCTGGGCGTCGAGGTGGGCGAGGGCTTTGTCGTCTGTCGTGTCAATCGTCATCGCTGTAATCCCTTAGATCAGCCAAGGCGGTGAGCATCCGAACGATATCGTCCGATGCTAGAGCGGATACTGCCGCGTCGATGGTGGCCTGCATGATCGACATCGATAGTCGCAGGCCTTGCGCCATGTCGGGGTGTTCGCTGGCCATCTTTGCCCACCGTTCCTTTTTGGCGGTCACGCGACGAATTTCGCGGGGAAGAGCGTCGGCGAGTGTGTCGGCCATCACCAATCCCTCACTGACATATCCTGCATGAACTGGCCCACCAAACCCCTTACCCCTAGTTCCTTGGCGCGGTGAAGGATCTGGTTTCGCGCGCGTTCCCACCCATCGCGGGCGAGTTCCGACGGGTGGTGCAGGGCGACGAAGGCCCAGGCTTCCAGCCGGTCGATCAGTTTCAGCCACTCTCGGTCGCCCGGGGTCATGTCTGGTGCAGGCAGGCCGATGTCGGCGCGCCACTGCGTTTCTTCCGCGTCGAGCGCTTCCTTGAGGGCCGGGCTGCGCACCTTGGCCGGGTTCGGCACATCGCCACACCAGCGTTCGCCGACATCGTGGTATGCCACGGCTTGGATCAGCGCCACCGAGGGACAGGGGTGCAACATCAAGAGCAACTGGACGCAGCGGCCCTGATGGTCGGCGATGGTCTGGCTGTGCTGCACCATCGTCGGGTTGCAGTGCCAGCGGCGCACGTTGCCAGAGGCATAGATGCGGGCGAGGGTCAATTGCCGGTCCTTTCATTCCATGCCGCTTCTGCCAGATCGCGGAACCTGTCCGCGTCGAGGCGCAGTTGATCCCAGACCTTTGCCGCCTCTTCACCGAAATCCGCTTGCACTTGCGCGTGGCTGACAGTGCGCCTGCCCCCGAAGAATTGGGCCGATACCGCGTCCCCGGTGGGGTCAACGGCGGCTGTGAGCGCGACGTTGACCGTTGCATTCAGGATCACGGCATTCAGTCGCAGCGGCCCGATGGCACTGGTTGCCTCTGCTCGGTCAATCGCCGCCAGTTCCGCCTTCAAGTCCTTCCGCCATTCGTCGAGAGCGCCGACCGCCGCGCCCCATTGGGTGCATTCGGAAAGCTGTTGTTCGGCAGATGCCAGTTCCGCCTCGATCACGGCGCGGGTGCGTGTCATTGCCTCACCCATCCTTTCCCCGGCACATAAATCTCCCACCCGTTCGCATCGCCCCTTGCGGCGCTGCCAAGCTGCACGGTGGAGTGGGTTTCGTGCGTCGGCGTGATGGTGCCGTTGTGCGGTGCGCAGGCGGCGAGGGCTGCGCAGAGGATCAGGGCGCGGGTCATTCCCATCCTGACCCATCAAGCATGTGCCTGATCATCTGTTCGGCCTGTTCGGCACTGAACAGGTTTGTTCCCGTTGGCTCCGCCTTCATCGGGTGCGGTGTGTTTTCGTTGAGCACCGGCTTGAAGCTGATCCCGCCATCGGGGCTGAAATTGTCCGGCAATTTCCATGCCAAAAAGCGGCTGACCATCAGCTTGATCATTGCGTCGTCCATCATCCATCATCCTTTCCATAAAATCCCCCGGCGGCAATCCACGTCGCCGGGGTAGTCGCCAACACAGAGAAGTGAGTTAGCCGGAGCCGTAGCCGGAGTCGTAGCCGTAGCCGTAGCCGGAGACGTAGCCGGAGCCGGAGCCGTAGCCGTAGCCGGAGCCGTCGCCGGAGCCGGAGCCGGAGCCGTAGCCGTAGCCGTCGCCGTAGCCGGAGCCGGAGCCGTCGCCGGAGCCGGAGCCGTCGCCGGAGCCGGAGCCGTCGCCGGAGCCGGAGCCGTCGCCGTCGCCGATTTCATAGTCTTGAAACATTACGCCGCCTCGATGCTGGCACAGCACTTGTCGGACGCCGGAATGATTTCCAAGGCATCCAGTAACGTGATCTGCGCGAGAACAGGCTCGACGGTGCTTTTGGAAGTGTCGATCCCATTGACGGCAACGCCGCTTAGGCTGACGCCGTTTTGCTTGCCGCCTGTGTGCCAGCGCCAAAGACGGCGGGAATTTTCAAGAGTGACCTGCCGCCCCTCATGCGCAACGACAGTTCCAAAGTGAACGCCGCTGGCATAGCAGCGAATGACGCATTTTTGTCCGATGTTCATTGTCTCTGATCCTTTCACGATCAACAGGGAGGTGCGCGGTAGGACCGCCGCGCGTCGGATGGCTAGAATCGCATTGGCATCAGAACGATGGTGGCGGCCGGATCGTCGGTGATCAGTCGGGCGGGGTCATTTGGCCCTTTGCCCTGTATGCGGAACGCGGGGCCAAGGTTCGCCATGGCCATCAGGTATTTGTGTTTGAACCCGATGGCTGGACCCTTGCCGGTGACCGGGGCGCAGATGGTTGCGCTGAAAGACCTCGCGGCGGCGGTCATCATGCCGCCGTCGCCGTCGATCTGCACGGCGCGGGGCATATCGGACATTCCGACAGCCAAGCGGCGCAGCGTTTCGACAGAGATCAGAACGTCGATGTCATCTGCCGGGGCGGGGATCACCAGCGTGTAATTTGGGAATGTTCCGTCGATCACCTTGGATCGGATCACCCAGTTGTCGGCGGCAAATTCGATGCGCGGGACGCTTGCGGTGGTGTCGGCGGCGCAGCGGATGGCGCTGTCGGGCCTGTCCATGATCCGGTTGCGCAGGATCAACGCCGTCTTGCGCGGCACGATCATCGCAGGCAGGGGCCACGGTGCATCGGTCTGGTATCGGCCAAGCTGGTGGCCATCGGTCGCGACGGCGCACAGGGTGTCGCCCACCGGGTGCAGATAGACGCCGTTCAGGTAGTAGCGCGTTTCCTCAAGGCTGATGCGGGGCAGGCAGACGCGCAGCGCGCGGACAAGGGCCTGTTCCGGCACATCGGCGGTGTCAGAGGGGCTGAAGTTAAACGGCGGGAAATCGATGGCGGGATAAAGATCGTTGATCCGCGCCGTCAGGATTCCTGCCTGCACCGTGATGATGCCACCCGCGACGCTGATCGATACGCGCCCGGTTTCGCCGGACAAGAGGCGAGTCAAGATCATCGGGTTGATGCAGAAGGAAACCGGCGCGGCGGCTTCGGCGGGCAGGGTCACGCTGCATTCGATGTCAAGATCAGCGCCGGTGACCGTCATGCTGTCGCCCGCGCCGGTGATCCGGATCGCGCCCAGGATGGGGATCGTGTTGCGGCGTTCGACCACCTGCCGCATGAAGGCCAGCGCGCCCCGCAGTTCGTTGGCCGCGACGGTGACGGCTGGAAAGGTTTCGTGTTTCATCGGGTCACTCCATCCCAAGGGCGTGCAGGTAAAGGTCGAGGACAGCCTGTTCTTCGGCGATTTCGTCGGGCTTGCGTTTGCGCAGGGCCACTATCTTGCGCAGGGCCTTGGTGTCGTATCCAAGGCCCTTAGCCTCGGCCATGACCTCTTTCATTTGGTCTGCGATGTCGGCCTTTTCGGCGGCGAGTTGTTCATAGCGTTTGATGAAGCTGCGCAGTTCGTCGGCGGCGACGGCGTAGGTGCCTGCCTGTGCGGCCGCGAAATCGGCGTCGGGTTTCATGCGGCGGGGCGCGTCGGACAGGGGAACAAGGTTCAGTCGGGCCATGGGTCAAATCCTTTTGATCAGCTGCCCATCGGCGGGACGTAGACGCAGAAGATGGTTTGCGTTCGCGCGCCAAGGCAGACGTGGAAGTTTTCGTCACCGCTGACCCTGATCTTGCGGTCGCCGTAGGGGATCAGCTTGGTCGTGGCGTGGACGGCGAGCGGGTGGTCGCCGGGGCGGATGCGCACGAGCCAGCCTTCGGGCGTGGCGGTGACCTGGGCGTTGGCCACGGGGGCGCAGTCAAGGCCGCTGCAGCATTCCTTGTCATAGGGCCAGCCTGCGACGGCGGTGTGTGCCAGCACCGGGCGGCACAGGATGCCGGCGGCGACCAGGGTGGCGGCAGCGGCCAAGGCAAGGGCGGCGCGGGAGAGGGCGGTCATTGCGCCACCTCGCCGAACTGCGGGTAGGGCGGCAGGGTGGCCAGCCATTCGTTGCATTCGGAAGCGGTGATGCCGCGAAACCCGGCTGCCCTGGCCTGCAGTAGTGCGATCGCGCGTGTCTGTGGCTGCAGCACCCGGTCCTGTTGCCAGTCATACCAGACCTGCCGCGCCAGTTCGACGATCCGCCAGCGCAGTGTCGGGTTGTGCTTCTCGAGCGCGGAGAGATCGGGGCAATCGCGAATTGCAGACAGCACCAAGTCCATTTGGGTGCCGCGGCTTGCCTGACGGAAAGAGCCTTCCGTTATGACCGCATAAAGCGGGGCCACCATCACCAAGCCCCCCGTTCCATCGCGGCGCGGGCCAGCACTTCGGGCATGCCGGTGGCGTTGGCCAGCATGGCGTGGGCGAGGATCAGGCCGATGGCGAGGCCCGCGGCGAAGGCCAGCACCTGCCTTGTGCGCCGCAGGCCTGCGGCGCGGGCGCGGCGGGTGTTCATCTGTTCGAAGTTCGCGATCATTGCATCGGTTCCTTTCGGCGCAGGTGGGGGGGAAGGGGTGCGGCCCAGTAGCCGGGGTTCGGCGCGCCGGGGGTGGTGTCGACCCGCATGATCTGCAGATCCTGATCGTGGGTGATCGAGGCCGTCACGACCGCGCCATTGATGCTGATCGCCGTGATCGCAATCACCCGCGTTTCGACGAACAGCGGGCGGAACGGGCCGGGGCAATCGACGCACAGCCCTTCGGCGATGTTCGACACCTGCCGCGCCCAGTTCAGCGCGGTGCGCAGGCGGATCAGGCCGGGCACGGGGTGCGGAATGGCGGCGCGGGCGTTCATGCGGCGGCCTGTGCGGCCAAGGCGTCGATCAGGGTGGCGGGGCCGGGTTCGGCCAAGGCGTCGATCAGATGGCGCAGCAGGGCCACGGTTTCCGCGCGGCCAATCATGATGGCGGCGTGCATCGCGGCCCCATTCAGGAACATCGCCGTTGCCTCTTCCGGTGGCACCCGCACCGGCAGTTCCCCCACCGCCGCGCCATAACTGACGGCACTGGCGCGGGCGAAGGTGACGGCAAGGTCAAGCAGCAGTTCGGTGGCCGTGTCGGCGGGGGCGGTCACAGCAGCACCAGCTGATCAACGGACAGGGCGGCGTCACCGATCTGGGCCAGCAGGCGGAAATCAAGGTCACCGGCCTGCGCGAACCACAGGGTGCCGTCGATGCGGATGAAGGCGGGGGTGGCGCGGGGCGTGGTCAGTTCGTCAAAGGTGCCGTCCGCGATGAAATCGAATGCGCCGGGGGCATCGACATCAACGGCGATGGTGTCAGACAGCGACAGGTCGGTGATCCGGTCGCCGGATCGCGACAGTTTGCCGCTGTCCCAGTCGAACAGGAACGTGTCTGCGCCATTGCCGCCGTTCAGCAGATCGTTGCCCGGGCCGTTGCCGCCGTTCAGCGTGTCGCAGCCGTTGCCGCCATAGAGCCGGTCGTCACCAAAGCCGCCGTTCAGCAGATCGCCATCCGCGCCGCCATACAGGCGGTCATGGCCCGACCGGCCCAGCAGCAGGTCACTGCCCGCGCCACCGAACATCGTGTCGCGGCCAATGCCGCCGTTCAGCGCATCACAGCCGCCCCCGGCGATGATCAGATCGTTGCCGCGCAGCGACAGGATGGTGTCGGACCCTTCGCCGCTGATGATGCGGTCATCGAGGCGGGTGCCGCGCAGCATGGTGTCGTTGTCGCCGTCACTGATGATCAGGGTCGGCCGGGCGGGATGCAGGCGGATCATGCCGCGTCACCGGGGTTGTCGCGGGCGGTGATCAGGACCGGGGCGCGACGGGCGGCGCGGATGACGGCGGACGCCTCGCACCACACGGCCTGACGGGCGGCGGGGTGGCCGTTGTACGAGTCTGGGTCGGCGAGCCTTTCCAGATCAGCGCGGGCATCGGCCAGCGACTTTGGCGGGGATTGGTGGGACATTAGGGACGGCTCCATCTGGTTGCGGGAACGGGAATATTCGGAAAGGATCGGATTGTTGCGGGGCGCGTGTTGGACCACACGCCCCGCCACACCCCCTTGATTGTCAAAACCAGAAGGAGGCGTGTTTCCATGAATGACGAACAGGCAGACCCGGTGCGGGTTTGCGTAGACTGCCGGATCAGGTTCGATGCGGCCGACGTGCGATGCGATGCCCTTTGGGGCGACTTGAGCGGCGCACTTAAAAATATCGGGGGCGCGGAAAAGTTTGCGACAAGACGTGCCGAGCGACGATTTCATCCGGCACAGACGGACTGGATAGATGCCATTTCCCTGCGCGCCGACGTGCTGGCAGCAATGACCGAATGGCATGATGCGCGGGCCGATCTGATTGCCGCATTTGCCGCAGTCCCGGAAAGCATGAAGGCTGGCCTTGCCCCACTGCCTGATCATGTGCGCGACCATCTGCGTTCTACCGGTCGATGATCGTGGCGGCATAGCTGCCGTCAGGTTGCTGTGCCGTCGCAATCACAAAGTCGCGACCATTCATCTGCAAAGTGGTGTAGTGCACGCCCGGCGTTTTCTTGTGAAACAGGGCGGCAATCACACAGCGCAGATTGTCGTTCTGCAACTGCAGATGATGCAGCCGATCCATGAGCGTTACGGTCAGGTGATGCAGGTCGCTCTGACTATATGCCAGTAGCCCGGACTTGTCGGGATCATCAGGGCTGGTGGGATTTGCCACGCGGTCGGCGATTTTGCCGAGCGGGGCTTCGGTCGGAGCATCGGCCATCGACTTTGGCAGGGGTTGGTGTGGCATCGGGGGCGGCTCCATCGCGGGAAGTGATGGAGGCATACTTATAGGATAAAAAACCTATGTCAATATCGTTGTAGGAAATAAAACCTATTTGAGTTAAGACAGAGGTGCCGAATCGCCGCTTGCAAGCCGGTGGCGGCATCGAAATCAGGGAGATTGAATTGGACGCGGTTATGGAGATCGGAAAAGCAGGTGGTCTAGGCAAGCAAAGGAATCGTTGCGCAGACTATCCATCCAACACATCCTTTCTGGCGTTGGCGGCAACGGAGGTGATTATGCGCCGCGATGATGATTATCTGCGCGACCTGTTGCTGGAATTGGAAGCCAGCGATCAATGGGAGCATATGGGTGGCATCGTCATGGGATCACCGCCCGAAGAAATGAACCGGCACTTTCACCTGCTGCTGCTGCGGGACGCCGACATGCTGGAAGAAATGCACGAGGATGTGTTCCGGATTACGAATGCCGGGTATGATTTTCTGGCGTTAACTCGGGATACTGCGGCATGGCAGGCCACTAAATCAGCGGCGCGGCATTTGGCCGGTGCAAGCATCCAGATGCTTTACCGCATCGCCGAGGGCATCGCGCTGCGCAAGCTGACCGAACTGGGTGTGCCGATCGGCTGAAACTCCGCGCTGCATGCCAATCCGACGGGTTGCGCCCCTAGACGCACTGGCTCAATCGCCCAGGTGAAATTTGCGCGAAGGGTCGATCATACATGCCACGAGAAATGGCGCTCGACCCTTTCTGCCTTGACCACTTCCCGTGACGTGACCTTCGACATAGGTCAGCGCCATATAGACAAGCAGTTGGTCCCGGTCGGTCTGAGATGCCTTGCCGTGGCGACTTAGCGCGTCATTGAAGTCGCCACAGGTAGCCTCATGGGTCAGGAAATCCCCCATTTCAGTCACATCGCTGATTGTCAGATCAGTCTGGCAATAGCTCGGCGTTCCCGCGCAGATCGTCACGAAGGGCAACAAGACCTTCAATGCGGTATGTTTTGTCGTTTTTTTCATCGCGACTTCGCCTCGCTCAATCGCAGGCTTTTGCAGGCTTCACTCAGGTTGTCGATGTAGGAAAGAACGGCAATCTCGACCGCTTTCTTGGCGGAAACCGTACCTGCGCGGTTGGCTGGGGAAACTGTCGATGCCCGACCATCCATACCCCCTTGCCCAATTTCCATCTGTGCCAGCAAATTTCCAGCGCGCACATAAGTGAGTGACAGGGAGGCGACACACTGCTGATGGCTTTCGAATCCTCTGACGCCCTGGGCTTCGGTAAATGCGGGTGAAGTGATCGCGATGGCCAGCGAGACGGTGCGAAACATTTGAGTTCCTTTCTTGTCAGCCGAATGGAGACACTGCGGCAGTCACGCTGTTCCAAAATGCAGCGAATCGCACTTGATCGACTTACAGTCTAATGCGCAACCATTGCCTGCCAAGCCCGACATCCTTGCGCCTTGCAAGCGAGTTCTGTTCTGGTAACGTTCTTGGGTGTTAGGAGGGAGTGGTATGGCGGGTGAGTCGGATGTTTGTGACCTGCGGGACGCCCTGCGTCAGATCACGCGCCTGCCTCATGGTGTTGAGCGGCAAGCCCTCGTGCGGCGGCTAGCAACATCGCCCTCTCTTCGTCGGTTAGCTGTTGCAGGAGAAGCTGAATTTCTTTTGTCACCGGATCCTGCCCCTGCGACATGAAGCTTTCGACCGTTTCGCCGAGGGCGCGGCAAATCTTCAGGGCGGTGTCGATGCGCGGGCTGCGCTGGTGCTTGATCATCTGGCGGATGGTGCTGTTGTCCAGATCGGCGCGTAAGGCGAGGCCGGATTCGGTCAGGTCGGGGTCGGCCTCGATGCGTTCCGCGAGTATCTGAACGAACTCTTTCATAGGAAAATAGTCCGATATGGGGCTGCCCCGTTCAATCGGATAAAAAACCGTTGACGATGTAGGATAATAAACCTACATCGGTTCCATGGAACAGTTGATGCAAGAAATCCGCGAATATGCCCGTATCGCTGGCGTTGAGCCGACAACGATCGTGCAGAGGGCTACGACCCTTGGCGGATCGGCGTGGAAGGGATGGGAGGCGGGAAAGTCCTGCACCCTGAACACCGCTTCGCAGCTGCGCGCCTACATGGCCGCGAACCCCGCATCCGAACCCCTCCCCCAACCGAAGGATGCCGCCTGATGCCGCGCATTGCTTGTCTGCCCGCAACTGATCCGCGCGCCGCCGACAGGTTGGCCGATGGCACAGTCGCCGGTTACGACCCCACGACCGGGACGGTGTATTATTGCGGGCGTTATTATCACGAGGCGTCGTGGCACAACACGCTGCCGTATTGCGCGCAGTGCGACCGGATCGTGGTCGGGTTCCGGATGCCTGACGCGGCGGTGCTGTCGTTGCGGCTGGACGCGGAAAGCGCGCGGCATCTGGCCGAAACGCTGGCCGAATTTCTGGCCGAAGGCCCGCGCGACCGGGGTCAGTGCCCGCCGTGCGGTGTCCATTCCGACAGATCGTCGGGCAGCCCGCAGGCGGATGTGTCGATTCCGGTGGGGGTGCCGAATGTGTGACCCCCGGCAAGATCATCCAGCGCCTGCTGCGGCGTTGCGTAGGCGCCCAGACTTTCATCGTCCAGATAGGGGCGCCAATGCCCCGCGTGGAACCGGATCGACCACAGGCCATGCTTTGTTCGGTGGGTCCAATACACCATCCCCCATTCCCTCCATCGTTGCCTTGTCCAAGCGCGATGGTGGGACAGGGCGGGGCTTTTCGCAAGCCTCGCCCATCCATTCCCCTTGTCAGAAGGAAGCCGCCTGATGTCACGCCCTGCCCCCGCCGCGCGTCCTGCGCTGACCTTGATCCATTCCAGCCCGCGCCCTGTGTCGCACGCCGCGCCGTCGCGGCCTTGGGCCAATCCGTTTGAGCCGCGCGCGCTGCGCCTTGCCTTTCCGGAGCGGTGGGGCCGGTTCATCCGCGCCACGCAGCCCAGCCGCGAGGTGACTGCCGCGCTGTTCGGGGTGACGTTCCAGACCGCCTGCAACTGGTGGGACGATATGGGCGTGCCGATGGGCGACAAGGTGGCGATTGCCGCTGTGGGCTGGCCCGACGTGTTCGCGCGGATCGTGCTGCAACAGGCCGAACCCCTGCGGGTGGCGGCATGACGCTGTCGCCAGAATGGATCGCCGTGGCGTGGGCGCTGGCCGGGCTGTGGTTCGCGGCGCGGGCCTGGGGGCGGATGTGATGGAGTGGCTGGTTGCAATCAACCTCATCGCGACGGCCGCATTGATGGCCGTCGTCTGGCGGATCATTCGCCGTCGCGTTGTAGTTCGGCTTCCATCAGATCAGCAATCTGCCGCAAAATCGCGGCAAGAGATTGAGCGCCTTGTTGTTCAATCCGTTCATAGGGCTCTCCAATCGCCGCCGGGACAACTGCGGTCAGATTCACCAATTGCGACACGTCCACTCCATGAACCTGATGGCGCGCCCAAATGCTGAAATCCACTGTGAAATGCGCAGGGATGCCTGCCACGGCTTCATGTACGAGCGTCACCATTCCTTCGGAGACCGCTGATCTTTCCTTGTCGGCAACAGATGAATTGAAGGTGACTTTGCCGAAGCCGAAACCTGATAATTCCATGCTCATTCCTTTCGTGGGGTTGGTTGGCACCACCCATGATGGCGGCGGGCCGGGTAACGCGCAAGCGGCCCGGCCTGTGTGCGGCACCGCCCCCATCCCCAGCTGGGAAGACTGCGCCGCTGCCGGGTTGTCTGTGGTGCAGGCGGCGCGGGCGCGCGGGCGGCATCATTCGTCGGCCACAAGCTATGCCCGGCAGCACGGGCTTGTCTTTGCCGGGCTGAGGGTTCTGGCCGCGCTGACAGCAGCGGAGCGGGCCGATTACGACAGGGTGAAAAAGGCGCTGCGCTGCACCCGGGCCGATGCGCTGCGCGCTGTGGGCCGTCCGGATCTGATGTCAGGGGGTGGTGCGTGAAGGGGTTGATCGAGGATACCTGGCCGGATTCTATTCTGGCGCAGAACCTGCAGGACACGGCGGCGCGGACCGATGGCGCGCCCGGCATTCTGGTCGCGACCCCGCGTCAGGCGGCGATGTTGGCAAATGCATTTGACCAAGGGCTGCAGGATGAGGCGGCACCGTTGCCCGACAATCTGACCCGGTTGCCGCATTACGATCAGAGTGCCGTCAGCCTTGCAGATGTGGCGGTACAACCTTTCTTTTTCCGTGCTGCCGACCGCGCGGCACAGACTTCCCCAAAACGACTAACTGCTGCGGACGGTTCTGGTTCGCCGGAATCGCCCTTGGATGACGCTACGGAATTTCTGGACGACCTCGCGCCCGCGCTGCGGCAGACGGTTCTGCTGATCTGCACGGCGGTGGTTCTGACGGCGGTTTGCGCCGGGCTGGGCCTTGCCGCCTGGCATCTGTTCGGGGGGATGCGGCCATGAGTTTCCGGGAAATCAACGTGCTGGCCCTGACGCCTGCGGAAATGGCGGATCAGCCGCGCCCGATGCTGGAATGGGTCGCCATCGACCGGATGGTGATCGATGACCGGTATCAGCGCGCGATGGACGCGAAGGGGCTGCAGGCCGTCCAGCGCATCGCCGATGCGTTCGAATGGGCCAAGTTCAGCCCCGTGCTGCTGGCTCCGGCGGATGGCGGGCGTCTGGCCGTGATCGACGGGCAGCACCGGGTTCACGCGGCCAAGCTGTGCGGGTTGCATGCTGTTCCGGCGCAAATCGTGCATCTGTCGGTGGCGGCACAGGCGGCGGCGTTCGTCGGTGTCAACACGCAAGTCAAGCAGATGACCGTGCATCAGATTTACCGGGCCGCGCTGGCCGGGGGTGAAGGCTGGGCCGTGCGTTGCCGCGATGTGGTCGAGGGCGCGGGCTGCCATCTGGCGACGTCGAACCCGTCGGCAGTCAAGCGCAAGGCGGGTGTCATCTATTGCATCGGTGCAGTGCGCAAGATGATCACGGGCGGGCAGGCCAAGGCGCTGTCGGCGGCCCTGAAAGCCATCCGCGCTTATGACACGACGGGGCGCGTGGCGCTGTACAGCGATTACATCCTGACGCCGTTCGTTCGGGCCGTCGCGTCCGATGCCGCGTTCCTGCGCGCCGATCTGGCCGGGTTTCTGCGGGCGAACGATCCGTTCCGCCTGATCGGCCGCGCCGAAAAGATGCGGGCGGGTGGTGCGGCGCTGACCAATGCCGATGCGATTGCCATGGCCATCCGGGCCTTTCAGAAGGGTGCCGCCTGATGCGCAGCACCCCGTTTACCTTTTCCCATCCGTTCCGCATGGCAGTGCGGGCGGTCAGGGGCGCGCGGGCTGACTCCTCCCTAGGGTGCCGCGCGCCCCGAATCCTATCAGACACCGGCATCGGGCGAGACGGCGGCGGGTATCGTGGCCTGTCGCGGAAGGTCCGCACCAGCCAAGGCGTGATGTCGTGCCCGATGCCGGGTCGTGCGGTGAGCGGCAAGCCTTGGACACAGGGGTGTTGCCCACCCAGAGTGCGGATCGCCGCACGGGCAGGTTTTCCATGAAGGACGGTCAGTGATGGGTCGCGCGGTTGTCTTGTCGAATGCGGCGGTGCGGCGGGCTTGGCTGACGCGTGACGCGTCAGTGCCCGAACTGGCCGCAACGCTGGGTGTTTGCGACCGGACCCTGCGCCTTCGGGCGCGCGCCTTGGGTTTGCCGCCCCGCGCGACGTTCTGCACCGCCAGCGATGATGAAATCCGCCGCGTCTGGCTGGACTGGACGTTGACGCGGGCACAGGCGGCACATGTGCTGGGGATCGATCCCAAATGGCTGGCCATCCGGGCGCGGGTGCTTGGACTGCGGGGGCGACGGTTCCGCGTGCCCGATGACGTGCTGCGCGCGGCGTGGTTCGACACAAGGTTGACCTATGACGATCTGGCGGCCAAGTTCGGGATGACGCCGCAGGCGATTTCGCGGCGGGCACGGCTGCTGGGCCTGCCGCACCGCGCGGGTCTTGTGAACCCGCGCCACGCCATCACCTGCCCCGACTTTGCGGCGATCTGGCGCGCCGGGGTCCCCGCCATTCGTATCGCCGAACATTATGACGTCGCCCGAAACACCGTGACCGCCACCGCAGCGCGCATGGGGCTGCCCACGCGCCCGCGACGCGCCGCAGGTCCGGCTTCTGTCGAGGCGTGGCATCTGACGCGGGTGGCTGCGGCCGAACAGGCCGAGCTGAAGCGGCGCGATCTGTGTGACAAGTTCGGGCGCAAGGCCGTGGCCGCGCCAAAGGTTGGGGGGCAGAAATGGGCGGCGTGAAGATTTCGGCATTTATGGTGGGCTTTGCTGCGCGGCTTCGGCTTGACGCCAGCGCGGCGCGACAAGATGCGTGGACTGCCCATCTGAACGCAAAGTGGCATGAGACTGACAGGCTCAAGGCCCGTGCCGCCGCCTGTGAGTGTGTTGCCGCAATGATCGAGCGAGGGGATGTGCGATGACACAACCCGCCGCCCGCGCCCCGATGACCCCTGAGCGCGCCGCGCAAATCCGGGGGCACATTGCCGCCTGCGCCACCGAAACCGAACTGGAATCGTTGCGCGCCTCCCTGCGGCTCGCGGGGGAAATCGACGGGACCACGTCTTATGACATCGAAATGCGCCGTCGCGCGCTGCAGACCGCAAAGGGGCGTCACCGGTGAGCGCGCGCCCTGACCACCTGACGCCGGTGCCGCAGGATGGCGGTTGGCCTGCCTATGATTTCGGGCCGAATGACCGGTTGCCCGCGCATTACTTCACCATGTTCCATCATCACCGCTGGCTCAATTCGGCGCTGCACCTGTCGGCGTCGATGGATGTGCAGGGGGCCGCGCTGAACCTGTTCTTCATAGCGCAGTCGCAGACGCCCATCGGCACATTGCCGCGCGACCATGCGCTGCTGGCGCGGCTTCTGCGGATCGATGCCCATGTCTGGGAAGGGCTGCACAAGCGCGAGATGGGGGCGCTGCACAACTGGGTGCCGTGCCAGTGCGGCGATGAGGTTCGCCTGATGCATCCGGTGGTGCTGGAAGGTCTGCGCGATGCCTTTGCCAAGCGTGAGGCGCGCGACCTTGCCAACACCGAAAAGGCGGTTTCCGCGCGGCTGGACAGGTTGCGCACGGCACTGGTCAACCTTGGCTGCGACAAGGCTGTGGTGGCCGACGGAATACTGATCGAACGCATGGACGCATGGCTGGTGCAGAACTGCCCCGGTCAGCGGCGCGCCAGCGTTTACGAACAGGCGCTGGCCCATGCGGGGCGGGCCGGGTGGCTGAACATGAAAGGGCGGGGCGGCTAGAACAGTTCTGGAACTGTGGAATTCTGTGGAATCCACAGATTGGAACAGTTCCGTTCTGTGGAGAACAGTTCCCGACTAGAAGAGAAAAGAAAAGATAAGAAGAAAAGATACTTAGGTGCCGAACAACGCTGACGTGCCGCCTGTGGGCAAGCCGGATATGCTGGGGAAAAGGGCAAGGGAAATGGTGGAATTGCAGGAAAACGAGGCGGAAAGCGGCAAGGCTGCAGTGCGCAGCCTGTTGCTGACGCGCTGTGATGAGGCCGGGCTGAGGCGGGCAAAGGGCGTGACCGAAGCGGTACATGCGGCGCTGCGGGCAAGGCTGGTGGACCGTTTAGCCTACATGACCCCCGTGAACCTGATGGTGCTGGCCGAAGCGGTGATCGACACGGCAGGCCAGCAGACCGGGGCGGCGCGCGGGGTGTGGCCGTCCGAAGTGATCGTGATGGGATATGCTCACGGTTTGCAGCGCCCGCCGTTGCGTGAAATGCGGATCGTCACGTCATGGTTTGGGTCTGTCGAGGGGCCGATTGCAGAGGCGGGCGGTTATGCGGTGGAGCTGTTCCGCTTCCTGGCGCGGCACGGTCGCCCGCCCCTTGCCATGGACATGCGCAAGATCCGTGAAGAGGCGCAGGAGAACCAGCGGCTGGCTGGAATCATCCGCGACAGGATCGAACGCAACGCCTGCACCCCCGATCAGCGCACATGGCTGGAAAACTGGCTCACCGATCAGCGCACGGCACGCGGGTTCATTGATCAGGGCAATGCGCAGCGGTCAGCTGCATGAGCGGCGAACGCCTGCTGTGGCAGACCGTGGTTCTTCTGGCCCTGTCCGAGGCGCTGACGTCGCAGGTGGTGCGGATCAGCGATGGCAATGCCGGGCGGGTGACACCCATCGACAAGCGCCGGGCGCATGAGTGGATCATGGGGAACGGGCGCGATTACCGGATGGTGTGCAGCCTGTCGGGCATCGACCCGGACATGCTGCGCGACCGCTATGCCGCAGGCCAGATCAACGCGGCGGTACTGAAGAATGTGGCATTGGTGGCGGGCAAGGGGGAAGCGGCGTGACGAAACAGGGCTCAAATGGATTTGACAAGGGGACAGGCAGGATGGGCATCGCAATCGGCAAGGTGGACAAGGTGACGCTGGCAGCCACGCCGTGGGACTTGGGGCCGCGCACGAAGGCACAGGACAAGGGCAAGGTGGTTGAGGAGGTCATGTTCGTCGATCCCGACACGGGTCGGGCCAGCAACCCGAACGGGGTGATCCGCACGCGGCGGCAAACGTGGATCGGGCGCTATGCCGTGAAGGGTCAGCTGACACCTGCGCAGTTCAGCATCGCGGTGGAGTTGCTCGACGCCTACATGGGGCGGCAGGCCCGCGACCCCTTGGCCGCACTGCGCATCGATCCGTGTCACGAGCAGCCGGAACCGGAGGTTGCCCGCTTTGATGCCCGGCGCAAGTTTCACCGCATGTGGGCCATCGTGCCGATGTGGGCGCGCCCGGTGATCGAGTGTGTCGTGATCCGCGACTGTTCGGTGCGGTCAATGGGGGGCGACACATCGTCGGCTGGTGGCGAGCGGCAGATGGACAGGCTGGCACGCGGGCTTGATGCCCTGTTCGACGCCTGGGCCATCTCTCACGCTGTGCGACGCGGTGATGGCCCCGCTTGACGCAACCAAATAGATGTGCCATCTAGGAAAGATCGAAGTAGAGCGCCCGGCAGGTAACCCCTGTGCGGGCGCTTCGCATTGGCGGGGTGGGTGTTGCAAAGCAGCGTGCCATCATGGGTACACCCATATCCGCCCCGATCAGGTCAGACCGCGTCGCGAGAAACCCTTGGGTCCTTCCCGGCCCCCCACGGTATACGGGGGCGCGAAGGGAATGACTTTGACGGGGCTAAACGGTTCATAAAGCCTAAAGAACCAAGGCTAAACTGGTGCTAACGGGTAAAGTTGGCGGGGCGGGCGGCGAGAGGCAAGGGAACAGGGAAAACTGGTGATGGGCGTGACGGCGGCGGAGTTGGCAAAGTGCCTGAACCTGTCGCAGGGGCGCATCAGCCAGCTGGTGAGCCAAGGCCGGTTGAACGGGGCGTTTACGGGGGACGGGCGGTCGCGGCGGTTTGATCCGGGTCTGGCGGCGCAGGCGTTGAAGGGTGGGCTTCACCCCGGTCAGATGCTTGGCAATGGTGCACAGACGAAGGCAGCTGTCGAAAGGCTGATTGCAGACGACGGCGGCGAGCGGTTGGCTGGTGCAGCCCGGAAACTTCGGTCTGACACGGAGTTGCCCGGCAATGACGATGACCGGTACGCCCTGGCGCGGACACAGAAGGCAGAAGAAGAGGCCCGCCGCCTGCGCCGGATGAACGCGCAGGAGGAAGGCCAGTTCGTTCTGGCGTCCGAAGTGGAGCGGCAGATCAGCCGCCTTTTGGGGCAGGAGCTACGCGAGTTCGAATCCTTGATGCGTGACGCCGCCCGCAAGGTTGCCGACGAGATGGGCGTGGATTTCAAGGTGGTGCGGCAGATCCTGCTGGCTGCTTTGCGGGCACACCGCGCGACGCGGTCGACGGAGATTGCGGGCGCAGCCGATGCTGCACCGATGAGTGAAACCGAAACAGGGGCTGATATCTGACATGGGGTTTCTGGCGTCGGCGGAAGCGGTGGTGCTGCGCGCCGCGGCCCGCGCCATGCTGCCCCCGCCGCCGCCGGACATCACCCGGTGGTGCGAAGACAACATTGTCTTCGACGAGCGGTCACCGATGCCGGGGCCGTTCCGGATCGAGAGGTTCCCGTTCCTGCGGGACATTCACGAAGTCCTTTCGCCTGAACATCCGTCGCGGGAAGTGACGGTGCGAGGATCGGCGCAGTGGGGCAAAACTGTTTCGGTCCTGCAGCCGACGATTGGCGCGTGGCACGAATACTGCCCGCTTGATTCGCTGGTGGTGCATCCGACGCAATCGGCGGCGACGGAATGGGTGCGCAACAAATGGTTGCCTATGCGGCGTCAGGCCCCCGGGCTGCGCGCGATATTCGGGGACGGGTCCGGGGCCAACAGTGACAGCCTGTTCAATCAGGAAACGCTGGACCGGAACGGATCGCTGAAGGTGGCCAGCGCCGGGTCGCCTGCCGACTTGACGGGGACGACGCGGCGGCTGGTGATCGGTGACGATGTTGCGAAGTGGGAAGACACCGACATGGGTGATCCCGAAGCGCTGATGGTGAGCCGGGCGTCGGCCTTTGAAGATGCAAAGATCGTCCGGATTTCGACCCCGCTGATCGCGGGCACGTGCCGGATCACAAAGGCGTTCCAGCGCAGCGACCAGAGGCATTTCCATGTGCCTTGTCCGCACTGCAGCAACATGGCCCCGCTGACCTGGGATAATTTCCGGGCAAGCATCGATCCGGAACGGTTGCAGGCCGCGCACTTCACCTGCGAGAGCTGCGGCTGCGCCATCGACCACGGGCACAAGGTGGCCATGGTGGCGCAGGGGCGGTGGGTGGCGCACAATCCGCGCGGGGACCATCCGGGGTTCCACTTGTGGCGCGCCTATGTGCCGCAGCGGGACTGGGCATCGATCGCCGTGGAATACGCCCAGGTGATGGGCTGGAACCGGATGACGGTCAGCGAAGCGACAGAGGCCACGATCCGCAAGGATGTGGAAGCGTCGACCGAACAGACGTTTTACAACGACGTGCTTGGCCTGCCGTATGAGGTGGCAAGCAAGGGGCCGGACTGGCAGGCGCTGCGCGACCGTGTCGAGCATGCCGCGCCGGGAACAAACCTGCCGCGGGGCATCGTGCCGGGGCGCGGGGTGATCCTGACGGCAGGTGTCGACTGCCAGCAGGACCGGATCGAGGTTCATATCGTGGCCTTCGGGCCGAACTTTCAAAGGTGGGCGGTGGATTACACCGTCATCCCGCATTTCATCGGCGACGATGAGGGGCGCGCAGCCTTGAACGCACTGCTGAAAGCGACCTGGCGCACACAGTTCGGGCGGCGGATCGCGCTGGACATGATGGCGGTCGACGTCGGGACATTCGAGACGGATGTCTGGGACTGGGCCAAGACGCACCAGTGGAGCCGGGTCATTCTGGTCAAGGGTGCGGCGACGCAGAACGGCCCGATCATGGTGCCGATGAAGTTTGAGCGGCGCAGCGACGGCCTGGCTCTGAAGCGCCAGAAGCGCGCGTTCATGCTGAACGTCAGCCAGCTGAAGGGTGATTTCTTCGGCTGGCTGGGCAAGGAAGACCCGATCGAACGCGGCTATGTCTCGTTCCCCGTCGGTATGGGCGACGAATACTATCGGCAGATCACTTCGGAGGTTCGCGTCCTGCGCACCAGCCGATCCGGTGTCACGTCGGCGGCATGGGTTCTGGTGGAGCCAGCGCGCCGTAACGAGGGGCTGGACACGATGAACTATGCCGAGGCTGCAGCGCGCCGAAAGGGATGGGCAAACATGACAGCGGAACAGTGGGCGGTTCTGGAAGCGGAACGGGGCACGGCCCCGCCCGAGGCGGAACTGCAGCCTGACATGCTGGATGCGCTTATTCCGGTGGTGCCGCCGGTGGGTGCAGCGGCGTCGCCACAGGTGGTACGGGCGGACGGCGCGACAGATGACTGGATCAAGCACAAAGGGGGCGATTGGCTGTGAGCGGATACACCGAAGATCATCTAGCGGCCCTGAAAGAGGCAGCGGCGAGTGGCGTGAAATCCGTCACCTATGAAGGCAGGACGGTTACATATCACAGCATGGCGGACCTGCGCAGCCTCATCGCGCGCATTGAGGCGCAGCTTGCAGCACCGCTCGCGATCCCGACCGGATACAACCCCGTTTACGACAAGGGCGTCTGACCCATGAATCCCATTGAACGTGCCATCGCCCTGTTTGCGCCGGGCGCGGCACTGGCACGGGCGAGAAACCGGGCGGCGCTGCAGGTTCTAACCACTGCGCGTTATGACGCGGCTACAACCGGAAACCGCGGAGCATCGTGGCGGCGTGCCTCAAGTGATGCGGACGCCGCTGCCAGTCAGCGCGCCCGCCTGTCCTATGTGGCGCGTGACATGGTGCGCAACACCGCGTTTGCGGCCCGCGCGCAGGCGGTGATCGCAGCGAACGTTGTCGGTGACGGTATCATCCCCAAGGTGGTTGTCGCGAAGTCGGAAGCCAAGAAGGCGGCGCTGATGGCGGCGCTGAAAGATCATTTCGATACCACGGCGATCGACGCAAACGGCCGCCAGAATCTGTACGGATTGCAGCGCCTGGTGATGAACACTGTAGTGGACGCGGGCGAGGTACTGATCCGCCGCCGTCGCCGCGCCCGCAACGACGGGCTTGGCTTGCCATTTCAGATCGAGGTGCTTGAGCCGGACTTCCTCTGTACGGAAAAGGACGGCACCGATGCCGCAACCGGCAACACCATCCGCGACGGCATTGAATATGACTCGGTTGGTCGACGGGTTGCCTATTGGCTGTTCCGCGAGCATCCCGGTGCCATGTCCCGGATTCGGATGAAGACCGATGTGCGTCGCGTTCCGGCATCGGAAATCATCCATGTCTACCGGCAGGATCGGCCGGGGCAGATGCGCGGCGTGACCTGGTTCGCCCCAATCGCAATGCTGCTGCAGGACATGGCGGACTATGCCGATGCGCAGCTGATGCGCCAAAAGATCGCTGCCTGTTTCGCAGCATTCCGGACGCTGACCGACAGCGATACGCCAGCGAAGGCCGAAGAACGGCAGAGCATGACATTGAAGCCTGGTCGAATTGAGACGCTGCTGCCGGGCGAAGACATCAAGTTTTCGACCCCGCCCGCCGCCGAAGGATTTGCGGAATTCTCTAAATACATCCTTCGCGCTTCGGCCATGGGCATCGGGATCACCTATGAGGCGCTGACCGGCGATCTGGAAGGCGTGAACTTTTCGTCGGGACGGATGGGCCGGTCGGAAATGAACCGCAATGTCAGCGGATGGCAATGGCTGCTGATGGTGCCGCAGTTCTTGAACCCGCTGGCCGGCTGGGCACTCGAAGCCTGGTCAATCCAGAACGGCGCGCTGCCGCGTGATCTGCACATCGAGTGGGTACCGCCGATGCGCGAACTGGTCGACCCGACGCGGGAGATTACTGCCCTGGCTGACAAAGTAAGGGCCGGGTTCACCAGTCGCCAGTCTGTGGTGCGCGAGCTGGGGTACGATCCCGAACAGATCATGGCCGAAATCGAGGCGGACGCGCTCGATGCGAACGCTCGCAATTTGGCTTTCGACACGGACGCCCGGGCGCGAGAAGCGATCCCTGCAAAAGCCAATAAGGAAGACACGCGGGACGATGACGATGCCCCGCCTGCAAAAGGAAGCCGGAAATGAGCAAGAACGAAATCTGCCTTTACGGGTCAGTCGGCATGTCGTGGTGGGGAGAGGACTATTTTACCGCCAAGATGGTCCGCGACATGCTGGCCGGGATGACCGGGCCACTGACCGTGCGCATCAACAGCGGCGGCGGAATCGCGACAGAGGGTCAGGCGATCTATACGATGCTGGTCGATTATCCCGATGACGTGGATGTGGTGATCGAAGGGGCGGCCATGTCGGCGGCATCCCTTATCGCCATGGCGGGCGACACGATCACCATGCGGCTTGGCAGTTTCCTGCTGATCCATGATCCGGCCAGCCCCTGGACCGAAGGGCGCGGCACGGAAGAGGATCACCTGCGACTGGCAAAGCAGTTGAACACCACTGCCAGCGGCTATGCGGCGATCTATGCCCGCCGATCCGGCAAGGACAAGGAACAGGCCCGCGCGATCATGCGCGATGAAACCCTGATGGATGCCGAGACCGCCATCGCAGAAGGGTTTGCCACCGATACGGATGACGAGCCTGCGGATGTCGCGGCACGGTTCGACTATCGGATGTATGCCCATGCGCCGCAGGCGTGGCGGGATGCAAGTGAAGGGCTGGGAAAGACCCCCGGCAAAGAGGCCATCATGGCCATGATCGCGGGCACACCCCGCAAAAAACAGGAGACGAAAATGGCTGACAAAACCGCCCAAAAGGCGAAGGCGGATGCGTCCGCCGAAACTGAAGACGACGTCAAGGTGCTGGATGCGCAGCCCCCGGCATCGCCGGAAGCAGAAGCGGTGGCCAAAGCCGCGACCGCAGCCGAACGGTCGCGTGTGACCCGGATCCGGAACGCGGCGATGATGGCGCGGGTGCCGGATGATTTCGCCACGGACCTGATCGCACGGGGCGTTTCCGAGGCGGCTGCCGTCGACGCGATCACGGCAAAATGGAAGGAAATGGGCGACGTGGACCAGACGATGCAAGGGCGCGAACCGGCCCGGATCATGCGCGACGAGCGCGAAACCCGGCTTGCCGGTATGGGGCTTGCGCTGTCCGCGCAGATGTCGGGCAAGGCCCCGACTGACGACAAGGCGCGTGCGTTCATGGGCATGTCGCTGGTTGAAATGGCGGCGGACTGCATCGGGCACAAGGGCCCGATCCGCACGGCAGGCGACAAGATCAACATCATGATGAACGCGACCCACAGCCGCAGCGATTTCACGGGCATTTTCGAGAATGCCCTGAACAAGCAGCTGCTGGACCGCTATGAGGTGCAGGCCCCGACCTACCGCGAGTTTTCGCGCAAGCGGACGTTCAACGATTTCCGGGTGCACCCGATGGTGCGTGCGGGTGATTTCCCGCGCCTTCAGCCCGTGGGTGAGGGCGGCGAGATCAAGTTCGGCACCTTCGGCGAAAAGCGGGAAACGGCTGTGCTGTCTTCGTTCGGCATCGGGCTGCGGTTTTCGCGGCAGATGATCATCGACGACGATCTGTCGGCAGTGGACAGCGTGGTCGGCGATTACGGTTCGATGGTGGCCGATTTCGAGGAACAGCAGTTCTACACCTTCATGGCGTCTGCCACGTTGGCATCGGACGGTCTGGCGGTCTGGCTGACGGCCGCCACTCGCGCCAACCTTGCAGCATCCGGCACGGCGATCACCATCGCCTCGCTGGCCGCAGGGCAGGCCGCGATCCGAAAGCAGACCACGATCGACGGGATGAAGACGAACATCATTCCGACGATCCTGCTGGTGGGTCCGGACAAGGAGATCGAGGCGCTGCAACTGGTGACCCAGATCACCCCAGCCTTGGCCCCGAGCGTGAACCCGTTCGCAGGTCGCCTTCGGGTGGTCGTCTCGGCCCAGATCACCGGCAACACCTGGTACATGTTCGCCGATCCGACCCGAGCTGGTGCGGCGTGCTTTGTCTATGGCTACCTGAACGGGATGGAGCAGCCGCGCCTGCGGATGGATGAACCGTTCGGCCAGCAAGGCATGTCGGTGACGCTGGAACACGACTTTGGTTACGGAGCCATCGACTTCCGCGGGACCTATCGCAACCCCGGCGCCTGATCCGTCGGGTTCGACGGGATGATGTAAACAGGGGGCGGTCAGGCGACCGCCCTTTTCCTTTGGTAAATCGAAAACGGGAGACTGGAAATGAAGAACTATGTGCAACCGGGCGATGTGGTCACGGTGACCGCCCCCGCCGCCGTGGTGGCTGGCGCAGGTGTCCTGATCGGGTCGCTGTTTGGCATCGCGGTCAACAGCGCCGCATCGGCGGCAGATCTGGAACTGGCGGTAACAGGCGTCGTCAACGCGACCAAAGTCGGTTCGCAGGCCTGGACCGAAGGGCAGCTGATCTATTGGTCGGGCACGGCGCTGACGAACGTCGCTTCGACGAACAAGCTGGTCGGCTGTGCCGTCAAGCCGGTGCCCGGCGCTGGTGCTGGTGAGACCACGGGCCGGGTGCGCCTGAATGGCGCGGCGATCACGGCCTGATCGCCATGACCGCCTTTGACGCCGCCACCGCCCTGATGTTTCGCGACCCGAATATCAGCGTGGCGGCGTCATATCTGCCGCTTGGTGTCGGGCCGGGGACAGCCCTGCGCGTCATCCGCAAAGCCCCTGACCTGATGGAATCGTTCGGTGACAGCCGGATCGTCAGCAAGACCACCATGATCGACGTTCGGGTGGCGGATGTCGCCACCCCCAAGTCGGGCGATGTGTTCCAGATCGGCAGCGAAAACCTGCGGGTGCAGGGGGTTCCGGTGCGGGACGTGCTGCAGCTTGTCTGGACCTGCGAAGCGGTGCCCACGGCATGAAACTGGGGTTCGAGGTCACCGGCGATATCGAGAAGATCATGCGGGACGAAACGCAACTGGCCAAGATTGCCGTCAGTGCGGTAATGCGGTCGGTTGCGCGTGCCGTTCAACTGGACTGGCGGGCACAGATCGTGGCTGCAGGCTTGGGCGAGCGGTTGGGCAATTCGATCCGGTCGCAGGTCTATCCCAGCAAGCCAAGCCTGAACGCAGCGGCGCTGGTCTTTACCAACGCTGACAAGATCATCGGCGCGAACGAGACCGGGGCGCTGATCCGGTCGCAGAACGGGTTTTGGCTGGCCATTCCGCTGCCCACGGCAGGCAAAAGCACAAAGGGCGGACGGATCAGCCCAGCCGAATGGGAGGGCCGTACGGGCCGCAAGCTGACGTTCATCTACCGCGCCGGTCGGAACGCCCTGCTGGTCGATACGGGCCAGGTCAAGGCCGGGGCGCGAACGACCGGCAAGGATGGGTTCAGCCGGGCCGCGCGTGGGTTCCGGAACCGAACGGTGCCGATCTTCGTCCTGGTGCCGCAAGTGAGGCTGCCCAAACGCCTAAGCCTGCTGTCGAAGGCCGATGCCATTGCGGCGACCGTCCCGGCGCGCATCATCAACCAGTGGAGATAGCCCGCCATGCCCAGCAAAGCGGAACAGGTGCTGGCGGCGCTGACCACGCTGCTGCAGGGGCTGGCGTTACAGGTGCAGCGCAACATCGGCCTGCCAGAGGATATTCCGCCAACCGGGCTAGTGGTGCTGCATGACGGCGACCCCGGCGAACCGGAAGTGTACCTGTCGCCCCTGACCTATGTTTACACCCACAGGGCAGAAGTGAACCTGTTCTTTCAGGCCGAAGACCCGACAACCGGGTTCGACGCCGCAAAGGTTGCGATCGGCACGCTGCTGGTCGCCAACCGGACACTGGGCGGGCTGTGCGACTGGCTGGAAGCGGAAGCGCCGCGTCAGGTGGACCTGCCGTTCATGGGCGGCCTGCCTGTCAAGGCTGCATCGATCATCGTCGAGCTGACTTACAGCACGACCAACCCCCTGACCTGATTTCAACTTTGAGGAGGCCAACAGATGGCACGTGATCAAGGCGCGCGGGCGCAGCTGGCGGCTGTGTTCGAATCCACATACGGCACGGCCCCCGCCAGCGGCTACAAGCGCATGCCGTTCGTTTCCGACACTCTGGGGGCAGACCAGCCGCTTTTGGAATCGGAACTGCTGGGATACGGGCGCGACCCGCTGGCACCGATCAAGGATGCCGTCACCGTTGACGGCGACATCGTGGTGCCGATGGACGCGGAATCGCTTGGGTTCTGGCTGAAGGGGGCGTTCGGTCAGCCCGTCAGCACCGGCACCACGCCAAAGACGCACACCTACAATTCCGGCAGCTATACCCTGCCCAGCATGTCGCTGGAAAAGCAGCTGCCCAACGTGCCCTATTTCCCGATGCGATCGGGCGTCGTGGTCGACAAGCTGTCGTGGCAAATGGCCCGCAAGGGGCTTTTGACCATGACAGTTGGACTGATCGCGCAGGGCGAGACGCCTGCCGCAGTCACAGGGGCGGGGACGCTGACCGATTTCACGCTGCAGCGGTTCGGGCATTTCAACGGGTCGATCAAGCGCGACACGGTGGCGCTGGCGAACATCATCAGCGCCGAGATCACCTATGGCAACAACCTGGACCGGATCGAGACGATCCGCAGCGACGGCAAGATCGACGGGCTCGACCCGGGCATGGCCATGCTGTCGGGCAGTTTCGTGGCGCGGTTCGACAGCCAGACGCTGCTGAACCAGGCCATCGCGGGCACGCCCTGCGAGTTGGAATTCAGCCATGTGATCGACGCCAACGCCAGCTTCAAGCTGACAGCCCATGCCGTGTATCTGCCGCGCCCGGAAATCCCGATCGAAGGGCCGCAGGGCATTCAGGCGACGTTCAACTGGGTCGCCGCCCGTGCCGTCAGCCCGGCGCGGATGTGCACTGCCGTCCTGATCAACAACGTGGCGAGTTACTGACCATGATCAGATTGAACCCGATCACATCCTCAAAATGGGTGGAGCTGGTGCCGGGCGTCAGCGTTCTGATGGACCCCATCGGTACAGTGGCCCTGAAAGAGGCCGGCGCATCACCAGAGGTCAAGGCCTTGAGTGCCGACACGCATCCCGACGTGAACTTCGTCCATTTCGTGCGGGCGGTGGCCTGTGTCGTGATCAGCGACTGGAAGGGCGTCGAAGATGAGAAGGGTGACCCGGCCCCGGTGACCCACGCCTACATCACGGCGCTGATGGACATGCATCCGGTGTATCAGGCGTTTGTCCCGCATGTGACCAAAGCCCTTGTTCTGGTCGCTGAAAAAAACGGCTAAGCGCCCGCGCCGAATGGCACTTTGGCGGGGGCGCTGATTACTGCGGGGCCTGCGAAGGCACCTGTGACGACTGTCAATATCGCATCCATGCCCCGACGACGCGCGAGGGTGCCGCGGTGTGGGACCTTGTCACCCGCCTGGGTGGACAGGCGCGCGTTCTGGTCGGGATGTCCGGTGCGTCAGTCATAGGCTGGGACATGACGGCAGCGCTGGCCATGGGCCGGGCGCTTGGGATTTCCGAGTGGGTTGTGGCGGAAGTGCTGCCCGCCATCGAGGCGGCCATGGTGCGCCAACTGAACAAGAAGGACGGATGACATGACCGAAAAGCAGATCAGTGTCCGGATTTCCGCCACGGGCGGGGACAAGCTGCAGGCGCAGTTGAAGGGCGTGGGCATGGAGGGGGCGCGCGCCTTCGCCACAGTGGGCAAGTCGGCCAGCGCTAGTCGCTTTGCGCTGCAGAACGCCGCATACCAGGTGCAGGACGTGTTCGTGCAGGTGGCTGCGGGCACCGATGTCAGTCGCGCACTGGCGCAGCAGTTGCCGCAGCTGCTTGGGGGCATGGGCCTGATCGGGGTGCTGGCTGGCACGGCCGCTGCAGCGCTGATCCCCCTGTTCGGGTCGATGCTGGGCGGGGCAGAGGACACAAAGGCCGCAAGCGAGGCCATCGACCGATTGAACGACGCGATCGATGAATTGAACGCAGTCAACAAGGTCTATTCGGTAGAGGGGCTGGACGCCGCTGTTGAAAAGTATGGGGAGATCAACCGAGAGGTCCTTCTGCTGATCGAACGGCAGCGGCAACTGGTTCTGGACAAAGCGATGACGGCCGCAAAAACGGCAGTCGACAGCCTTGGGGGGTCGGTGAGTAACGTCAGGGGTCAACTGGAAGCCTTTGACAACCTGATGGCCGATGCCGCCGACAACCCCGTGCTAGCCGCTGACGCAGCGCTGTGGGCAGAGTCGATTCAGGAGGAATTCGGGCTGACCATCGATCAAGCCCGCGCGTTGGTTGCTGCGTTCGATACCATCGGGCAAACCACTTCCCTTGAGGGCAAAGCCGCCGCAGCCGCTGATCTTTATGGCAAGATCGAAGGCACCAAACTGGAAACGGAAGGGCTGCGGGAAAGTCTGCTTGATGCGGAATCAGCCCTGCGGGCACTGGCCGTGTCAGCCCCTGCGGGCGGGTGGATGAACGCGGCGATTGGCGGTGTGCAAGGCCTGATCGGGAAATTATGGGAGGCTGTCCAAGCGAACTCGGCACTTGAGCAGTCCAATCGAGCGTCTGGACCAGCAGAAAACTACGACCGGCTGTCGGCGAATGGCTTGAGCGGTCCCGATGCAGTGCGGTCAATCGACCAGTTTTCGGGCGGGCAGTTCACACCCGTGGTGACTGGCGCAGGTCTGCGCAGCCCTGTGGTTCGGAGTTCCGGAGGTAGCGGCGGCGGTGGCGGGCAGTCGGCGCAGACCGATGCCATGCGCGAGGCGCAGAAGATCTATGACGAGACCCGGACGGAGGCGGAAAAGTACGCCGTCAAGGTGGCGGAACTGGACGGGTTGCTGGGTCAGGGCGCGATTTCGCAGGACACCTACAACCGGGCGATCATCGCCGCGAAGGACAGTTTCGGGGAATTGAACGCGACGCAGGAGGCGTTCAAGGATGGGATCGACGCTGCTGCCGGGGCCATGGCGGACTGGCTGACGCAAGGCAAGAGCCTGCGCGAAGGGCTGGCCGACGTGTTCGCGGGCATTGCCAGCGATCTGGCAAAAAGCGCGTTCAAAGATCTGCTGAACGACATCTTTTCCGATGTCCTGGGTGAAGGTGGCGGCGGTGGCGGGTTGCTGGGTGCCATCATCAGCGCCTTTACAGGTGGCGGCAATACACCCGCTGCCCCGTCCTTTGCGGGGGGTGGATATACCGGGTCCGGCCCGCGTTCGGGGGGTCTGGATGGCATGGGCGGCTTCCGCGCGATCCTGCACCCGAACGAGACAGTGGTGGATCACACCCGGGGGCAAAAGCTGCGCGGCGGTGGCGGCGCGCCAGTTGTCAACATCGTCGTCAACGGCGCGCGCGGAAACATGGAAATTCAGGACATGGTCCAGAAGGGTGTGGCGGCAGGCATGCGGGAAACCCAACGGCAAGCCCCTGACCAGATGGCCAAGGTCCAAAGCGATCCCCGGGTGCGCAAGTAGATGGCCCTGACCTTTCCCCTGTCCCTTGATGACTTCTTTGCCGGGCTGCAGGTCGTGACCGCGACCTTTTATCCGCCAGATGCCATCGTCATGAACATGACCGCAGGCGGCGAAGTGCTGACCGCGAACAACGGGACGCAGTTGTGGGAGGGTGAAATCGGATTGCGCCGCAGGTATCACGCCGATCAGGCGCAGGTAGAGGCCATGCTTTCGGTCCTGCGGAACGCCGGGCGCAGCTTTTATGCCTATCCGATCACCCGTGCCTTTCCCAAGGCAGACCCGGACGGCATGAGCCTGGGCACATTTGTCCCGAAGGTCCTGTCGATCAATGCGAACAACAGGGAAATGACGCTGCAGGGCCTGCCTGCAGGCTATGTCCTGTCGCCGGGTGACTGCCTGTCGATCAACACAGCAGCGCCGATCAAGACGGCTTTCCATCAGGTTGTCGTCGGTGGGGCGGCAAATGGTATCGGTGTGCTGACGATCGAAGTGACGCCGTTCATCCGGCCCATGACGCTGGCCGGGCAGTTCGTGATCTTGAGACGTCCTGTCTGCAAGGCAGTGATGATCCCCGGCACGTATCAGCCCGGACAATCGGCCGGCATCTTTACCGGCGGGGCGACCTTCCGATTCCGCCAGACATTGCGAGCCTGACACCATGCGCACCCTTGATGCTGCCAGCCTGGACTACGTGTCGGATGAACCCGGCGTTGTCGTCCGGTACCTGATCTGGTTCACGGCGAAGAACCGCACCACGGGTGACCCCGAATCCATGGGGCTGTGGACCGGCGACGAAGATCGGACATACACAATCGATTCCACGCCGCGCGACTATGTTGGTGCGGGCACTGTTGTCCGCATTGAACCCTTCACCTTTCGGCAGGGAACAGAGGTGCGGATGCAGACCGTGCATCTGTCGATCCTGACGCCCGAAGTGGAAACCCTGATCCGGGGCTATGAGCCGCGCGGGGCAGGGGTGGAAATCCACCAGGTGCTGTTTTCGACGGTGACGAATACCAAAGTCGGCACCCCGACACTGGTGTTTGACGGCACCATCGAGAAAAGCCCGATCACCATCCCCGAACAGGGTGGCGAGGCCAGCCTTGAGCTGACGCTCGCCAGTTCGACCCGGGTGCTGACACGCACCCTGCCGCAGTCGTGGTCGCATTCGACACTCAGCCTGCGGTCGGGTGATGCGATTGCGCGTTGGGCCGATCTGTCGGGCGATGTCGAAGTGCAGTGGGGCGAGTTGCGCGCCGGGCAACTGTCTGTCGCGGAGCGCGAACGCCGGAAAATCGAGCGCATTTTGAAGGCGAAGTGATGCCAAGACATTACGACTGGAATTCCCGTCTTCAGGATCACCTGGACGGGGCGATGACGCGTGCCTTTTGTCCGGGGAAGCACGACTGCGCCCTGTTCGCCGCAGGATGTGTGGCGGCGATGACCGGCGATGATTTCGCAGCGCCCTATCGAGGCCGGTACCGCACGCTGCGCGGCGGCATCCGCATTCTGCGCAAGGCAGGGTTCAGTGATGCCATAGCACTGGCGGCCGCACACCTGCCGCCCGTTGCCCCCGCCTTTGCAGCCGACGGCGATGTGGCTGTGGTGCCAACGCCGGAAGGTCCGGCCCTGGGCATTCTAATCGGTGCGCAAATTCGTGTCGCGGGTCCAAAGGGCCTGCGTCTGGTGCCGCGTGAAGCGGCGACCGACTTTTACAAGGTGAACTGACATGCCCCAGATTGCCATCGGCATCAGTGCCGCCATCGGTTCGATTGGCGCCAGTTTTGCCGCTGGCGGATTCTTCACGTCAATCGTCGGACGCCTGTTGATGTCGGTCGCGTTTTCGGCCCTGTCAGCGGCACTGGTGGAAAAGCCTCCGACGCCGGGCATTCTGACACAGGTCACGGCCAACGGCGGGGATAACCCGCTGTCATTCGTGCTGGGCCGCTATGCCACGGCGGGCGTATTTCTGGCCCCTCCGATGAGCCATGGCACCGATGGCAAGACGCCCAATGCCTATCTGACCTATGTCATCGCGATCAGCGCCCTGCCGGGTGTGACGTTGAACCGGATCATCGTCGACGGGGAGTACGCACCGATCACTGGCGGTACACATCCGACCTATGGTGACAAGATCGGCGGGCCCTTCGCAGACTATGCTTGGATCAAGTGGAAGAACGACTCGACGGTCGCCGACAGCTATCTGACCGCAAAATACAGCGGCTATCCCAAGCGCCCGTGGTCAAGCGCGATGATTGGTCGCGGCATCACGTATGCGATCCTGACGTTTCGTCGCAACGCCGAGATTTTCAAGGGATTGCCACAGGTGCGGTTCGAGGTCGACGGCGCGCCGCTGTACGATCCCCGCAAGGACAGCACGAATGGCGGGTCCGGTTCGCATCGGTATGGCAATGTGAACACGTGGGAACAGACGAACAACCCTGCAGTCATGATCTACAACATCCTGCGCGGACTGACCTTTGCCGATGGGTCGCGGTGGGGCGGCGAGTCGCGCCGTGTGGAATTGCCGACGGCCAACTGGTTTGCCGCGATGAACGGCTGTGGCACGAACGTCCCTCTGGCGGGCGGCGGGTCGGAACCCCGATACCGTGCCGGTTACGAGATTTCGACGGAAATGGAACCTTTTGCGGTGATCGGCGAACTGCTGAAAGCCAGCAACGGTGCCATGGCCGAAGTCGGCGGCCAGATCAAGATGCGCGTGGGCGGGCCCGGCGCATCGGTGTTCAGCTTTACCGATGATCAGATCGTCGTGACCCGACCGCAGGAGTATGATCCTTTCCCCGGGCTGGGCGAGATTTTCAACGGCGTGGAATCCAGCTATCCCGCACCGGGAAGCCTTTGGAACGTGCGCAAGGCCCCGTCGCAGTATCGGCCAGCGTACCAGATCGAAGATGACAACCGCCAGCTTGTGGCGCAACTCGACCTGCCCGCCGTGCCGTGGAAAAGCCAAGTGCAGCGGCTTGGGTCGGCGCTGATCAAGGCGGAGCGGCGGTTCGCGCGGCATGTCATCACGTTGCCGCCATCGGCGATGGTTCTGGAACCCCTTGACGTCGTCAGCTGGACCAGTGAGCGGAACGGGTACATCGCCAAGAAGTTCGAGGTCATCGAGGCAGGGCTTGATCCGATCACGCTGCTGGTGACCGTGTCGTTGCGGGAAGTGAACCCGAACGATTACGACTATGACCCGGAAGAGGAACTGGCGGACGATGACAGCGGCGAAGGCGTCGTTCGGCCTGTAGCGCAGGCCGTGGAGGCCTTTGCTGCCGCCGCCGTGACCCTGCTTGACAATGCAGGGGCCGCGCGTCGCCCGGCGGTTCGCATTGCTTGGAACGGGGCCGAGCAGGACGGTGTGCAGGCCTTGGAGTACGAGCTGCGCGAGCAGGTTGGCGGGATCGTCGTCGGGCGCGGATCGATCAACGACGTCACCGCAGGCGAGTGGACCTTGCCGGACACCGTCATTCCCAAGACCCAGTATGAGGTCAAGGCGCGTTGGGTCATTGACAGCCCCCGCGACTGGACGGGGTGGAACGGGGTCACAACGCCGACGGTGGTGCTGGGCGACCAGGATGTGGGCTTGCCTGACATTTCAAACAACCTGATCCGGAATGGCCGTTTCAAACATGGCGATCTGCGGTTCTGGGGTGCAGCCCCAGCGGGTTGGTCGCTGAAGAACCGGACAGCGGGCGGCAATGCCGTCATTACCGCAAGCCCGACGGAATACATGTTGGAGATGGACGGCGATGCCGTCGAAGAGATGCTGATCGACAGCTTCGACCTGACGGCTTCTGACCAGGTGACTTGTTTTGCAAGTTATGCCCAGTTCTTCGGGACCAACATCCTGAACGCGCAGATCGTGATCAGATATTACAGCGTCTCGGGTGCCTTGCTGCGCACCGACACCTGGACCCTTGGAGGGTCGACAGCAACCTGGCGGCAGAACAGGAACGTGTTTGCAACCGCCCCTGTCGGGACGCTGCGCGGCACAGCATCAGTGCGGTCGGTCATTCCCAGCGGTGCATCGACCGCGAAGCATTATCTGACACTGATCCGGCTTCTGCGGCAGAACGCCAATACCGGGAATGACTTTGCCGGGGCCGCGCTGGCGCTGACGAACACCTTTCAGGCGGTCACGACCTACAACAATTCCGTCGATCAGGATGCGGCAGATTCGAACAGCATTGTGATGTTTTCCTGCCGGGCAGGGTGGGACAGCGGCGGCGTTCTTCGCACCATGGAAGCGGAGTTTGAACTGACAGGACCGGGTGGATACACCGAAACCCTGACCTTTCGCCAAACGGCTTCGACCGTCAGTTCCCAACTGACCACTGCCATTGCCTTCAACCGGATCATTGCCCCGTTCGGCGTCCTTCCCGAGCAGTTTCGGGTGCGCGCGCGACGGTTGTCCAACACGTACGATGTGAACGTCATCGACGCATCACTTATCGTGCTGACGCAAAAAGGCTGACGCGGGAAACGACAGGGAAAGGCAAGCACATGACAATGATTGATCGGGGCGAGGGGAATACAGTGAAGATAAACTTCTACCTCTTTTGGGGGGTTTTTGTGGGGATCGTCTGTGCGGTGTTCTGGGGGGCCACCACGATTGCGAACCTACAGGCCGGGTTGAACAACCTGCAGGCGGGCAATGCCGAATTGAAGGGGCTGATCATTGCCCAGCAGGTGACAGTTCGCGATCTGGAAACGCGGGTGCGGCAGGGCGAGACGGACAGCGCACGGGACGATGCGCGGTTCGAGTCCTTCCAGCAATCGCTTGCGGAATTGAAGGCGGGGCAGCGTGACGTCTTGGCGATCTTGCGCAACCGAACTGAATGAAGGGGGATCCTCCGCGTGACGCATGATCCTTCTGTCGCGACACACAGCCCCGCCCTTCGGCGGGGTTTTTCATTGGGGAATGGCCATGGCCAAGCATTTTATCGAAGAGTGGCAGCTGAACCTGCGCGGCGCGCGGCTTTACAGCGGGCGGATCGATGGCGACTTTGGCGCAGCTACGCTCGCCGCCAGTCAGAAGCTGTTGCCCGAACGGGTGCCTGCCCCGGTGACGACGCCGGTGGATGCGCCGACGATGAAACCGGTGACGATGCGCCGGGTGATCCTGCACTGGACGGCAGGTGCCGACGGGGTGAACGAGCATGAGGCGGACAGCTATCACCGCCTGTATGGCCGCGACGGGACCGTGTATTTCGGGGAACACCCGATCGAGGCGAACGCCGGAAAAAAATTGGTGCCGGGGCGGTATGCCGCCCACACGCTGAACTGCAACAGCGGGTCCATCGGGGTATCGCTGGATGCGATGGCGGGCGCGCAAGAGCGGCCATTCGTAGCCGGGGGCTATCCGATCACCGCGCGGCAGCTCGATGCGATGGCGCGGGACGTGGCGGGGTTGTGCCGGACCTATGGCATCGCGGTGACGCGCCAAACGGTGCTGACCCATGCCGAAGTGCAGCCAACGCTGGGCATCGCGCAGCGGCAGAAATGGGACATCACCTGGCTGCCCGGGATGACCGCCCCCGGCGACCCTGTCGTCGTGGGCGACCAACTGCGCGCGATGATCGCGGCGCATCTTTGAAAGGAAAGACCATGTCCAATTTGAAATCACAGCCCACCCTGAAGCCCACGCGCAAGTGGCAGTTCGGGGCGATCTGGTCGGCGGTCATCGTCGGCGCAGTTGCTGCGCTCAACGCCTATGACGCGAGCCTTGGGGCCGTGTGGGGGCCGGTGATCTGGGCCATCGCGGGCAGCCTGGGCTTTGCCGTGCCTGCCTATATCACCAAGAACCGGGGCTGACCCACCGCAGGCGGGTGGTTGCCCGCCTGACCTTCCCTTTGACCCCTGACCCGATGAGGTGGCCTGATGGCTGACAATGTGACATTGCCCGGCACGGGCACGAACGTGGCATCCGACGATATCGGCGGCGTGCAGTTCCAGCGGGTCAAGATGACCTGGGGCGCAGATGGTGTCGCCAACGATGCCAGCGCCGCGAACCCGCTGCCGTTCACTTCGGTGGATCTGGCCACGCTGGCGGCTGCGACCAAGTTGGAGGATGGTGCCGCTGCGAGCGGCGATCGTGGCGTGTTCGTGCTGGCAGTCCGGCAGGACAGTGACGCACCAGCAGCCGCCGACGGTGACTACACCGCTATTGTCACGGATGAAACCGGGCGGCTGAAGGTCGCGGTCCAGCCTGGCACTTATCCCCTTGTGACGGGTGCCATTACTGCGAACGGGCAAAGTGTCTTTTGCAACTGCTCGCGCGGGTCCAACATCGTGGTACATATGGTTGCAGCGTCGCTTGTCGGGCACAACGTGACCTTCGAGGCGTCGATCGACAGCACTGACGGGTCGAATGGCAACTGGTTCGGGATTCAGGCGATCCGCACCAATGCCAACACGATCGAACTTGCGACAGGCGTTCTGGCATCCACACCCGCCTATGGTTGGGAGTTGAGCGTCAACGGGTTCAAGTACATCCGGGTACGGGCAACGGCCCATACCAGCGGCACGGCGACCTGGAATTTCCAGCAGGCCCCCTATGCGACCGAGCCTATCCCCGCGGCCCAGGTGACGGCCACGCAGCCTGTTTCGGGTTCGGTTACCGTGTCCGGATCACTGACAAGCGGGGGCACCACGACAAACACGCCTGCCACACCTACGGCCAGCATCGTCAACTCGGCTGCATCAACCAACGGGACGGTCGTCAAGGCATCGGCCGGCACAATCTTCGGGGTGGTCGTCAGCAACACTAATGCTGCCACCCGGTTCCTGAAGCTGCACAACTCGACTACCATCACAGTGGGCACGACTGCCGTGGCGATGACGATCCCGATACCGCCGGGCGCAGTTGTCTCATTGAACTTTGGGCCGCAAGGCATGCGCTATGGCACCGGAATCTGCCTGTCGATCACGGCGGCCGCAGGGGATACCGACGCGACCGCCGTGGCGGCGGGTGAAATCAAAGTGAACCTGGCCTTCATCTGATGTCCGGCGTTACCGGGCAGGTCGCAACATAGGGGGGGGCATGCTGCTTTTACTTTTCGCGGTAGCACCTGTTGCACCGCCCCCTGTCCAGGCCGAGACCGTCCTGGGGGAATGGCCCATCCGCGCTGTGATGGGTGAATGGCCGCAGCGCAGTGCTGTGGCGGAATGGCCGGGCCGGGTGGTTCTTTGGCCGGGAAGGGAAATGCAAATGGCTTTGGTATTGGCAGAAGCGTTCGTGGGCGTCGCCTGCGAGACCACGATCCAGCGGCCTGTGGGCGCGCCCGACTGGGCCGGTGCCACGATCACCGCCAAGGCATCGCGCGTGCCATTCGACGTCACGCCGGTGTCCGCATCAATCAGTGCGATAGGCGCTGATTCCTTCAAGATGACCTTCGCCGCCAATATCCGCGCTGCCGGTGTATGGACGATCCAGATCACGGTGGTGCCTGTCAGCGGCAGCGCCGAAGTGATCGAGGCGGAACAACTGGTCACGCAAAGCCTGTAAGGGGCGAGGCGGTCACCCGCCTCGCCACGCGGCCAAGTTTGGACGCTCGCCGCGCCGACTGTCACTTTTAGGTCGCCTTGCCCTTGCGGGCAGGGTCACACTGAAGTGGAAAGATTAATGGATCGTGTATCGGCATCCGCGCCCGTAGCCCCTTGGTTGGGCGGCAAGCGCACCTTGTATCCGGCGATCATCGCGCGGATCGAAACCATCCCCCACATGACCTATGTCGAGCCGTTCGTCGGCATGGGCGGTGTATTTCTTCGCCGCAGGTTCAAGCCGCGGCTGGAAGTGGCCAACGACCTGAACGGCGAGATCGTGAACCTGTTCCGCATTCTGCAGCGGCACTATCCCCAGCTGCTCGACGTGATGCGGTTCCAGATCACGAGCCGCCGCGATTTCGAGCGGTTGCGGGGCACTGAACCATCTGGCCTGACCGACCTTGAGCGGGCGGCACGGTTCCTGTACCTGGAGCGCCTGGCCTTTGGCGGGCAGGTGAACGGTGTGTTCGGCGTCGCGGCCCAGCACGGCCCACGGTTCAGCCTGTCGCGCATCGAACCGATGCTGCAATCCGCCCATGACCGGCTGGACGGCGTGGTGTTCGAGGCGTTGGACTGGGCGGATGTGATTGCGCGGTACGACACGCCGGAAACCCTGTTCTATCTTGATCCGCCGTATTTCGGGGGCGAGGCCGACTATGGCAAAGGCATGTTTGCACGCGCGGACTTTACGCGCATGGCTGACCTGCTGTCAGGGATCAATGGTGCATTCATCCTTTCGATCAACTCTACCGAAGACAGCCGCGCGCTGTTCGGGCGGTTTCACGTTGCGAAGGTTAACCTGAAGTACACGATATCGAAGGCAGGGGCGACCGAAGCAGAAGAGTTGATCGTGTCAAACCGAGAGGCGCGGGTGACGCTGCTGTGAGAGGGTGAAAACCGGCACTGCGGTTGGACGCACTGGCGGTTTATTCGCGAGAAACAAGCCCGGATTCGTTAACCTCGGTTACGCCTGATGCTAGCTGCTGAGCCACAAGCTCAGTGATCAACTTATGTAGTGCAGAAAGGTCGTTGGTTGCGTCAGCGGCGCGTAGCGCTGGCAGATAGTCAGGCCTTGCCTTCAAAAGTGCCGGCGCAAAGCTCTTTCCAGATAAGAGCCCACCTGCTTTGACGCAAAGTACAAAGTAACATGCCGCACGCGCGGTGCGCCCATTTCCGTTAACAAAGGGATGGATCCTGCAGATTTGCCAGAGAACAAAAGCAGCCAATGAAACGGGGTCCGCATCATTCCAGCGACTATTGACGACGTTCAAAAATTGATCCATCGCTGATGGTACACGCCAGTACGATACGCCTGTAAGACCAACCGCGCCCTGTTCATCTACGACCTGAACTTCACATTGACGATATTCACCCGCATGCGGGTGAAGACATGCGATAGCGTGAAAGTTAAGCGCCTTTAGGATCGCATGAGACAAGAAATTATGGTTGCTTTGCAGTGCTGCACCGACAACAGCTTCTAGGAATTCAAACTGGCGTTCACTATTCGTGATCGCCAGCGACTGATATCTATTGTCTTGCTCGGTCGCAAACAGTTCAAACAGATACAACGCCTATTCCCGAACTAGGCCGCTGTACCAACAAGTCGCTGTAACTCGAGCTCAACCTGTTCGGTAGTCACAACAGTGTTTCTGTCGCTCAGAGATGTTGCGATAAACGACAGCTTCTGCTGGTGTCGCTCAGCGGCTGTAGGACCGCGTCGCGCGGCCGCCTCTAGACGCAGAATGAATGTCGGATCTGACTTGATGTTCTGCATGATCAACTCCCCTGGCTTTTTGTGGCGCTGTTGGTCCGCGCGATTGAAACACATCTTATCCGATTAGGTTCCAATTTCTTATCTAAAAACGGCATAAACGTGGCGAACTTCGAACAAAATGCCGCTCATTGCCACGACCGCGAGCCCCAAATCCACCCGCTCGAGCGACATTGTCACGTGGACGACGAACGCACATCTTGAGAACAGGCCGCGAACACCCGTGTACCGGATTTGTACGGATCGTGTCAGAAACGTGCCGGTTTGTTCACGTAAGTTTCTGCATTGGACGCTTTTGGCGCGAAGAGCATTAGGCCTAAGGTGTTGAAAGTTTTGGGTTTTATGGTGCTGTGAGAGAGGATTGAACTCTCGACCTCACCCTTACCAAGGGTGTGCTCTACCACTGAGCTACCACAGCATGGGGGTGACGCGAACGACCCCGGTTAGCCGATTAGACGCAATCGGGTGGTCGCGCAAGCGCAATCTGGACCATCGGTGACACCTGCGTTATGGAAGGTCGCATGACCGATACGTCCCGAAACCCTTCCACGCCAGACAAGGCAGCGCCCAAAAAGGCGGAGCAGCGCGCAGATCGGCTGAAGGCCGCGCTGAAGGCGAACATGGCG
>JANPIX010000002.1:0-107384 GCA_031425195.1 Gemmobacter sp. | reverse complement strand
GCCGCCATGACGGCGATCAAGCGCAAGGGCGGACACCGCCTCCCCCGCGCGGGCACGTTCCGTGCGCAAAACGTCTTGCGCCTGGCCCATGACACGGTCACGCTCGTCGCCGAACAACCGGTCCTCAACCCGCGTGCGGGGCAGCATCGAGCCTACCACAGCACCGATGGCCATCGCCACCGCACCCGAAATCATGGGCTGCTTTTCGATCAGCCGCACCCCTTGGCGCGCGGTCATCATGCGGGCAGCATAGGCTTTTTCCCTTGCAGCAAGCACACGTCCCCGCGCCTCGGCGGCCAGCGTATCAAGGCCGTGCGACATGGCCCTGCGGGTGTCGCTCGCAAGTTGCCCAAGAACCGCAGCCCGCTCCCGCGCCAGATCGACGGCAGGGCGAAGCTTCTCCCGCGTGGCGGCATCAATCCGCGCCAGCGCGCCCGATGCCTCATACCGCAGACGGTCCGCCTCGGTGATCCAGTCAGACGTGGGGTCAGGCAGTTCGTCCATCACCGGCCCGCCATCGCTTTCCCACCGCGACATCGCCTCGTACTTCGTACCGCCAAGGGTTCCGTCACCAAACCCGGTGCCCTTGTCCTTGCGCCCAAAAACAAGCCACGCCAACCCGACACCCGCCATCACGGCAGCCATCGGCCGGGCACGCACCGCCTCGTCCACCACACGGGTATAAGGTCCAATGTTTTCCTTGGCATAGGCAACAGCATCGCTGACGATAGAGTCCATCGTCAGCCGTTCACGAAGCCCCCCGATTGCCGTTTCCAGCCCCGCGCGTTCGCGATCCAGTTCCTGCGCGATCTCGCTCGCGCTGCGGTCAGTCATGTCTTCCATTGGGGGTGCCTTTCACCATGGTTTGCAGCGTTCCAAGGTCTTGTTTGACCGACGCCACTGTCCGTTTCTGAAGTTTTGCCGCATCGCGAAGCTGGCCTACCGCAAAAAGGGCGAATGCCACCGTCAGAACAATCAGTACTGCAGCGACGATGACGGATGCCCACATCGGATGCACATCCATCGCAACAACAGCCGCGACTGCCGCGGCCGCCAGAACGTTGATCGCGGTGATGCCGAAAACGACAGCCACCACCGCGTAGATCAGGCCATGGCTGGCAGAACTGACCCGCTCCATCGTCTCGGCCCGTGCAAGTGCCACTTCGCCGTGTACCAGCCGGGAAACCCTGGCCAGTACATCGGCCATCATCGCGCCGGGGCCAGGGGCCCCGGCACGATCCTGGTCGTGTTCTGTCATGCCAATGGTTCCCGGTGCGCGTTGTGACCCAGCGTGTCAACACTGCGACGCGCGGCATCACGGTAAATCCGGTCCGTAGCCTCGGCAGCGCGCTGCTCGGCCGTCATGCCGTTGCCCGACGATCGCAGAAAACGCGCCAAGGCAAAGCCCGCCACAGCGGCCCCCACGGCAAACGTGCCCGGATGTGCCCGTGCATAGTCACGGACGCTGGCCATCACGTCGCCCATCGACTGCCCGCGCAGCGTGTCGGTCACGCTGGACACACCCGTCGCCAGTCCGCTGAGCACGCGCTGCTGCATGCCTTCGGCGCTGGACGCTTCGTTGTTCAGGGTTTCGGCAAGGCGGTCACCTGCATCGACGATGCTGTCGCGCGCGCCTTCGGCGCGTTCACTGGCGGCGTCACGCACCGCACCCATCGTTTCGGATGCACGGGCCGATACCTCGTCTTTCATGGTGCGACCTGCATCCGCAGCCATATCCATCGCCGATGAAGCCATATTCTTGGCTTTTTGCGTGGTCGAGGTCATTGTTTCGTCCATGTCAGAATCTGTCATCATCGTCTCCATCAAGTAAAAAAGGGGGCCAGGATTTGGCCGGACATCAACCCACATGCCGCGTGGCATCCAGAAGGGCGATCAGTTCGCAGCGCATTTCAGCAAGCTGCCAGGTTGTGAGTTCAGAGCCGCCCGCAACCACCGCCTCGTTAAACGCGTGCAGGACATGCGCCTCGGCAGTGCGGATCTGGCCCATGAGATTGTTGCCATTGTCACCAAGAACGGCATTTCCTGCAAAAGCGCCGCCGTTCAGGGTCGCCCCGAACGGGCCGGTTGCGTCAGGTGTGATGCCGCGCCCTGCCAGCATGCGAGCCAATCGCGCCGCGTGGCGCAAGTGCAGGGTTCGAAACTGTTCGGCTGTGTACCGGAAAGCCGGGGCTGCCTTTTCGATCAACGTATCATAGCCGATCAATGCGTTGGCCGTCACCGCATGGGCCGTGACCAGCGCGTCGCAGTCATAGTTACCTCGGGCGTGCTGGCCGATTGCAGGTGCCGCGGGAACAAAGGGAACAATCGTCTGCATGATCTTTCCTTTTTCAATTAAGTGCCGCGTTTCCTTGACAACCGAGCAACCAACTTCCTGACGCGCGACGGGTTCCCGACTGTCCCTGATCACCGCCCATTTTGCGCTGTTATCCGGAACCGAGCCCAAAGGCGCACGTTGCACAGGACAAGCCGTTGGCGGCCCCGCCGACGAACTGAAAATGGAAAGGATTACCCCATGGCGACCCAACCCGCAAAAAGCCAGGCGAAGTCGGCTCAGCGTTCGATGGATCTTTCGGATTTGCTGGAGCATGCGCTGAAAGACATCTATTACGCTGAAAAGAAGATCTACAAATCGCTGCCCAAGATGATCAAGGCAGCGGAAGATCCGGCGCTGAAAGATGGCCTGACAGCCCACCGCGAAGAAACTGCACACCAGATCGAAATTCTGGAAGAGGTGTTCGGTATCCTAGGCAAACGCGCCAAGGCCGAGCGTTGTGATGCAATCGACGGTATCCTTGAAGAGGGAAATTCCCTGCTTGAAGACTTCAAGGGCAGCCCCGCCATCGACGCCGCCATCGTGTTTTCGACACAGGCGGTGGAGCACTACGAAATCACCCGCTATGGCTCGATGATCGCCTATGCGGGTATTCTGGGCCACGACGACATTGCCAAGTTGCTGACCCAGATCCTGGAACAGGAAAAGGCCGCAGACCTGCAACTGACCTCGGTTGCTGAGTCCACCGCAAACTCGGCGGCCAATGCGAACGCCGAAGCGGCCTGATCTACGGCCTTAATTGTTTGACAAACGGCCCTGACATTCGTCAGGGCCGTTTTCATTTGTGCAGGCGTTACGCGGCAATCAGGTGCTCGTCTGCTGGTCGCCAAGATGGATGGTCAACGTGGCACCGGCATCGCTGAGCGGGATGCTGATACGACCACCCTCGACCGCGATCTGCTGCCCGTCCAGATCGGCCTTGGCAATCCCGTGGCCGGATTTGCCAGGGTTCAGGATAACAACCGCCAGACGACCTTTGCCATAGCCGACGGATGCACGAAGTTCGGGCCAGGCTATCGGGAAACAGGGGTTGAACGACAGCCTGTCGCCAAAGCGGGTCAGCCCCAGCAGCCCTTCGATGCCGGCGCGGTACATCCATCCGGCGGAACCTGTGTACCACGTCCAGCCACCCCGCCCTTCGTGGGGATCAGTCGAATAGACGTCCGCCGCGATGACATAGGGTTCCACCTTGTATTGCTGTGCCGCCTCGGGCGTCAGCGCATGATTGATGGGGTTTAACAGCGCAAACAACCCGCCCGCAGCATCGCCATCGCCGAGCCGCGCCTGTGCCAGAATGGCCCACATGGCCGCGTGGCTGTACTGGCCACCATTTTCGCGAAGTCCCGGTGGGTATTGCTTGATGTAACCGGGATCAAGCGGGGTGCGGTCGAACGGCGGCGTGAACAGCAGGGCAAGGCCCGGGTCCGGCCGGACCAGCGCGTCGGTCAAGGAACGCATCGCCTGCCGGGCGCGGGCGGGGTCTGCGGCACCCGACAGGACGGCCCAGGATTGGGCGATGCTGTCGATGCGGCATTCCTCAGACGATGCTGACCCAAGCAGGCTGCCATCATCATAGGTTCCGCGCCGATACCATGCGCCATCCCAGCCTTCGCCCTCGATCGCGGCCAGCACCCGGTCACGGTGCGCCCGCCAGCGCGCCGCCCGGTCCGGGTCGCGCTGATCTGCAAAGGGGGCAAAGGCATCCACGGTGGCAATGAATAGCCATCCCAGCCAGACGCTTGTGCCCTGCCCGTGTTCGCCCACCCGGTTCATGCCGTCGTTCCAATCGCCGGTGCCGATCAACGGCATCCCGTTCGCGCCGGTCATCGTGACCGCAAGATCAAGCCCGCGCGCACAATGTTCAAACAGGCTGGCGGTGGTGTCCGATATGCCCGGTTGAAAGAAATCGTCATGCGCGCCAGGCAGCAGGGCGTGACCTTCAAGGAAGGCTACCTGTTCGTCCAGAACACCTGCGTCGCCCGCTGTGGCAATGTATTGCGCCACACCGTAAGCCAGCCACACCCTGTCGTCGGAAATCCGGGTCCGCACGCCCTGACCGGAATGGGGAAGCCACCAGTGTTGCACGTCGCCTTCGGGGAACTGGCGGCTGGCGGCGCGCAGAAGATGGCTTCGCGTCAGATCGGGGCGGATCGCTGTCAGCGCCATGCCGTCCTGCAACTGATCACGGAAGCCATAGGCACCGCTGGCCTGATAGAACCCGGTCCGCGCCCAGATCCTGCAACACAGGGTCTGGTACAAAAGCCAGCCGTTCAAAAGGATGTCCATCGTGCGGTCGGGCGATGTGACCTGCACGGTGGTCAGGATTGCCGACCAATGGTCTTTCACATCCCTCAGAATCGCCGAGACATCGGCGGCGCGCAGGCGGGCGATCATGTCACGCGCTGCATCGTCGGACTTGGCCTGCCCTACCAGAAAGACAAGTTCCACCTGTTCGCCGGGCGCTAGCGTCACGCGGCGCTGGATGGCGGCACAGGGGTCGAGTGCGGGGCCAAACCGCTCTGACAGGACAGCGGCGCGCAGGCCCTGAGGGTTCGCCATGGTGCCGCCCTGCCCCAGAAACGACGCTCTGTCACCCGTCGCGGTATCCGCCCCTGCACCCAGATCGGCAAAGGCGACGCGGCCCGGAAAGGCCGTTGTAAACGGGTTGGTTGCAAGAACTGCACTTGTTTTGGGGTCTTTGCGCGTGATGATGTGGCGCGCCGTTGCGCTGCGTGACGTGCCAAGCACCCATTCCGCATAACCCGTCACCGACAGGCTGCGCGCGCGGTCCGACTGATTGTGCAGCGTGATCCGGCTGATCTTGACGGGATCATCCAAGGGCACGAACTGCGTGACCGTTGCGGCAATTCCATGCGCCGTGTGGGTGAAACTGCTGTAACCAAAGCCGTGTCGCGCGATGTAAGTGCCCGGCCCGCGGATCGGCAGGGCCGTCGGCGTCCAGACCGTGCCGTCCGTCAGGTCTTTCAGATAGATGGCCTCGCCCACGGGGTCGCAAACCGGGTCATTCGACCATGGAGTCAGCTGATTTTCGCGGCTGTTTTCGGCCCAGACATGGCCGCCGCCCGTGGCAGACACAAGAAATCCGAAATCAGGATTGGCTACTACGTTGACCCACGGCGCAGGCGTGATCTGACCATCGCGCAGCAGGGTGACATATTCGCGGCCATTGTCGGCGAAACCACCGTGTCCGTTGAAGAATTCAAGCCCCTGTTGCACGCCATCAGCCGCATCGGCATCACCCTGCGCCGAAGGCGGCAGGGCGGGCCGGGGCCGGTATGTCAACTGCAGCGCCGGCGACGGCAAGGCCGCGATCTGGTCACCGATGCTGCCGCGATCGGCGCGCAACACGACGCTTGCGACGGAAAACAGCGTGTCTCGCGCTTCGGATGTCAGCATGTCCGCGCGAAGGCTGTGGATGGCCCCTTTGGCCCAGCCCTGTTTGCCCGGCCCGCGGGGGCGGGCCTGTGCTGCGCGCGCCGCCGCCTCGATCGCGATTTGCAGGTCTTGAATGTAGGACGCGGAGCGGTCGTTCAGGATCACGAGATCCACCGCAAACTGGCGCATCCGCAGATATTCCTGCGCGGCCAACACCTCATGCAGTCGCGGCGCGTCTTCGGGATCGCTGATGATGAACAGAAGGATCGGCAGGTCACCCGAAATACCATGCACCCACAACCGCGATTGCGGTCCGGCACCCCGTTCGATCTGGGCGGCGGTCGTGCGAAGGCGCGCGTCGCCCCGGATCAACATTCCGGCCAATTCCTGAAAGTCGGAGGCCGCCGCTTTGGAGATGCCCAGATGGCGCAATTGCACCTGTCCTTGCGTCCATGCAAGTGTCACCGCACGTTCGAATGACGATACATCACGGTGACGTTCTACCATGTCGAGAAGTTTGTCCGGCGCCTCGGCAACCAGCGTCCAGAATGTTACCTTGACGGTGCCCCCCGGTGGAACCAGCACCCGGCGGCGCAGCGAGAAGATCGGATCAAGCACCGTACCAACGGTTCCAGACAACGGTGCGGTTGCCATGGCAGCATCAGCGACAGTGCGACCACGCCCGATGAACCTTGCGCGGTCGGTTTCGAACTGGATATCCGCCGTCTCGTGGCCTTCGACGATGGCGATGTGGGCGGCCCAGACCTCGGCTTCCTGCGCGGACCGCCTGCGCCGGGATGCGATGATAACCTCCAGTTCCGGCAGATAATCCGTGACCACGAACATCTTTGAAAATGCCGGATGCGCCAGATCGGCAGACGCCGGGGCAAGGACCAGTTCCGCATAGGATGTCAGATCGATTACACGCGGGGTATTGCCCGTGTTTGTCAGCGTGACACGCCGCGCTTCGGCATCGTCTTCGGAAGATACGACCACCTCGGTTGTGGTGCCAAGGTGATCGCGTTCATGGGTAAAGGCCGCATGATGTTCGCAGAAAACCGCCCGGTGACCTTCGCCATCGGCCCCAGTCGGCTGCACCCCGGCCGACCACAGATCGCCGCTGGTCACGTCCTGCAGATAGATGAATGAACCATGCGACGCTTGCGTCGGATCGGCGCGCCAGCGTGTGATTGCAAGATCGCGCCAGGTGCTGAAACCGGCCCCAGTGGGCGTAACCATCACGCCGTAAGACCCGTTCGACAAAAGATGTGCCGTGCGGGTTGCATCCATGGGTCGCGGGAAGGCACGCACCACGGATGCGTCGCCCGCCTCGGCCATTCCGGCCAGCACTTCCTGCGCGCGGGGCGGTGCAGCGTCCGCATCACGCGGCACACGTTCCTGCAGCAGAAGTTCCACCGCCTGAATGATCGGCTCTGCATGAAACCGGCTTCGCAGAACCCCATCCTGCACCGCGTTGGCGATGGCCGTGATGGTCATCCCCTGATGATGCGCCATGAAACTGCGAACAACCGCAAAGGGCACATCGTCGGGCAGCCGTGACGGGGTAAAGTCGACCGCTTCGAAGAAGCCAAAGCGCCCGGACCCGCCAAGTGCTGCCAGCTTGTCATAATTTCGCAGCGCGCCCTGCGGATCGACCATCGTCGCAAGGCCGGTGGCATAGGGTGCAATGACGCGGTTTTCGCTCAGCCCGCGCTTCAGGCCCAGACCCGGCACGCCGAAATTCGAATACTGGTAGGTCATTTCCAGATCGCGGGCATTGTAGGAAGATTCGGATATGCCCCAGGGCAAACCCAGCGCGCCCGCATACCCCATTTGCCGCGTGACGATCAGGCGGTTCGTCTGCTCCAGCACCGAACCCAGCGGCGCGCGCATCACAAGCGACGGCATCAGATATTCGAACATGCTGCCCGACCATGAGATCAGGACAGAACCCGCACCGATGGGCGTCGCGGCCCGGCCCAACCGGAACCAGTGCCGGGTTTCAACGTCACCCTTTGCAATTGCAAACAGGCTGGCCAGCCGCGCCTCGGACGCCAGCAGGTCATAGCAGTTGGCGTCAAGTGCGTTGGTTGCCACCGAAAATCCGATGGACAAAAGCATCTTGTCCGGGTCGAGCAGAAAGCCGAACTCCATTTCCATCGCGAACTGGCGCGCAGTGTTGGCGACGGCGGCAATACGGGCGTCGTGTTTGCCACCTGCCATCGCATCAGACAGATGGGCGGCGATGCACTGGTCAAGTGTCTGCGTAAGCGCAATCATGTCGGCATTCGCCCCGGCCGTCGCTGCCAAGGTATCGACAAGGGCCCGGGCACCAGCCGACAAAGAGTCGTCCACAGCGACGGACGCATCAAGTGCCGTCTGAAACTGGGAAACAGCGCGCTGCACGTTCGGGTCGGTAAGTGACGCAACCGCGTCCGATACCATCAGGAATGTGTCCCGCACACCCGCCAGCCGTGCGGCATTGCCGGTGCGAAAGCCTGCCCAATGTCTGCAGGACTGCGAAACCGCAATCAGGTGACCGGCAAGGTTGCCGCTGTCCACCGACGACACATAGGCCGGGTCGAGTATCCGCAGATCCCGTGTGTCGTACCAGTTGTAGAAATGCCCCCGGAACCGCCCCATCCGCGCCATCGTGGCCAAAGTCCGTTCAAGTCGGGCCAGCGCGTCATCAAGACCGATCCACCCCATGTCATGTGCGGTCACCGTCGACAAAAGATAAAGACCGATGTTGGTGGGCGAAGTGCGGTGCGCTATCGCGGGGGTTGGGATTTCCTGAAAGTTGTCGGGCGGCAGATCATTTTCCTGTGCCGTGACAAAGGTTTCAAAGTACTGCCAAGTGCGGCGCGCAATCAGGCGCAAGGACTGCACTTCGACTGTGCCAAGCGGGGCTGTTGCCACAAGAGCGTAGGGCTGGCTGATCCAGTGGGCGATTGCGGGCGCGGCCGTCCAAAGCAGGGCGAAGATCGCGGCCAAAGGCCAGATTGCCGGGTTCACAACTACCGCAAGGCACCCGGCAACAAGGCCCAGTGCCACGCCCCCCGCCATGTGTGCGTACTGGGCAAGCCAGCCCGTCCGCGCCGTCCGCGCGGTTTGCGCGGCGGTTGTCCATTGCAGCAGATGGCGGCGGCTTGACCGCAGGCGGTAAAACGTTCGCGCCATCGCGTCGAGCATTTGCCACGCGGTGTCGGCCAGAAAGACAACGGTCAGCGCAATCTGGGCAAGGGCAAGCCGCGTGTCTGTCCAAAGCGCCGCAAGATGACTGCGCGAGGTGATGCCGGCCCGCCCCGGGAGGATGGCAAAGGGCAGGGAAAACAGGCGCGGAAGGGCCAGCAGACCCAGAACCGCCAACGTCCACGCCACAGCGACGGGTAGCGGCAGAAACCAGCCAACCGTGATCGACAGAAGGCTCATCGGGGCCACAAGCGACCGGCGCAGGTTGTCGACCATCTTCCAGCGGCCCACGGGTGGAATGTGATCGGACGCAGACTCTGACCGCGCCAGAAGCCATGGCAGCAACTGCCAGTCGCCCCGGACCCAGCGGTGCTGCCTGCGGCTGGCCACATCGTACCTGGCAGGGAAATCTTCGACCACCTCGATGTCCGACGTCAGGCCTGCGCGGGCGAAAATGCCTTCGAACAGATCATGGCTCAGCATCGTGTTGTCAGGAACGCGCCCGGCAAGTGCGGCCTCGAACGCATCCACATCATAAATGCCCTTGCCGGTGAACGACCCTTCGGCAAACAGATCCTGATAAACATCTGACACGGCTGCCGGATAGGGGTCTACCCCGCCGGGGCTGGAGGAGATCGACTGAAACAGCGAACCCTGCCGGGCGGTGGGCAGTGACGGCGTCACGCGCGGCTGCAGGATACCATAGCCTTCCACCACCCGCCGCGTCACGTCATCAACCCGCGCCCGGTTTAGGGGATGGGCCATCTTGCCAATCAGGCGGTGAACCGTGTCGCGCAGCAACCGGGTGTCCGCGTCGAGCGTGATGACGAAACGCACATCCTGCGGCAGATCGTGCACAGGGCCAAAGGACGTGTCCTGCCCCCCGCGCAGCGCCTTGTTCAGTTCGGCCAGCTTGCCGCGTTTCCGTTCCCACCCCATCCAGACGCCTTCGGAGGGGTTCCACATGCGCTTGCGATACAGAAAGAAAAACCGTGGCCCGTCATCCGAGGGATAGGTGGCGTTCAACCGGGCCACAGCGTCCGCGCCTGCGGTAATCAGGCGGCTGTCCTGCGGTGTGCTTTCCTGATCGGCGTCCGGCCCATCGACAAGTAGGGCATAATGCAGGGCACCGTCAACGCTGCTGAGGTGGTGAACTTCAAGTTGTTCGATTTCTGCGGCAAGGGCGGCCTCATCTGCCAGCAGAACCGGCACGGCAACCAGCGTCCGCAGGTCGGCAGGAATGCCTGCCGACAGGTCGATTGCCGGCAGCAACCGGGGCGGCAACAACCGTGTCACAACAAGATTGACAAGCGCCGATGCAGGTTCGGTTGCCGCAAGAAAACCCGTTACGGCCAGCAACGCCTTGGCGATGCCGCCCGCGACACCAGTGGCGGCCAAGGCCAAGGCAAGCGCCGCCAGCGTGACGCAAACGATTGCTGCAAGATAGCCTGAAAGACCCAGCGCCCTGATCCCGCGATGAACGCGGACCCGCGCAGGTGCACGGTACGAAAGGGTCCGTTCAAAGTCACCGCGGCCCGGCCCGATCAGCCAATATCCCGGGTCCGCCTGACGGGGGTCAGCGCTTTGGTCTGCGCGGACCAAGGCGGCATCGACGATTGCACTTTCGTTTTGCCCCGATCCGCGCGACAGGGATTCGACCGCAGCGCGGTACCGATTGCGGGTCGCGAAGTCCATTGCACTGAAACCGGAATGGTCGCGCAGTTGGGCGTCAATCAGACTGACATCTTCGAAGAAATCGGCCCAATCCAGTTCGGACGCCTGACGCATGCTGGTCACGATGTTGCGCATCGTGATGCTTGACGCCCCTTGCCGGGACTGCGCGTTGGCGACCACCTGGTCGATGGTTGTGCCCTGCCGGCGAAGCCGATCATCGAGCCAGACATAAAGCGGGGTGTCCGCAGGATCAAACCCGCGCAGACGCTTGGCAATCTGCGCCGCCACGATTTCAGGCAGATCGCGGTTCTGGAAGGGCGCGATGGCGGCAATCAGATTGCCGCCTTCGCCCCCGGTCGTTCCCAAGGCTTGATCAACCATACCATCGCCAAGCCGTCGCTGGCGGTGGGCTTCGATGATCTGATCGGAAAGGCGGCGCATGTTTTCGACAAGCAGGATACGCAGCGTGATCGCCACAGCCCACAATTCACCGATCATCAGGGGTTCGACTTGCTGATAGGCTTTTACATACCGGGCCAGTACCGGACCGGACAGAAGACTGTCGGAATGGGCGATATAACCCCAGGCAAGCCCCAGCACGCGGGGATAACCGGCCAAGGGGCCGCCCGCGAGCTTGGGAAGCTGGCGATAATACCCTGGGGGTAGGTCAGCCGTGATCTGTCGAAGTTGTTGTTCGACGAGGTGGAAATTGTCGAGCAACCATTCTGCAGCGGGAGTGATCGGCTGGCCTTCGGTCACCGCATTGGCGCAAAACCGATAGGCGTGCAAAAGCGCGTCAGCGTTTTCCTTGACGCGCCTTGCAAGTCTGCCCCGGCCACGCGGCGTTCGCGCCACGATAGCCTGAGCTTCGGCAAGAGTACGCGCGTGGTGTTCAAGCCGCTCCGGCCCGAAAAGATCGGCGCGAATGATGGAAGGGTCCGCCCAAAGTTCGGTTGCCACAGATACCTTGGCAGCCGAAAGCCGGGATACCCCCTTGCGCAAGTGACCGGCCAGGCTCACTCGGAACGAACACCGTCAGACGGCGGAGAACCGGCGTCCGGGCGGAAGATTTGTGCGCGTCGGCTCACGGTCGTTGCATCCAACGTTCCAAGCGACACCCTATCCAGCGGTGTATCCGCAGCATCGGCACGGACGCGGCGGGCCATGGCGGCCCATTTGCTTTCAATCTGTTCCCATTTCATGAAAAGTACCCCCTGTTGATCTTGGCAGCGACCGGGTCGCAACTGTCCCCGTAACTGGCAAACGACACGGCTGTTGAAAGGTTCCCTCTGGTTGTGCAGTGACGTGGCGGCCGATAATGAAAGACAGGCATTGAACTGGTGCAAAACAGCGGTGTGGTGAAGATCGACGGCTGTGCCATGAGCCACGAAGTCGGAACCACATGCGGCAAATCTGGTCGTCCCGATCACGGCCGTCGGTTCGGCGCCCCCGCATTGCTCATCGTGTTTTTGCGGCCTATGGTTGTCTTGAATTCGATCATCACCGCCTGCCAGTATTTGGAACCAGAATGACCCATTTTTCCGTGCCCACGGCTTCGGAGCAATGTGGCGACTGCCCCATCCGTTTCCGGGCGGTGTGTTCGCGCTGCCAGCCGGACGAACTCGTCCAGCTTGAGGCGATGAAATACTATCGCAGCTTTCAGGCAGGACAGACGGTTGTCTGGTCAGGCGACAACATGGATTTCGTGGCCTCGGTTGTCACCGGCATCGCCACGCTGACGCAGACCATGGAAGACGGCCGCCGTCAGATGGTCGGCCTTCTGATGCCATCGGATTTTGTCGGGCGTCCGGGGCGCATGGCCGCACCTTATGACGTGGTGGCCACGACTGATCTTGTGATGTGCTGTTTTCACCGCAAGCCTTTTGAACAGATGATGATCCAGACACCCCACGTCACGGAACGGTTGCTGGAAATGACGCTGGACGAACTGGATGCGGCACGCGAATGGATGCTGCTTCTGGGACGCAAAACGGCGCGTGAAAGGATTGCGTCGCTGCTGACCATTCTGGCGCGGCGAACTGCCAATCTGATGGGACGGGCACCGGGAAGTGCCATTCACTTTGACCTGCCGCTGACGCGTGAACAAATGGCCGATTACCTTGGCCTGACGCTTGAAACCGTCAGCCGCCAGATGAGCGGACTGAAACGCGACGGTGTTATTCAACTGACGGAACGGCGCGGTATCACGGTGCCAAGCGTTGACCGTTTGTCGCGAGAGGCGGGTGACGATCTGCCGGCGCGTGCCAGACAGCATTAGCCACCCGCCCTTCGCCTAATGCGCCATCAGCACCGGGATGCGCGTATTCTGCAAAACCTCACGCGTTGCCCCGCCCAGCACCGCCTCACGCAGTCGCGAATGGCCATAGGCCCCCATCACCAGAAGATCGGCGTCGCGGTCAAGCGCGTGCTGTGCCAGCACTTCAGAGACTTTGGGACGGCTGCGGGCCAACACTGTCACATCCGCGCGCACGCCGTGACGCGAGAGGAACTGGCACAGGGGGCCGCCCGGATCGGACCGTTCGGTGCCCGCACGGGGCGGATCGACAACAGTCACATCGACCCACTCCGCCGCCTGCAACAACGGCAGCGCGCATTTGGCCGCGACAAGGGCCTCGGCGCTTTGGTTCCAGGCCAGAACGATCCGTCGCGGTGAAACGGTCTTTTCCGCATCAATGCCATTGGGCACGATGAGAACCGGGGCGTGGCCTTCGAACAGGGCCGCTTCGATGACGGCGTCCACAATTTCGCGTTGGCCCTTGCTGCGGTTCACGGGTTGCACCACGAGATCGGCATAGGCGGCCTTCTGTGCGATCAGGGCCGTCAGCTGCCCGCCGACCGCGACCGCCGTGTCGAGTGACCAGCGCAAACCGGGCGCAAGCTGTGCCAGCGCCGCGCGGGCCGCTGCTTCGGCGGCTTTGGCATCTTCTTCGGCCTGTTCCATCGACCAGTCGGCCATCACCACGCCAGTTCCGATGTAAGTATATCCGGGCTGTGCCACGTCCATGCCGACGGCCAGCACATCAAGGTGACCGTCGTTGGCGATGGCGATGCGCGCGGCCACGGCAATCGCCTGTCCGGCCAACGCCGGTTCGGCCACGATTGTAAGCACCGATTTATAGCGCATTCAAACCTCCTGCTGCAGTTCTGGGGGACGAAATGTCGGGTTTTCAGAAGTTACCGCACTCCAGGACCCGGCGCATTGACATGGATCAAGGCGCGGCCTGCAAACCTTTGCCAATACCGCACCATGCAACCCGCCACAGACTTGGGCACGGCGGGCGAAACGATGGATCGGGGGAACGCAATATGCTGGATTTAGGCAAATTGGTCGTGCTGGGCATCATGACGCTGTTGGCGGCCATTGCGGCCAACTATGCGCATGATCTGCCCTATCAGGTGAACGCTGTGGAAGTGATGGTCGCGTCGGCGTTCACCTTCCTTTATGTGCTGCGGCGGACGGACGAACCGCCTGTCGTCCATGATCAGACTCAGTACATGGATGATGTGATCCGCGCCGGCGTGATCGCCACGGCGTTCTGGGGCATCGTGGGTTTCCTTGTGGGCGTGGTGATCGCGTTCCAGCTTGCGTTCCCGTCGCTCAACATCGATCACGCGATGGGCATTCTGAATTTCGGGCGGCTGCGTCCGCTGCACACGTCGGCGGTGATCTTTGCCTTTGGCGGCAACGCCCTGATCATGTCGTCGTTCTATGTGGTGCAGCGCACCTGTGCCGCCCGCCTTTGGGGCGGCGGCCTTGCATGGTTCGTATTCTGGGGCTGGCAGTTGATGGTGGTGCTGGCCGCGTCGTCCTATCTGCTGGGCGGAACGCAGGGCAAGGAATACGCCGAAACAGTCTGGTACATCGACATCTGGATCGCAGTCGTGTGGGTCGCCTATCTGGTGGTCTTTGTTGGCACCCTGATAAAACGCCGCGAACCGCACATCTATGTCGCGAACTGGTTCTATCTGTCGATGATCGTCACTGTGGCGATGCTGCACATCGTCAACAACGCCGCCATTCCGGTATCGATTTTTTCGTCGGTGTCCGTCCCGATCTATTCCGGCGTGCAGGATGCAATGGTGCAGTGGTGGTATGGCCACAACGCCGTCGGCTTCTTTCTGACGGCAGGCTTTCTGGGCATGATGTACTATTTCGTGCCCAAGCAGGTGGATCGCCCGGTCTACAGCTATAAACTGTCGATCGTGCACTTCTGGGCGCTGATCTTTCTGTATATCTGGGCTGGCCCCCACCACCTGCACTACACCGCCCTGCCCGATTGGGCCGCGACGCTTGGCATGGTGTTTTCCGTCATGCTCTGGATGCCATCCTGGGGGGGCATGATCAACGGGCTGATGACCCTGTCCGGCGCCTGGGACAAGCTGCGTACCGATCCTGTCGTGCGGATGATGGTGGCTGCCATCGGATTTTACGGGATGAGCACGTTCGAAGGCCCCGTCATGTCGATCAAGGCCGTCAACTCGCTCAGCCATTATACCGACTGGACCATCGGCCATGTGCATTCCGGTGCTTTGGGCTGGAACGGGTTGATCACCTTTTCGGTATTGTATTTCCTGACGCCGCGCCTGTGGAACCGCAGCGGGCTGTACAGTCTGAAACTGGTGTCCTGGCACTTCTGGCTCGCGACCATCGGGATCGTTCTTTACGCCTCGTCGATGTGGGTCACCGGCATCATGGAAGGGCTGATGTGGCGCGAGGTGGATGCAAACGGGTTCCTTGTGAACGCCTTTGCCGACACCGTTGCTGCAAAGTTCCCGATGTATGTGGTGCGCGGTCTGGGCGGCACGATGTTCCTCGGCGGCGCGCTGATCATGGTTTACAACTTGTGGATGACGGTGCGGGCGCAGGCTGAACAAGCCGCCCCCATGACCGCTGTCCCTGCCGAATAAAGGGGCGCAACATGTCCATTCTAGACAAACACGGCATTATCGAGCGGAACGCCACGCTTCTTCTGGTGCTCAGCTTTCTTGTGGTCACCATTGGCGGCCTCGTGCAGATCGCACCCCTTTTCTATCTGCAGAACACGATCGAAGATGTGGAGGGGATGCGCCCCTATACCCCTTTGGAACTTGCCGGGCGTGGTATTTATGTCCGGGAAGGATGTTACGTCTGCCACAGCCAGATGATCCGCCCGATGCGTGACGAGGTGGAGCGGTATGGCCATTATTCGCTGGCTGCGGAATCGCAGTACGACCATCCGTTTCAATGGGGGTCAAAACGCACAGGGCCAGATCTGGCCCGTGTGGGCGGGCGCTATTCCGACGCATGGCATGTTGATCACCTGACCAACCCCGAGGCGGTGGTGCCTGAATCCGTCATGCCGAAATACGGTTTTCTGGCCGAGACGGATATTGATGCAGCCCATATCACCGATCTGATGTGGGCCAACAGTGTGGTTGGCGTGCCCTACGACGACGCCGCTATGGTCAACGCGGGTGCAGATTTTGCAGCACAGGCCAACCCGGATGCCGATACGTCGGGGCTTCTGGAACGCTATGGCAAGGTCACTGTCGCCAACTTTGACGGACAGCCACAGTTGACAGAAATGGATGCGCTGATCGCCTATCTTCAGGTTCTGGGCACGATGGTCGACTTTTCGACCTTTGCTCCTGACCCGTCACGCTGACCGGAGGGGCAAACGATGGAACTTTACAGTTTTCTGCGCGCCTTCGCCGACAGTTGGATGCTTCTGGCGCTGACCCTGTTCTTTGTCGGGGTGATTGTCTGGATCTTCCGGCCCGGCGCCAAACCGATCCATCAGGATGCTGCAAACCTGGTGTTCCGCAACGAGATGAAACCGGGGGAAATGCCCCCGTCCAGCAGGGGCTGAACCATGTGCGCCAAATCCGTCAAACCGGAAGTCGACAAGCCAGTGGGAACAACCGGCCATGTGTGGGACGGGATTGAAGAACTGAACAACCCGCTGCCACGCTGGTGGGTCTGGGTGTTCTATCTGACAATCCTGTTTTCCGTGGGCTACTGCATCGCCTATCCGGCCTGGCCGATGCTCCACAGTGCGACACGGGGGGTGCTGGGATACACCACGCGGGGCGCATTGGAACAGGACATCGCCATCGCCGATGCGCGCAACGCCGACATCAAGGCGCGGCTGGTTGCGACTGACCTGTCCGCCGTCCCTGCCGATCCAGAACTGCAGCAGTTTGCCGTGTCCGCAGGGGCTGCGGTGTTCCGGACCAACTGTTCGACCTGCCATGGATCGGGTGCGGCCGGTGTGTCGGCGAAAGGGTATCCCAACCTGCTTGACGACGATTGGCTGTGGGGTGGCAAGATCGAGGATATCCACCAGACCGTCACGCACGGCATCCGCAATGCCGTGGACGGCGACGCGCGCTATTCCGAAATGCCGAAATTCGGCGTCGACGAATTGCTTGACCGGGACCAGATCAGTCAGGTTGTCGAACATGTGCTGGGGATTTCCGGGCAGGACCATGATGCGGCGCTGGCTGCTGCGGGTGCGACTGTCTTTGCCGAAAACTGCGTCGGCTGCCACGGTGAAACAGGAATCGGCAATCGCGAACTGGGCGCGCCGAACCTGACCGATGCGATCTGGCTTTACGGGGGATCGCGCGATGCGATCGTCCAGACCGTGACCTATGCCCGGTTTGGTGTAATGCCGCCCTGGGGCTATGCCGCCCCTGGCGTGACACCCCGGCTGACCGAAGATCAGATCCGCGCTGTTGCCGTCTATGTCCACTCGCTGGGCGGCGGCGAATGAACCTGTCACCCGGCACGCCCACCGGATGACAGAGGCGCCGGCATCCCCTGTTCGCACCGGTCGGGATGTCGGCGTACGTTTTCACGATCCCGGCCTGAATTGATCCAGGTCAAGGCCCAAGGCCCGCGCCCGTGCGACACCGGACCCAGCGAACAGAACCCGGAATACCGCAAATGACCCAGACGCCCATGTCGGCCCCGCTTTATGCAGCGCGTGAACCGATCTTTCCCCGCCGGGTGAAGGGACGGTTCCGGACGCTGAAATGGTGGATCATGGGTGTCACGCTGGGCATCTATTACCTGATGCCATGGCTCCGCTGGGATCGCGGGCCGCAAATGCCGGATCAGGCTGTGCTTGTCGATCTGGCCAACCGGCGGTTCTTTTTCTTCATGGTCGAAATCTGGCCACAGGAATTCTATTTTGTGGCGGGGCTTTTGATCATGGCGGGGCTGGGCCTGTTCCTGTTCACCAGTGCAGCGGGACGGGTCTGGTGCGGCTATGCCTGCCCGCAAACAGTGTGGACCGACCTTTACATTCTGGTCGAACGCTGGATCGAAGGCGACCGAAACGCCCGCGTGCGATTGCACAGACAGGCGTGGAACGCCGAAAAGGTTCGCAAGCGCGCTGTCAAATGGACGGTCTGGCTGCTGATCGGTCTGGCGACCGGCGGGGCATGGGTATTTTACTTCACCGACGCCCCAACCTTGCTGCAGGATCTGCTTCGCGGGACGGCCAACCCCATCGCCTATGCCAGCATCGCCGTTCTGACCGCCACCACTTTTGTCTTTGGTGGCTTTGCCCGCGAACAGATCTGTATCTATGCCTGCCCATGGCCGCGCATCCAGTCTGCCATGATGGACGAAGATACCCTGACCATCGGCTATCGCGATTGGCGGGGTGAACCGCGCGGCAAGCAATCGGCTGCGGAAACCGGCGACTGCATCGACTGCATGGCCTGCGTGAACGTCTGCCCGATGGGCATCGACATCCGCAACGGACAGCAGCTTGCCTGCATCACCTGTGGTCTGTGCATTGATGCCTGCAACGACGTGATGGAAAAGGTGGGCAAGCCGCTCAACCTGATCAGTTATCTGGCGCTGACCGATGAAACCGGCGAGCGGGCGGGGCAGCCCTCGAAATCGGTCTGGAAACATGTCTTCCGCCCGCGCACCATTCTGTATTCCGTGCTCTGGGCAGGCATTGGTGTGGCCTTGGTCGTGGCGCTGTTCCTGCGGGCGAACATCGACGTGTCCGTATCGCCGGTGCGCAACCCGACCTATGTGGTTCTGTCGGACGGCTCTATCCGCAACACCTATGACCTGCGCCTGCGCAACAAGCATGGCGAGGACCGGTGGTTCACGTTTTCGGTTGTGGCCGACGCGCCCGTCGACCTCACCCTGCAAGGGACCGACGGCCCGCGCGTCCTGGTGGCGGCCAACGCCACACTGGAACAACGCATCTACATCACAGCGCCGGCCGGTTCGCCTGCGGCGGTGACCGACCGGACCGATCTGCGCCTTTGGGTACAGGACGTCGATGGCATCGACGTTCCCCGGGCCGAACGCGTGGCGACCGACACCCATTTCAATGGAAAGGATGACTGACATGGCCATCGAACTCAAAGCCCCGCGCGAAGTGACCGGCTGGCATGTGCTGGCGATCTTCGTGACGTTTTTCGGCGTCATCATTGCGGTGAACGTTGGCCTTGCGTGGCAGGCCATCGCCACCTTTCCGGGGCTGGAGGTCGACAACAGCTATGTCGCAAGCCAGACGTTCAATGCCGAGATGGCCGCTCAGAAGGCGCTAGGCTGGACGCTTGACCCCACTTACGACGCCAAGACACAGCGACTGCAGCTCGCCTTTGCCGATACCGGTGGCAACCCCGTTACTGTCGGGTCCCTTGACGTGCTGGTCGGGCGCGCGACCGAGGCTGTGGACGATACCCACCCGGTCTTTGTCCTGAAAGACGGCATCTATGTCGCACCGGCCAATCTGGCGCGTGGGAAATGGATGATGGCCGTGGCAGCCCATGCCGCAGACGGCACCCTGTTTCATCAACGCATCGACCTTTTCGTGGACCGCTGACATGACCGCGACTGACATCGACATGAACACCCCGGGCCTTTCCGCCTGTCCGGCCTGCGTTGCAGCACCGTTCGCGCTGCGTCAGGCGGGTGCGGTGCCCGCCCCCGTTGCGCGTTTGATGTTGTCACTTCCTGCTGCACACTGCGCCGCGTGCATTTCTACTGTGGAAACAGCACTTCTGGCGGAACCGGGCATCCGGTCGGCGCGCGTCAACCTGACCCTGCGCCGCGTGTCGGTCGAGGCTGATGCCAATATCACCGCCGCCGACATCGCCGCCATCCTGAAGCGGGTGGGGTTCGAGGCGCACGAACTTGACCCGGGCCTGTTGTCTTCGACCGAAACCGAACGTCAAGGGCGCGATCTGCTCATGCGCCTGGGTGTGGCGTTCTTTGCCATGATGAACATCATGCTGCTGTCCGTCGCCGTCTGGTCGGGGGCAGAGTCAGCCACGCGCGACCTGTTCCACTGGATTTCGGCCACCATCGCCATCCCGACTGTCATCTTTGCAGGCCGCCCTTTCTTTGCTTCGGCATGGGCGTCGCTGCGCGTGGGGCGTCTGGGCATGGACGTGCCAATCTCACTTGCGCTTATCCTCGCGTCGTCTATTTCGCTGTATGAAACCATGCACTCTGGCGAAAACGCCTATTTCGACGCCGCGGTGATGTTGACGTTCTTTCTGCTGCTGGGACGATACCTCGACCATCGGAGTCGTGCATTGGCCCGGTCCGCGGCAGAAGAACTCACGGCCCTTGAAGTGCCGCGCGCCGTGGTTCTGACGAACGGCATCGAGACGCTGTTACCTTTGGCCAAAGTGGTGGTGGGCGATCTTGTGCTTGTCCGGCCCGGCGGGCGGATGCCAGTGGACGGGGTGGTAGAAACCGGCCAGTCCGAAGTGGACTTCGGCCTTCTGACAGGTGAAAGCCTGCCCGTTTTCGCAGGCCCGGGTTCTGTGGTTTGCGCGGGCGCGGTGAACCTGACAGGCCCCCTGACGCTGCGCGTGACGGCCACGGGGCGTGACAGTTCGTTGCACCGCATGGCGGACCTTGTAACCGTCGCGGAAAGCGCGCGGAACCGGTACACAACGTTGGCCGAGCGTGCGGCGCGGGTCTATTCGCCGCTTGTCCATCTGTTCAGCTTTTCGGCCTTTGGGTTCTGGATGTGGCAAACCGGCGGTGATCTTCGATATGCCCTGAACATTTCTGCGGCTGTGCTGATCATCACTTGCCCCTGCGCCCTTGGTCTGGCGGTTCCTGCCGTCGTCACGGCGGCAAGCGGACGGTTGTTCCGCAAGGGCGTGCTGATCAAGAACGGCACCGCGCTGGAGCGTTTGGCGGAAGTGGATACGGTGATATTTGACAAGACCGGCACGCTGACCATGGGGCAGCCCGAACTCGTCCCCGCAGACTATCCGGCTGACGTGGTCGCCATTGCCGTTGCATTGGCCCGGGCGTCGCAGCACCCGTTAGCGCGGGCCTTGGTGGTGGCATTGGACGATGCATCGGTTGCAAAGGTGGCCCTGACCGACTTGCGGGAATGGCCCGGTTACGGGGTAACGGGCCTGCTGTGCGAACAGACCGTCCGCCTTGGCCGCGCCGAATGGGTGGGGGCGGATCCTGTGGCGATGACGGCCACCTATCTGTCAATCGGTGGGGCGGTCCATGTCTTTCAGTTCACCGATCAACTTCGCCCCGGTGCGATGCAGGCGATCACCGCCCTGCGGTCGCAGGGCAAGGCGATCCGCCTTGTGTCCGGTGACACCGCTGCCGCCGTCGCGGCCATCGCCGGGCAACTGGGCATCACCGACTGGGTGGCAGGGGCATTGCCTGCCGAAAAAATGGCCATCGTTCAGGATCTGGCCAAGGCGGGCCACAGGGCGCTGATGGTGGGCGACGGGCTGAACGACACGGCAGCGCTGGCCGCCGCGCATGTTTCGATCTCGCCCGCGTCGGCGCTGGACGCGGCGCGGGTCGCATCGGATATCGTGCTTTTGGCGCGGGACATGGTAACCATCGGTGACGCGACCCGGATTTCCGGCCAAGCCACGCGGAGGATGATCGAGAATTTTCTGATTGCCGCAGGATATAACGTGATCGCTGTGCCGCTTGCACTCATGGGTCATGCGACGCCGCTGGCCGCAGCCCTCGCGATGTCACTGTCGTCCATCACCGTTTCATTGAACGCCATCCGGTTGAGGTAAACAGATGCAGATCTTGTCCATACTGATTCCCGTGTCGCTTTTTCTGGGTGGTATCGGGCTTCTGGCGTTTTACTGGGCGATGCGGACGCGTCAGTTTGATGACCCCGAAGGCGACGCTAACCGTATCCTGATCAAGGATTGGGATGACCGTCCGCAACCCTGAACGGGGGGTTTCTGCGTCTCTGCCTGTACAATTCAAATGCCAGCAAAGATGGCCGCCTTGGGCAAAGCAGCATTCCTGCGGTGAGGAAGCCGAAATGTATCACATACAACAACTCAACTTACATTTGCCCGATTGTTGTGGTTACAGGATGGTTTCTGGCGCATGGTCCCGCTTTGCCCGAAAACCGCTTGAAAAGGCTTTTCATGTCATCTGCCAACGTCGAGCCTGCATGGGATTACGATGATCTTCGTCGTGCCGTTGACTCAGCCGGAGTGGCACTTTGGTCCTGGAATGTTGAAACTGATGCATTTGCGATGGATCCGCGCGGATACGACTTGTGGAACATTCCGCTGGATGAAGATCTGACCTTCGGCAAACTGTCCGAAAAGATTCATCCCGCCGACCGTGACCGCGTGCGCGAAGCGTTTTCCGCCACCCGTGCAATGATCGGTGCATACGAGATCGACTTCCGAACCCTGCTTGGCGATGAAATCCGATGGATTTCGGCGCGTGGTCAGGGCAGCGATGCGCAGATCCTCGCGAACTGCAATATGGGCGTCTTTCTTGACATCACTGGGCGCAAGCAAGCCGAAGAAAGCAGCGAACTTCTGGCTGGCGAGATGAGCCACCGGGTCAAGAACCTGCTCGCCCTGGCCTCGGCGCTCACGAACATTTCATCGCGATCGTCTGCCACCGTCGCTGACATGTCTGCGCAACTGACCCAGCGGCTCAGCGCGCTTGGCCGTGCCCATGATCTTGTACGCCCGTTGCCCGGCAGTCAGGGCAAGGCGGCCTTGCTGGGCGACCTTTTCAGTGTGCTTTTGTCCCCCTATGACGACGATGTTGCCCATGCCGGACGTATCCGCGTGGCGGTCCCGCGCATGGGGATCGGCGAGGCTGCGGCCACAAGCGTGGCCCTTCTGGTGCATGAACTTGCCACCAACTCTTTGAAATATGGGGCACTTTCGGTATCCGAAGGTGTCCTTGACATATCGGGCAGTCAGGTGGGCGACAAGGTTCAGATCATCTGGACCGAACAGGGCGGCCCCGCGCCCGATACCCAGATGACCCCGGACGGGTATGGCAGCAAACTTGTGCTTCACACTGTCGAATATCAGCTTGGCGGGTCGGTGTCCTACAACTGGTCACCCAGCGGCCTTGTCGTGATTTTGCTGATCGGGAACAAGCAGCTGGCCCGATAGGCGACCGTTCCCGGAAATCACCGGTTGCCTGACGTCTGGGTTGGCCGCAGGCTGATCCACATGTTTCGCGCCATCGCCCTGTTCTGTCTGCTTGCCACCCAAGCCTACGCCTGCGAGGTGGCTTTGGTCCTTGCGATCGACATTTCAGGCTCCATCGACGCAGGCGAATACGCCCAGCAGACTGCCGGGCTTGCTTTGGCGCTGCGCGACCCTGCGGTGGCAGAGGCATTGGTTCAGGAACAGGCCGCGTTGACGGTGATGCACTGGTCCGGAACCGGGCGGCAGGCGGTGGTAGTCGACTGGAAACGGATGGCCGGCCCTGCCGACGTCGCTGCTTTTGCCAACAGGGTAATGACCAATCCGCGCGCCTTTGATGCCTCTGACACCGCTGTGGGCGAGGCCATAAGCTTTGCCACGGCGCTGTTTTCCGCCGTGCCGGACTGCACGCGCAAGGTGATCGATGTGTCGGGGGACGGCCCTGAAAACGCAGGCTTTACCGTTGCTCGCGCACGCAGCGATGCGCAAAAGGCCGGGGTTCAGATCAATGCCATCGCCATCGAGGACATGGGCGCATCGGTGCCGATCACGAATTTTTACCGCGAGTGGGTAATCACACGCGGTGGCTTTGTGATGACAGCACGCGGTTTGCAGGATTATCCCCGCGCGATGCGGGCAAAGCTGTTGCGCGAACTGGCAAAACCCGCGTCTTGACGGCGTGCAGCGCCTGTGAAACATCGCGCCATGGGGTCCGCAAACGCCCCGTGAGGCTTTGGCCCAAGTTTGCATCCCTTGACCCTTTGCCAAAGGATGCCGCCATGCCCGGACCTTTCCACATCACGCCTGCCCAACTTGTTCGCCTTGTCGGTTTGCCCGATGCACCCGTCATCATCGATGTGCGAACGCCTGACGATTTCGCCGCCGATCCCTGCGATGTCCCCGGTGCATTGCATTGGGCGCACAGCGATGCTGATGCCCTTGCAGCCGGTCTGAAGGCGGATCGGGTGGTCGTTGTGTGCCAAAGGGGGAAAAAACTGTCCGAGGGTGTGGCCGCAATGCTCCGCCTGCACGGGAGTGCCGCAGAGGTTCTGGACGGCGGTTTTGCCGCTTGGCGCGCCGCAGGTTACTGGGCCGTCCCCGCAAACCTTGTGCCACCGAACGGCCTTTGGGTCACGCGCCATCGGCCAAAGATTGACCGGATCGCCTGCCCCTGGCTGATCCGCCGCTTTATCGACCCCAGGGCGCGGTTCCAGTTTGTAAGCCCGTCCGAGGTGGACAGCGTTGCCGCAAACTTCAACGCCACCCCCTTTGACGTCGAAGGCGCACGGTTCAGCCACCGGGGGGATCACTGTAGCTTTGACGCGCTGCTGGATGATTTTGACCTGCATCATCCGGCACTTGACCGGATGGCGCTGGTCATTCGTGCGGCCGACACAGATCGCCATGATCTGTCGCCACAGGCTGCGGGGCTTTTGGCCCTTTCGGTTGGCCTGTCGCGCCAGTTTCGTGATGATCTGTCACAACTGGAGGCGGGCATGGTGCTTTATGATGCACTGTATCGCTGGGCACGCGACGGAAGCGATGAAGGGCATGACTGGCCCGCAACACGGGGGCAGGAATGACATCCTACAGCGAACTGTTTCGCGTTTTCGGCAAGATCGGGGTCTTGTCCTTTGGAGGACCGGCGGCGCAGATCGCCATGATGCACCGCGAGTTGGTCGACCGGCTGAAATGGATGTCGGAAAAGGAATATCTGTCGGCGCTGTCGTTCTGCATGTTGTTGCCGGGGCCAGAGGCGATGCAGCTTGCCACCTACGCGGGTTGGCAGTTGCGCGGCACGATGGGCGGGCTGCTTGCGGGGTTGCTGTTTGTGGCACCCGGGGCCGTAATCATTCTTGCCCTGTCGATGATCTACGCGGCGTTCGGACAGGTGCCGCTGATCCAGGCGCTGTTCATGGGGATACAGGCCGCTGTCGTCGTCATCGTGATCGAGGCGCTGCTGCGGGTGGCACGGCGCGCGTTGAAAGGGCCGGTGCATGTGATGATCGCGGCGCTGGCCTTTCTGGCGCTGTTTGCCTTTCACGTGCCGTTCTGGGCGGTGATCCTTGCCGCTGGCCTGCTTGGCTTTTTTTCAACCCGCGCCAATGTGCCAGACGGCCCCCCGTCGCCACCCGCACAGCACAATTTTTGCACGGTTGCCGTTCTTGCTGCGGCCTGGGGCGTGCCGTTGGCGTTGCTTGGTCTGTTTGAGCGCGGGCTTCTTTGGGATCTGGCTCTGTTCTTTTCCAATCTTGCTGTCGTCACCTTTGGCGGCGCTTATGCGGTTCTGGCTGCGATGACCCAGATCGTCGTGTACGAAAAAGGCTGGCTGTCGCTGCCGCAGATGATCGACGCGCTTGGGCTGGCTGAAACCACGCCGGGGCCGCTCATCCTCGTGACCGAATTCGTGGGTTATCTTGCGGGGTATCGCGAAGGCGGGCTGTGGATGGGCGTCGCCGCAGCGGGGGTGACCTTGTGGATGACCTTCGTTCCCTGTTTTCTATGGGTGTTCGCGGGCGCGCCCTATATCAGCCGCTTGTCGGCGATGCCGCGCCTGTCTGGTGCCCTGGCCGCGATCACGGCGGGTGTCGTCGGGGTGATTGCCAATCTGTCGATCTGGTTTGCGGCCCATGTCGCCTTTGCCGAAGTAAATGAGGTGTCCTTTGGCCCGGTGCGCCTCATTTCCCCGGTCTGGAGCAGCGTCGAACCGGTGTCTATTGCCCTGACCGCCCTTGCTGCATTGTTGATCCTGCGGCTTCACCGTGGGCTTGGCGTGACGCTTGTCTTGTGTGGCGGGCTGGGCATCCTTGCAGATTGCGCCGGTCTTGTCTGAAATGGATGCCCCGCCCCCTTTCCTTCGGGAGCAAAATCCCTATGCTTGGCGTCAAGCTGAAAAAGGTGCGGGTCATGGCGCGGTCGATTGATTATGGCAACCTGATGCACCGGGCCATGCGTGGCCTGATCCAGACGGTGCTGACCGATATTTCGGAAAACGGTCTGCCGGGGGCACACCACTTTTTCATCACCTTCGACACGACCCACCCCGACGTGGCCATCGCCGATTGGCTGCGCGCCCGCTATCCTGGCGAAATGACCATCGTGATCCAGCACTGGTTCGAAAATCTGATCGTCACGGACGACGGGTTTTCGATCACCTTGAATTTCGGCAATCAGCCGGAACCGATGGTCATTCCCTTTGACGCCGTGCGCACCTTTGTCGATCCGTCTGTGGAGTTCGGTCTGCGGTTTGAAACCCACGAAGAAGACGATGACGAAGATGACGCCGACAGTGACGAGATGGACGCGCCTGCTGACCCCCCTGCCCCGGCGGCCGAAGTGGTCAGCCTTGACAAGTTCCGCAAGCATTGATCGTCATCAGACAGCCACAACTGTGTGTCAGGGTGGTTCTGCCGTCTGCTGAAAGGTGCCGGGATGTCTGAAACCGCCTTGTTCCTGCGACGGTTGATCCGGAACCCGCGGCAGGTTTCGGCAATCGCCCCATCATCGCCCTTTCTTGCACGGGCCATGGCACGCACCCTTGGCCCCGCGTCACGCGTCGTCGAATTCGGGCCGGGCACGGGAAGTCTGACGCGGGGCATCCTGTCACGCGGTGTGCGCCCTGAAAACCTTGCCTGCTTTGAACTCGACCCCGATTTCATCGCGCGTTTGCGCAGGGCATTTCCGGGGATCGCCGTGCACCATGCAGGTGCCGACCGCGCGGCTGAGTTTGTGGAACCGGGCGTCGATGCCGTCATCTCCGGCCTGCCCCTTCTTTCGATGCCCCCAGCGTTGGTAAAATCCATCGTGGGCGCGGCATTTGCCGTGTTGAAACCGGGCGGCCAATACATCCAGTTCACCTATGGCCCCAAACCCCCGGTGCCCGAGGCGGTGATGACAGACCTTGGCCTCACAGCGCGCAAAGGCCCCTATGTTCTGTTCAACCTGCCCCCGGCGCGGGTCTATCATTTCACGCGGGCCTGAAAGCATACCATTGTATGCTGATTGATATTCTGCCCCCGCCAGCCTATCACCATGCCGCCAGCGAGGGAGAAACCGATGACCGCCACCCGATCCGAAACTGACAGCTTTGGTGCGCTTGACGTGCCTGCCGACAAATACTGGGGCGCGCAAACCCAACGGTCGATCATCAACTTTCCCATCGGTTGGGAACGCCAGCCCATCGCCATAGTGCGCGCCTTGGGCGTCATCAAAAAGGCCTGCGCCTTGGTCAACATCGCACAGGGCGACATCAGCCTCGAATTCGGCCAAGCCATCGCCGCCGCAGCGGATGAGGTGATCGCCGGCAGGTTCGACGACAATTTTCCGCTGGTCGTCTGGCAAACCGGGTCGGGCACGCAATCCAACATGAACGCGAACGAAGTCATCAGCAACCGCGCCATTGAAATGCTGGGCGGTGTCTTGGGGTCGAAAAAGCCGGTCCATCCGAACGATCACGTCAATATGGGGCAATCGTCGAACGACACTTTTCCCACGGCGATGCATGTGGCCATTGGCATGATGGCGCGCGATGTGCTTTTGCCGGGGCTGGAAAAGCTTCACCTTGCGCTGGCAGCGAAATCGCAGGATTTCAAGGACATCATCAAGATCGGCCGCACCCACACGCAGGATGCAACTCCCCTGACGCTCGGCCAGGAATTCGGTGGCTATGCGCATCAGGTGGCCCAAGGCATCATGCGGATCAACAAGGTGCTGCCGGAAATCTATGAACTCGCGCAAGGCGGCACGGCGGTCGGCACGGGCCTGAATACCCGCGTCGGCTGGGACGTGCGGGTGGCCGACCAGATCGCCCAGATCACCGGGCTGCCCTTTGTCACGGCCCCGAACAAGTTCGAGGCGCTGGCGGCACACGACGCCATGGTGATGTTTTCAGGCGCGCTCAAGACAGTGGCCGTCAGCCTGTTCAAGATCGCCAATGACATGCGGCTCCTCGGCTCCGGCCCCCGTTCAGGACTTGGCGAGTTGATCCTGCCTGAAAACGAACCCGGATCGTCCATCATGCCCGGCAAGGTGAACCCCACCCAGGCCGAGGCTCTGACGATGGTCTGCGCGCAGGTCATGGGCAATGACGCGGCGGTCGGTTTTGCCGGATCGCAGGGGCACTTCGAACTCAACGTCTATAACCCGATGATGAGCTACAACGTCCTGCAATCCATGCAGCTTTTGGGAGATGCGGCGGCGTCCTTCACCGACAACATGGTGCTGGGCACGCAGGCCAACATTCCGCGCATTGACAAGCTGATGAAGGAAAGCCTGATGCTCGTCACCGCACTGGCCCCAACAATCGGCTATGACAACGCCACAAAGGTGGCCAAGACCGCCCACAAGAACGGCACCACCCTGCGCGAAGAAGCCATCGCCCTTGGCTTTGTCGACGGCGAAACCTTTGACCGCGTGGTCCGGCCCGAAGATATGATCGGCCCCAAGGGATGACGCCCTGATATGGTCATAATCAACCTGAACAAGAACCGTAAGGCGAAAGCCAAGGCCGATGCAAAGGCGCAGGCGGACGCAAACGCAGTGAAATTCGGGCGGACGAAGGGGGAGAAGTTGGTGGAACGGGCCGAGGCGGAAAAGGCGAAGCGGGGGCTGGATTGGGCGAGGCGGGACTGATGATGCTGGCGGTGCCGTTTTTGCACAATAGAGGGTTGCACAACCCAAGTTTTTCCGTCCCTGTTTCCCAATGCCCCGCCCTGCCAAGCACTCCCTTACCCTGAACGGCCACCGGACCAGCGTTTCTCTGGAAACCGAGTTCTGGCAGGCGTTCCGGGATATTGCTGCGGCGCGGGGGCAGCCGGTCAATGTGCTGGCGGCCGAGATTGATGCGGGGCGGGATGGGGACATTGGTCTTGCGTCGGCCATACGACTGTTCGTCTTGCGGCACTATCGCCCCGACTAGCCGCACGCAGGGGTTGCAAAGAATTGGTCGGCGGGGACAAAGGCGGCGAGTCGCCCGATGCTGCACCATTCCGCCTCGAGAGGGTGGGCACCCACCAGAATGACGGTGTCTGCCGCACGGCGGCCCAAGGCGTCTTTCAGGCGGGCGCGAATGTCGGCAAAACTTCCCAGCAATCCGGGTGCGGCATGCGCGTTGTCGATCAGCGGCCCCGTCGCGGCAATCAGTTGCGGCACCCTCATCGGGGCCTGCGCCAGACCGATGCGGTCAACCAACTGCATCGATGACAGTTTTGCGCATCGGTCCGCCGAAAGGGCCGGGGCCGGCAGGCGCAAAGCGTTGCTGGAAAACAGGAAAGCCACGACATCATGCCCAGTGGTTGCCCTGACCCCGGCGTAGGTTTTGTAATCAAGACCAAGTTCCCGCGCGCGACGAACGCGGCCCCGCACAACCTCGATCGGCAGGATCGGCAGAAGATCGGCCCGCGCCTTGGTCCAGCAGAACCGGCGCCAACTGGCCCCGTCATCCATCGAAGGGCCGCGATTGTGGCCCGCGCCGGTCATCATTCCCAATCCCGCAAGCGCGCGACATAGCGTGCCATCGTGTCCACTTCCAGATTGACGCGGTCCCCGACGGCGACGGTGCCCCATGTCGTGACAGACTGCGTGTGCGGTATGAAGTTGACGCCGAAATCGGCACCATTCACCTCGTTCACCGTCAGGGAAGTCCCGTTCAGTGACACGGATCCCTTTGGCGCAATGAACCGGGCGAGGTCTGTCGGCGCGCGGAACGTGACACGCACCGACCCCCCCTCTGGCGTGACGGCAACAACGTCGGCGACCCCGTCAACGTGGCCCGAGACGATGTGCCCCCCCAGTTCATCGCCCACCCTGAGCGCACGTTCCAGATTGACCCGCCGCCCGATGTGCCACCCGTTATGGCCGATGTTCGTCTTTGACACTGTTTCCGCCGAGATTTGCACATCAAACCAGTTGCGCGGCTGGTTCCCAAGATCGACCACGGTCAGACAGACCCCATCGCAGGATATCGACGCCCCGATATCGATGCGTGACGTGTCATAGCCCGTGCCGATTCGCGCGCGCAGGTCGCCCTGCTGCGTCAGCGCCATCACTTCGCCCATATCGGTTACGATACCCGTAAACATGCCCTGCCCCCAAACGTTCGCCAAAACCTAATCCGCCCCCAGCCAACACACAAGACAAGCGCCGCAGCTTGGCGCTATATCTGACGTTCTCATCGCGATTGTGACCATGACCCGTGCCGCTACCGCTCGCCGCTTTTTGTTTCTGCAAGGTCCCCACGGCCCGTTTTTTGGCCAGCTCGCGGGTTTGTTGCGCCAGGCCGGTGCAACAGTGTGGCGGGTTGGGTTCAACCGCGGCGATCAGGCGTTCTGGCCTGACGCCGCCTATTTCCTTTCCAGCCATGCGAGCGCCGATGCCTGGCCTGACGAAATCGCCAACCTGCTGACGCGCCACCAGATCACCGACCTCGTGCTTTATGGCGATACGCGGCCTGTGCACGCTGCGGCGGTTGTCGCGGCACGGCGGCTTGGGCTGACCATCCACGTGTTCGAAGAAGGCTATCTGCGGCCTTATTGGGTGACCTACGAACGGGATGGGGCCAACGGCAATTCCCGCCTGATGCAGATTGACCTTGCCGCGATCCGGAGGCTGGTTTCGGCAGGCGGACTTGATCACCCCCAGCCCCCGGCCACCTGGGGCGATTTGCGCCAGCACATGTTCTGGGGGGCGGTTTATCATGGGTTTGTCCTGCTTGGCCGGCACCGCTTTCCGGCGTTTCGCCCGCACCGGGCCCTGACGGCGGGGCAAGAGTTTCGCCTGCATCTACGTCGCCTTTTGCTGCTGCCTTTTCACCGAATCGACCGCCTTGTTGCAACGGCGCGCATTCGGAGAAGTGGTGTTCCCTATCATCTGGCGCTTTTGCAACTGGAACACGACGCAAGTTTCCGGGACCATTCGCCCTTTTCGCGCATGACCGATTTTGTAGAACTGGTGATCGACGGATTCGCGAAAGGTGCGCCCCACCATCATCATCTGGTATTCAAGGCGCACCCTTTGGAAGATGGCCGCCTGCCCCTTGCATCAGAAATCAGGCGACTTGCGCGCGCGGCGGGTCTGTCAGACCGTGTTCATTACGTGCGGGGCGGGAAACTGGCGCGGCTGCTCGACTCTGCCCAATCTGCAGTGACGGTCAATTCGACGGCCGGTCAACAGGTCCTGTGGCGCGGCCTACCGCTGCGCATCTTCGGCACGGCGGTCTATGCAAAGCCGGGCCTTGTGTCGGATCAGCCGCTGGCCGATTTCTTTTCCCATCCGGAACGGCCCGACAGTGCCGCCTACCGTGACTTTCGCCGGTTTCTTCTGGAAACCAGTCAGATACCGGGTGGATTTTATGCCGCGCAAAGCCGCCAGGCGCTGCTTCGCCGCGTGGTGGATCGGATGCTTGCCGTGCGCGATCCCTATGCCGTCACCTTTCAGCAGAAAGAGGCAGGTCAGCAACAGTTGCGGCTTGTCAGCGACCCCTAGCCTGTGGCACTGGAGTTTTCCGGCACGCTTCGGTAGGCTGCCGCGATAACATGGTTTTCCCGTCAAGAGGAACCGCGCAGTGCGCCCAACAACGTCCCTTGCTGCCCGTTTCATTCTGCTGACCGGCCTGAGCGTTTCGCTCGCAGCCTGCGGCCTGCCGCGTTCCGGCCCGAACAAGTCTGAAATCTTTTCAGGCTCGGTACTGGAAGAGGGCAACGCCTTTGTCGTGACCGTCGACAGCCGTGTTACCAAACTGGCGTCCGGCGCGGTGACTTATGGCTTCAACTCCGATTTCCGCAATGCAGGCCTCATGGGGTCCGACATCATTGCGCCCGGCGATGTACTGGCCATGACGATTTATGAAAACGTGCGCGACGACCCGCTTTTGGGGAACGCAGGCCAACGGGTTTCCGCGCTTGACCGCGTTGTGGTCGATGGGCAGGGCTATATCTTCATTCCCTATGCCGGACGGATCAAGGCTTCGGGTCAGACGCCCGAAGGCTTGCGTCAGGCGATCACCCGCAAACTGGAAACACAAACCCCCGATCCGCAGGTGACCGTGACCCGCGCCGCCGGTGACGGGTCGACTGTGACTGTCGCCGGGGCCGTTGGTGGGCAGGGTGTATTCAACATTGAACGGCCGACCCGGACGCTCGGGTCAATGCTCGCGCGGGCGGGTGGTGTGGCCATCGAACCGTCATCCGCCATTGTCCGCGTCACGCGCGGCGGGCGCACGGGGCAGATCTGGTTGCAGGACCTTTATGATGAACCGGGTCTCGACATCGCGCTGCGCAGTGGCGACCAGATCATCGTGGAACGCGACCGCCGCGCCTATACAGCACTGGGTGCCACGGGCGCGCAAAGCATGGTGCAGTTCGAAACCCAAAGCCTGTCCGCCGTCGAGGCACTGGCACAGGTGGGTGGCTTGTCAAGCAATTTGGCTGACCCGAAAGGCATCTTCGTGTTCCGCAATGAGTCAGAAAAGGTTGCACAGCAGGTGCTGAACCGGCCTGATCTGGTTGGCGAACAGCGGATCGTCTATATTCTGGATCTGACCTCGCCCGTCGGTATCTTCGAGGCACGGGATTTCCTGATCCGCGATGGCGACACCGTCTATGTGACCGAAGCACCGTTCGTGCAGTGGCAAAAGACGATCAACGCGATCACGGGCGCGGCGAATTCTGCCAACGCCATTGTAGACGCGGCCTCGGGCAACTAGGCGCGGGCATGAACCGGGGGTATGACGTCGTCGGGGCCCCCGTGCCCAACCGGCTTTTTGCGTTCAATGCGGGGTTCTTCCGCCAATCGCAAGTCAGGCGCATCCTTGCTCTTGCAGGTCATACGGTTCATTTGGGTTTGCCCGGTGCAACCGATGCTGTGGTTGTCTGGGGCCAAAGCCCGACAGCATGGCGCGGTGCAGCCCTTGCGCGGCGGCGTGGTGTGCCCCTGATCCGGGTAGAGGACGCCTTTCTGCGGTCGGTCCGGCCGGGTCGTGCGGGCGACGCGCCCTTGGGTTTGTTGATTGATCCGGTCGGCGTGCATTTTGACAGCAGCCACCCGTCGCTGATCGAGCATATCCTGCAGACAGCCCCCCTTGATGACCCCGCACTTCTGGAACGTGCGATGCGGGGGATGGCCCGCATCAGTGCTTTGCACCTGTCCAAATACAACACGCATCAGCCCACCCTTCCCTGCCCCGAGCCGGGTTTTGTGCTGGTTGTCGATCAGACGCGCGACGACGCCTCGATCCGGCACGGCGGAGCAACCGCTGAAACCTTTCGGGCCATGTTGCTGGCGGCAAGAGCCGATCACCCGACGGCGCGCATCGTCATAAAATCCCATCCGGAAACGCAGGCTGGTCTGCGGCCGGGACATTTCACACCGGCCGAACTTCCGCCGGGTGTTGAGCTTTTGACCCAACCCGTGTCGCCCCACAGTCTTTTGGCTGCGGCATCTGCCGTTTACACGGTTTCGTCCCAACTGGGGTTCGAGGCCATTCTGGCGGGTCACCGGCCGCAGGTCTTTGGCCAGCCCTTCTATGCAGGCTGGGGCCTGTCCGACGACCGCCAGCCTGTTTCGCGGCGCACCCGTACTTTGACGGCAACCCAGATGTTTGCCGCCGCGATGATCCTTGCGCCCACCTGGTATGATCCATGCCGCGACCGTCTGTGCAGCTTTGAGCAGGTGGTTGACCAACTGGAGGCAGATTTGCGCGCCTTTCGCATGGATGCGCCGGGCCATGTCGGTTTCGGCATGCGCACGTGGAAGCGGCCCTGGGTGCAGGCCTTCTTTGGCGGCGAAACACCCGTCCGGTTCGAGCCGACCGGCGTGCGGGCAGTGGCGCGGGCGCGGGCGACGGGCCGTAGCCTTCTGGTCTGGGGCACCAGCGACGTGCCCGATCACGACGGAATACCGCTTCGCCGGATCGAGGATGGTTTTCTGCGGTCGCGCGGCCTTGGCGCCGATCTCGTGGCGGCCGTCGGGTTGATCGTCGATGACGAAGGTCTGTATTTTGATCCGTCGGCCCCCAGCGCCATCGAAACCATGATCCGAAGGCCCCTGACCGCGTGGGCGCGCGACCGCGCGCTTTTGTTGCAGGAAAAGCTGATCGCGGCAGGGGTCACGAAATACAATCTGCGCGGCGATATGCCCGATCTGCCCGCCGGGCACAGGGTTCTGGTTGTGGGTCAGGTTCAGGATGACGCGGGCCTGACGCTGGGTGCCACAGGCCCGGTCAAGACCAACCTTGGCCTTCTACAGGCTGCCCGCGCCGCCTTGCCTGACGCGGTGCTGATCTGGAAACCGCATCCCGACGTCGAGGCGGGCCTGCGTCAGGGCCATGTCGGCGACGCCGATCTTGACGCGGTAAACGCTGTCGCGGCCAGGCACGCCGATCCTTTGGCACTGATGGGCGCGGTCGATGAAATCTGGACCCTGACCTCTGGTCTGGGATTCGAGGCGTTGATACGGGGCAAAACCGTCACCTGTCTGGGCGTGCCATTTTACGCGGGCTGGGGGCTGACCCGCGATCTGGGGCCTGTTCCGCCGCGCCGGAAGACGCAGATGGACGGCACCCCCCTTCCGCCACGGGATATTGCCGCGCTGATCCACGCGGCTCTTGTCGCTGTGCCCCGCTACCGCGATCCGGTGACAGGCCGACCATGCCCCGTCGAAGTGGTGGTTGAACGGCTGTCAACGGGAACCATCCCGCGCCGCAGTCTGGGCAACCGCCTGCTGGCCAAGGCACAGGGCGCGCTTGCGGGCCAGGCGTGGCTGTGGCGACGGTAGGTCAGTAGATATAGCGGATCTGTTCCGTCCAATACCGTTCCATCCGCTTTAGCGACTGATTGATATCTTCCATCCCTGACGCGCCGATCAGGCCACGGCGTTCAAGTCCTTCGGCATGGCGGGCAAACAGGTCTGACAGTTGCCCGCGCACCCTGCGCCCTTTTTCGGTCAGCCGCACCCGCACCGAACGACGGTCGATATCGGACCGCTGATGATGCATGTAACCCAGATCGACCAGTTTTTTCAGATTATAACTGACGTTCGATCCCTGATAATAACCCCGCGTCTTGAGTTCGCCCGCAGTCACCTCATGCTCGCCGATGTTGAACAGCAAAAGCGCCTGAACGGCGTTGATCTCCAGAATGTTCAGGCGTTCGAATTCATCCTTGATCACATCCAGAAGCAGCCGGTGCAGCCGTTCGACCAGCGCCAGATTTTCAAGATAACCCATCATGAAGGTGCGCTGCGTTGCGTCCAGAATCGCCGTATTCGTGTTCATTCCCCGCCTCCGGTCCAGTCGTGTCGGGGGGTATTAGCGGCACAAAACAAAAACATTCGGTAAACTGTCGGCCAGTTTGACAGAAAGGCCTTTCAATCCTGCGGTGTCAGCCTGGCCCGGGCAAATGACGCAATATGTGCGATCAGTTCGGCATATTGGACGGGCGGCGCAGCCTGGCCCAGGATCATCGGAAACAGATCCTGGTCATTTTCATTCAGCAGCGCGTCGTAGGTGGCCAGTGTCGGCTCGTCCATCGTTGTCAGATGCAGGTCGGCGTAAGGGCCAAGGACAAGGTCCATTTCCTTCATCCCGCGCCGCCACGACCGCATCGCCATGCGCTTTACCCGGGCGTCCTTCGTTTCTGTCATATCCATTTTCCTTGCCCACACCTGCGTCACGACCTAGACAGGCCCCGCAACCCTTAACCCGTGGTATACCTGATGGCTTTTCTGTCCGACACCCTTTCCCGCGTCAAACCATCGCCCACCATCGCCGTCACCACCAAGGCGGCGGAACTGAAGGCCGCAGGGCGCGACGTGATCGGCCTTGGCGCAGGTGAACCCGACTTTGACACGCCGCAGAACATCAAGGATGCAGCCAAACGCGCGATTGATGCGGGCAAGACGAAATACACCGCCGTGGATGGCATACCGGAACTCAAACAGGCGATCTGCGCCAAGTTTCTGCGCGAAAACGGGCTGACCTATACGCCCGCCCAGATTTCCGTCGGCACCGGCGGCAAGCAGATCCTGTACAACGCGCTGATGGCGACCCTGAACCCGATGGACGAGGTGATCATCCCCGCGCCCTATTGGGTAAGCTATCCCGACATGGTTTATCTTGCCGGTGGCACGCCCGTGTTCGTTGCGGCTGGAATTGACACCGATTTCAAGATCACCCCGGCCCAGCTTGAGGCGGCGATCACGCCAAAGACCAAATGGTTCATCTTCAATTCGCCCAGCAACCCCACGGGCGCGGGCTATACGCGTGCCGAACTGCGCGCCCTGTGCGATGTGCTGCTGCGGCATCCGCAGGTCTGGGTGATGACGGACGACATGTATGAACACCTTGTGTTTGACGACTTTGAATTCACCACCCCTGCCCAGATCGAGCCTGCGCTTTATGACCGCACCCTGACATGCAATGGGGTGTCAAAATCCTATGCGATGACCGGGTGGCGCATAGGCTATGCCGGGGGGCCGGTCGCGCTCATCAAGGCGATGGGCACCATTCAATCGCAATCCACCTCGAACCCGAGTTCGGTATCGCAATACGCGGCACTGGAGGCGCTGAATGGTCCGCAGGATTTTCTGGCCCCGAACCGCAAGCTGTTCGAACGGCGGCGCGATCTGGTGGTGGCGATGCTGAATGACGCAAAAGGCATCCGTTGCCCGCGCCCCGAGGGTGCGTTCTATGTCTATCCCGACATCTCGGGCTGCATTGGCAAGACAAGCAAGGGCGGCACGCACATCAAGGATGATGAGGCATTCGCGACGGCGTTGCTGGATGAAACCGGCGTGGCCGTCGTGTTCGGTGCGGCCTTTGGTTTGTCGCCCAACTTTCGGGTCAGCTATGCAACCTCGGACGCGGCGCTGGAACAGGCCTGCAGCCGCATCCAGGCCTTCTGCGCCGGGTTGGAATAGGGGCCGCTATGCCGGGCGATCTGCCTGACCACTTTTTCCGGGTGCGCGACAACGGGGCCGTGGTGTTCCGTGTCGACACGGAAAACCGTGGCCGGCGGATGGACCTGATCGAAATCGCGACCGTCAACATCCGCAACGGCAGCATAAAGCCACATGGCGACGCGGCACTGACGGAGGCTGACAAGACTGCCATCGCCGACTGGATGACCGCGCGCGTTCACACCCTTGCCCTGCGCGATGTCGATGACATCAACCGCGCCATTGACCATCTCAATCTGACGGCACAGTGGGTGCAAACCCGCGCCACCAACGATCAGCTTGATGCCGTGACCGACCGCCTGTTGCTGGCCATGCATGATCTTCGATCGGTTCTTGTGCGCCGGAAGGCCGACCGCATGGCAGACGAGCCAAAGCCTGACTGACGATCACCCGGCGACCCCGGGCCTCGGCCGCGCGCGCATCCAGAACCGCAGGTTCAACAGCGTCGCAGCACAGGTCAGCCCGATCACCAGACCCAGCCACAACCCTTGCCCGCCCCAGCCAAACACAAACGCAAGGACATAGCTTGCCGGGATACCAACCGCCCAATAGCTGATCGCGGCCAGAAGGAACGGCACCTTGGTGTCGTGAATCCCGCGCAGCAGGCCAAGCGCCATGACCTGCGCCGCATCCGTCAACTGAAACAGCGCGGCAATGATCAGAAGCCCTGCGCCAATCGCGATGATCTCGGCACTTTCGGGTTTCGCACGGTCCACGAAGGCGGCGATGATCGGCTCGGGGAACAGCAGGAACAGCACGATAATGCCAATCGCAACCAAAACCGACAGCAGCAGCGCCACCAGCGCCCCGGCCCGCAGATCCACCCAGTCACCCCGGCCATAAGCGCGCCCGGCACGGACCGTCGCCGCGTTCGACAACCCGACGTGCAGCATGAACGTCACCGACACCGCCTGCAGCGTTATGCCGTGCGCGGCCAGTTCGACCGTGCCAATCCATCCCATCATGACCGACGTGGCAGTGAACAACCCTGTTTCCGAAAGCCCCGTCACGGCAATGGGCCAGCCGAGGCGATACACCTGCCCCATCGCCTGCCAGTCTGGCCGCCAGAACCGCTGCCACAGCCGAAACCGGCGCAGGCCGGGCAACAGGCCGGCGTAAAGGGCAAGTGCCACAAACGTCAGAATCTGCACGACGACAGAGGCTGTCGCCGCACCTGCCACGCCAAGTTCCGGCGCACCCCAGTTGCCAAAGATCAACGCCCAGCCAATCGCGATGTTCACCCCGACGGCCCCCACCGTCACCCACAGAACAACTTGTGTCCGCTCCAGTGCCGCCAGATAGCTTTTCAGCACCATGATCAACAGGGCGGGCATCATCCCGATCCCCGCGATGCGCAGAAATTGTTGCGTCAGGCTGGCAACTTCGGGTTGCTGCCCAAGGGCAAGAAGGATCGCGCCGGAATACCAGAACACGGGATAGCACACCGCCCCATATGCTATGGAAAGCCAAAGCCCCATCCGCACCGTCCGCCGCACCTGTGCATCATCGTTCTGCCCTGCGGCAGCAGCCACCATCGGCATCACGGCATGGGCAAACCCGCTGCCCAGAACAAATACAAGGAAAAAGCAGGTCGATCCCAGAACCCCTGCCGCCAGCGGCGTCACGCCATACCAGCCGAGCATGACAGTGTCGGTCACATGCAATGCCATCTGCGCCAGATGACTTCCGACAAGCGGAAGGCCCAGCGCCAGTATGGCCCGCGCATGCAGTATCGGCGTCATCGGTACGGTCATGTGCCGCGTCTATCGGCCTGCCGCAGTCGGGGCAAGAAGGGCCGTTCGATGCAGGCAGGAAAATGGCAGATTTGGGCGACGTGCAATGTTTGGCCCGCCGCCCCTTTCCTGCTGAAATCACACAGTGGCAATCCGCACCGCATCAATGTGGTCGTGCGGAATGGCTACCGCCCACCAGCCCCGCGCGCATACCCTGTGTGCAGTAGGACGGCTACCTTTCAGATCTTTGTCATGGCCAAAAGCCGGTCCAGCACCAGCGCCCATTCCTTGAAGAACAAAAGCTGCCCCGTATCGGGCAGAAACTCCACTTGCAGATGCGAAAAATCGACAAGCAGTTCCTGCACGGTCAGAACCGGAGTTTGCGGGTCTTGATCGCCTTGCAACAGAACCACGGGCACAGTGACCGATCGCACAATGCCCGACCAATCCCTTTCCGACCCGATACATTCGCGGGCAAAGGCCTCATGCGCGGATTTGGTCTTGGCCAGACAGACATCGGAGCCCGTCAGCACCGCCTCGCGCACATCGGGACGCGCGAAGGTTTCCATGTCTGCGGGCGATCCGCCGTTCACCTGCGTGAAAAACCCTTCCTTGCCCAGCTTGCGTGCCAGAGAAAACCCCGCCTGCACAAGAAACGGCAGAACGCGGGGGGCATAGCGGGCATTGGCCAGAATGAACCTTTGCCACTTGTCCATGCGTTCGTACTGCCCCGCTGACCGCAGCGGAAGTTGTGCAGCGCAGCCCAGAATGGCGTTGATCAGCCCCGCCCTTCCGTTCGCCAGATTGATGGCAAAGCGCAGATCGGCCCCAAGACACAGGACAGTCGCCCGGCGAATGCCAAGATGGTCCAGAACCGCCGCATAATCTGCCGTAACCTCTGCCAGATGATCGCTTCCCTTGGCGTGCAGGTCGGTCCCGCCGTAACCGGCCCGAATGGGAACGATCACCCGCAAACCCAGATTTTGGGCTTGCCGTTCGGCCGCCGCTGGCCAGCGTATCAGCCCGTAGTCAAGATGCATGTACAGGATCGGGATGCCCTTCGGATCGCCGAACTCGATCCACTCCAACCGCCGCCCGCCGGACGCCCGCAGCTGGCGCAGGGGCCGCGCCTTTAGCCCCGTGCCGCTTGCCGGGCGGGGGTCGCGGCCAACAGGGATCAGCGCCACATCCATCAGTCCCAGGACGACCCGCACCAGTTCCGATTGCGAATGTGTTTCCGTCTTGGCCAGAATGGACCGCACCTGCGTGCGGACAGTTTCGACAGACGTGCCCCGCTGATCGGCAATGTCCCGGACAGGCTGCCCAAGCGTGATGCCGCGAACCACGTCCACCTCGGCCAGCGTCAGGTTGAAGGCTTCTGCCACCGTCACCTCGAACCCCGGTGGCCAGACAAGTTCGGTCGACAAGGCAAGCGCAAGGGGCCGGGGCGCATCGCTGTCCACCGGACTGATCCGCATGATCACAGGCAGACCAGTCACGACAGAACGGATGCGAATCGTCACCACCTTTTCCGCTGTACGGCCCGCAACCCTGCGCAATTCCCGCCGCAAAAGTTCGATGTCGGCAGGATCGAACGGCAAATCGGCCAGTGCGGCTTCCGGCCCAAGGGAAAAGACAACCTGCGCCGCACGGTTGGATGCGGTAATCGCAGCCCCCCCGTCCGACAGGAACGCCGCATAACGGGGCACATCGTCCAGCACGGAATGATACCCACCGTCGTCGCGGCTGGCATCCATCCGATCCAGAAACACCGAGGCGCGCGACACATGGGCGTCGATATCCGGGTCTTCCAACGGGATCGCTGCCTCGACCAGCCCGAACCGAAGGGGGGCCACATGGCCTTCCCATACCTCCAGCAATTCGCCCAGCTTGATGGGGTCCAGCGCGACATCATAAAGCCGATCAACGATCTCGGCCTTGTGCTCGCGTTCGACGATTTGCGCGGTGTTCTTTTTGCGGTCGATCTCGGTCATCTATTAACCTTAGGTAAGCGGGCGAACACGGCAAGACGTTTCGAGCAATTATGCATTAAACGCCGTGAATTTGGGCAACCAAAGCGAAACCGACTGGTGCAAACCCCGGCACATGCCTAGCAATCGGCATCGCATGATGAAATGAGGTTCCGATGATCACCCTTTACGGCGTTTACCGGTCGCGCGCATCGCGGCCATTGTGGCTGCTTGGCGAAACAGGAATGGAATTCACCCATGTCCCGGTGATCCAGTCCTATCGCCTTTCCAACCCGGCAGCGGAAACGCCACTCCACACCCAGTCGCCAGCGTTTCTGAGCATCAACCCCATGGGGCAGATCCCCGTACTGACGGACGGCGACCTGACATTGACAGAGTCGCTCGCCATCACCCTCTACATCGCGCGTCGCCATGGTGGCGAACTGGCCCCGCAAGACGAGGCGGCACTGGCGCAGACGGTGAACTGGACGTTGTTTGCCGCGACAGGCATCGAAGATGCCGCCCTTCGGTTGATGCAGACACTCGCCGGGGACAAGGCGGCGACGCCCGAAGGCCAGACGAGCATCGAAACCGCGGCCCAAACCCTGCGCCGTCCGTTCGCCTATCTGAACGCGCAATTGTCGGGCCAGCCTTATCTTCTGGGTGATGCCTTCACTGTGGCCGATATCAACGTCGCCGAATGCGTCCGCTATGCCCAGACGCATCAGACACTTGTGGCCGATTTTCCCGCCCTGTCTGCCTGGCTTGCCAGCTGTCAGGCCCGACCGGCATTTCAGGCCATGTGGGCCGGACGCTTGGCCGAACCGGCCTGACGATCACACCGTCGGGTCCGGCACATACCGGCGCCAGTTGTGTTCTTCGACAAAGCCCAGCATGTCGCGGATCTTCTGGTTCGACAGCAGGCTTTCGTTCCGCCCTACAGGGCGGGACAAAGGCACATAAGGGAAGAACTGCGCCAGCAGTTCGTCGTTCGGCTGACAGACCGAATTCGTGTCGTTGCAGGCATTGAAAACCTGAAACCCAAGCCCGTCCTTGCGCAGTGCCAGATCGACGATCTGCCCCAGATCCCGCGCGTCAATATAGCTGAAGGCGATCCGGCGGCGCGATCCGGGGTCGGCAAAAAAGCCGGGAAAGCGATCATATTCATCAGGTTCGATCACGTTCCCGATCCGCAATGCGTAAATGTCGGCCCCTGTGCGGCGCTGGAACGATTGGGCCGTGACCTCATTCACTTTCTTCGACATGCCATAGCTGTCCATCGGATCAATCGGATAATCCTCGTCCAGCGGCAGTACCTTGGGGTCGACTTCCCCTTCGCTGAAACAGATGCCATACGTTGTCTCACTGGACGCGATGATGACCTTGCGGATACCGATCTTGAGCGCGGCATCGATCACGTTGTAGGTGCCCATCACGTTGACGCGGTAGGTTTCATTGTCCGGCGCGATCAGAACGCGCGGCACAGCGGCGAAATGCACAACAGCATCAAAGGTTTGCGCGCCATTTCCGGTTTCCATCTCGTCGAAACCCGCATGCGACTTCATCGCGTTGAACATCTGCCCGGCGTCGGTGATGTCGGCAATCAGATCGTGCACCCCGGGATGGTTCAGCGCCACCTTGTCAACATTGAGAATCCGGTGCCCCGCCGCCGCAAGATAGGCGACCACATGCCTGCCGGCCTTGCCCGAACCGCCCGTGAACAATACCCGCATCTGCAGCCCCTTCGCCTTCATTCCACGCCTTGTTATGGCAGATCAAGACGACGGGGAAAATGCCTGACTACCCCACGTCACCACAACATCTTGCGCCCCGCCCCCCTGCGATGATCTAATCACAGCGCAGTGACGACCTTTCACGAATCGAGCATCCCATGGCGAATGACCTGCTTTCCGGCGGCAAGGATATTTATGACGCGTCCTCTATCGAGGTGCTTGAACCGTTGGAGGCGGTGCGGTTGCGGCCGGGGATGTATATCGGGGGAATTGATGAGAGGGCATATCACCATCTTGCGGCCGAGATCATGGACAATTCGATGGACGAGGCGGTGGCGGGGCATGCAAATCGGATTGAAGTGGAATTGCATGCTGATTGGTCACTGACAATCAGGGACAATGGCCGGGGTATTCCGGTTGATCCGCATCCGAAGTTTCCGGACAAATCCGCTTTGGAGGTTATTCTTTGCACGCTTCATTCCGGCGGTAAATTCGGCGGCAAGGCTTATGCCACATCGGGCGGATTGCATGGCGTTGGTTCTTCGGTTGTCAATGCCTTGTCGGACCGTATGGATGTGGAAGTGGCGCGCAATCGGGAACTTTATGCGCAGAACTTTTCGCGTGGTGTTCCGCAGGGGCCGTTGCGTAAAATCGGCCCTGCCCCGAACCGGCGCGGCACGACGGTGACTTTCCATCCCGATCCGCAAATCTTTGGCAGCCAGCAATTCAAGCCGCACCGTTTGATGAAAATGGCGCGTTCAAAGGCTTATATCTTTTCGGGTGTCGAAATCCGCTGGAAATCGGCGCATCCCGACGGTGATATGCCCACCGAGGCGACGTTCCATTTTCCGGGTGGATTGGCGGATTACCTTTCCGACACATTGGAAAAGGCCACCACCTATGCCGACCGGCCATTTGCGGGCAAGGTCAGCTTTGAAGAGAAATACAATGTTCCGGGATCGGTCGAATGGGCGATCAACTGGACACCGATCCGCGATGGTTTTCTGCAATCCTATTGCAATACGGTACCCACCCCGGAAGGCGGCACGCACGAATCCGGTTTCTGGAATGCCATTCTGAAAGGCATCCGCGCGTACGGCGAACTGGTCAAGAACCGCAAGGCCGACCAGATCAGCCGCGATGACATGCTGGCGGGCGGATGCGCCCTGATTTCGGTGTTCATCCGGGAACCGCAATTCGTGGGTCAGACGAAAGACCGTCTGGCGACCGAAGAAGCCACCCGTTACGTCGAAGGCGCGGTGCGCGACCATTTCGACAATTGGCTGGCCAATGATACCAAATCCGCCGGGGCTATACTTGATTTCCTTGTGCTGCGCGCTGAAGAACGGTTGCGGCGGCGTTCGGAAAAGGAAACCGCCCGCAAATCCGCCACCAAACGATTGCGGCTTCCCGGGAAACTCACGGACTGCACGGCCAAATCGCGTGAGGGGACGGAACTGTTCATCGTGGAGGGCGACAGCGCCGGTGGATCGGCCAAGGGCGCGCGCATCCGCGAGACACAGGCCTTGCTGCCCTTGAAGGGCAAGATCCTGAACGTGCTGGGGGCGGCATCCTCAAAACTGAATGAAAACGCCGAGATACGGGATATCTGCGAGGCGCTTGGCGTGGGCATGGGCACCCGGTTCAAGGTGGACGATCTGCGTTATGACAAGATCATCATCATGACGGATGCCGACGTCGACGGCGCGCATATCGCCAGCCTGCTGATGACGTTCTTTTTCACCCAGATGCGCCCCCTGATCGACAAGGGCCACCTGTATCTGGCCTGCCCGCCACTGTACCGCCTGACGCAAGGCGCGCGGCGCATGTATGTGGCGGATGATGTGGAGAAAGAGCTTTGGCTGGCCAAGGGTCTGGGCGGCAAGGGAAAAATCGACGTGCAGCGGTTCAAGGGCCTGGGCGAAATGGACGCCAAGGATCTGAAGGACACGACGATGAACCCCTTGACCCGCAAGTTGATCCGCGTGTCGATTGACGAGGATGAACCGGGGGAAACCAGCGATCTGGTGGAGCGGCTGATGGGGAAGAAACCGGAGTTGCGGTTCCAGTATATACAGGAAAACGCGAGGTTTGTGGAGGAGTTGGATGTGTGAGTGTGCGAGGCATCTTGACCCTACGTCACAATTACCTATCTTTCTTATGGGAATTTAAAAGTACAGGGGTAGTCAAGTGACCAAAATCTACGTGTATGACACTTACGGGCAAGGTCTGGCCTTGGTAGCTGGCAACGCCGCGTCCTATGGTTTTTATGCAGCTAATTTCTACGACACCGATCCACTGGGCGATGACTTTTATCTTGATATGTATGCGGCAGGTCGGGGTTTTTCTTTTACTCTGCTCACTAACAGTCTTGGAACAAGTAAAGTTTATGATGATATCGTGTACGCCGCAGATTTTGAGAGATATGGAAACTTGTTGGTCACGGTTGAAGATGCCAACATAAGCTTTGGCAGATTTCTAAGCGGTGGGTTGCAGGCGGCACTTGGCGGAAACGATCAAATCTTGGGTAACAAGTATGGCGACACTTTGCATGGATTCAGCGGAAAGGATTTGATCTTTGGCGGTGGTGGCGATGACTTTGTGTTTGGTGACAGCGGCAATGACAATCTAAGCGGAAATTTTGGCAGAGATCGTATCAATGGCGGCGGCGGAAATGATGCGATTTTCGGAAATCAGGGTAACGATGTATTGACCGGATCAAGCGGTCAAGATGCGTTCTTTTTTGAGAACACTGGAGGGAGCGACACGATTTCTGATTTCAATCACGCCAGTGATAGCATTGTTATTGACAGCGGCGCTGTTCGTTTTTCGCAAATCCGCATTTCCGATATTGGCCAAGATGCTTTGGTTACCTTTGGGAACGTGCGCATCGTTTTTGCGAATTTTGACCATCGTGATCTGGAACGAAACGACTTTGTGTTTATCTGATATGCTTACTCTTTGAAAAGACGGGCATTTTAACGAATCTTCGATCTGACGTGTGATCTTGCGGGGGCAAGCGTACTTGCCCCCGTATTCACTCTGTATGCCTTCCGTATGTTTTCCGTATGTACACCTGACAACAGGCTGTTTTCGGTTGGGTACGCGCCTCTCTCTCCTCTTAGCCGATGGCGCGGGCAAGATTGCCCGGCGCAGTTGGATTGTGCCATCGCCTCACGGATGGCGCTATTGTTCGCAGGGCCGTAAGCAAAGCTGATCCTCTGCACGCTCCGAACGCGGGCGGCGATTGTTGTTCCAAGGCACGATTGAGACTGTCAGGCTCCATCGTGCCGCGCCTGCCCCTCCCGGGGCTGGCGCGTTCCGCGCCCGCCGGGGCAGGCACCGCACTCTGGTGACGTCGGGATGGTGGCGCGCGCCTTGGCCTTCGCTCGCGCTCCGGCCAAACGGATCACGCGATTGTCCGCAGGACAATCGGCAAGGGTAATCCTTTGACGCCGCCGCGGGTCGCCCGCTGCCCGCCCCTGCATCCACTGAACGCGCGCGGCGATTGTTGTTCAGAGGCACGATTGAGACTGTCAGGCTCAATCGTGCCGCGCCTGCCCCACCCGGGGCTGGCGCGTTCCGCGCCTGCCGGGGCAGGCACCGCACTAGCATGGAGGCGGAATGGTTGTGCGCCCCTTGGCCGTCACTTGCGTTCCGGCCAAACGGATCACGCGATTGTCCGCAGGACAATCGACAAGGGTGATCCTTTGCACGGAGCCGGGTCGCCCCGCCGCCCGTCCGGCACCGCACGCACCGAACGCGCGCGGCGATTGTTGTTCCAAGGCACGATTGAGACTGTCAGGCTCCATCGTGCCGCGCCTGCCCCACCGGGGGCTGGCGCGTTCCGCGCCTGCCGGGGCAGGCACCGCACTCTGATCATGTCAGGACGGTTCTGCGCCCTTTGGCCTTCACTTGCGTGCCTGCCAAACGGATCACCCGATTGTCCGCAGGACAATCGGCAAGGGTGATCCTTGGCGTATTGGGAATGCCGGATGGCACATGCGCAATGCCACCCCTCACCGATCCGTGACCACACGCCGCTAAAACCCGTGTTACCTTTTCGCCATGCGTATCCTGATCCCCCTTCTGTTTCTGGCAGCGCCGCTTCAGGCGCAGGAGGTGGCGTTGGAGCTTGTGCTTCTCGCCGATGCGTCGGGGTCCATTGACCAGTCGGAGATCGAGTTTCAACGGCAGGGCTATGCCGAGGCGATCACGGATCCTGCGGTGTTGAATGCGATTGCAGATACGCTCACCGGGTCGATCGCGGTGACCTATGTCGAATGGGCGGCCAATCAGGCGGTGGTGGTGGACTGGACGATCATCGACAGCAATGACGACGCGCGCGCCTTTGCCGAGGCGCTGCTGGTGCCGCCGCGCATGGCGGGGGGGCGCAATGCCATCGGGGCGGCGCTGATTGCGGGGCGGGATCTGATTGAGGCGAACGAGATTGCGGGGTTGCGCCGGGTGATCGACTTTTCCGGCGACAGCATTGGCAATTTCAGTGGCCCGTCGATTGCCGAGGCGCGCGACGCGGTGCTGGCGGCGGGCATCACGATCAACGGGTTGCCGATCCTGTGTCTGGAGTGTTCGGGACCGTCGTCGTCCAATCTGACGGCCACCTATCAGGAGCAGATCATCGGCGGGCCGGGGTCTTTCGTCGTGGCCGCCGACGGGCGCGGGCGGTTTGCCGAGGCGGTACGTCGCAAGTTGATTCTGGAGATTGCGGGCCTTGCGCCGGACACGCGGCGGGCTGACGCGGGAATGGCGCGTCGCTGACAATTTTCCTTTGGCGGGACGATCTGCTGTGCAAGATGGGGCTGTTCCTGGGGGGAGGCCTTTTCATGTTGCGTTTGCTGTGCCTTGTTCTTGCGCTGTGCGCGGCGCCCGCCGTGGCGCAGACCGTCACCTTCAGCCCGGCCACCGAGCCTGTGGTGAACCCGGATCGGGGGTGGTGGGAATTTGCCGGGAACGATTTTCGCACGGTGCGCGAGGCGGATCTGCGCGACATGCGGCAGCGCGGGCTGACAGTGACTTATGCCGTTGTGCGGCTGGACGGTTTCCGCAACAGGCGGCTGTCGGCGGGGTTTCTGGCCGATCTGGGGATGAGTTTCGACAAGGTGCGGGCGACGGGGATGCGGGTGATCCTGCGGTTCGCCTACAACTATCCGCAGTCGAGTCAGGAGTATAAGGATGCCAAGGACGCGCCGCTGGACATTGTGCTGCAGCATATCGCGCAGTTGAAGCCGGTGTTGCGCGACAATGCCGATCTGATCACCGTGATGCAGGCGGGGTTCATCGGGGCCTGGGGCGAGGGGCATACCTCGTCAAACGGGCTGAACCGGCCATTGCGGAAGGCTGTGATCCGGGATGCGTTGCTGGGCGCCTTGCCGAGCGTCGTGCCGTTGCAGTGGCGCTATCCGGCGGATCTGATCGACTGGGCGGATGCGGGGGATATCGGGCGGTTCGGGTTGCACAACGACTGTTTCCTGTCGTCGCCGACGGATGTGGGCAGTTACGCAGAAAAGCCGTCAATTCGCGCGGCGCAGCGGGCAAAGATGATGGCGCTGACGGCGGACACCTATTTTTCGGGCGAAACCTGCGATGCCGAGCCGGGGGCGATCCGCAAGGGGTGCGGCCCGATCCTGGAGGAGGGGCCGCAGTTCCATCTGTCTGCGCTGGGCCTTGGGTATTACACCGAGTTTCACAAAAGCTGGCGTGCCGGGGGGTGCTTTGGCAAGATCACCGACAAGATGGGATACCGGCTGCGCCTGATCGCGGCAGAGGTGGCGGGCGACCGGCTGGAGGTCACACTGGTGAACGAGGGTTGGGCCGCGCTGTCGCGACCGCGCGTGATGAAGCTGCGGGTTGAGAACGAGACGCCTACGACCTTTGGGGGCAACCTTGCGGACATCGCGCCGGGCGAAACCGTGACGGTGAGCGCGGCCCTGCCGGCCGGGCTGGTGCCTGCGCGGTTGTGCCTGATTGCACCCGACCCAAGCCCGCGTCTGGCGCGCGACAAACGCTATGCCATCCGGTTCGCCAATGCGACGGTGGACGGGGCAACGTGGAAAGAGGGGGCTTTCTGTTTTGACAGCGGGGCGTGAGCGTCACTGATCCTGCAGGATCTTTTCGGCCCGTTTGCGGGGGCGTTTGCCGCCCTGTTCGGGCCCTTCGCAAAGGTGGATTTCCGGATCAAGTTCCGCCAGCCTGCGCCCGGAGATGACCTGAAACTGATCGCCACCGCCCAGAAACCGCCACTTCGATTCAAATCGCTTGCGCACTTCGCCGCGATAGAATTCGCCCATGCGCATATCCATCATCCGGTCGATGGACGGGATGCCCGAATCCGGGGTCGCGCCGTGAAACCCGATCTGCGCGTTGGGCATGACGCAGGCATTGGGCAGAGTGGTAAAGATGGTGCAGGCGGACAGGCACTTTGCCTCGATCCGGATGTCGTCCCCGCTTGCGGCCAGCCGGGCACGGCGGTCGCGGTAGGTGGGTATATCGCCGCCACCATCATTGCGGATGATCACCGTTTCCGCAGGCGCAGCCGTGGCGAAAAGGCAGAAGGCCGCCGCCGCTAACCAGAATTGGCGTTTCATCGTGGCCCCCCGTTACGCGACAAGGCCCGCGTCCAGCCTGACGATCCTGTCCATCCGCGCCGCCAGTTCCATGTTGTGGGTTGCGATCAGGGCGGACAAGCCTGTGGTGCGAACAAGATCCATCAGCGCCGAAAAGACCTGATCCGCAGTGCCGGGGTCAAGGTTGCCGGTCGGTTCGTCGGCCAAAAGCAGCCGGGGGCCATTTGCCAGTGCGCGGCAGAAGGCAACGCGCTGTTGTTCGCCCCCCGACAGGGCGGCGGGGCGGTGGTGGGCACGCGGGCCGATGCCGACGCGCGTCAGAAGATCCATCGCCCGCGCCTCGGCCAAGGGGCGGGTGGTGCCGTTGGCAAGTTGTGCGATCACGATGTTTTCGAGCGCGGTGAATTCCGGCAGCAGATGGTGGAACTGATAGATGAACCCCACCTCCTGCCGCCGCAGATCGGTGCGGGCGCGGTCTGACAGGCCATCGACATTGTTGCCGGCCAGCCGGACTGTGCCGGTATCGGCCACGTCCAGCAGCCCCGCGATGTGCAACAGGGTGGATTTGCCCGCCCCGGATGGCGCAACCAGTGCCACCACTTCGCCCGTGCCGACTGTCAGGGACGCACCGCGCAGCACGGCCACTTCGGCGGGTTTGCCAGCGTTGTAAACCTTGGTGATGGTTTCAAGCTGCAGCATCGGGTCATTCATAGCGCAGCGCCTCCACCGGGTTCATGCGGGCGGCGCGGCGCGCGGGGAACAGGGTGATGATGAACGACAGGCCCAGCGACAAGCTGACAGCGGACAGGACATCGCCCCACTGAAGCCGTGCTGGAAGGTTGTAGATGCCACGGATCGACGGATCCCAGACCCCGCCCCCGGCGACATAGTTCACGAAGGAAAAGATCGGATCGATATACAGCGCGAACAGACAGCCGAAGATGACGCCGAGTGCCGTGCCGACAAGGCCGGTAAAGGCCCCGCAGATGAAGAAGATGCGCAGGATCGACCCTTCGGTCAGGCCCATCGTGCGCAGGATGCCGATGTCGCGCCCCTTGTTCTTGACCAGCATGATCAGGCCAGAGACGATGTTCATCGTGGCGATCAGGACAAGGATCGACAGGATGATGAACATGACGTTGTCTTCGATATCGAGCGCGCGCAGGAACGACCCGGCAGAGTCGCGCCATGTCCACAGCAGGCTTTGCGGGCCTGCCGCCGTCTGCACAGCGGACAGATAGCTGTCCACCTGTTCGGGGTCTGTCACCATCACCTCGATCTCATCCGCGCGGCCTTCGCTGTTGAAATAGGACTGCGCTTCGGCAAAGGGCATGTAGATGCGGGTTCGGTCGATGTCGTAACGGCCTGCGGTAAAGATGTAGGTGACTTCGTATGCCTTGACACGCGGGCTGCTGCCCATCGGCGTTCTGGCCCCGTCGGGCGAAATCAGGCGCAGCTTGTCGCCGACGCCAAGGCCAAGTTCGCGCGCGATGCCCGACCCGATGGCGATGCCCGCCTCGAATTCGGCGATATCGCCCTGATGTTCGGCCCCGATGCCGACACGGCGGATGGTTTCCAGATCGGCGCGGCGGATGCCGAACACCTCGGCCCCAAGATTGGTGCCGTTGGCGGTGGCCATGACCTGCCCCTTGACCAGCGGTGCCGCCCGAGTAACGCCGTCAATGGCCGCAACGCGGCCAGCTACATCATCGTAATCCGTGAAACCGTCAACGACGCGGCCGTTTTCGTCCACCTGCTGTGGGGCGTAAACAGTGACATGGGCATTGGCCCCTAGAATGGTATCGACAAACTCCGCCCGAAACCCTGCCCGCACCGACAGCGTGGCGATCAGCGCGAACACGGCGAGGGTGATGCCGATCAGGCTGATCCATGTCATCACGCTGACCCCGCCTTCGGCGCGGCGGGCCCGCAGGTAGCGCCAGGCGATCATCCATTCAAAGGCGGCAAAGGGTGGGGGCTTTCTGGCCAAACGGGCACCTTTCTGTTTGGGCGGACCTTGCGTCCCCCCACCGCCCGCGTCAAGGCAACGGGAATGTCATCGGCGGTTCCGCCCGGTCAGCGCCGTGTCGCCCACAACAGGCCGCGCCGCAGCAGTTCGGCGGCGGGGCCGTGATCGATCACATTGGCCTGATGGCCCAGCGCGTTGTAGTAGACCCGCCCCTCGCCCCAGCCTTTGGTATAGACGACGGGCATAGCCACCGGGCCGTTCACGGCATGGGGACCGTCGACGACCGGAAAGTCGCAAACGGCATGGATCTGAACTGCCGGGTCGACATGCAGGTAGTATTGTTCCGTCTGCACCGCGAAATCGGCAATGCCCGCCACCACCTCGTGATCCGAGGTAATGCGCACGCCATACTCCACCCCGTCGTTGCCGGGATGCGCCACCCACTGTGCCCCAGTCAGGAACTGCCACGTCACGTCATTGCGAAAGGCGTCGCACATGCCGCCATGGCAGCCGGCGATGCCCGACCCGGCCGCCACTGCATCGGCCACGGCCTGCGCCTGTTCCTTGGCAATCGTGCTCATTGTCCAGACGGGAACGATCAGATCATTCAGGGCCACCGCCGCCGGATCGTCAAAGCAGGCGAGCGTGTCGTGGACCGACACCTCCATCCCCGCATCACGCAACCATCCGGCGAACAGGGCCGCCACCTTGTCAGGTTCGTGCCCCGGCCAGCCGCCCCATGTGATCAATGCCCTGGTCATGTTCGCCCCCCTGTTTCGCGCCAAAGTGGCTGGCGGGTCAGGGAAGGTCAATCCGGTTGCAGGTAAAAATCTTTGACCTGAGGTTCAGGTTGCCATACCTGATGACAAGAAAGTTGATCCAGATTCGGGGGCAGCATGTCATTTGAAGAGCGGAATACTGTGGTTGGAATCCTGATCAGTCTGATCAGCTGGGGGTTGATGGTCAGTGTTCTGGCGGCAAGGCACAGCGCGGGTGCCTTTGATGGCGCGGACGGCCCGATGCTTTGGGCGCGGTCTGTGTTGTGGCTGATCCTGATCGCCATCGGCATCGGCATTGCGCTGACCATCCTGTTCAACATCGGGTACGCCGTGGTGACGGGCGAGCGTAAGCCGCTGTTTTTGAAAGACGAACGGGACAGTCAGATCGGGCTTCTGGGCCTGCAGGTGACGCTGGTGGTGATATCTGTGGGGATCGTGGGGGCCGTTGTCGCGCTGGCCTTCGGGGTGGGCGTCGTTCTGGCGTTGAACATCGTGCTTGCGGCCTGTGCGGCGGGCGACATGGCGGGGATGCTGACAAAGATGGTGCTGTACCGCCGGGGGTTTGCCCTTTGAAACGGCCAAGGATCACCAACACGATCCGCCGCCTGCGGTTTGACGCCGGGGAACTCACGCAGAAAGACCTTGCCGAAGCGGTGGGGGTGACACGCCAGACCATCATGGCCATCGAGAACGCCAAGTATTTTCCATCACTGGAACTGGCATTCCAGATCGCCCGCGTGTTCGGCCAGCCGCTGGATCAGGTGTTTCAGATCGAGGATCAGGAATGAAAGCCGCGATGACACTGGCCTACGGCCCGCCTTCGGTGATCGAAATCCGCAACGTGCCGCACCCTCTGCTCGGGCCGGGGTCTGTCCTGATCCGCGTCACGGCAAGCCCGGTCACGGCGGGTGACAGCCGGATGCGCGCGATGGATGTGCCGCGTGGCTTCGGCCCCGTCCTGCGCCTGATGATCGGGCTTCGCCGCCCCCGCCGCCCCATCATGGGGATGGAGTTTGCGGGGCGGGTGGAACAAGGGCCACCCGGCTTTGCCCCGGGCCAAAGGGTGTTCGGGATCACCGGGCTTGGCGGCGGGTGCCATGCCGAAAAGCTGGTGATGAGCGCTGCAGGCCGGCTGCGCCCCATCCCCGACGGGCTGAGCGATGCCGAGGCGGCTGCGTTCTTCTTCGGCGGGCTGACGGCGCATGACTTTCTGGTGCGGCAGGGCGGGCTTCGACCGGGGCAGAACCTGTTGATCAATGGCGCGACGGGGGCCGTCGGATCGGCGGCGGTGCAGATCGCCCGCCATCTGGGGGCACAGGTGACGGCGCTGTGCAGCCCGCAGAACGTGGCCTTTGCCCTGTCGCTGGGGGCGCATCACGCGCAAAGCTATGATGCGCCGTGGCCGACAGGACCCTTCGATGTGGTGATGGATTGCGCGGGCACCCTGCCCTACCCGAAGATCCGCCCTTGGCTGGCACCCGACGCCCATCTGCTCGTCGTCGTGGTTAACAGCCTGGGCCAGCAGATCGGCCACACAGTCTGGCCCCGGCGCGGGGGGGTGCGGCTGCATGTTGCCCCCGCCGCCGATACCTTGGGTGCGATGGATGCCCTGATCGCGCTTTACCATGCCGGGGGATATCGGCCGTTGGTTGGGCAGACCTTTGCCTTTGATGACATCCGGGCCGCCCACGCCGTTGCCGACACGCGCCACAAACGCGGCGCGGTCGTGGTCACGATGTAGCGGTCAGTACCGCTGAGGCTCCGGCGGCGCGTTCTGCATCACCGCCTCGATGGCCGCCATCACGTCGGGCGTCATCTTGGCACGGTGATCGAGTGCCGCGAGATTGTCGGTCAGTTGCGCCAGACGCGACGCGCCAAGGATCACTGTCGACACATGCGGATTCTGCAGGCACCACAGCAGTGCCAGATGATGCAGCGGCAGCCCCGCATCGCCCGCCACTTGGGCCAGCGCCTTGACCTTGGCCAGCTTGGCCTGACCTTCCTCCGACTGAAAGCTTTTCAGCAGCCATTCATAGCCGGGCAGGTTCATGCGACTGTCCTGCGGGATGCCGTCGTTGTACTTGCCGGTCAAAAGCCCGCTTGCCAGCGGTGACCAGATCGTCGTGCCAAGGCCGTAGTTCTGATAGATCGGCGCATAATCCGCCTCTACCTTCTGACGCTCGAACAGGTTGTACTGCGGCTGTTCCATCGTGGGCGGGGTCAGGTTCCACTGCCGCGCCACCAGATGCGCCTCGGTAATCTGCTGCGCCGACCATTCCGACGTGCCCCAGTAGATCACCTTGCCCTGCTGGATCAGGTTGTGCATCGCGCGCACGGTTTCCTCGATCGGCGTGTCGATGTCGGGGCGGTGGCAGAAATAAAGGTCAAGATAGTCCACCTGCAGCCGCCGAAGGGCCGCATGGCAGGCGTCTGTCACATGTTTGGCCGACAGGCCGCGCTGCGTGGGCTTTTCGCCGCCCCAGAATACCTTGGACGACACTGCATAACTGTCCCGTGTCCATTTGAGTTCGGCCAGCGCGCCGCCCATGACAATCTCGGAATTGCCCTGTTCATATCCTTCGGCATTGTCGAAAAAGTTGATGCCCGCATCATAGGCGGTGCTCATCATCGATTTCGCATCCGATCCGTCCACCTGCTTGCCAAAGGTGACCCAGGACCCGAAAGACAATTCACTGACCTTCAGGCCCGATTTACCAAGACGCCGATATTCCATCCGATTCTCCTGTGATGCGGGAACGCCACCGGCAAGACGCCATGGCCCATCCTCTTTGCAAAAATATCCCGGGGGGTCCGGGGGGCAGCGCCCCCCGCCGTCTCGGCGCGCGTCAGCGCGGCGAAACCCGGTTACACACCGTCATAGATCTGCACGATGCGGGCAACGGCCGCGTCGGCAGGCAATTCTTCCGACACACCCGTGCGGCGCGACGTCAGTTCAACCACCCCGTTCGCCAGACCCCTTGGCCCGACCGTGATCCGCCAGGGCAGACCGATCAGGTCCATCGTGGCGAACTTGGCACCGGCGCGTTCGTCGCGGTCGTCGTAAAGCGGCTCGTGCCCCTTGGCGACAAGCGCCTTGTAGATCGCGTCACAGGCGGCATCGGTTCCCGCGTCGCCCTGTTTCAGGTTCACGATGCCCACCGGGAAGGGTGTGACACCTTCGGGCCAGATGATCCCCTTGTCGTCATGCGACGCCTCGATGATCGCGCCCAACAGACGACTGACGCCGATGCCGTGCGACCCCATTTCGACCGGCACGCGCGACCCGTCGGCAGTTACCACATTGGCGCCCATCGCTTCGGAATATTTGGTGCCGAAATAGAAGATCTGCCCCACTTCGATGCCGCGTGCGGATTTGCGACGCTCCAGCGGGATCTGGTCGAACAGCGCCACGTCATGGGTTTCGTCCGTCCGGGCATAAAGCGTGGTGAATTCCTGACACACCGCCGCGACCTGTTCCTGATCGTCATAGTCGATGTCGCGGGTGCCCAGATGCAGGTCGGTGACGGCACTGTCATAGAACACTTCGGATTCGCCGGTTGCCGCCAGCACAAGGAATTCATGGGTGTTGTCGCCGCCGATCGGGCCGCTGGCGGCGCGCATCGGAATGGCGGTCAGGCCCATGCGTTCATAGGTGCGCAGATAGCTGACCATGTGGCGGTTGTAGGCGTGCAGGGCCGCGGCCTTGTCGATGTCAAAGTTGTAGCCGTCCTTCATCAGGAATTCGCGGCCCCGCATCACGCCAAAGCGCGGGCGCATCTCGTCGCGGAATTTCCACTGGATGTGATACAGCGTCAGCGGCAGGTCCTTGTAGCTTGTGACATGGGCGCGGAAGATGTCGGTGATCATTTCCTCGTTTGTCGGGCCGAACAGCAATTCGCGTTTCTGCCGGTCGGTGATGCGCAGCATCTCTTCGCCGTAGTCGCCATAGCGGCCGGATTCCTTCCACAGATCGGCGGGCTGGATCGTGGGCATGAGCAGGGGAATGTGCCCGGCGCGAACCTGTTCTTCGTGAACAATCGCCTCGATCCGCTTTAACACGCGGTAGCCGAGCGGGAGCCAGGAATAAATTCCCGCCGCCTGCTGCTTGATCATCCCGGCGCGCAGCATGTAACGATGCGACACGATCTGCGCTTCGGCCGGGTTTTCTTTGAGAACGGGCAGGAAATAGCGGGTCAGACGCATGGAAATTGCCTTTGATCGGGGTTTGCAAGGTTCCTAACGTGTTGCGGGGGCCAGTGGCAAGGGTGGCTTGCCCGGCCGCAATGAACGCTTGCGCCTGCGCCCCGAACTCCGGATACTCCGCTCAATCGTAAGATGAGTGGTGGGGGCCATTATCGACATTATCCTGTTCCCGACGCTTGTCGGCGTGTTGCTGGTGGGCGTCTTTGCGGCATTGCGCCGATGGCGGCCCCCGGCGCGTCGCGGGCGGAGCGTGGCCGACCCCGCCCTGATCGAACGGATGCGCAACGAGGCTTATGAACTTGATCTGCGGGGGGCCATTGTTGCCATTTCCGATCAGCCTGAAATTGCGGGGCTGGTCCTGACCCGGCTTGGCCCGGTGCATCTTTTGCGGGACAATGCGCGCGACGCGACAGCCGCGCTCGCCCGCGAGGCGGCGGCGCGGTATCCGCGGGCCAAGGCGATGACCCATCTTGCCCATCACACAGTAAACGGTGGCGTTGAATGGCGGGCAATGGTCTGCGCCGCCGTGCCACTTGATCCCGCGCTGCGCCCGGCGCTTGCCGAAGGGGTGCCATTTTCGCTGGTGGACGGATCGAATGTGATCAACTGGGAAAAGAATGCCGGGACGGCCACAGAGGCCCTGCTTTCGACCCTGATCAGAGTGCTGGATCTTTTGCGCGCCGAAGGGCGTGGTGCCCTTGTGGTGTTCGATGCCACCGCAGGCTATGCACTGGCCGGGCATTACATGAACGAGGTGGCGTTGCTGCGCGCCTTGGGGCAGCGGCGCGATGTGCGGGTTGACGTCGTGCACAAGGGCATGGTTGCAGACCGTCATCTGATCGATCTGGGGCTGCAAAGCGGGGTCGAGATCATCACCAACGATCTGTACCGCGACCATCCCGACGCCGCCTTCCTGCCGCTGCGGCGCGGCTTTGCCGCCGGGGGCCATGTCGAATTGCTGCCCTTGCGGGTGCCAGTTGCGATGGCCAGCCTGTAACCTCGGGCAAGACGATAGGCATTGCGGGACTTGAAAGCGATGCCCGGCTGGGTCATTTCAGGGATTGGGGCAAAACACGGGTGAGCGATGGCACTGCCGATCAAGCTGCAACTGCGCTATTGGGGGCTGGCGGCGGCCGTCTTTCTTGTCACGCTGTGGGTGCTGGGCGATGTGATGCTGCCCTTTGTGATCGGGGGGGCGATTGCCTATTTCCTTGATCCCGTTGCCGACCGCCTGCAGCGCGCGGGGCTGAGCCGGGTGGCCGCGACGACGATTATTTCGGTTCTGATGCTGATGATCGTGGTGCTGCTGTTTCTGGCGGTGATTCCGACGCTGATCAATCAGTTGACGGCGCTGATCAACAGCGCGCCGGAAATGTCCAAGCGGCTGCAGGTGTTCCTGACCGAACGGTTTCCGGAACTGACCGACGAAACGTCGACCATCCGGCAGACACTGGCGCAGATTGCGGCGGGGATTCAGGCGCGGGGGGCGGAGTTGGCCAACACGCTGCTTGGTTCGGCGCTGGGGGTGATCAATGCGGTTGTGCTGATGGTGGTTGTGCCTGTCGTCGCGTTCTATCTGCTGCTGGACTGGGACCGGATGGTGGCGCGCGTCGACAGCCTTTTGCCGCGCGACCACGCCCCGACCCTGCGCGAGATTGCGCGCGAGGCGGACCGGGTGCTCGCGGCCTTTGTGCGCGGGCAGTTGAGCGTGTGTCTGGTGCTGGGCAGTTTTTACGCCATCACGCTGATGCTGGCCGGGTTGCAGTTCGGGTTGATCGTGGGGGCGATTGCCGGGGCCATCACCTTTATCCCTTACATCGGGTCACTGGTGGGGGGCAGTCTGGCCATCGGCCTTGCGCTGTTCCAGTTCTGGGGCGACTGGTTTTCCATTGCGCTTATCGCAGGAATTTTCGCCATCGGGCAGTTTCTGGAGGGGAACATCATCACCCCCCGGCTGGTTGGCAATTCGGTGGGGCTGCACCCCGTCTGGCTGTTGTTCGCCTTGTCGGCCTTTGGATCGGTGTTCGGGTTTCTGGGCCTGCTGGTTGCCGTGCCAGTGGCTGCGGTCATCGGGGTGCTGATCCGGTTTGCGGCAGCGCAATACACCAAAAGCCCGCTTTACACTGGGGTCGCGGGACAGGACCCGCCTGTCAGGATACAGAAGTGAGCGGACAACTGGCCTTTGACCTGCCTGTCAGAACGGCCTTGGGCCGGGACGACTTTTACGTGTCGGACGCCAACCGGGATGCCTTGGGAATGGTGGATCAGCATGCGCCCTGGGCTGCGGGGCGGTTGATCCTGTCGGGGCCGGTGGGGGCGGGCAAGACCCATCTTGCAGCGATCTGGGTGGGGCAGACCGGTGGTGTGATGGTGGACGGCGGGCAGTTTGCCGAGGCTGGGCCCGGGCTGCTGGACCTTGCCGGGAAACGCGCCGTGGCGGTGGATAATGCCGACCAAGTTGCGGGACAGGCGGGGGCAGAGCAGGCGTTGTTCCATCTGTGCAATCTGGCGCAGGAACACAACACCCCCCTTTTGATGACCGGCACGGCGGGGCCGCGCGACTGGGGCATCGCCCTGCCCGATCTGGCAAGCAGGCTGCAAGCGTCGGCCTTGGCGCAACTGTCGCCGCCGGATGATGCGCTGCTGGCGTCCGTGATGATCAAACTGTTCGCCGACCGGCAGGTTGCCGTGGACCCCACGCTTGTCGCCTATCTTGTGGCCCGGATGGACCGGACCTTTGCGGCGGCCCGGTCTGTTGTTGCGATGCTGGACCGGATGTCACTGGAACGGCGCGCGCCGATCAGCCGGACGCTGGCAGCCGAGGCGCTTTGTCACCTTTTCGATACAAATCCCTGCCATGCCCCACAGCAGATGAACTGGATTGATGACCCATGACCGTTGCCGAAAAACTGAAGTCGGGTGCCCTGTCGGCATCGGATTTCCTGCAATCACCGTTTCCTTCACCTGTCGAATTGCCCGCCGGCAGCTTTACGGGGCCAAAGCGGTTCTTCAATCGGGAGCTAAGCTGGCTTGCCTTCAACTGGCGGGTTTTGGACGAAGCGGCGAACCCTGCTGTCCCCTTGCTTGAACGGCTTCGGTTCCTGTCAATCTCGGCCACCAACCTTGACGAGTTTTACACTGTGCGCGTGGCGGGCCTGCGCGCTCTTGTCCGTGCGGGAAGCCGTGCGCCTTCGGAAGACGGGCACAGCCCGGCAGAACAGTTGACCCTGATCAACGACGATGCGCGCGGCCTGATGCTGACGCAGCAAACCGTGTTCAACCGCCTGAAGAAAGAAATGGAGGCGGAGGGCATTGCCATCCTGACGCGGTCAAAACTGACGGTGGGCGACCTGAAGTTTCTGGAGCAGCATTTCGTTCAGAACGTGTTTCCAATCCTGTCGCCGCTTGCAATTGACCCCGCCCACCCGTTTCCGTTCATTCCGAACACAGGGTTCTGTCTTGCGCTGCAGCTTGAACGGTTGAACGATCACCGCAGTTTGCAGGCCTTGCTGCCTATTCCCCAGCAGATTGCCCGGTTTGTGCCGCTGCCCGCCAAAGCGGGGCAGAACCGGTTTTTGCCCTTGGAAGAACTGTTACTGTTGCATCTGAACATGCTGTTTCCGGGCTACACAGACCGGGGCCATTGCGCGTTCCGGGTGCTGCGCGACAGCGATCTTGAAGTGGAGGACGAGGCCGAAGATCTGGTCCGCGAGTTTGAAACCGCGCTGAAACGGCGTCGCCGGGGCGAGGTGATCCGTTTGAAGATCAGCGCGGGTGCACCGGATGATCTGCAGGCGCTGATCATGGAAGAACTGGCCGTCGCACATGACGAGGTGGTGGAAGTTCGCGGCCTTTTGGGAATTGCCGATCTGAAGGAACTGGTGTTGTCGAGCCGCCGCGATCTGCTGTGGCCGCCGTTCACGCCGCGCGTGCCCGAACGCGTGACCGACCATGACGGCGACATGTTTGCGGCGATCCGGCAGAAGGACATGCTGCTGCATCACCCTTACGAGACGTTCGACATGGTGATCCGGTTTATCGAGCAGGCGGCGCGCGACCCCAATGTGCTGGCGATCAAGCAGACGCTGTACCGCACAAGCTGGGACAGCCCCATCGTCAGCGCCCTGTGCGAGGCTGCCGAGGCGGGAAAATCGGTGACTGCGCTGGTGGAGTTGAAGGCGCGGTTCGACGAGGCTGCGAACATCCGCCAATCGCGCAGGCTTGAGCGGGCGGGCGCGCATGTTGTTTACGGGTTCATCCACTACAAGACCCATGCGAAGATCAGCACGGTGGTGCGGCGTGAAGGCGATAGTCTGGTGACCTATACCCATTACGGGACGGGCAACTATCACCCGATCACGGCGCGCATCTATACCGACCTGTCGTTCTTTACCTGTGACCCGGCGCTGGGGCGGGACGCGACCAAGGTGTTCAATTACCTGTCGGGTTATGTGCAGCCCGAGGGGCTGGAGAACCTTGCCATTGCGCCGATCACCCTGAAGCCAAGGCTTCTGGAACTGATCGCCAACGAGGCGGCCCATGCCCATGCGGGCCGCCCGGCCGAAATCTGGGGCAAGGTGAACAGCCTGATCGAGCCGGACATCATCGACGCGTTTTATGCGGCGAGCCATGCGGGGGTGAAGATCAGCCTGATCGTGCGGGGCATCTGCGGATTGCGGCCGGGGATCAAGGGCCTGTCCGACAACATTCGAGTCAAGTCGGTGGTCGGGCGTTTTCTGGAACACAGCCGGATTGTCTGTTTTGGCAACGGGCACGGGTTGCCGTCGCAAAAGGCGCGGGTCTATCTGTCGTCTGCCGACTGGATGGGCCGGAACCTGACGCGGCGGGTGGAAACGCTTGTGGAAACCACGAACGCCACAGTCAAGAATCAGATCATGGGGCAGATCATGGCCGCCAATCTGGCGGATGAGACGCAAAGCTGGGTGTTGCAGCCGGACGGGCAGTATACCCGCAACCTGCATCAGGGTGATCAGTCCAACCCGTTCAGTTGTCACAAGTTTTTCATGGAGAACCCTTCGCTTTCGGGGCGCGGGACGGCCGGGGCAAAGGATGTGCCGCGACTGGCGAAACCGCGTGACGAAACGGCGCCGCAGGATTTGTGAATCGTTGACCCCTGCTGCCTTGCGATGCATGGTCGCGTGCTGAACGCCTGGCCAAAGGACTGCCCAATGACCGATGATGACGCCGATACCGACCGTTCGGGCGATGATGCGGGGCTGTTCGGCAAGGCCCTTTTCGAAGACCCGTCGGCCCGCGCCCTGAGCCGGGTTGGAGTGGTGGACGTGGGTTCAAACTCTGTCCGGATGGTGGTTTTTGACGGGGCGGCGCGCAGTCCTGCCTATTTCTACAACGAAAAGATCATGGCGGGGCTGGGGCTGGGGCTGGCGGAAACGAATCGTCTGAACCCACGGGGCAAGGAACGGGCGCTTGCCGCGTTGAAGCGGTTTGCGTTGCTGGCCGAGGGGATGGCGATTGAACCGCTGACCGTGGTGGCCACCGCCGCCGTGCGCGAGGCCGAGGACGGACCGGAGTTTCGCGCGCAGGTATTGCGGGAAACCGGATTGAAAATGATGGTCATCGATGGCGACGAAGAGGCGCGGCTTTCGGCGCAGGGGGTTCTGCTTGGCTGGCCGGATGCCAAGGGCATTGTATGCGACATCGGCGGCAATTCGATGGAACTGGCGCGGATCGGCGATGGGCAGGTTGGCAAGCGGGCGACATCGCCGCTGGGCCCGTTTCGTCTGCAACAGGTGGAGGGCGGGCCCAAAAAGCGGCAGGCGCATATCGAGCGCATTCTACGGGATCTGCGCGACAAGCTGAAATCCGAAGGCGAGCGGATTTATCTGGTGGGCGGATCGTGGCGGGTGATTGCGCGGCTGGATATGGAACGGCGGAACTATCCTTTGACGGTTCTGCACGAATACCGCATGACGCCGCGTTCGGTTCTGGACACGATCGACTGGATTGCGGCCCACGACCTTGCCATGCTGCGCGCGCGAACCGGCACGGGGGCGGAGCGGATGGAACTTGTGCCGCTTGCCTGCGAGGTGCTGCGCGAACTGGTGACAATCTTCAAGCCGTCCGAGATTGACGTTTCCGCCTATGGCATCCGCGAGGGGATGCTTTACGAACAGATGCCCGAACGTCTGCGGGCGCGCGACCCGCTGATCGAGGCTTGCCGGGCGACAGAGGCAAGTCAGGGCCGGGTTCCGGGGTTTGGCAAGAAGTTGTTCGCCTTTCTGACGCCGATCTTTCTGGGGGCAGACAAGGACCGTATCCGTCTGATCAAGGCAGCCTGCCTGCTGCATGACACGACATGGCGCGCGCACCCTGACTACCGCGCGGAGGCGTGTTTCGACAATGCGACACGCGCCAATCTGGGCGGGCTTGACCATCCGGGGCGGGTGTTTCTGGGGCTGGCGCTGCTGCACCGGTACAAGAACAGCCGGGCGGGATCACGTTTGGAGCCATTGTTCCGGCTGCTGACCGAAGATCAGATCCGGGACGCAGAAATTCTGGGCAAGGCAATGCGGTTTGGCGCAATGTTTTCCATCGAGAATCCGGAGATGGCGGGGCGTCTGCACTGGAACCAGAAGAAGCAGGTTCTGGAACTGCGGTTGACGGAACGGGGCGACGGGTTGTTTGGTGAAGTGGCGGCATCGCGGTTCAATGCGCTGGCGCTGGCGATGCGGGCGACGCCGCTTGTCATTCAGGCAAAGGCTGTGGCGTGATGCTGACGTTTGACCATCTTGCCGTGGTGGCGGCAACTCTCGACGACGGTGGCGAACATGTTCGATCCTTGCTGGGCGTTACCGTAGCGGGGGGCGGCAAGCATCCCCTTATGGGAACGCACAACCGGTTGATCGGGATGGGCGATTTGTATCTTGAGGTGATCGCCATCGACCCGGATGCGCCCCGCCCCGATGTGCCGCGATGGTTCGATATGGACAATCATTCGGGCAGGTCGCGCCTTGCGAACTGGGTGGTGCGCTGTGACGATATCGACCGCGAACTGATGGCCAGCCCGCAGGGCGCGGGGGTGGCTGTGCCTTTGGCGCGGGGCGATTATCGGTGGCAGATGGCGATACCGCCGGATGGCAAATTACCGTTCGACGGCGCATTCCCCGCGTTGATCCAGTGGGAAGGCCGCGCCCATCCGACGCAGGCGCTGCCTGACTGCGGGTTGCGGTTGCGGCGGTTGGAGATTGCGCACCCCGAGGCGGCGACGCTGCGTGCCCTGCTGGCCGCGCGGTTGACCGATGCGCGCGTGGTGTTTGTGAACGGTGACAGGGTGGCGATGCGCGCGACGTTTGACGGCCCGGCGGGGATAAGGGTGTTGGAATGATCCGCGACGCCGGAGCGGCGGACATCGGTGCCATTCTGACGATCTGGAACACGGTGATCCGCGACACCGTTATCACCTTCAACCCGACGCCGAAGTCCGAGGATGATCTGACGGCACTGTTGGCCGAAAAGGCGGCGTTGGGCCATGCATTTCTGGTGGCGGAACAGGATGGGCTGGTCGTGGGTTTTGCGACCTACGGGCAGTTCCGGGGCGGGGCGGGGTACCGCCACACTGTGGAGCACAGCATTCTGCTGGCACCCGAGGCGCGGGGGCGCGGACAGGGGCGCGCCCTGATGACGGCGATCGAAGATCACGCGCGGGCGGGCGGAGCACATTCGATTTTTGCGGGGGTCAGTGCCGCCAACCCGGCAGGGCGGGAATTTCATGCCGCAATCGGGTTTGCCGAAGTGGTGACCCTGCGCGAAGTGGGATACAAGTTCGGTGCGTGGTGGGATCTGATCCTGATGCAGAAATTCCTGTCCTGACACGCCGAACTGACCGGGGTAGTATAGTAACATGTCGATCTGGACCCGCCTTGGCGATGCCCTGTCCGCCCTGGCGGCGGGCGAAGGGTTTGGGGCCGTCTTTGACCGCCTGTTCGCGCAGACGCAGGCATCACCTGAACGGTCTGTTGCCTTTACCATCGCGGTGATCGCGCTGGGGGCCAAGATGGCCAAGGCGGACGGGACTGTAACGCGCGACGAGGTTTCGGCATTTCGGCAGGTGTTTACCATACCCGACGGTGAAGAGGTGCATGCAGCGCGGGTGTTCAATCTGGCGCGGCAGGATGTGGCGGGTTTTGACGCCTATGCCCGCAAGATACGGGCAATGTTCGATCACGACAGCGACATTCTGACGGATCTTATGGAAGGCCTGTTCCACATTTCGGTTGCCGATGGACGTTGGCATCCGGGGGAAGAGGCGTTTCTGGCCGAAGTGGCGCGGATTCTGAAGATCGGTGATCAGGGTTACCGCGCGATGCGGGCGCGCTATGTACCCGATGCCGTGTCTGACCCCTATGACGTGCTTGGTCTGCCGCCCAATGCGTCACTTGAACAGGCGCGGGCGGCGTGGAAGGCTGCGGTGCGAAACAGCCATCCGGATCAGATGATGGCGCGGGGTGTCCCGCCGGAGGCGATCAAGCTTGCCGAGCGACGCCTGATTGCAATTAATGCGGCCTGGTCCGATATCGCGGCGCGCCTTGATGCCTGAATCCTTGCGCATCGCGACGTACAATTGCGAATGGTTCAATGCGTTGTTTGACGATCACGGCCGGCTGCTTGCCGATCAGAAACCGTCGGCACGCTACAAGACCACGCGGGGCGAACAGATAGCGGCGCTGGGCATTGTCTTCAATGCGATAGATGCCGACGCTGTCATGGTGATTGAAGCGCCCGACACCAGTGGCAAGCGATCATCGGTCAAGGCGCTGGAGCGGTTTGCGGCGACGATGGGGCTGCGGGCACGTCGCGCAATTGGCGGCTATGTTTCGGAAACGGAACAGGAAATCACGTTCCTGTACGATCCTGACAAGGTTGTCGTTCAACATGATCCTCAGGGGTTGTGGCCGATGCCCGCGGGGATGGCAGGCGTGCCGCGTTTTGACGGGCAGTTCCGTGCGCAGACCATGCCGGATGTGCCTGCCGATATCGTGCGGTTCGTCAAACCGCCGCTGGAACTTGCGTTGACCACGGCAGCGGGCGCGCGACTGCGGTTGATCGGTGTGCACATGAAATCAAAGGCACCGCACGGAGCGCGCGACGAAGCGGGCATGATCGCCATTGCGCTGGAAAACAGGCGCAAGCAGTTGGGTCAATGCCTGTGGCTGCGGGCGCGGATCGACACGCATCTGGCGGCGGGCGACAGTCTGATCGTGCTGGGCGATTTCAACGATGGCCCCGGGCTTGACCATTTCGAGGAGAGGTTCGGGCAGTCTGGAATCGAGGTGACACTGGGCACCGGGTCAGCCGTGCGCTTGTACGACCCGCATGCGCAGATGGCGCTGGGGTCGCGGGTGGGTATTCTGCCGACGTCGGCGCGGTTTTACCTTGCCCCGGCAAAACGGTATTTCGAGGCGATGCTGGACTTCATCATGGTGTCGCCCGATCTGGCGAAACGCGGGCCAGTGTGGCGGATCTGGCATCCGTTCAACGATCCGGGCTGCTGGAAAGTGCCGGAGTTGCGCGACGCGCTGCTTGCGGCATCGGATCATTTTCCTGTCACGCTCGATGTGGTAGTCTGATCCCCATCACAATGGGAATCGAACGATGAAACACACGATTCTATCGGTGGCGTTGGCGTTCGCGCTTGGCACGGGTGCCGTGCGGGCCGAGTCTGACAACGGGCGCATGATCAATGATGACATGGTGGCGGGGTCGAGCCTGCTGGAGCAAGGGGCCAAGATTTTCCTGCGCGGGTTGATGGCAGAGGTGGAGCCTGCGCTGGATGACATGGCGCAGGCCCTGCAGGATGCCGAACCGATGCTGCGGGAGTTGCTGGCGCTTGTCGACAACATCGATGACTACAATGCGCCGGAGGTTTTGCCGAACGGCGATATCCTGATCCGCAAGAAGACGCCGCAGGATATTGCTGCCGAACCGACGGGCGAGATCGAACTTTAAGCGGGCGTGCGGGGGATCAGGCCCAGCACCTCGCGCGCGGCGGTGGGGATGTTGGTGCCGGGGCCGAAGATAGCCCTGACCCCGTGTTGTTTGAGGTAATTGTAGTCTTGCGCCGGGATCACGCCGCCGCAAATCACGATGACATCGTCCGCCCCGACGTCGCGCAGGGCACGGACCAGTTGGGGCGCAAGCGTCATGTGGCCTGCCGCCTGTGACGAAATTCCGACGACATGCACCTTGTTTTGAACCGCGTCGCGGGCCGCTTCGGCGGGGGTCTGGAACAGGGGGCCGACATCCACGTCAAACCCGATGTCAGCGAAGGCCGAGGCGATGATCTTGGCCCCGCGATCATGACCGTCCTGCCCCATCTTGACGACCATCATTCGCGGCGCGCGGCCTTCACCCACCTTGAAGCGGGCCACCTCGGCCTGAAGGGCGGCAAAGTCAGGATCGTCTTGATAGGCGGCACCATAGACGCCCGACAGGGTTTGCACCTGCGCTGAATGGCGGCCGAACACGCCTTCCATGGCGGCGGTGATTTCGCCCAGCGTGGCGCGGGCGCGGGCGGCGTCGACGGCGGCGGCGAGAAGATTGCCGCCATTTGCCGCGCGGCGGGCGAGTTCGGCAAGCGCCGTGTCGCAGGCCGCCTGATCACGCGATTTGCGGACCGATTTCAGGCGGGCAATCTGGCTGTCGCGAACGGCAAGGTTGTCGATGGAGCGGATGTTCAGTTCCGCCTCGGCATCCTGACGGTATTTGTTGACGCCGACGATCACCTCGTCCCCCCTGTCGATCAGGGCCTGACGGCGGGCGGCGGATTCCTCGATCCGCAGTTTGGGCATGCCGCTGGCGACGGCCTTGGTCATGCCGCCCAGATCTTCGACTTCCTGAATCAGCGCCCAAGCGGCATCGACGAGGTCGGCCGTCAGCTTTTCGACATAATAAGAACCGGCAAGAGGATCGACGACCTTTGTGATCCCGGTTTCTTCTTGCAGGATAAGCTGGGTGTTGCGGGCGATGCGGGCGGCGAAATCGGATGGCAGGGCCATCGCCTCGTCCAGGGCATTGGTGTGGAGGCTTTGGGTGCCGCCAAGGACGGCGGCCAGCGCCTCGTACGCAGTCCGAACCACGTTGTTGTAGGGGTCTTGTTCCTGCAGCGACACGCCGGATGTCTGGCAGTGGGTGCGCAGCATCAGGCTTTCGGGCCGTTGCGCGCCGAATTCCGTCATGATGCGGTGCCACAACAGGCGGGCGGCGCGGAGTTTTGCAGCCTCCATGAAGAAGTTCATGCCGATGGCGAAAAAGAACGACAGGCGGGGGGCAAAGTCGTCGACCTTCATGCCACGCGCGAGGGCGGTTTTGACGTATTCGCGCCCGTCGGCCAGCGTAAAGCCAAGTTCCTGCACAAGGTTCGCGCCCGCCTCTTGCATGTGATAGCCGCTGATCGAGATGGAATTGAACTTTGGCATTTCGGCGGCGGTGTATTCGATGATGTCGGCCACAATCCGCATCGACGGTTCGGGAGGGTAGACATAGGTGTTGCGGACCATGAATTCCTTGAGGATATCGTTCTGGATCGTGCCGGACAGCGCGGCGCGGGGCACGCCCTGTTCTTCACCTGCAACGATGAAACAGGCCAGAACCGGGATCACGGCACCGTTCATCGTCATGGATACGCTGATCCGGTCCAGCGGGATGCCGTCGAACAGAATCTTCATATCCTCCACTGAATCGATGGCGACGCCTGCCTTGCCCACATCCCCTTCCACCCTTGGATGGTCGCTGTCATAGCCGCGATGGGTGGCCAGATCGAAGGCGACGCTGACGCCTTGCTGCCCGCCAGCGAGGGCGGTTCGGTAGAAGGCATTGGATTCTTCGGCGGTGGAAAAGCCTGCATACTGGCGGATGGTCCATGGCCGGCCCGCGTACATCGTGGCGCGCACCCCGCGCGTGAAGGGTGCTGCCCCGGGCACCCCGCCAAGATGCGGCAATTCCGCCGTATCGGCCGCCGTATACAGAGGTTTGACGACAATCCCTTCCAGCGTGTTCCAGTTCAGCGAGGCGGGATCGCCGCCTTTGAGTTCGCGCCGCGCCAATGCGTCCCAATCGGATGGGTTGGTTGTCATGTAAGCTGCGCCCTTGCTGATCTGCCTGTTTGCAACAGACCATTCCTTGCCCGGTTCGTCCACAGGAATGCAACTCCCCGGGGCCCGCATCATTTGCGCGTGAGGGCGGGATGGGGAGGCAGGAGGGCTTTGGTTTTCGGCCCTGACGCCCTATATCTGGCAAAAGGGGAAAACATGATTTCGCTTCGTATTGTGGTCTTGGCGGCGTTGCTTCCCTGGGGAGCCATGGCGCAGGATGCGCCTTTGGTGCCGGTTCCGGCGGCATCAGTGGCGCTTGCCGATCTGATCTATGTAAAGCGGCCTGTCGTGGTGTTTGCGGACAGCCCGAACGACCCGAATTTCGTGCGGCAGATGGAGTTGTTCGGGCGTGATCTGACGGTGCTGGACGACCGCGATGTCGTTCTGGTAACCGACACCGACCCGGCGGGAAAATCCGAACTGCGGCAGAAACTGCGCCCGCGTGGGTTTTCGCTTGTTCTGATGGACAAGGATGGTCAGGCGGTGCTGCGCAAGCCCCTGCCATGGGAATTGCGCGAGGTTACGGCCGCAATCGACAAGTTTCCGTCACGCCGACAGGAATTGCAGGACCTTAACCCGGCGGGGCGATGATGCCTTGCCGCGTCAGGCCACGGCTGCGCCTGTCTGATCTTCGAATTCCATGATGACATCGTCGACGCGCAGGCTTGCCCCGGCCTTGGTATTGATCTTCTTGACGATGCCGCGCCGTTCGGCCCGCAGGATGTTTTCCATCTTCATCGCCTCGACTGTGGCAAGGGACTGGCCTTCCTGAACCTCGTCGCCTTCCTGCACGTTGATGCGGACCACAAGGCCGGGCATCGGGCACAGAAGGAAACGGGACGTATCGGGCGGCAGTTTTTCCGGCATGAGTGCGGCGAGTTCGGCCTGTCGCGGTGTCCAGACGTGGCATTTGACGTCCGCGCCGCGCAGGCGAAGGCGAAAGCCCATGGGAATCTTGGCGATTTTCATCACCAGCAGCGCGCCGTCGACTGTCAGACGGGCGAGCGGCTGGCCGGGTGTCCAGTCGCTTGTCACGCGCAGGGTCTGACCATCGGCAAAGGTGACGTCTGACCCCGCCTTGTCGGCGGCAATGGTCACGACATGGTTTTCCCCCTGCAGCGCCACGACCCATTGGTCGCCCACCTTGCGTTCGTGATTGTCCATCGTGCCGGAAATGCGGGTGCGGCGAATTTCGGCAACGCGGTTCATCGCGGCGGCGGCGGCGGCGACGCGGCGGAGCGTGTCGGCGTTCAGGGACGCGCCTTGGAACCCGTCGGGGTATTCTTCGGCGATGAAGGCCGTGGTGATGTTGCCCGAAACAAAGCGCGGGTGATCCATCACCGCACCGACAAAGGGCAGGTTGTGGCCAATGCCTTCAACTTCGAAAGTATCAAGGGCGATGCGCATTTCTTCGATGGCCTGCCCGCGTGTGGGGGCCCATGTGCACAGCTTGGCGATCATCGGATCGTAGAACATGCTGATTTCGCCGCCTTCGGTGACACCGGTATCATTGCGCACCACGCCGCCCAAGGGGGTTGGCCCTTCGACGGGGGGGCGATAGCGGGTCAGCCGCCCGATGGACGGCAGGAAGTTCCGGTACGGATCTTCGGCATAAAGGCGGCATTCCATGGCCCAGCCATTGATGACCAGATCGGATTGCCTGAAGGGCAAGGGTTCGCCACTGGCCACGCGGATCATCTGTTCCACAAGATCGACGCCGGTGATCAGTTCGGTCACGGGATGTTCGACCTGAAGCCGGGTGTTCATTTCCAGAAAGTAGAAATTCCGGTTGCCATCGACGATGAATTCCACGGTGCCGGCACTGCTGTAGCCAACGGCGCGGGCCAAAGCACAGGCCTGTTCGCCCATGGCGCGGCGGGTGGTGTGGTCGAGGAAGGGGGACGGTGCTTCTTCGATGACCTTCTGATTGCGGCGCTGAATGGAACATTCGCGTTCATGCAGATAGACGCAGTTGCCATGCTGATCGGCGAGCACCTGAATTTCGATGTGGCGGGGCTGGGTCACGAATTTTTCGATGAAGATGCGGTCATCGCCGAAACTTGCCGCAGCTTCGGACTGCGAGGATTGAAAGCCTTCGCGCGCCTCTGCGTCGTTCCAAGCAATGCGCATGCCTTTGCCGCCACCGCCTGCCGAGGCCTTGATCATTACGGGATACCCGATTTGTGCGGCGATGCGGGCAGCCTCGTCTGCGTCGGCGATCAGGCCCATGTGGCCGGGCACGGTGGAGACGCCAGCGGTCTGGGCGATCTTTTTCGACGTGATCTTGTCACCCATCTGTTCGATGGCCGACGAAGGCGGGCCAATGAAGGCAACGCCCGCGCGTTCCAAGGCGGCGGCGAAATCGCGGTTTTCGGACAGGAAGCCGTAACCGGGATGCACGGCATCGGCCCCCGTTGCGGCGATGGCGGCCATGATCTTGTCGATCACGATATAACTTTGCGCGGCGGGGGACGGGCCGATGTGCACCGCCTCATCCGCCATCCTGACGTGCAGGGCGTCGCGGTCGGCGTCGGAATAGACCGCAACCGTCGCAATTCCCATCTTTCGGGCGGTCTTGATGACACGGCAGGCAATTTCGCCCCGATTGGCGATCAGGATCTTCTTGAACGTCATGCCAGCCCCCCCGGACCAAAAGAAAAGACCATCCGGGCGTTATGCCCGGATGGTCTTTGTTGCGTGGAACGTCGCCCGGAGGCAACGTTCAGATCAGATGCCGCTGCAAGGCGCAAAGCCCGGGATGCCGCAGGTAAGGGCACCAGCGCCAGCACCGAGTGCCGCGCCGACAAGGGCGTTTTCATCCTGGTTGTCTGCAATCGCGGCACCAGCCAGCGCGCCAACGACGGCACGGCCCGACTGGGATTCCAGCATGCCGGGCTGACCCGGCTGCGGGGCGCAGGCAGACAGTGCCCCGGTTGCAAGGACAGCAGCAATAAGAAGGGGTGTAATACGCATGGCGCTCGGCCTCCATTTAGATTTCTTGTGTGATAATTCTTTACTGCAAATGCAGCATTTGAAAAGCCGAAAAGGCCCCTTTCGGTTCCCTTCGGGCGGGGTTCCGCCCGTGAAGGCGAAAATTCAGTAAAAAATTGCAACCTGACCGGCGTATGGCCAGGTTGCATTGAAGGGGAAGGGTAACAGTCTTGACAGGTCCGGGCCGCCGTCATTTCGATGATGACCCATCTGTCACAGTGGCAAGGGCACGGGCGATGTGCAAAACCTTTGTCGAACCGGGCCCGAAACTGCGCGAAAAGCTGCCGGATTTCAGCAGCTTGCGCGGATAGTTGCCAAGATCAGTTATCGTCATCATCGCCCCAGTCGTCATGAGGTACAGGCGGCGCATCCGGGGCGAACACCTCGGGGAAGGCGGCGGTGGCGGCCTTGAGGTTGATCTTGAGCATTGCCTCATAGCTTTGCGGATCAAAGGGGTCTTCGGCGGGCACCACTTCACGGCCGAACAGCCAGGACAGGCGGCCAGCGTCGAGATTTCCACGTTCGAACGGTTCTTCGCCGAAATGCGACCAGAGTGCCGCGAGAAAGCCAGCATCGGCGGCCTTGTCCACGTTCTTGCGGTCGCGAAATCGTTCGCGTTTGATGATGCGGGCCGGGCCTTCCTTCTGGTTGGCGCGACGGATCACGTATTGGAAATCCGTTCCGGGCAAACGCCCCGGAAACCCCCTGTGCTTCAGCATGTGCGTGCCCCCCCGCCCATGATGTGCCGCCCCAAGGGTGGGGCAAGGCTTGCGCCCTGCCCGCCCCGGTTACTTGTAGGGGCCGGTATCGGTGGGTTCGACCGAGAGCGGTTCCTGATAGGCGACGACGGGCGCTGGCTGGGGTGCGCAGGCGGCAACGAACAGGGCCAGAAACAAGGCCGAGGCGGCGCGGGCAGATGTTGACATGGTGAAATCCCTTCAAAAGAGGCGAGAAAACTCAGTTTAACAAGGCGTGACCGGGTTTGCCATGTGGGCAGGGCCGGTATGGCGGAAATCGACCGACCCATCCTGTTCAGCACCCCATCAACATGAAAACCCGGTTTCAGACTTGCACACGACATCAATATATTTCCCAAACACATGTTCCGTTTTCGATCCGGTAAGCTTCAAAGAACTGGGTGGCATCGGGTGCAGCCTCGCCGAACTGCACGGGCACGTCGGACAGTGAAATGATGATCTGCGCCGGTTCGGGGCCGAAGTCGGCGATGCGCGGCAGGGCAAAACTGTCGCACAGGGCGCGCATGTCGGCGATGGCGGTTTCGAAATCGATGGCAGGTGCGGATTTGGCGATGGCCGGTGCGACAAAGCGGAAGCGCAGGGTCAACCCGTCCGGGCCGGGCGCGTTCCAGATCACGTCCTGCAGGGTCACCACCTGCCCGGACGGCACCTCAAGTGGCACATCATCGCCCGCAAGAACTGCGCTGCCATCTGACTGAACGGTCCAGAGCGGACCGAGGGGTGGCAGGATCACAGGATCGGTCATGGCAAGCTGGCCCTTTCGACAGGCTTTTACAGCGGGATGTTATCGTGCTTTTTCCACGGATTGGTCTGTTTTTTGGTGCGGAGCGACGCGAAGGCGCGGGCCACGCGGCGGCGGGTGGAATGGGGCATGATCACCTCGTCTATAAAGCCACGTTCGGCGGCGACGAAGGGGTTGGCAAAGCGGTCTTCGTAATCCTGAACGCGGGCGGCGATCTTTTCGCGGTCACCAAGTTCGCCGCGATACAGGATTTCGACAGCGCCCTTGGCCCCCATCACCGCCACTTCGGCGGTGGGCCAGGCATAGTTGAAGTCGCCGCGCAGGTGTTTTGATGACATCACGACATAGGCCCCGCCATAGGTTTTGCGGGTCAGGACCGTCACCTTTGGCACCGTCGCTTCGGCATAGGCGAACAGAAGTTTGGCACCGTGCTTGATCACGCCGCCCAGTTCCTGCTGCACCCCCGGAAGAAAGCCCGGCACATCGACAAAAGTCAGGATCGGAATTTCAAAGGCGTCACAAAAGCGCACGAAACGGGCGGCCTTGCGGCTTGCATCGATATCAAGACAACCTGCCAGCACCATCGGCTGATTGGCGACCACGCCGACCGTCTGCCCTTCAAGGCGCATGAAGCCGGTGATGATGTTGCCAGCATAATCCTTTTGAATCTCGAAGAAATCCGCCTCGTCCGCGACTTTGAGGATCAGTTCCTTCATGTCGTAGGGGGTGTTCGGATTGGTCGGGATCAGGGTGTCGAGGCTGGGTTCGATGCGGGCGGGATCGTCGAAGAAGGGCCGCACCGGCGCGCGTTCGCGGTTGTTGAGGGGCAGGAAATCAATCAGCCGCCGGGTTTCGGCCAAAGCCTCCACATCGTTTTCATAGGCCCCGTCGGCGACCGAGGATTTGCGGGTATGGGTGGATGCGCCGCCCAGTTGTTCGGCGGTGACCTGTTCGTTGGTGACGGTCTTGACCACATCGGGGCCGGTCACGAACATGTAGGAGCTGTCTTTGACCATGAAGATGAAGTCGGTCATCGCGGGGCTGTAGACGGCCCCGCCTGCGCAGGGGCCCATGATCAGGCTGATCTGCGGCACGACACCCGAGGCCATCACGTTGCGCTGGAACACTTCGCCGTAAGCGGCGAGAGAGCCCACACCTTCCTGGATACGCGCGCCGCCGCTGTCGTTCAGGCCAATGACGGGCGCGCCGTTCTGGATTGCCATATCCATGATCTTGCAGATTTTCGCGCCATGGGTTTCCGATACGGAACCACCCAGAACCGTGAAATCCTGCGCAAAGACATAGACCATGCGCCCGTTGACCGTGCCCCAGCCTGTCACCACCCCGTCACCCGGATGGCGGTTTTCGGCCATGCCGAAATCTGTGCTGCGGTGCTGCACGAACATGTCGAATTCTTCGAAACTTCCTTCATCCAGCAGCAGCTCAAGCCGTTCGCGGGCGGTCAGCTTGCCTTTGGCGTGCTGGGCCGCGACGCGGGTCTTGCCACCGCCGGCGCGTGCGAAAGAGCGCCTGTCTTCAAGCTGCTGCAGAATGTCTTTCATCTTCACCCTCCCCGCGCCTTTGCAGACCTTATCGGCCAACCGCCAGCGACGAAAGATTGTTTCGCAATTATATTGCGGCGGGAAAGGGGTTTTCGCGTCTGCTTTTTCAGCCTAGCCATCCGGGTGTCACCGCATAGGGGGAAAGAATGCTGGGCCTGCCTGTTCCCGTCGTCACAATCGGACTGCTGATCCTGTCGAATGTCTTCATGACCTTCGCCTGGTATGGGCATCTGAACTACAAGTCCGCCCCCATCGTGGCGGTGATCTTCATCAGTTGGGGCATCGCGTTCTTCGAATATGTCCTGCAGGTGCCCGCCAACAGGATCGGTCATTCCCATTTTTCAGCGGCGGAACTGAAAACCATTCAGGAGATCATTACGCTTTCGGTTTTTGCGGTTTTTTCCGTGTACTACCTGAAAGAGCCGTTGACGTGGAACCATTTCGTCGGCTTCGCCTTCATTGCGACAGGCGGGTTTTTCATCTTTCACAAATGGGTGTGACGGACGGGGACAAGCATGGACAATCCTGTCCCGCAAGACTAGCCGGGGCCGATGCAACCCATCCGATTTCTTGACCGAACCACACCGCCGCATATTGCGACGCTGATCCTGATGCCGGGACTGGCCGCGTTGGCGCAGAACGTGTTCTTGCCTTCCTTGCCGGCGATGGCCGCACAGTTCGGGGTCAGCTATGCGCTGATGCAACTCAGCGTGTCGCTGTATCTTGTGATGACGGCGCTGGTTCAGCTTTTCATCGGGCCGTTGTCGGACAGGTTCGGGCGGCGCCCGGTGCTGCTTTGGGCCATCGGGATCTTTGTGCTTGCCACCTTGGGCACGCTGATGGCGCCGGATTACCAGACGTTCATTTTGTGCCGCATGTTGCAGGCGATCATTGCGGCATCATTCGCGCTGTCGCGCGCCGTGGTGCGGGACATGGTTCCTGTCGATCAGGCGGCGTCGATGATTGCCTATGTCACGATGGGCATGTCGCTGGTGCCGATGGTCGGGCCGGTGATCGGCGGGCTTTTGGACAATGCGTTCGGCTGGCAAGCGTCATTCTGGCTTTTGGCGGTGGTTGGTGTGGTGGTGTTTGCGCTCGTTTACCGCGATCTGGGCGAAACGGCGACACACCGTTCGGCAAGTTTCGCGGAACAGGTTCGGGCCTATCCCGAACTTTTGCGGTCACAGCGGTTCTGGGGTTACTGCCTGTCGTCGGCCTTTGCATCGGGGGCGTTCTTTGCCTTTCTGGGCGGCGCGCCGTTTGTGGGGGCAACGGTGTATGGCCTGTCGCCCACAACGGTGGGTTTCTTTTTCGCCTGCCCGGCGCTTGGCTATCTGATCGGGAATTTCCTTTCGGGCAGGTATAGCATGCGCGTCGGGATCAACCGGATGATCGTGCTGGGGGCGGTGGTTGCGACGGTGGGTTTGGTGGTGCTGTTGGTTCTGGAGGCGTTTGGCCTGTCGTCGGCCATCGTGTTCCCAGTGCTGATGATCCCGATGGGGATGGGCAACGGGCTTTTGCTGCCCAGCGCCAATGCGGGGATGCTGTCGGTGCGGCCGGGACTTGCAGGGTCGGCCGCCGGGCTGGGGGCGGCGATCACCATTGCGGGCGGGGCTGCCCTTTCGGTGCTGGCGGGGGTTCTGCTGGTGGCGGGATCGGGTGCAATGCCGTTGATTTTGCTGATGACGATCACATCGTCGCTGTCGATTGCAAGCGCGTATTGGGTGATCCGCCGCGCCCGCACAATCGGCCTTGGGGCGTGACGCGCGTCAGCGCTGCGCTGTGCGCCAGGCGGGGTGGAGCACCGGTTCCAGGTTCATTGGGGCAAGCGGCGCGCGGCCCAGAATGTGATCGGACGCCTTTTCCCCCACCATGATTGACGGCGCGTTCAGGTTGCCGTTGGTCACCTGCGGGAACACGGAACTGTCGGCGACGCGCAATCCCTTAACGCCAATCACCCGACATTCGGGATCGACAACGGCAAGCGGGTCTGTCGCGCGGCCCATGCGGGCGGTGCCGCAGGGATGATAGGCGCTTTCGGCGTGATCGCGGATGAAGGCGTCGAGTTGATCGTCGGTCTGGATGTGGGGGCCGGGCTGAATCTCGTCCTTGACGAAGGCCTGCATGGCGGACTGGCTGAATATTTCGCGGGTCAGGCGGATACAGCGGCGGAAATCCACCCAATCCTGCGGGTCGGACATGTAGTTGAAACGGATGCGCGGTGCGTCGTTCGGATTGGCAGAGCGGAGCGTGACCGCCCCGCGGGATTTTGATCGCATCGGCCCGACATGGGCCTGAAAGCCGTGACCCTGTGCTGCGGCCTTGCCGTCATAGCGCACGGCGATGGGCAGGAAATGATACTGGATGTCGGGGTATTCGACGCCCTTGTCGGACCGGATGAAGGCACATGCCTCGAACTGGTTGGACGCGCCGATGCCGCTGCGGGTCAGCATCCACTGGGTTCCGACGAAGGCCTTGCCCCACAGGTTCCAGTATTTGAACAGGCTGACGGGCTGGCTGGCCGAGAATTGCAGGTAAAGTTCCATGTGATCCTGCAGATTGGCCCCGACGCCCGGGCGGTCTGCGATGACGTTGATGCCATGTTCGGCCAGATGGGACGCCGGGCCGATGCCTGACAGCATGAGGAGTTTGGGCGAGTTGATGCTGGAGGCGGCAAGGATCACTTCGCAGGCGGCGCTGATCACCTCGACCCCGCCGGCGCGGGCGACTTCGACGCCAGTGGCGCGGCCATCGGTCAGGATCACGCGGCGGGCCAGTGCACGCACAAGGCGGACCTTGCCGGTCTTGATTGCGGGGCGCAGATAGGCGTTGGCAGCGGACCAGCGGCGGCCCTTCCAGATCGTCGCCTCCATCGCGCCAAAGCCTTCCTGCTGCGCGCCGTTGTAATCTTCGGTCACGGCGTAACCGGCCTGTTCGCCCGCCTTGAGGAAGGCCCCGAACAGGGGGTTGGACCGGGGGCCGCGCGTGATGTGAAGGGGGCCGTCATTGCCGCGCCATTCGTTGGATGCGCCGCCGTGCCAATGCTCCATCCGCCGGAAATAGGGCAGCACGTCGGCATAGGCCCAGCCGGACGCGCCCATGTCGGCCCAGGTGTCGTAGTCGCGGGCGTGGCCGCGCACATAGACCATGCCGTTGATCGACGACGACCCCCCGATTACCTTGCCGCGCGGGGTTGCCAGCACGCGGCCCCCAAGATGGGGTTCGGGTTCGGTTTGCAGACCCCAGTCATAGATACCCATGTTCATGGGATAGGACAGCGCCCCCGGCATCTGGATGAAGGGCCCCGCATCCGTGCCGCCGTGTTCGATGACAGTGACCGTCCGCCCCGCCATGGCCAGACGGTAAGCAATCGCACAACCCGCCGAGCCTGCGCCGACAATGATGTAATCGGTGGTCATGTTCGCGCAGCCAGTTCCACGAGCAGATGATCAAGCGCCAGCTTTACCGCACCGGCGCTGTCGGGCGTGCCGCCGCGCAGCGCCTCGCGCAGATATATGCCGTCAATCAGGGCCCCCATGCCCGTGGCCACAATCTCTGCCCTGTCACCGACAAGAGGCCGCAGGCAGGACCGCAGGTTGGAGGACAAACGCCGCTGATAGATGCCGTGCAAACGGCGCGCTTCGGGGACGGTCTGTGACAGCACCCAGAAATTGAGCCATGCCCCGATGGTTTCGCGCCGGAAATTCGAGGCAGAGAACGACGCGGCAAGGATCGCCCGGACGCGCTGTTCCGGGCCGGAGGCGAGTGCCAAGGCACCCCGCACTTCGGCACCATAAAGGCTAAGGATGTGGCGCATCGCGGCGAGGAACATGTCTTCCTTCGAGCCGAAATAGTGATGCGCCAGGGCCGACGACATGCCCGCGCGTTTGGCGATCTGGCTGACAGTCACGTCCAAAGACCCCGACCGCCCCAGTTCGACGATAGTTGCGTTGACGAGCGCCGCCTTTCGGATAGGCTCCATTCCAAGCTTCGGCATTGCCCCGGCCTTTCAGATTTTGCTTGCCAGACCGGGGTAGCGTGAAGTTTATTGACTCGTCAATCAACAAAACTGACTGGAACCTGCCATGACCATCAAGACAACCATGCTTGCCACTGTCGCCATGCTGTCGGCCCATGCTGCGTTGGCCGAAGGCTGCGACAAAGTGACCTTTTCCGATGTCGGCTGGACCGACATCACGGTGACGACGTCGGCGACAAAACAGGTGCTGACGGCGCTTGGCTATGAAGTCGATGTGAAGATGCTCGCGGTTCCGGTGACGTTTGCGTCGCTCGAATCAGGGGATATCGATGTGTTCCTGGGCAACTGGATGCCGGCACAGGTTGGCGCGATCACGCCTTATCTGGACAAAGGCACCATCGAGGTGCTGTCGACCAACCTGACCGGCACACAATACACGCTTGCCGTGCCGACCTATCTTTATGACAAGGGTCTGAAGACGTTCGCAGATGTGCCTAAGTTCAAGGACGAGTTGGAGGGCAAGGTTTACGGGATCGAACCGGGCAACGAAGGCAACGGTTATCTGATTTCGCAGACTGAACCGGGTGGTTCGCTGGAAGGCATGGAAGTTGTTGAAAGTTCCGAACAGGGGATGCTGGCGCAGGTGGCGCGGTATTACCCACAGCAGAAGGGCGTGGTCTTTCTGGGCTGGGCCCCGCACCCGATGAACGCGAACTTTGAGCTGAGCTACCTGACCGGCGGTGAGGATTTCTTTGGCGGTGAAGGCACCGTGCAGACCGTGACCCGCAAGGGTTATGCCGCGGAATGCCCGAATGTGGCCAAGCTGCTGACCAACCAGACCTTCACGCTGGCCATGGAAAACGAGATCATGGGCAAGATTCTGGACGGCGGCGAAGAGCCGGATGCGGCGGTCGCGGCCTGGATGAAGGCGAACCCGTCGGTGCTGGATGGCTGGCTTGCCGGGGTAACAACGAAGGACGGGGCCGAGGGGCTTCCGGCTGTCAAGGCCGCCTTCGGCCTGTGAGTGGTGGGCGGCACGTCTGTGCTGTCAGTTATGTTTCCCCCGCGCGCCAACGCGCGGGGGGGCTGTTCCGGGCTTTTGATGCCCCAGACGCGAAAGGCCCGCCGTCATGTCATGGCTGACTGATTACAAGTTGCCGGTCGGGGATTGGGCCAAAGCCGGTTTCGACTGGCTGAACGCCAATGGCGGGCCGTTGTTCGAATTGATCCGCGTGATGATGCAGGCCATCATCGATGCCGTTCTGTATGTGATGAACGCGCCGCCGCCGCTTGTGATGATTGCTCTGGTGATGGCTTTGGCGTGGTATCTGCACCGGTCGTGGAAGGTGCCGGCGCTGGTGGGCATCGGATTTCTGTTCGTGGTCAATCAGGGCTACTGGGACGAGACGATGGAAAGCGTCACGCTTATCCTGCTTGCCTGCACGACCTGCATGGTGGTTGGGGTGCCCATCGGCATTGCCACAGCACACAGGCCGCGCCTGTATTCCGCGCTTAGCCCGATCCTTGATCTGATGCAGACGCTGCCCACGTTTGTGTATCTGATCCCGGCCATCGTCTTTTTCGGCCTGGGCATGGTGCCGGGCCTGATCGCCACGGTGATCTTTGTTCTGCCCGCCCCGATCCGCCTGACGCATCTGGGGATTTCCACGACGCCGCAGCCGTTGTTGGAGGCGGCAACGGCGTTCGGGGCAACGCGGCAGCAGGTGCTTTGGAAGGTGGAATTGCCTTGGGCCCTGCCGCAGATCATGGCCGGGCTGACGCAGGCCATCATGCTTTCGTTGTCGATGGTGGTCATCGCCGCGATGGTCGGGGCCAACGGATTGGGCGTTCCGGTGGTGCGCGCCCTTGGCACGGTCAACACCAAGCTGGGGTTCGAATCCGGCTTCATCATTGTTGTGGTGGCCATTCTGCTTGACCGCCTTCTGAAAGTGAACCGCGCATGATCAATGCCGTCGAATTCGACAGGGTTTCCATTGTCTTTGGCGACAGGCCGGATCGCGCCCTGCCCCTGATGGATGAGGGAAAGACGCGGTCCGAAGTTCAGACAGCGACCGGGCAGGTGCTTGGCGTACATGACTGTTCGTTGAACGTGGGGCATGGCGAAATTCTGGTTCTGATGGGATTGTCGGGTTCTGGCAAATCCACCCTGCTGCGCGGGGTGAACGGGTTGAACCCGGTGGTGCGAGGCGAGGTGCGTGTGTCGGATGGCGACAAGATGGTGTCTGTCACCCACGCCAACGCCGAAAACCTGCGCCGCCTGCGGCTGAACCGGATTGCCATGGTGTTTCAGCAGTTTGGCTTGCTGCCATGGCGGACAGTGCGCGAAAACGTGGGGTTGGGGCTGGAACTGGCCGGGCTGACGCCGGAACAACGCGTGCCGAAGGTGGATGCGCAACTGGCGCTGGTCAATCTGACGCAATGGGCGGACCGCAAGGTCGGGGAATTGTCAGGCGGGATGCAGCAGCGCGTGGGGCTGGCGCGCGCCTTTGTCACCGAAGCGCCGATCCTTCTGATGGACGAACCGTTTTCGGCGCTTGACCCCCTGATCCGGTCGCGGCTGCAGGACGAATTGCTGGAACTGCAGGACAAGCTGAAACGGACGATCATCTTCGTCAGCCACGATCTGGACGAGGCCTTCAAGATCGGTGACCGCATTGCGTTGATGGAAGGGGGGCGCATTGTTCAGTGCGGCACCGCGCGCGAGATCATTGCCAACCCGATCAGCGAATATGTGGCCGAGTTCGTGGCGCATATGAACCCGCTTTCCGTGCTGACGGCGCGGGATGTGATGGTGGCGGGGGTGGGCAGCGATCAGTCCGTTGATGCCGAAATGCCGGTCAAGGCCGTAATGGAAATGATCCGCGACGGCGCGAACGACATGACCGTGACCGAGCATGGCAAGGCGCTTGGCGTCATCCGGTCGAACGATGTGATGGGAAAGCTGGTCAACCCTCGGGGTTGACCAAAGCGCCTATTCCGCAGCGGCGGGCGGTGCCTTTTTGGCAGCGGGTTTCTTGGCCGCAGCTTTCTTGACAGCAGGCTTTTTCGCGGCAGCCTTTTTCGCCGCTGGCTTCTTTGCCGGTTCGCCTGTGGCCGAAGCCTTTGTTGTCGCCGCCTTTTTAGCCGGGGCCTTTTTCGCCGGAGCCTTTTTGGCCTTGCCGCCCTTGCCCGCTTTTTCAGCGACCAGGGCAAGCGCCTCGTCTAGCGTCACCTCTTCGGGGGTGAGTTCCTTTGGCAGGGTGGCGTTGACCTTGCCCCATTTGATGTAGGGTCCGTAACGCCCCGGCATCACCGAAAGAATACCGCCATCGGGGTGTTCGCCCAGTTCCCGCAGCGGGCCTGCGGGCGCAGATGCGCCCCTGCCACGGGTGAATTTCTGGGCCAGCACTTCGACGGCGCGGTTCATGCCGATGGTGAACACCTCTTCCACATCGGCGATGTTCGCGTAGGTCGATCCGTGTTTGACATAAGGACCAAAGCGGCCAATCCCCGCCTCGACCAGAACGCCATCGGTGGGGTGGGGGCCGATGGGGCGGGGCAGGTTCAACAGGGTGATCGCACGTTCCAGCGTGATCGACTCCGGCTCCCATCCTTTTGGCAGACTGGCGCGGGGGGGTTTTGGCACGTCGGTCGTCGCCTCGCCACGTTGGACATAGGGGCCGAACCGCCCTGCCCGCAGCGAAATGGCCAGACCGTTTTCATCCTGCCCCAGAACCTGCCCATCGGGCGAAATGCCCGAACTGTCATCGGCGCCTGAAATCGGGCGGGTATAGCGACATTCCGGGTAATTGCCGCACCCGATGAACGCGCCCCCGGCGCGCGAGGTTTTCAGGTGCAACCGGCCTGTGCCGCAAACCTGACAGATGCGCGGATCGCCCCCGTCGCTGCGCAGCGGGTAAAGATGGGGGGCCAGAAATTCGTCGATCCGGGTCAGCACTTCGCCGATGCGCAGATCGGCTGTTTCGGCAATCGCGGCGGAAAAGTCGCGCCAGAACCGGGCCAACACTTCCTTGTAGTCGCGTTCGCCAGCAGACACATCATCAAGCTGCGATTCAAGATCGGCGGTGAAATCATATTCCACATATTTGCGGAAATAGTTGGTGAGAAAGGCCGTGACAAGCCGCCCCTTATCTTCGGGGATCAGGCGGTTCTTGTCGCGGCGCACATATTCGCGGTCCTGAATCGTGGTCAGGATCGACGCATAGGTAGAGGGGCGGCCGATGCCCAATTCTTCCATCCGTTTGACCAGCGTCGCCTCGGTATAGCGCGGCGGGGGCTGGGTGAAATGCTGTTCGGGGGTCACGCTGCGCTTGTCGGCGGGTTCACCCTGCATGATTTGTGGCAGGCGGCCTTCGTCTTCAGCGTCTTCGTCGCGGCCTTCGTCATAGACTTTGAGAAAACCGTCAAACAACACGACCTGCCCCGTGGCCCGCAAAGACACCTGGCCGTCGGCACTGCCCACGTCCACCGCAGTACGTTCCATCCGGGCCGCCGCCATCTGGCTTGCGATGGTGCGTTTCCAGATCAGATCGTAGAGTTTGCGCTGATCGGTTTCGGACAGGCGGAGCTTTTCGGTGTCGGCCATCATGTCAGTGGGGCGGATGCATTCGTGCGCTTCTTGGGCGTTCTTGGCCTTGTTCTTGTACATGCGCGGGCTGTCGGGCACGTAGGCCGCGCCAAAGCGCGCTTTGATCGCATCGCGAGCGGCCATTACCGCCTCGGGAGCCATGTCGATACCGTCGGTCCGCATGTAGGTGATGTGGCCCGCCTCGTACAAACGCTGTGCGGCGTTCATGCATTGCTTGGCCCCCATGCCGAACTTGCGCGACGCTTCCTGCTGAAGAGTCGACGTCATGAAGGGCGCATAGGGGTTGCGGCTGGCCGGTTTTGATTCAACCGATGTCACGGCCAATGTTCGGGAATTGACAGCATGAACTGCTATTTCGGCGGCTTCGACGGTGGGTATATCGTATTTGTCCAGTTTCTTGCCGCCAAGCACGGTCATGCGTGCCTGAAATTCCTGACCGCGCGGCGTGACGAGGGTGGCCTGCACCGTCCAGAATTCACGGGCGCGAAACGCCTCGATCTCCATCTCGCGGTCGACGATCAGGCGCAGGCAGACAGACTGCACGCGGCCCGCCGATTTGGCCCCGGGCAATTTGCGCCACAGGACAGGCGAAAGGTTGAACCCCACCAGATAGTCGAGCGCACGGCGGGCCAGATAAGCCTCGACCAGCGGGACATCGACCTGCCGGGGATTTTTCATCGCCTCGGTCACGGCGGATTTCGTAATCGCGTTGAAGGTCACGCGGCTGACGTGCTTGCCTTTTTTCAGGCTGCTGGCCAGCGCCTCTTGCAGGTGCCAGCTGATCGCTTCGCCTTCGCGGTCGGGGTCGGTTGCGAGAATCAGCGTGTCATCGGTTTTCAACGCCTCGGCGATGGCGCGGATGTGTTTCTTGCTGTCGGCGGCCACTTCCCAAAGCATGGCAAAGTCGTGTTCGGTATCGACCGAACCGTCCTTTGGCGGCAGGTCGCGAACGTGCCCGTAAGAGGCAAGGACCGTGTATTCCGGCCCCAGATATTTGTTGATGGTCTTGGCCTTCGCAGGCGATTCGACGACGACGACGGCCATGAACCCCCCATGCTGCCTGTAATTTTCTGATCGGGCGGCAACATGTGGGCGATGCGCCGGGTTGTCAAGGAAGGCTGTGCGGCACTTGGGCCGCGGTCTACCCGTCAGCGCGTGCCAACAGACCCCCGGCCTGCCTGATCACCTTGCCATCGAGTTCCAGAAGCAAAAGTTCCGGCGCGATGAGCGCGGGGGCGAGTGCCAGATCACGGATCAGCTGATCTTCGGCAAGGGGGCTTGGGCCCAGGCGATCAAGGATGAGCGTGTGAAGGGTGGACATGTCGGCCAAGCGGCGTGGCGGCGCGGGGGGTGGAGCAGCCACGCGGACGGGCAGAACCGGGCGTTGTTGCAGGGGCACACGTCCCAGCGCGTCGATCACATCGGCACCGGAACGGACCAGTACCGCGCCATCGCGGATCAGCATGTTGCAGCCCGACGCGCGGGCGTCGAAGGGATGGCCCGGAACCGCAAGCACATCGCGGCCCTGATCCAGCGCGGTCTTGGCCGTGATCAGGCTGCCTGACCGCGACGCCGCCTCGACCACGATCACGGCGCGGGCGAGGCCGGAAACGATGCGGTTGCGCAGGGGGAAGTGGCGGGCCTGGGGTTCGGTGCCCATGGGTTGTTCCGACACAAGACAGCCCTGCCCCGCGATCTGATCGGCAAGCCCTGTGTTTTCATGGGGGTAAACCACATCCACCCCGCCCGCCATGACGGCAACCGTGCCCGTGGTCAGCGTCGCCTCATGTGCTGCGGTGTCGATACCACGGGCAAGGCCGGACACGATGACATAGCCCGCCGCGGCCAGTTCTTCGGCCAGACGCCGCGCCATGCGAAGGCCAAGCGACGAGGCGTTTCGGGCCCCGACCATGGCGACCATCGGCCGCGTCAGAAGGCGCGGGTCGCCGCGCAGCCAAAGGACGGGTGGCGCATCGGGGAGTTCGCGAAGATGGCCCGGGTAATCCGCGTCGGTCATGCAGATCAGCCGGGCACCCGCCTTTCGCCCTGCCGCCCATTCGGCGCGGATAACGCCTTCGGGGCAGATCTCGTAACGCTCCACCCCCGCCGCGCGGGCGATGTCGGGCAATGCGCCAAGGGCCGCGCGCGCAGTGCCGTGATCGGCCAGCAGCCTGTGGAACGTCACCGTCCCCACGCGCCGCGACCGGATCAGCCGAAGCCAATCCCACCGTATGTCGTCACTGATCGCGCCCTGCCCGTTTGCGTCGTTCATTCTTTGCCCCTGCCTGTGCCGTCAGTAAGACGCAAGGTGGTTAATCAATCGTGAACTCCGCCCAGTCTTGCCAACGATACCGTCGGTGACATGCCGCGCGTCGTCGCAATGGTCGTTGAATTCCGCGCGGAATTTTGATCAAATAACGTCATCCCAAACGTCCCCCGAAGGAGAGCCACCATGTTGAACGCCGAAATCGCCCTGCGCCGGGATGATGCCATTTCCCGGGGCGTCGGCATGATGACGCAGATCTATGCCGACCGCGCCTTGAACGCCGAGGTCTGGGATGTGGAGGGCAACCGCTATATCGACTTTGCGGCGGGCATTGCTGTGGTGAACACCGGGCATTGCCACCCGCGCGTCATGGCGGCCGTGACCGAACAGATGAGCCGCTTTACCCACACCTGCCATCAGGTGCTGCCCTACGAATCCTACATCCGTCTGGCAGAACGCCTGAACGCGGCGGTGCCGGGGGATTTTCAGAAAAAGACCGTGTTCGTCACCACAGGGGCCGAGGCTTGCGAGAACGCGGTGAAAATCGCCCGCATCGCCACGGGCCGCAATGCGGTGATCGCCTTTGGCGGGGCGTTCCATGGTCGGACGTTCATGGGCATGTCACTGACCGGCAAGGTGGAGCCTTACAAGAAGGGCTTTGGCGCGATGATGCCCGATGTCTGGCACGTGCCTTTCCCGCAGGATGTTCACGGGATTTCGACGGCGGATGCGATGGCGGGCCTGTCAAAGCTGTTCAAGGCGGATCTGGATCCGGGGCGGGTGGCCGCAATCATCTTTGAACCGGTTCAGGGCGAAGGCGGGTTCTATCCGGCACCTGCCGATCTGGTTCGCGCCATCCGCAAGTTGTGCGACGACCATGGCATCGTGATGATCGCCGACGAGGTGCAGACAGGGTTCGCGCGCACAGGCAACCTGTTCGCCATGCACGGCTATGACGTCGCCGCCGATCTGACCACGATGGCCAAGGGGCTGGCGGGTGGTCTGCCGCTTGCCGCCGTCACGGGGCGGGCGAGCCTGATGGATGCGGCGCATCCCGGCGGGTTGGGCGGCACTTATGGGGGTAACCCGCTGGGCATTGCCGCCGCCAATGCCGTGCTTGACGTGATCGAGGAGGAACAGCTTTGCGCGCGGGCCAACGAGCTTGGCAGCCGGTTGAAGCAAAAGCTGGAAGAAATTCGCGCGACAACGCCCGAAATTTCCGACATCCGGGGGCCGGGGTTCATGGTTGCCGTCGAATTTGCCAACCCGGCGTCGCACGAGCCGGATGCCGGTTTCACCAACCGCGTGCGGATGGAAGCGTTAAAGCGCGGGTTGATCCTTCTGACCTGCGGCGTTTACGGCAACGTGGTGCGGTTTCTGGCCCCGATCACCATTCCCGATGCCCATTTCGCCGAAGCGATGGGGATACTTGAAGCCTCGGTCAAGGCGGCGCGGGTCTGACGGGGCGAGGGGCGGGGTTGGCCCGCCCCCTTGCCTGCCTGCGTGGCGCGTGCCCCACACTGGACCCAAGGCCGGTGAGGCGGTAGAACGCGCCCGACCCTGACGCAAAGGCCGCAGATGCCCGAACCTACCGACGCCCCCGGCATCCATCTGGTGAATGCGTCGGTCACCATTGCCGGGAAACCCATCCTGGCACCGATCACCCTGTCGATAACCGAGGCGCGGGTTGGCATCGTGGGGCGTAACGGATCTGGCAAGACAACCCTGCTGCGGTTGATGGCGGGGCTGATCGCGCCCACAACGGGTTCGGTGCGGGTCGACGGAATTGATCCGTCTGGCGACCGCAAGGGACTGATCGCGCGGTTGGGTATCCTGTTTCAGAACCCGGATCATCAGATCATCTTTCCCATTGTGGAAGAGGAACTTGCCTTTGGCTTGCGCCAAAGGGGACTGTCCCCGCAAGACGCCCTGCAGATGGCGCGCGACAGGCTGGCGCGCGAAAACCGCAGCCATTGGGCAACCGTGCCGGTGTCCACCTTAAGTCAGGGACAGCGCCATTACCTGTGCATGTTGGCAGTTCTGATGATGGAACCCGCGACCATTCTGCTGGACGAGCCGTTTTCTGGGCTGGATATCCCCACGACAGCGCAGTTGCGCCGGCATCTGGATGCCCTGCCGCAGCGGTTGGTGACGATTTCACATGATCCGGCGCAGTTGGCCGGGCATGACCGGGTGATCTGGCTGGAACAGGGGCGGATCGTGCAGGATGGCCCGGCGGACCGCGTTCTGGCGGACTATTTGGGCGCCATGGCAGATCGGGAGGATGGCGATGCTGGCCCTGACCTCGTCCATTGAAACGCCCTATCACCGGTTGCGGGCAGGCCTGAAGCTGGGTCTGTTGTGCCTGTTCACGCTGACGCTGTTCTGGGTGACGGATTTGCGGGTGATGGCCGGGGTGTTGGGTGTTGTGGTGGGGCTGACAGTGGTGCCGGGGCTGGCGTTTGCCGGGCAGGCGCTGCGCATGTTGTGGCCGTTGTGGCCTTTCGTGGTGCTGTTGCTTGTCTGGCACTGGTGGACACAGGAACTGGCGCAGGGCGTGGTCATCCTGATGCGGATGGTGGCGGCGGTGGCGGCGGCCAATCTGGTCACCATGACGACCCGTCTGGCGGACATGATGGCCGTGGTTGAGCGGTTGGGCGCGCCTCTGGCAAGGATCGGCCTGCCGCCGCGGCGGTTGGCGCTGGCGATGGGTCTGGTGATCCGGTTTGTGCCGGTGCTGGCGGAACGGCAGGCGGCGCTGGCGCAGGCTTGGCGCGCGCGTTCCGCCATCCGCGCGCGGTGGCGGTTGGTGCCCGCCCTGACGGCGGCGGCGCTGGACGAGGCCGACCACGTTGCAGAAGCCTTGCGCGCAAGGGGCGGGGCGGGTTAGGTCACGACAGGTTCAACGCCGCAGAATGCGGGCCTGAAGGGGAAACTGATGGAACGCAATCTGACTTATATCGCCCTGTTCGCGGCATTGACTGCCGTTCTGGGGATCATTCCGCCCATCAGTCTGGCGGCGGGCATTCCCCCTATCACGTTGCAATCGCTGGGCATCATGCTGTGTGGCACGGTTCTGGGCGCGCGGCGGGGTGCATTGGCGGTGCTGTTGTTCCTTGCGCTTGTCGCGGTGGGGTTGCCTTTGCTGGCTGGGGGGCGCGGTGGGCTTGGCGTGTTCGCCAGTGGGTCTGCCGGGTTTCTGATCGGGTTTCCGGTGGCGGCCTTTGTGGCGGGCTGGATCATGGAACGGTCCACCCTGCCCGTCGTCTGGGCGGCGGCTGCGGGGGCGGTGATCGGGGGCATCGGGGTGCTGTACCCGTTCGGCATTGCAGGGTTGTCGTTGATGCTGGGCAAGACGATGGCCGAGGCGGCACCCTTGGCGATTGCCTATCTGCCGGGCGATCTGATCAAGGTGGTGATCTGCGCGCTGGTCACCCAGTCGCTGGCGCGGATGCGGCCTGCCGCCCTTTTGTCGCGGCAGTAACCTTAGCCTTGCAGGATCAGCGCCGCGCCGATGCCACCGGCGGCGGCAATGGCAGCAAGACCGTAGTGACCGGCCTGCAGGTCGTGGAACAGCCGGGTTGCGAGGATGGCGCCTGACGCCCCGATGGGATGGCCCCGCGCCAAGGCGCCGCCGCCGGGGTTGATCTGACCGGCGGTCAGGCCCGCGCCCTGCATGCAGGCGATGGCCTGGGCGGCATAAGCCTCCATCAGTTCGACGTGCGCCATGTCTTGCGGGTGCAGGCCTGCCAGGGCCAGCGCGCGGGCGATTGCGGGAACGGCGGCGAGGGCGGGATCATCCGGCTGTGCGCCAATGGTGGCGGTGGCGACGATCCGCATCGCGCGGGGCGCGGTTCGGGCGATATCGGGTGAGGCGACGATCACAATGGCCGCGGCATCGGCGGCAACTGCCGTTGTGGCCGTTGTCACCGACCCGGACAGGACGGGCGCTCGGGCGGCCAAGGCGGCGGTCAGGTTGCGGGTGAACAGATCACGCGAACCCTGCGGGAGCGCCACGATTTCGCGTGCCAACCGATCGCGCGCCAGAACGGCGCGCGTGTGGCTGGTAATCGCCCAATCCGACTGCGCGGCGCGGGAAATTCCCAACCGCTGTGCCATGGCGGCGGCGGCCACTGCCATGTCGGGGTCACGGTCGGACCATGGCGTAAAGGCGGGTTGGTCGTAAGGTTCCGGCGGGTCACCATCACGGCCAGGTCGCAGGCGCAGCGGACGGCGGGAATAGCTTTCCGCGCCGCCCGCCACCACCACCTGCGCCTGTCCGCAGGCGACCATCGCCTGTGCCAGACGGACGGCGTCAAGGCCGCCTGCGCACTGCCTGTCGATGCTCAGCCCTGCCACGTGATCCGGCAGGCCCGCCGCAAGTGCGGCAAGACGTGCGGGGTTACCGCCCGCCCCAAGCGCGTTTGACAGAATGACCTCGTCCACCCGACCCGGATCGATTTGCGCGTCGGCAAGGCAGGCGCGGATCACCGGGGCCGCCAGTTCATGCAGATCAAGATCGCGGAATGCGCCGCCGCGTGGCATCACGGCAGTGCGGCGGGCGGCGATGATATAGGCCGTCATGTAAGCGCAGCGTCAATGGCGGCAAGATCCACTTTGCCCGATGGCAAAAGCGGCCAGTCCGTGCGCCAGTGCGCGCGGCGGGGGGCGGCCATCAGTCCGAACCGCTGGCGTGCCGCCGCAAGCACGGCCTGTTCGACACGGGTGTCGCCGCGCAGCACCGCCTCCAGCACCTGACCACGGCGCGGGTCGGGGCAGGCGATCACAGCGGCGTCGCGGATGCCGGGTTGCGTGGCAAGGAACGCCTCGATCTCTTCGGGAAAGACCGATTGGTCGGCGATGCGGATCATCCGGCTCGCCCGGCCCAGAATATGCAGGTGGCCGTGTGATAAATGCCCCCATTCGCCCACCGACACCCAGCCGTCCACCCATCGCGCGGACCCCGCGTCCGGCCCGGCATAGCCCATGGCAAGATAGGGGCTGCGCACCCACACCTCGCCCGGGCCGGCGGGGTCTGGTGCGGGCGTGCCATCGGGCAATTGCACCCGGATGTCGACGCCGGGATAGGGTGGCCCCGCCGCACCGTCCGGCGTGTCGTTGTCCGACAGGGCAATGAAACTGGTTTCCGCAGCGCCATAGAAGGTGTGGACCCGGGCCGTTGGAAACAGGTGGAAAAGCCGGGCGCGCAGGCCCGGGTCAAGCGCGCCACCGCCCACCACCAAGTGCCGAAGTGTGGTCACGGGCGGCGGGCCGCTTTCCGCCAGCAGGCGCAGTTGGACGGGTGTGGCGTAAAGCGTGGCGACACCGCGGCTGCGCATGTCGCGGCACTGGCGGGCGGGGGAGCATCCGGCAAAAAGATGCAGATCGGCCCCAAGATGCAATGCCTCAAGCGCCGCATAAAGGGCGATCGAATGGGACAGGCTGCCCAGCACCGCCACCCCTGCCCCGGGCGCGATGCCGAACCGGGGCGCGTTGATCAGAAAGGACGCCGTCCATGACGCCTGCGAACGCAGGATTCGGCGGGGGGAGCCGGTACTTCCGCCCGTCAGGGTTTCGAAGGCCGGGGTTTCGCTTGGGGCGGGCGCGTCGGCATCTGTTGCGCCGATCCGGAAGGTGACACCTGCCGCCGCCGAGGCGAAGGCGGTTTGCAGCGCCAGAAGGGACGGCTTTTCCGCGATCACCGCCTGCGGGGTGACGTGTGCCGCGCCGTGCCCGACCCCGTCTGGGCCGAAGACGCGGGCCGAAGGGTGCCAGCAAAAACGCCCCCCGTTCTGTGCGTTCGTCACGTCGCCGCCGTCATTTTGCCGACAAAAGCGTGCCAACCCGGCGCAGGGCGAGGGCGTATCCTTCGGTCCCGCAGCCTGCGATCACGCCGTCCGCACGCAGCGACACATAGGAGTGGTGCCGGAAACTTTCGCGTTTGTGAACGTTGGAGATGTGCACCTCGATCACCGGGCCTTCAAAGGTGTGAAGCGCGTCCAGAATCGCCACCGAGGTGTGGGTCAGTGCCGCCGGATTGATGATGATGGCCGAGGCTTGTGCACGCGCCTCTTGCACCCAGTCGACGATCTGACCTTCGTGGTTGGATTGGTGGAACTTGATGGACAGGCCAAGCTCTTCTGCCAGAGTGGACAGCCCTTCGGCCACGTCGTCGAGTGTCTGGCGACCATAGATTTCAGGCTGGCGAAGACCCAGCAGGTTCAGGTTCGGGCCGTTCAGGATGTAGATCGGTTTGGGCACGGGCGTCGTCCTGCAAGGGTTTTGGCGACGATAGCGGATCCGGCGGCGGGAACAAGGCCAACGAAAAAGCGTCCGGGCAAGGAACCCGGACGCGAGACGCGTGTCAAACCGGAAAGGGCGCTGTCAGGCCACCTTTTCCAGCGCCAGCCCTGGGGAAATACCCAGCGCGTGGCAGACGTCGCGTGTAAGATGCGGGCGGTTAAGCGTGTAGAAATGCAGGTCTTCGACGCCCTCGGTGATCAGCGTGTCACACATTTCGGTGCAAAGTGCGATCGACAGCAATTCTTCCCGGCCATCGCGGGCGGCGGCGGCAAAGGCCTCGTCAAGCCACGCCGGAACCTTGGCCCCGCAGCGCGCGGCAAACCGTTTCACACCCGACCAGTTGTCGATGGGCAGGATGCCCGGAATGATCGGAGCAGTGATACCTTCGGCGGCACAGCGGTCACGAAAGCGCAGGAATGTTTCCGGTTCGAAGAAGAACTGGGTCAGCGCCGAAGTTGCACCCGCGGCGACCTTTTCCTTGAGCCAGCGGACATCGGCCATGTCATCGGCCGCATCCGGATGGGGTTCCGGATAGGCACCGACGGCAAGATTGAATCTGCCCGTGTCGGCAAGGGCCGCGATCAGTTCCACTGAATTGGCGAACCCGTCAGGATGCGGGGTAAAACGCGCGTCGCCCTTGGGTGCATCGCCACGAAGGGCCACGATGTCGGTGACCCCTGCCGCCGCATAGGCCGCCGCAATGTCCATGGTTTCGGCGCGGGTCGCATCGACACAGGTCAGGTGCGCCGCGACGCGCAGACCGTAATTGCGACCAATGGTGGTTACGGCATCATGCGTCAATTTCCGGGTGGTACCGCCCGCACCATAGGTCACGGATACGAAGGACGGGTCGAGCGGGGCCAGCGTCTGCACGGTTTCCCAAAGCCGGAAGGACGCATCGAGCGTCTGCGGCGGAAAGAATTCGAAGGACACGCGGGGGATGGTCATGGCAAGGCTCCACTTCTGAAGCCTCTTGTCGCAGATCGGCTTCTGTGAAACAAATTCATAATACTAATGAACTACATGAGGACGACCACAAGATGCATCTGGAGTTTCGCCATTTGCGCACCATTCGGGCGATCCATCAGGCGGGCGGACTGGCCCGTGCGGCGGATCTGATGAACATGACGCAAAGCGCGCTGAGCCATCAGGTCAAGGGGCTGGAGGATCAGGCGGGAGTCGAATTGTTCGTGCGCCGGTCCAAACCGCTCAAACTGTCGGCGGCGGGGCTTCGGATGTTGCGCGCGGCGGAACGTATTCTGCCCGAGGTGGATGCGCTGGCCGATGAATTTCGCGCGCTGCGATCCGGGAAAACCGGGCGGTTGCACATCGCCATCGAATGCCACGCCTGTTTTGACTGGCTGGTCCCGGTTCTGGCGCAGTTTCGCCGTGCCTGGCCCGATGTGGACGTGGACATCCGCGCGGGACTTGCATTCGACGCCCTGCCGGCCCTGATGCGCGAGGATGTGGATCTGGTGATCTCGTCCGATCCTGTGACCTTGCCCGGCGTCGTGTTCAACCCGCTGTTCGATTATCACCCGATGTTCGTCGCCGCAGCGTCAAACCCGCTTGCCGCACGCGAAGTGATCGTGGCCGAGGATTTCCGGGATCAGATGCTGATCACCTATCCCGTGGCGCGCGAACGGCTGGATGTGTTCACCGAACTGTTGGCCCCCGCCAAAGTGGAACCGCGCGGTCAGCGGCAGGTGGAACTGACCGCGGTGATCCTGATGCTCGTCGGGTCGGACCGGGGGGTTGCGGTCCTGCCGGACTGGGTGCTGCGGGATGTGCGTGCGAATGCGGATTACGTGACACGGCCACTTGGCCCAGGGGTGGTCACGAAACGGCTGTACGCCGCGACGCGCGAAGATGATGCGACGCAACCCTTCATGGCACATTTCCTGAAACTCGGTCGGTCGGAACCCGTGAAGTTGCAGCGCGGCTGACGCGCCGCCCCCCCTTCACATCGCGCGCCGCCCCCTGTAAGGGCTGTCGCCTGACCGATAGGAGACGCCGATGCAGGGCAGCGCCAACCTCAACCTGATGATCAAGGCGGCCCGCAAGGCGGGGCGCAGTCTTGTAAAAGACTTCCGCGAGGTGGAAAACCTTCAGGTGTCGACCAAAGGGCCGGGTGACTTTGTCACCAAGGCCGACCGTGAGGCCGAGCGTCTGATCAAGGAAGACCTGCTGGGTGGTCGCCCGACCTATGGCTGGCTGGGCGAGGAAACAGGCGAGACGGAAGGTGTCGATCCGACCCGCCGCTGGATCGTGGACCCGTTGGACGGCACGACCAACTTTCTGCACGGCATGCCGCATTGGGCAGTTTCGATTGCGCTGGAGCACAAGGGTGAGATTGTTGCGGGCGTGGTTTACGACGCCGCCAAGGACGAGATGTTCGTGGCGGAAAAAGGGGCCGGGTGCTGGATGAACGAAGCGCGGATGCGCGTTTCGGGGCGTCGTTCCATGTCGGAAGCGGTGTTTGCAACTGGCGTGCCGTTTGGCGCGCGGCGGGGCCTGCCGGAAACACTGGGCGATATGGCGCGGTTGATGCCGGTTTGCGCCGGGGTTCGGCGGTGGGGTGCGGCGGCGCTTGACCTTGCCTATGTAGCGGCGGGGCGGTTTGACGGATACTGGGAACGCGGGTTGCAGCCGTGGGACATGGCTGCCGGTTTGTTGCTGGTGCGCGAGGCGGGCGGGTTCGTCGGGCCGGTGCGTGATGGGGCCAACGTGCTGGAAAGCGGCGACCTGATCTGCGCGAACGAGGCATTGTTTAACGGTCTGACCAAGGCGATCCGCGGGGCCTGACCAAGCGATTACCGGCGGCCAACCTTAGGAATATGGCTGGGTGACAGGGCGTATTCGGTTTGCGGATTGGGCGGCGCACCATGGGTGCGTTGCCAGAACGCGATACCGCCACGGCGGAGCCACAACGGGAAGGTCAGCACGAACCCGGCAACGAAGCCGCCCAGATGCGCGAAATAAGCAACGCCTGCATCGCCCGAGGATGGCGCAAAACCTGACCAGACCTGCAGGCCCAGCCACAGGCCAAGCACGATCCAGGCAGGGACAGGGAAGATCCGGAAGAAGATCAGAAAGTAAAAGAAAATGTCGATCTTCGCCCGGGGAAACATCAGAAGATAACCCCCCATCACCCCGGCGATGGCCCCCGATGCCCCCACCATCGGCGCAAAGGAACGCGGGTCGGCCGACACCTGCCCGAACGCGGCCCCAAGACCGCAGGCAAGATAAAAGGCCAGAAAGCCGACGTGGCCGAACTGATCTTCCATGTTGTCGCCGAAGATCCACAAAAACAGCATGTTGCCCGCCAGATGCATCCATCCGGCATGCAGGAACATTGACGAAAACGCGTTCTCCAGTTCCAGTCCCACCATGGCCTTGGCGGGCACAAGGCCCCAGGTCTGAAAGAAGAACTGCAACCCGCGTTCAGTATCGATCGCGGTCCAATACCACAGGAAAATCAGGATATTCGCCGCCACGAGCAAGCGGGTGACATAGGGGGTTCGGCTTGACGGGTTATGATCGCGGATCGGAAACATCGGGCTAAAATTCCCGATCCGCGCGGAATGGTCAAGCAGGATGGGTCAGTTTTGGGCGACTTCCGCCAGAAGCTGCGCATTTCCGCCCGAGGCTGTGGTGTCAATGCAGACATGCCGTTCCAAGGTGACATGGGCGGTGTCGGGCAAGCCTGTGATGACCGGCAGGATAGGGCCGCGGCGTTGTGCAAGCGTCTGCGCATGGGCGCGGGCGTCGCCCCAGTGGATCACGCCGCCGAACCGGGCAAGACCTGCCAAGGCCGCAGCAGGCAGGCCGGGTGCCTGCACGGCTTTGCCACCCAGTGCGATGACGGCACGCGCCTGTTCTTCGGCGGCGTCTGTGCCGGGCCCAAGACACAACAGGGGGGCGCGGGCAAAGGACTGCAGGCGGTTCGATTCGCCCGTGGGGCCGGGCAGATCGAGCGCGGACAGGGCGGTCCTGTCGGGTTGACTGGCATCGACAAGGCGCTGCACGGCAGGTGCGTCCATTGGTGCTGCCGTATCAGGCGCGTCGCAGGGGGGCGTCGGGCTGGCGCTGAACCGAGTGATGTAGTGCGGACCGCCCGCCTTTGGGCCAGTGCCTGACAGCCCTTCGCCGCCAAAGGGCTGACTTCCGACGACCGCGCCGATTTGGTTGCGGTTGACATAGATGTTGCCCATGTGGAGCGCGCCAACGACTGCCTGAACCCGATCATCGATACGGGTATGCAGGCCGAATGTCAGACCATAGCCGGTGGCGTTGACAGCGGCGACCACGGCATCGATTTCGGATGCCGCAAAGGTGGCAAGGTGCAGCACGGGGCCAAAGATTTCGCGCGGCATGTCGGCGATGGTGTTCACGCGGATCACCGTGGGGCCGATGAAATGGCCGGATGCGGGGGCGGGAAGTTCCTTGAGCACCTGGCCTTCGCTGCGCGCCTTGGCGATGTAGTCCGCGATGTCGGATTGCGCTGCGGCGTCGATCACCGGGCCGACGTCGGTGGCCAGATGCCAAGGGTCGCCGATGGCCAGATCGTCCATCGCGCCGAACAGCATTTCGGTCAGGGGGGCCGCGATATCGTTCTGGACATAAAGACAGCGGAGCGCCGAACACCGTTGACCCGCCGACTGGAACGCCGCCGCGAGAATGTCGCGGACCGCCTGTTCCGGCAGAGCGGTGCTGTCCACCAGCATGGCATTCAGGCCGCCTGTTTCGGCGATCAGGGGTGCTCCGGGATCAAGATGATCGGCCATCGACTTGCGGATGGCGAGTGCGGTGTCGGTAGAGCCGGTAAAGGCCACGCCCTTGACGCGCGGATCACGCGTCAATGCCGCGCCGACGACGGGGCCGTCACCGGGCAACAATTGCAGGGCGGCGTCGGGGACACCTGCGGCAAGCAGGTGATCGACCGCGAGGGCGGCGATGAGCGGGGTCTGTTCGGCAGGCTTGGCAATCACCGCGTTGCCTGCGATCAGCGCCGCGGCGATCTGCCCGCAGAAGATGGCGAGGGGGAAGTTCCACGGGCTGATACAGACGAACACGCCGCGCGGCGCGGCATCGGCGGGCGTGCCCTGCGACGCATAATAACGCAGGAAATCAACCGCTTCGCGCAATTCGCCCACGGCGTCGGGAAGCGATTTTCCGGCTTCACGGGACAGCAGTGCGAAGATGCGGGCGTGATCCTGTTCCAAAAGATCGGCCGCCCGAGTCAGGGTGGCGGCCCGGTCTGCAAGCGACGCCGTCCAGACGGAGGCCGCAGACAGCGCCGTTTCCACATCGGCGGGCGATGCGGTCACGACGTGGCCCGTCAGCGTGCCGTTTGCGGGGTTCGCCACGGCGATGCGCGCGGCACCGGTCACTGGGCCTGCGATGCGGGGGCCGCCTTCAAAGATCGTGTCCGAAAACGCCGCGCGGGCGGAGGTGATCGCGGCAAGATCGGCGGCATCCGTCAGATCCCAGCCTTTGGAATTGCGGCGGCCCGGGAACAGCGCAGGCCCCGTTGCGATGGCTGGATTGGCCAGCGGTGACAGGTGGGCCACAGCGTCGAACGGGCAGGCGGCGACAATTTCGGGCGAAACGGCGTGATCGACGATCTGATTGACGAAACTGGAGTTCGCGCCGTTTTCCAGCAACCGGCGCACCAGATAGGCCAGCAGATCACGATGCGCGCCCACGGGTGCATAGATGCGGCAGCGGGTGCCTTGTGCGGCCAGCACAATGTCGTGCAGCCGTTCGCCCATGCCGTGAAGGCGTTGAAATTCGAACGCGCTGCGGTCTTTGGCCAGATCCAGAATGGCGGCAACCGTGTGGGCATTGTGGGTGGCGAACTGCGGATAGATGCGGTCTGTCATGCCAAGCAGCTTTTTCGCGTTGGCGATATAGCTCACATCCGTGGCCTGCTTGCGGGTGAACACGGGAAACGACGCGAGGCCCAGAACCTGTGCGCGTTTCACCTCGGCGTCCCAATAGGCCCCCTTGACCAGCCGCACCATGATCTTGCGATCAAGCCGAACGGAAAGGTCGTAAAGCCAGTCGATCACGGCACCGGCGCGGCGGCCATAAGCCTGGACGACGACGCCAAAGCCGTCCCAACCGGAAAGAGACGGATCGGACAGCACAGCCTGGATCACATCGCAGGACAGGGCCAGGCGATCCGCCTCTTCCGCGTCGATGTTGAAGCCAAGGCCAGCGGCCCGGGCCAGACCGGCCAAGGCCCGCACACGCGGCACAAGTTCGGCCATGACAAGATCACGTTTGGCCACCTCATAACGGGGATGGAGGGCGGACAGTTTGACAGAAATCCCCGGATTTTCGCGGATGTCGGCACTGTGGGCCGCCGCCGCAATTGCCGTGATCGCCTTGGAATAGGCAAGATGATAGCGGCGGGCGTCACGTTCCGTTCGGGCCGCTTCGCCCAGCATGTCATAGCTGTAGGTATAGCCCCTGCCCTCGAGCTCGCGGGCGCGTTTCATCGCAGCCTCGATCGTTTCGCCGAGAACGAACTGACGCCCCATTTCCTTCATCGCGCGGCTGACCGCGCCCCGGATCACGGGTTCGCCAAGCCGTTTCACGGCAGCGCGCAGGTGCCCGGCAACGCCGGGTTCACGGTCATCCAGCACACGACCCGTCAGCATCAGAGCCCAGGTTGACGCATTGACAAGGCTGGAAGCGGATTTGCCAAGATGGCGGCCCCAGTCACTTGGCGCGATCTTGTCTTCGATCAGGGCGTCCATCGTTGTCGCATCAGGCACGCGCAGCAGCGCCTCGGCCAGGCACATCAGGGCGATGCCTTCGTCGGTGGACAGGCCGTATTCCGCAAGAAACACTTCCATCAAACCCGGTTTGGCAGATGCGCGGATCTCGCGCACAAGATCGGCCCCGGACGCCACAATGCGCGCCCGCGTGGTGGCATCTATACCCGCGGCCGCGACCAAATCCGCGATCAGCGCTGCCTCATCCGCCAGACTGGCGGTGTCGATCAGTGTCCGGGGGTCAGAGGCGATATCGCGGGGCATGGTCACATCCTTTGCGTTTGGGCTAGGATACATGGAACTTCGCAGGTTGATGTCCTGAATGTGCGGCAATGGCGGGCGAAAGATTTGAAACAGGGGGCTACGACATGGCGAATGAACCGTTGACGCTTGACCGGTTCGATCAGGCGATCCTGCGCATCCTTGCCACCGAGGGGCGGGTGACGGCAACGGAACTTGCCCGGCGGATCGGGCTTTCGAAATCGCCCGCGCAAGCGCGGTTGAAACGGCTTGAGGAAACGGGGGTCATCACCGGTTACCGTGCCATCGTGAACCCGGTGCAGATGGGGCTGTCGCACATCGCCTTTGTGGAAGTTCGGTTGTCAGACACCCGGGAAGCGGCGCTGCAAGCCTTTAACAAGGCGGTGCTGATGATCCCCGAAGTGGAACAGTGCCACATGATCGCCAGTCGGTTCGACTATCTGCTGAAGGTGCGCACGGCAGACATTCAGGATTATCGCCGGGTGCTGGCGGAAAAGCTTTCGGCCCTGCCCCACGTTGCAGGAACCTCGACCTATGTTGCGATGGAGGCTGTGAAGGAAGGCGCGCTTTGACCTAAGGCGGCGTTTGCCGAATCGGTCACAAGTGTTACGCTGAAGTATCAAGCCGATTTATTTTCCGCGTCTTTTCAATCAGGAGATTTCACCAATGGCATCGCCCAATATTTTCTGGAAATCGGCCATCGATTTTCGCGATTTCGACATCAGTGTTTCGTCGTTCAGCTTCCAGAACAACATCGACCGCGATATCGTTTTATACGGCAGCGGCCCTTATTCGATTGAAGATCAGATTACGCTGACAGGAGTTCCGGGATCGGCGCAGAACAATTCGTTTTTAGGGGCCGGTATCACGCGATCAGGACAGACCATCACCAGCGGGACGCTGGACATCTATGTCGACAACCGGTCAGGCGGGTTTGACGGCTATATTCTGATCGACGGCAATCCCTCTGCAAGCGCGCTGAATGGCATCGTTGATTCCGTATCGACCGCCGACGACATATCTTATCTTCGCAACGTGCTGTTAGCGGGGAGCGATCTGATCGAACTCAGCGGTGGGCTGGGCGGTGCTGCGACGAACGACTACGTGTTCGCAGCTGCCGGGAATGACACGGTCTATGGCAACCGCGGCAACGACACCTTGTTCGGCGATGGCGGTACGGACCGGCTTTATGGCGACGAAGGCACGGACCAACTGTTCGGCGGCAACGGCAACGACACGATTTATGGCATCAGCGGCAACGACGTGGTTGATGGCGGGCGCAACGCCGACCAGTTGTTCGGCGGCGGCGGTGCCGATGATCTGCGCGGCGGCAAGGGCAACGATTATCTGTCAGGCGATATCGGGGCTGATGAATACATCTTCCGCAAGGGCTATGGCAGTGACACGATTGCAGGGTGGCAGGACGGGATCGACAAGATCCGCATCGAAGCACCGGGGGGAACGAACGTCGGCGCTTTCGTGGAGACGCAGGTCGGGGCGAATTGCATCATCAGCAATGGCACACTTAACATTGAAATCACGATACTGAACACAAATAAAAATGTGATTTCCATCGCTGGGGATTTCCTTCTGATCGGCATCTGACCCGTTCAGCGGGGCGCGCTGTCAGGGGGTGATCCCCCTGCCCTTTCGCCCATCCGGAACAAAAGTACGCGTACCCTGTTCACCTTCTTAGGCAGGATCGGGTGGCAACCCGTCTGCGCTGAATATTGGCGGAAGGACCCCCGATGAAAGCTTTGACGTGGCACGGCAAGCACGACATGAGATACGATACGGTACCGGACCCGGTGATCGAAGATGGCCGCGATGCAATCATTCAGGTTTCATCCTGTGCGATCTGCGGATCTGACCTGCACCTGTACAACGGCGTCATTCCTCACATGCACGAAGGCGACGTGGTCGGCCATGAATGCATGGGCGAAGTTGTCGAGGTTGGCCGTGACAACACAAAGCTGTCGGTGGGTGACCGCGTGGTTGTGCCGTTCGTCATCGCCTGCGGGCAATGTTTCTTTTGCCTGCGCGGCGAGTTTTCGGGATGCGAGCGGAGCAACCGCACGAAGAACGACGCGAAAACCCTTTGGGGCAATTCGCCGGCGGGCCTGTTCGGATACTCGCATCTTCTGGGTGGCTATGCCGGGGGTCAGGCCGAACTGGTTCGTGTGCCATTTGCCGATGTTGGCCCGATCAAGGTGCCGGGCGGCATGACCGACGAACAGGCGCTGTTCTTGTCGGACATCTTTCCCACCGGGTACATGGCGGCAGAATTCTGCAATATCACCGGCGGCGATACGGTGGCGATTTGGGGCTGTGGCCCTGTCGGGCAGATGGCAATCCGGTCGGCGTTTCTGTTGGGTGCGGAACGGGTGATCGCGATTGATACGGTGCCGGAACGGCTTGCCCTTGCGGCAGCGGCGGGTGCCGAACCGCTCGATTTCGGCAAGATCGACATTTATGATGCGATCATGGAACGGACGGCGGGGCGCGGTGCCGACAGTTGCATCGACGCCGTGGGCACGGAACCCGATACGGCAAGCGGCTTTACCGCCGTCATCGACCGGGTCAAAGTCGCGACGTTTCTGGGGACGGACAGGCCGTTTGTCCTGCGGCAGGCCATCATGTGCTGCCGCAACTTTGGCACTGTGTCTATTGTCGGGGTCTACGGCGGCCTTTTGGACAAGATCCCGTTCGGGTCGGCGATCAACCGTGGCCTGACGTTCCGAATGGCGCAGACCCCTGTGCAACGGTATTTGCCAAAGCTGCTGGCGTTGATCGAGGAGGGCAAGTTCGACCCTTCATTCGTCATCACCCACACCGCGTCGCTGCAGGACGGGCCCAGCCTGTATGAGACATTTAACAACCGCGAAGATGGGTGCATCAAGGTGGTGTTGAAGCCCGGCATGGCCGCCAAACGTCCGCTGATGTCAGAGGCCGAAGCGGCTGCGCCACTTGGCGAGGCCATGGTATGACTGCCGCCCGCTTTGCCGTGATCACCGGCTCGTCGAGTGGCATCGGGCATGAGCTGGCGCGTATTGCGGCCACCGAGGGGTTCGATGTTCTGGTGGTTGCGGACGATGATGCGATCCATCTGGTCAGTGCAGAACTGAAACAGGGGGTCACCGCCCTGCAAGCCGACCTTGCCACCGAAGCAGGGGTGAAATCCGTGGTCGCGGCAGTGGCGGGGCGCAAGATCGACCTGCTGGCCGCGAATGCAGGGCGGGCCCTTGGCCACAGGTTCATCGAGCAGTCGTTTCCCGACATTCGCAAGGTGATTGACACGAATGTAGTGGGCACCGTGCAACTGGTTCACGCGCTCTTGCCGCAGATGATCGCGGCGGGCGAGGGTCGGATCATGATTACGGGGTCAATCGCCGGGTTCATGTCGGGGCCGGGTCTGGCCGTTTACAATTCGACCAAGGCGTTCCTGAACCTGTTTGCCCAGTCGCTTGGCGAAGAACTGCGGGACACGCCGCTGACGGTCACGTGCCTGCAACCGGGTGCCACGGCGACACTGATCTTTCAGCGGGCCGGGATCGCGAACAGCCCGATTGGCCGCCAGAAGAAGGACGATCCCGCTGTTGTCGCGCGCGCGGGGTTCGATGCCGCGATGCGAGGTGAAAGTGCCATCGTCAGCGGGATCACCAACAAGTTGTTGGCATTGGGCGCAAAGTTCGGCCCTTCCCGACTGGTCGCCGCGTCACACCGCAGGGCAACCGACCCCCGGCGTTAAGGCGCGTCAGCCGGCGGCCCGAACCGCGCGAGGATTCGGTCGCGGATCTGATCGCGGGCTTGCCTGTAGGCCGACAGCTTGGCTTCGCGCCCTTCGCCAAGGCCTGTCGGATCAAGGATGGGCCAGTATTCGACGTTCAGGTGATAGAACCTCGTCAGCTCCAGTGCCATACGCTGGCTGGCGGGGGACAGGGCGACGACCAGATCGAATTGCCCAAGGTCATCGCCCCATTGCTGCATTTCCTCAAAACTGCGCGAGCGGTGGCGGGACAGTTCGATCCCCAGTTCCTGACAGACGGCGATGGAAAAGCCATCAACCTCCATGTCGTTGCGCACACCGGCGGACTGGATATAGGCGCGTTGGCCGTAGAACTTTTTCATCAGCCCTTCGGCCATGGGCGAGCGGACGGCGTTATGATCGCAACAGAACAGGACCGAGCTTGGGAAATCCGCCATCCTAGCCCCAGTGCAGAACGCAGATGAGCGTGAACAGCCGGCGCGCGGTGGCGGTGTCGACCTGCGCCTTCCCCTCCAGTCGTTCCAGAAGCACGCGCGCACCTTCGTTGTGGATGCCGCGGCGCGCCATGTCGATCGCCTCGATCTGGCTGGGGGGCAGTCGCCTGACCGCGTCGAAATAGCTTTCACAGATCTGGAAATAGTCCTTTACGACCTGCCGGAAGGGGCCAAGTGACAACAGGAAGGCAGCCACGGTTTCGTCCTGTTCCGAGGTTAGATCGAACACCAGCCGGCCATCGCGGATGGCCAGAGCAAGTTTGTACGGCCCCGGCTGATGCGGCCGCCCTTCGCGCGGGGGCAGGGAAAAGGCATTGTCTTCCAGAAGATCGAAGATCGCCACACGGCGTTCCTGTTCGATTTCCGGCGTGGGCGGAACAAGGCCACGGTCATCGACGGTAATCTGGCACAAGCGGGTCATCGAGGAACATCCGGAAGCAGCGGCGCGTTCAGCCCGGCAAAAGGATCGGACCAGGCAGGAAGGGCGCAAAGATTGGCGTACCACGCTGCGACATTGCGATAGTCTGCCAACGGCAGCCCGGCCACATCATTGTATGGCAGAAAGGTAGCCATGCGGAAATCGGCATAGCTTGGCGCGTCGTCCACAAGCCAGCGGCGCTGTGCAAGGTGGGCATCCAGCAGGCGGGCGTGTTCGTCGAAACTGGCCAGCCCGGCCGCCACATGGGCCTGATCGACGGGGCCAAGGTGATAGCGTTGTTTGGTGCCAAATTCGAAATGAACCTGATCGCAGGCGGCGACGAAATTCGCCTTGCCCCAACTGATCCAGCGGATCATTTCCGGCATCTGCGCACCCATGCGCCAGAAGTCCGAGCCTGCGATCTGTGCCAGGCGGCAGGCGATGGCGTCCGCCTCCCACAGCGTATTGCCGTTTTCCTGAAGGATGGGAATCCGCCGCGAGGGGTTCAGCGTGCGGAAGAAATCCGTATGGGCGGGATCGAACGGCGCGCACCATTCAAAGCGCAGATCGACACCAAGATGGCGGGCGGTGGCCACGGCAAGGCGCGGATTTGGGTTGCGCGAAAAATACAGGATCATCGTCATGTCAGCATCCTGTCGAAAGATGGTTTGGCGTCAAGCGTCCTCTGTCCCGTCGGACGGGCCAGCGTTAAGCCGGTCAAGCCGCGCGCGCACGCTCAGCCCATGCGCCTCCAGCCCTTCGGACTGGGCCAGCCGTTCGGCGGCAACGCCAATCGCGGACAGCGCGGCGGGGGTGACTTGCGTCAGCGTGGTGCGTTTGAGGAAATCCATCACCGACAGCCCCGACGAAAACCGGGCAGAGCGGGCGGTGGGCAGCACATGGTTCGGCCCGCCGACATAGTCGCCAATCGCCTCGGGCGTCCAATGGCCAAGAAAGATGGCCCCGGCGTGGTGGATGCGGGCGGACAGGGCCACGGGATCGGCGACGCACAGTTCCAGATGTTCAGGGGCGATCCGGTCGGACAGTTCCGCCGCCTCTACCAGATCGCACACGACGATGACGGCGCCGTTGTCGCGCCAGCTTGCGCCTGCGATGACCCGCCGTTCAAGAGTTTGCAGCCGCGCCTCGACCGCCACCGCAACGGCCTGCCCAAAGGCCGCATCATCGGTGATCAGGATGGATTGGGCCGAAACGTCGTGTTCCGCCTGACTGAGCAGATCAAGCGCGATCCAGTCCGGGTCGTTCGCGGCATCGGCAATGACCAGCACTTCGGACGGTCCGGCGATCATGTCGATGCCGACCCGCCCGAACACCCGCCGCTTGGCCGCCGCGACATAGGCGTTGCCCGGCCCGGTGATCTTGTCCACGGGGCGCACGGTCTGCGTGCCATAGGCCAGTGCGGCAATCGCCTGCGCGCCACCAAAGCGGTAAACGGTATCGACCCCCGAAATCTGAGCGGCCAGCAGGACAAGCGGATTGACCACGCCCCCCGGTGTCGGACAGGCGATGACCAGACGGCCCACACCCGCCACCTGCGCCGGAATGGCATTCATCAGCACGGACGACGGATAGGACGCCGTGCCCCCCGGCACATACAGCCCCGCCGCCGAAACGGGCGTCCAGCGCCACCCAAGGCCAACACCCGCAGCATCCTGCCACCAGGCGTCCTGCGGCATCTGACGTTCATGATACGCACGAATCCTGTCCGCCGCGAGTTCCAGCGCCGCGCGGTCGGCGGGCGACACCCGGGCCACTTCGGCGGCAATCTGGGCTGGCGTGAACGCCAGTGTTTCCGGGGTCAGATCCTGCGCGTCAAATCTTGATGTCAGCTCGATGACAGCCGCATCCCCCCGCGCCCGCACGTCTGCAATGATCCCGGCGACCGTCTGATCGACGTCTTCCGCCTCTTCCCGCTTTTGCCCGAGGAGTTGCACAAAGGCGGCTTCGAAATCAGCGTCCCGCGTGGACAAGAACATTGGCATCTGGGCCCCCTGCAAACTGCATGCGTCCCCTTACCGTGCCGGGACGGATGCCTCAAGCGCCTGCGACACTGATGCCCCGGTGCAGACTGTCAGTCGCGGTGGGCCGGAACCTTGCCCGATGGCGCAAGATAGGGGCGCGTCACATCGCGCAGGGCCACATCCAGCGCCTCGACGGTCAGGGCGATGGCCCCATCGCCGGCAAGGGTCAGGACCACCCGCCCGGTGCCATCCGGCCCCGGTTCGAACGCGATATCGAGAAGCGACAGGATCGTATCGGCATCGCGGGAAATGCCCTGCGTCTGAACCGCGCGCACATCCCCGAACGACAGCACGGCCTGCACCCGTTCATAGCTGCGACCAGCCTTTTCGGCGGCCACGCGATCTTCCCAGCGGAACCGGTTGACCAGCAGCGCGAAGTGCCGCGGCTTGGCACGGTAGGCCATTTCGGACGCGGGAAAAACCGCGTCCTGAACCAGTGCTGCGAGGATGCGCAGGTCGTCAATGTCATGCGCCATCAGGTTCAGTGGGCCTTCGTCGGCGTCTTCGAACCGCGCGTCTGTCATGATCAGCCTCTTACACGTTCGATCTGCGCACCGCAGACCGACAGTTTCTGTTCCACATGTTCATAGCCCCGGTCCAGATGATAGACGCGGCTGACCACGGTTTCGCCCTCGGCCGCCAATCCGGCAAGGATCAGGCTGACCGAGGCCCGCAGATCAGTTGCCATCACGGGCGCACCCCGCAGACGTTCAACCCCCGTCACCGTGGCATGGCCTCCGTGTACCTCGATCTTGGCACCCATGCGGATCAATTCCGGGGCGTGCATGAAGCGGTTCTCGAAAATACGCTCTTCCAGCACCGAAGTTCCCTCGGCTGTGCACAACAGCGCCATCATCTGCGCCTGCAGGTCGGTCGGAAAACCGGGGAACGGGGCTGTCACCACATCAACCGCACGCACGCGGCCGTTGTTGCGGCTGACTTTCAGGCCGCGCGGAGTTTCGACGACGGACACGCCAGCGGCGTCCAGCTTTTCACAGAACGCACCGACGAGGTCGATCCGGCCGCCCAGCAGTTCCACCTCGCCACCACAGATCGCGGGCGCGAGCATGTAGGTGCCAAGTTCGATGCGGTCGGCGACGACAGGATGGGTCGCGCCGCCAAGGAACGTAACGCCCTGAATCGTGATCGTGCTTGTCCCCTCGCCCTCGATCTGCGCGCCCATTCGGCGCAGGCACTGCGCAAGATCGACAATCTCGGGTTCGCGGGCGGCATTCTTCAGCACTGTCGTTCCCCGCGCCAGCGTCGCCGCCATGAGCGCGTTTTCGGTGGCCCCGACAGAGACGATCGGAAAGTCGATCATGGCACCCTGCAGACCACCCGCAGGGGCCTTGGCATGGACATATCCGTCGCGCAGATCAAGCGTGGCCCCCATCGCCTCCAACGCCTTCAGGTGCAGGTCCACAGGCCGCGCGCCGATGGCGCAGCCGCCCGGCAGCGACACGATGGCGTGCCCGTCGCGTGCCAGCATCGGGCCCAGCACAAGGATCGATGCGCGCATCTTGCGCACGATGTCATAGTCGGCCGTGTGATTGGAAATTGTCTTGGATGACAGCGCCAGCACCTGCCCGCCCTGCAGACTTGCCACTTCGGCCCCGAGCGAGCCCAGAAGTTGGGACATCGTGGCAATGTCGGACAGACGCGGCGCGTTCGTCAGTGTGAGCGGCTGATCCGTCAGCAACGTGGCTGGCATGAGCGTCAGACAGGCATTCTTGGCCCCGGCAATCGGAATTTCGCCCTTGAGGGCCCCGCCGCCGCGCACGATGATCTGATCCATGTATCCTGCCTATTCCGTTTCTTGTTGTGGTGTCGGGATGGCCTGCGCCTTGGCCCGCGCCTGCGCCTTGCGCCTGCCCATGTTCGCCTTCAGCGCCACCTTGCGACGGTTCTCGCGCACTTCCCGGGCCGTGATCTTGCCGCCGGGGCGGGGCGCGTTTTCGGTGCCATCCTGATCGGGGGTGCTGTTCATGGACTTCCTTTAGCGCAGGGGGGGCCAAGGGTCCAGATTGCACCTGCGCGCTGTGCCAGAATGCGCTTGCAAGGCCCCCGCTTTGCGTCTAACACGCGCCCCGATGGCGGTGTTTACACGCCCCGGCGCTGTGGTAGCTCAGTGGTAGAGCACACCCTTGGTAAGGGTGAGGTCGAGAGTTCAATCCTCTCTCACAGCACCATTATTTTCCCTGGAATTCATGGCCTTCGTGATTCGCATTCGGCTCGAACGGGTGGAGACTCTGAACAGGCATGTTGGGGTGCCAAGTCCGCCT
>JANPIX010000001.1:0-293791 GCA_031425195.1 Gemmobacter sp. | reverse complement strand
GTCTTTTTGCTTTCGCCGGCGCTACCGCCGGCAAGCGTGTTGGTGCCGCGGCTCCGCCCGGCTTGGGGGGGGTGCCTGGCGTACCCCCGGCCTACGGGTGGGTTGCGGGGTTTGGGGCATCACCCGATCGCCTTCAACACGGCCTCGCCCAGACCCGCGGGGCTGTCGGCGACGATGATGCCGGCGCGTTTCATCGCCTCGATCTTGCTTTCCGCGTCGCCCTTGCCGCCCGATACGATGGCACCGGCGTGGCCCATGCGGCGGCCGGCGGGGGCGGTGCGGCCTGCAATGAAGCCTGCGGTGGGTTTCCAGCGGCCTTTCTTGCGTTGATCCATCAGGAACTCTGCCGCTTCTTCTTCGGCGCTGCCGCCGATTTCGCCGATCATGATGATCGAATGGGTTTCCGGGTCGGAGAGGAACATTTCAAGCACTGCGATATGTTCGGTGCCCTTGATCGGGTCGCCGCCGATGCCCACGGCGGTGGACTGGCCAAGGCCCACGTCGGTTGTCTGTTTCACAGCCTCATAGGTAAGCGTGCCGGAGCGGGAAACAACACCGACAGAGCCACGTTTGAAGATTGATCCCGGCATGATGCCGATCTTGCATTCATCAGGCGTCATCACACCCGGGCAATTCGGCCCGATCAGGATGGATTTCGACCCTTCCAGCGCGCGTTTGACCTTCATCATGTCCAAGACCGGGATGCCTTCGGTGATGCAGACGATCAGCGGGATTTCGGCGTCGATCGCCTCCAGTATGCTGTCGGCGGCAAAGGGCGGCGGCACGTAGATCACGGTGGCATTGGCCCCGGTGACGTGGATCGCCTCATGCACCGAGTTGAACACGGGCAGGTCAAGGTGGCTGGTGCCGCCCTTGCCGGGGGTCACGCCGCCGACCATTTTCGTGCCGTAGGCGATGGCCTGTTCCGAGTGGAAGGTGCCCTGACTGCCGGTAAAGCCTTGGCAGATCAGGCGGGTCTGGGTGTTGACGAGGACTGACATTCTTATTCTCCGATGGGCGGGGATTGCCCGGGGCGGTTATTCGTTAGGCAGGGCGAACCGCATGGCCGCCCCTGTTTCCGAAGTGCAGACGGGGTCGTTGCCGGGGCCGGTGAGGGTGGCGGTGATCGACCCGTCCAGCAGGAAGGTGCGGCAGCCGTCGGCGTCGGTGCCTTCGTCGGGTGGCACGTTGGACAGGCCAAGGAAGGTGTCGGCCATGGCATCGGTCCCAGTGGCGGCGTCATCGACCATGCAGAAACCGGGGACTGTCCACATCATCGCGGTCAGATCGCCAGAGACGTAGGACCAGCTACCCTCATCCTCGAACTTTTCCCAACCGCCCCCGGTGAACGCTGCATCGGCGGCGTCGGGGTCGGTGACGCCCATGGCACAGGCCACCATTGCACCCGCAAGGGCGGTGTCCCGGTTGGGCAGCAGGTCTTCGGCCCGGAACGCCATGTCTGCGAAGGCGGGGAGGGGGAGGAGAGTGAGGAGGAGGGCGAGGCGGGGCATAGGGGGCCTATTTGCAATAACCGATTTTGATATTCGAACGCCTATTGTCTCTGTGTATTTGCGACGAGAATTGTGCTGGCACCAAGCGGGGGAATGATTTCTATCAAGACATTCTCGTTTGACGCGCGCACCAAGTATAAGTTCCGACCCTCGAATGACTTTTGTTCCCACGCACCGGAGAATTTATCGGTTAGTACCTTTTCTAGATCAATTGCGAACCGTTCAGTGTGGTTGCCAACTTGTAGAACCATGCATGTCATCCTGTCCGTTTCTTCACTAACCCGAATTCCAATCGAATCTGCTTCTCTGGTCCATAGATTGCCATTTATGCTTACAAAACCCAGCGGAAGCAAAACGTAACCAATGCCAGTAAACTCCGGTAATGTGGACATGCATGTATCAAAGAAAACTTTGACTTCATCGCTTGCCTGAACAGCAACAGGAAAGCCCCATACAGACATTAAAGACAAGACGCCTAGAGCTGGCTGTCTGACATTCACCCCCGCACCGCCTTCACGATCTTTTCTGCGGCGTCAGACAGATCATCGCCTGCAATCACGTTCAGGCCGGAATTGCGGATGATCTCTTTACCCAGCTCCACGTTCGTCCCTTCCAGCCGGACGACGAGTGGCACCTTGAGCCCGACTTCTTTGACCGCTGTAATGATCCCCTCGGCGATGATGTCGCAGCGCATGATTCCGCCGAAGATGTTGACGAGGATGCCTTTGACTTGCGGGTCGGAAGTGATGATCTTGAACGCCTCGGTCACCTTTTCCTTGGTGGCGCCGCCGCCGACGTCAAGGAAGTTGGCGGGTTCGGCACCGTAGAGTTTGATGATGTCCATCGTGGCCATGGCAAGGCCTGCGCCGTTGACCATGCAGCCGATTTCGCCATCGAGGGCGATATAGTTCAGGTCGAATTTCGAGGCGGCGAGTTCCTTGGGGTCTTCCTCGGTTTCATCGCGCAGGGCCATGATGTCGGGCTGGCGGTAGAGGGCGTTGTTGTCAAAGCCCATCTTGGCATCAAGGCATTTCAGGATGCCGTCGGTGGTGACGACAAGGGGGTTCACCTCAAGCATCTCCATATCTTTTTCGAGGAACATTTTATAGAGGGTGCGGATCAGGCTGACGCATTGCTTGATCTGGTTGCCTTCGAGGCCCAGCGCAAAGGCCACGCGGCGGCCGTGGAAATCGGACAGGCCCGAGGCGGGGTCGACCGAGAAGGTCAGGATCTTTTCCGGCGTGTTGTGGGCCACGTCTTCGATGTTCATGCCGCCTTCCGTGGAGCAGACAAAGCTGATCCGGCTGGAGGCGCGATCCACCAGAAGGGCGAGGTAAAGCTCGCGGGCGATTTCGCTGCCGTCTTCGATGTAAATGCGGTTGACCTGTTTGCCCGCCGGGCCGGTCTGGATGGTGACAAGCGTGCGGCCAAGCATCTGCCGCGCAGCCTCGGCCGCTTCGCTGACCGAACGGGCGATGCGGACGCCGCCTTTTTCGCCAGCTTCGGGTTCCAGAAAGTGGCCTTTGCCGCGACCACCTGCGTGGATCTGCGATTTGACGACCCAGATCGGACCATCGATTTCGCCCGCCGCTGTCTTTGCCTCTTCGGCGCGCAAAACGACGCGGCCATCTGATACGGGCAGGCCATAACTGCGCAGCAGGGCCTTGGCCTGATATTCGTGGATGTTCATGTCACGCCGTCCTTCAAGGAAGTTTTGCCGTTCGTTGCCACATTTCTGAGGCGGTTCAAATTACCAAACGGCTAAATTCGGGTGAATGCAGCAAGAAAATGAGGTTTGTGATCACAGCCGAAAAAACTGTGATCACAAATGTTGCGAAGGGTGACGTTAGGCCAAAGGTCCGGCTCTTCTTGAACAATCGGCTTTTCCCGTGGTATCGCCCGGCGATCTGGAGGTGGCTATGTCTGATGCGAAAACGCCGACCTGGTCTGTCCACTGTACGGCGGATGAACCGGTTGAACTGTTGTGCGCCTATGTGGCCCATCATCTCGCCATGGGTGCGAGCGAGGTGCATTTGTACCTGGACCGCCCCAATCCGGAAGCGGTGGCCGTGCTTTCGCAACAGAAGGCTGTTCGCCTGACGCTCTGCGACGACAGTTACTGGGGCCAAGGCGGGCGGCCAAAGCGGCCCGCGTTTCACATCGGCCGGCAGAGCATCAACGCCAACGATCATTACAAAAGCTGCACGACGGATTGGTCAGTGTTTTGCGACGCGGATGAGATGGTCGTGTCCGACCGCCCGTTTGCCGAGGTTCTGGCGGAATTGCCCGACAGTGTGGATTTTGCGCGTATTCAGGTGGCGGAGCGGGTGTTTCAGAAGAACACACCGCCGCGCACGATTTTCGACGGGGTGTTCCGTCTGAACCTGAAAGACCGGGAAGCCGATGAAAAATGGGCTTATGGCGACACCTCGCGATTTTTGTTCCGGGGGGTGCTGGGGCACAATCTTGGCAAGACCGTCACCCGGACGGGCCGCAACCGCGTTCTGACGCCGCACTTTGCGCTTCCCGCCGGGCACCCTTCGGCGGACCGTTCGTTTTTGGAGTGGCCAGAGTTTTTGCGGTTTCTGGACGGTGTTCATCTGGCGCATTTCGATGCGCTGACGCCGACGAACTGGCTGTTCAAACTGATGAAGAAATACATCAGTCTGATCGAGACGAGCCCCGACAAGGCCAATGTCAACATGCGCTCCTATCCGCCGGGGCGGGCGGCGCAGTTTCGCACCGCCTATAATCAGCGGCAGAATGCCGAGGCGCTGAATGCGTTGAAGATGGCGCTGGTTCTTGATCCGGATACAGTGGAACGTCTGCGAAAGATCAATGGGATTGCAGACATCAGGCTGGATGTGGCCAGTGATGTGCAGCATTATTTCCCGACGACCGAGTTTGATTACACCGTGGCGGCATTTGATGCCCGCCTACGGGAACGCAATGCCGCACTGATCGCCGAAACCGGGTTTGTTGGTTAGGCGACGAGATCCGATGTAAACGAAGGATGTTGATTGTTGTTACTTGGAAAAAAGCCAAAACCGTTCGATCCGGTGCTGACATTCGTGCCAGAGGTTCAAGAATTCCTGATCGACGAATATAGCCGCGCCGGAACCATCCTTGAATATGGCAGCGGTGGCTCGACGGCGCTTGCGGCGCGGTTGGGCAAACGGACCGTTTCTGTCGAAAGTGACAAGAAGTGGGCGCGCGAGATGAACGCCTTTTTGAAAGCCAATCATCCGGAGGCGCCTGTTACGGTAAAGCATGTGGATGTGGGAAAAACGGGTGCCTGGGGGCGTCCTGTCAACGACGCGGATTTCAAGAACTATCACAAGTATTCGCTCGCGGTCTGGGACAAGGCGGGATTCGTGCAGCCGGATCTGATTCTGGTTGACGGGCGGTTCCGGGTGGCCTGCTTTTGCGCCGCCCTGATGCGGATCGAGCGTCCGACCAGACTTTTGTTCGACGACTATCATGACCGGACCCATTATCATGTGGTCGAAAAGATATGCGCGCCGGTGCGGATGGTGGCCAAGATGGCCGTGTTTGATCTTTTGCCGGGGCAGATCACCGCGAAGCATTGGACGTGGATCGTCGGATCGTTTGTGAACACGAACTGACGGGTTGCACGAAAAAGGCGCGGCGTGGGGACACGCCGCGCCTTTCTTTGGCAGGCCGAAGGGTCAGGCGAGCGACCCGTCGATGGCCTTGCAGGCGGCGACGAGGCCTTTGACGGCATCGACCGATTTCTGGAACATCGCCTGTTCGTCGGCATTCATCTTGATTTCGACGATGCGTTCCACGCCGCCCGCGCCGATGACAGTGGGCACGCCGACATACATGCCGTTCAGGCCATAAGCGCCGTCGACATGGGCTGCGCAGGGCAGAAGGCGTTTCTGATCCTTGAGATAGGCTTCGGCCATTTCGATGGCGCTGGTGGCGGGGGCATAGAAGGCCGACCCGGTTTTCAGCAGGCCCACAATCTCGGCACCGCCATCCCGGGTGCGCTGAATGATGGCGTCGAGTTTTTCCTGCGTGGTCCAGCCCATGGCGACCAGATCCGGCAGCGGGATGCCTGCGACTGTGGAATAGCGCGCCAAGGGAACCATCGTGTCGCCGTGGCCGCCCAGAACAAAGGCCGTCACATCGCGCATGGAGACGTTGAATTCAAGCGACAGGAAATGGCGGAAGCGCGCGGAATCGAGCACGCCGGCCATGCCCACGACCTTGTGGTGCGGCAGGCCAGAAAATTCGCGCAGCGCCCAGACCATCGCGTCAAGCGGGTTGGTGATGCAGATGACAAAGGCATCGGGGCAATGCTTCTTGATGCCTTCGCCGACCGATTTCATCACCTTGAGGTTGATGGCCAGAAGGTCATCCCGGCTCATCCCCGGTTTGCGGGCGATGCCGGCGGTGACGATGCACACGTCCGAACGGCGCAAGAAGGCGAAGTCGTTGGTGCCGGTCACTTCGGCGTCGAACCCTTCGGACGGGCCTGACTGCGAAATGTCGAGCGATTTGCCCTGCGGGGTGCCTTCGGCGATGTCGTACATCACGACATCGCCGAGTTCCTTTATGGCGGCCAGATGGGCGAGCGTGCCGCCAATCTGTCCTGCGCCGATAAGGGCAATCTTCGGTCTGGCCATCTGGAATCTCCTCGATTCATTTGCGGGCATGGGTAATCTTTCGCGCCCCGCCGCGCAAGTGTGCGGCAGGGCAGCGGCGGGCGGATGGCTGTCCAATGCCGAAGGATCGCGTTAACAGGACGCACAGCACGCAACCGGGCAGGGAATCGGAGACAATCTTGGAAGGACCATTGTTCTGGACGCTGTCGGTTCTGGCGGCCATTCTTGTGGGGATGAGCAAGGGCGGGCTGCCCGTCGTGGGGATGCTGGGCGTGCCCGTGCTGAGCCAGGTGATTTCGCCGGTGACGGCGGCGGGACTGTTGCTGCCGATCTATGTGGTGTCCGACATGTTCGGGCTTTACGCCTATCGGCACAAATTCAACCGGCGGGTGCTGGCGATCATTGGGGCAGGGGCTACTGTAGGCATCGGCATCGGCTGGGCCACGGCGAGCGTGGTGTCAGAGGCGCTGGTGACGCTGGTGATCGGGGCCATCGGGATGGTGTTTGCGCTGTCGGTTCTGTTGCGCCGCGACCATGATGGCGCGCCGCGCCCTGCGCGAGTGTTGCCGGGGTTGTTCTGGGGCAGTGTCGCGGGGTTCACGAGTTTCGTGAGCCATTCGGGTGCGCCGCCGTATCAGGTGTACACAATGCCTTTGAAGATGGACAAGGCGACCTTTGCGGGCACCGCGACGATTGCGTTTGCCTTTATCAATTTTGTAAAACTGCTGCCGTATTACGCGCTGGGTCAGCTGAATACGGACAATCTGAAAGTGGCGGCGATGTTGGCCGTGCCTGCGTCGCTGGCCGTGTTTCTGGGGGTGCGCCTGGTGCGGTTGCTGCCCGAAAAGCTGTTCTTCCAGATGGTGACATGGGCGCTTTTGGCGATTTCCCTGCGGCTTGTCTGGCAGGGGGCTGCGGGGCTTCTGGCCTAGGTGGGGTCGCCTTTGGGGGGCAGGGCGTCGGTGCGCGCCTGATACTGCTGACCGCTGGCAAGAAGGCAGGTCTGGCCGTCGGGCGCCGAGGCGGTGATGGTCCAGCTTCCGTTTTCGTCATTGGCGAATACCTCGATCACGGTCTGGTTTGGGGCCAGGCCAAGGCCGCGGCGGGTTTCGCCGTAGGTTTCGGCAAGGGTGGCAATGACTGTGGCCCGCGGCCCGCACTGCGGAGCGGACTGGGCCGCCTGCGTGGCAAGGATCAACCCGCCAAAGCCGAGCGACAGGGCGAACAACATTCTATGGGTCATATCAATGCCTTCCTTGGGTAAGTGGCGGATGGGCGCAGGATGAGGCAGGACAGACGGACAACCGGTTAACGGCGCGTTCGTGCGGGGCGTTGCAACTGGAACGCGGGAACGGCAAGGTGGGCGGGTCAGCAGGGGGAATGGTGCAGTGACGATATTGATACTTGGCGTGGTGCTGTGGTGGGGCGCGCATCTGTTCAAACGGGCGGCACCCACGATGCGCGCCGGGATGGGCGACAAGGCCAAGGGGCCCATTGCGATTGCGCTGTTGCTGTCGGTGGGCCTGATGGTCTGGGGATACCGCGCGGCCGAGGTTGTGCCGGTTTACAGCCCATGGCCGGGCATGGGGCATCTGAACAACCTGGCCATGCTGGTGGCGATCTATCTGTACGGCGTGGGTGGCACCAAGGGCGTGCTGTATCCGCGGATGCGGCATCCGATGCTGTGGGGCACGGTGATCTGGGCGGCATCACATCTGATCGTCAACGGGGATATGGCGTCAATCGTGTTGTTCGGGGGCATCGGCCTTTGGGCGCTGGTCAGCATTTTCATCATCAACCGGGCGCAGGACTGGACGCCGCCTGTGGGCGGGCGCGGATTGAAGGGGGATGCGATGAACCTTGTCGGCACGCTCGTGTTGTACGGGGTGATTGCAGGCATTCACGTCTGGTCCGGGCATTCGCCCTTCATGGGAACGTATGGATGAAACTTTATCGCTTTCTGTCAGACGACGACACGTCGGCGTTTTGCCACAAGGTGACGGCGGCGTTGAACAAGGGTTGGGTGCTGCATGGTGATCCGACCTATGGGTTTGATGCGGGGCGCGGCGTGATGCGCTGCGGGCAGGCCGTGGTGAAAGAAGCGCCCGGTGTCTATACGCCTGAAACGGTGCTTGGGCAGCAATGAAGACAAACCCCGGCCGGTATTTCGAGGATTACCGCGTGGGCGAGGTGATTGCCCATGCAGTACCGCGAACGGTATCGGGGGGGGAACGGGCGCTGTTCCACGCGCTGTATCCGGCGCGTCATGCCATGGCATCATCGGACGAATTCGCCCGGTCATGCGGGCTTTCGGCATCGCCGCTGGATGATTGGGCGGCTTTCCATGTGGTGTTCGGCAAATCGGTGCCGGATATCAGTCTGAACGCCGTGGCCAACCTTGGCTATGCCGAGGGGAGATGGCTGGAGTTCGTGTGGCCCGGGGATACGATCCGGGCTTGCAGCACTGTGATCGGGGTCAAGGAAAACTCCAACCGGCAGACGGGTGTTGTCTGGGTGCGCACCACGGGGACCAATCAGCATGGGCACGATGTGATCACGTTCGTGCGCTGGGTCATGGTGCGCAAGCGAAGCGTGGACAGCGCGGCCCCGGTGACCGTTGTGCCGGACCTGCGCGCCGTGATCCCGGCCGGGGAACTGGTGGTGCCCAGGGGGCTGACGTTTCGGGCGCATGACTTCGCGCTGTCGGGTGAGGCGCACCGTTGGGGGGATTACGCGGTGGGCGAGCGGATCGACCATGTGGACGCCGTGACCATCGAGGATGCCGAACATATGCTGGCCACGCGGTTGTGGCAGAACACGGCGAAGGTGCATTTCGACGTGACTGCCCGGGCTGATGGACGGCGGTTGGTTTACGGCGGGCATGTCATCAGTCTGGCGCGGGCGTTGTCGTTCAATGGGTTGGCCAATGCGCATCTGGTGGTGGGGCTGAACAGCGGCATACATGTGAACCCGTGTCTGGCGGGCGATACGGTTCGGGCGTGGTCCGAAGTGATTGACCGGAGCGACACCGCGGTGCCGGGGGTGGGTGCCATCCGCCTGCGGCTGGTGGCCTGCAAGGCGGGCGCGGGCGACAGGTTTGTGTTGAAGGATGCGCAAGGGCGATATGACCCCGACGTTTTGCTTGACCTTGATTACTGGGCGCTGATGCCGATGTGACTGGATGCCGTGTTGTGATCACGGGGCAAAAAATTGTGATCACACTGTGTGGTTTTGAACCTTTGGCAGGAATTTTCGCAACCGATGCGGCGTTGCAGCGCGTGACACCGGAGAAAAACGCGCTATTCACACAGTGGAGCAAAAAGGTGGTCTGCTGCGTTGGCAGGCACAGCCAAGCGAATACAAGGAATGGTCCCATGGCCCCACCAAACCCCGTCAACCGCCCGCTGTCGCCGCATTTGCAGATTTACCGCCCGCAGATGACGTCGATCAGTTCCATCCTGACGCGGATCACCGGCAACGGATTGGCTGTTGCCGTGGTTCTGATGGTCTGGTGGCTTTTGGCGGCTGCAACATCGGATGCGTATTTCGAGGTGGCAAACCGGGTCGCGACATCGTGGTTCGGCGACATCGTGTTTACAGGATCGCTTTGGGCGGTGTGGTATCACTACCTCGCCGGCTTGCGGCATCTGTATTACGACGCGGGCCACGGGCTTGAGATCAAGACGGCGGAACGGCTTGGCTGGGCCTGTGTGATCGGGTCGGTCGTTCTGACGGTGCTGACGTTGCTGATCATCCGGATAGGGGTCTGACATGCGCTATCTGACGGATCGCAAAAAGGCGATGGGGCGTGGCCCGGCCCACAGCGGCACTGAACGGCACTGGTTCATGTCGGTTACGGCGGTCGCGCTGGCCTTCATGGTGCCGGTGTGGCTTTACATTTTCGGGACGACGCTTGGGCAAGGCCGCGACGTGGTGCTTGAAACCTTTGCACGGCCCTTTCCGGCGATCCTGACGGGGTTGGTTCTGTTCGTGGGGATGCGCCATTTCGCCATGGGCGCGCGGAACATGTTCGAGGATTATTCCGGCGGGGCGACGCGCAAGTCGCTGATCATGGCGGCCAATGCCCTGTCTTATGCTGTCACGGCAACGGGCCTGTTTGCCCTTGCCAAAATCGCGCTTTGAAAAGGCTTCTGTGAATGTCGGCTTATGAATACGAGACGCATGATTACGATGTTGTGGTTGTGGGCGCAGGTGGTGCCGGGTTGCGGGCGACGCTGGGCATGGCCGAGCAGGGGCTGCGCACGGCCTGTGTGACCAAGGTGTTCCCGACGCGCAGCCATACGGTGGCCGCACAGGGCGGCATCGCGGCGAGCCTTGGCAATATGGGGCCGGACAGCTGGCAATGGCACATGTACGACACCGTGAAGGGCAGCGACTGGCTGGGGGATGCCGATGCGATGGAGTATCTGGCGCGCGAGGCCCCCAAGGCGGTTTACGAGCTGGAGCATTACGGCGTGCCGTTCAGCCGGACCGAGGATGGCCGCATCTATCAGCGCCCGTTCGGCGGGCATACGACAGAATATGGCGAAGGCCCGCCAGTGCAGCGCACCTGCGCCGCCGCCGACCGCACAGGGCATGCGATCCTTCACACGCTGTATGGGCAAAGCCTGAAGCACAATGCGGAATTCTTTGTCGAGTATTTCGCGATTGACCTGATCATGACGGACGGCCGCTGCACGGGCGTTGTGGCGTGGAAGCTTGCGGATGGGACGATCCACGTCTTCAACGCCAAGATGACGGTGCTGGCCACGGGCGGCTATGGGCGGGCGTATTTCAGCGCGACATCAGCGCACACCTGCACGGGTGACGGCGGTGGCATGACGGCGCGGGCCGGTTTGCCGTTGCAGGATATGGAATTCGTGCAGTTTCATCCCACGGGGATTTATGGGGCCGGGTGCCTGATCACCGAAGGGGCCCGCGGCGAAGGCGGGTATCTGACCAATTCGGAAGGGGAGCGTTTCATGGAACGCTATGCGCCGACCTACAAGGATCTGGCGTCGCGCGATGTGGTCAGCCGCTGCATGACGATTGAAATCCGCGAAGGGCGCGGGGTGGGGCCGCACAAGGACCACATCCACCTGAACCTGAACCATCTGCCGCGCGAGGCGATCGATCTGCGCCTGCCCGGCATTTCGGAATCGGCACGAATCTTCGCCGGCGTCGATCTGACGAAAGATCCGATCCCGGTTCTGCCGACGGTGCATTACAACATGGGCGGTATCCCTACGAATTACTGGGGCGAGGTGCTAAACCCCCAGCCGGGCGCGCCGGATACGATCTTTCCGGGGCTGATGGCGGTGGGCGAGGCGGGTTGTGCATCGGTGCATGGGGCGAACCGGCTTGGTTCGAACAGCCTGATCGACCTTGTCGTGTTCGGTCGCGCGGCGGCCATCAAGGCGGGGGAAGTGGTGAACCGCAACGAAGCCGTGCCTGCCGTGAACAAGGCCGAAGTGACCCGCGCGCTTGACCGGTTCGACGGGCTGCGCCACGCGAAGGGAACGGTGGGCACCGCCGAACTGCGGTTGGAGATGCAAAAGACGATGCAGGCGGATGCGGCGGTGTTCCGCACCGACAAGACGCTGGCCGAAGGGGTGGTCAAGATGCGGGCCATCGCGGACAAGATGGACGATATCAGCGTGACGGACCGCAGCCTGATCTGGAACAGTGATCTGATGGAAACGCTTGAACTGACCAACCTGATGCCGAACGCGCTGACCACAATCGTGGCCGCCGAAGCGCGCAAGGAAAGCCGGGGTGCGCATGCCCATGAGGATTATCCGAACCGCGATGACGTGAACTGGCGGATCCATTCGCTTGCCTATGTCGATGGATCGAACGTGCGGCTGGACAGCCGCCCGGTGCATCTGGACCCGCTGACGACGCAGGAACAGGGCGGGATCGACCTGAAGAAGATTGCGCCGAAGGCGAGGGTGTATTGATCAGGCGGGCATCGTTTCCCTTTGGGTTGATTTGACGGGCGTGGCCGTCTAGGCACTTGCGATCAGCTGCCAGCCCGGGGGAAACATGCCAAGACAAGGTCGAACGTCCGCTTTGCTGGCCCGGATGCGGCGGTTGATCCGCCACTTGCGGGGCAAGGCGGGGCGTGGTGGGGCGCCTGCGACCGTCGGGCCGTTTCCGTTGGAGCGATTCGACAACATACTGATCATGCCAAACCGGCGGGGCATCGCCTTGGGGCAGTTCCTGCCCGAGGCGGGGCCGGTCTGGCCGAAATTTGCGAAGCGCAAAGATCTGCGGTTTCGCCGCGACAGCCGTGTGATGGACCGCAGGCCGCGGAAATTGTCTGTCCGGGCAGAGCGGCTGGACGAGGTTCTGCTGTGGGGCGGGACCATCGTACCGCAGTTCGGGCACATTATTTCGGAAACCGTTCCGCGGCTGTTTGCCAGTGCCATGGCCCGGCCCGATCTTCGCATTGCACTGGTGGCCCCGGATGCAACATGGCCCGAGGGGGCACCAAAGTATCTGGCGAGTGTGCTGTCATGGCTGGGAATTGACGAGGACCGGCTGGTGTACATCACCAAGCCGACACGGGTGCGCGCGCTGCTTGCCATGCCGCAGCCCGAGGTGCTGGACGGGCCCGCCCCGCCGGACGCCTATCTGGCGATGTACGAGGAAAACGCACGGCGTCAGGGGCTGACGGCAGACCCGCGCGCCACCGTCTTCGTGACGCGGGGCAGCGTGGTGGGAACCGGGCGCGGGATCATCACCGGGGAAAGCTATCTGGCGGAGCGGTTGGCGGCGCAGGGCGTCGACATTCTGGATGCGGGGGCGGTGCCTTTGGCGCAGCAGCTTGGCACCTATGCCGGGGCAAAGACGCTGATTATCGTGGAGGGTTCGGCGCAGCTTGGCCGGCAGTTGCTGGGGCGGATTGATCAGAACATCCACGTCTTGCAGCGCCGACCGGATTTTCACCTTGCCGAACAGACACTTGGCGCGCGGTGCCGGTCGCTGAGCTTTATTGACTGCATTGCGCAGTTTGTGGTGCCGGAACGGAACGGCGTGGGGCAATTGCACCTTGGCATCGCCTATCTGGATCCGGGCACCCTGCTGGCGGCATTCCTTGGCATGGGCATCGATCTGCGCGAGGGATGGAGCGATGCGGGCTATGACGCGGCCAAGCGGCAGGACACGGCACGCTGGTGGCTGGCGTATCGCCGCCTATCCATTGCAACCGACATGGCCGGAACCGCGACAAAATTGTTCAATGCGCTGGTTGATATGGCTATGGTCAACGGGCCGGCCCCCGCGACGCCAGAGGATGCCATGGACGCCATGGACAAGTTGGCTGTGGAATGGCTGGCGGAAAAGGATGTGAACGATGCCTGATATGACAGCCTGGCCGCACAGAACCTGTCTGGGGATGGCCCTGATGCTTGGCCTTGTCGCCTGTTCACCGACCGAGGTGGCCGACAAGGTGGGGCGGCGTGCGGCAGAAACGGTGGTTCGCCCCGTGGTCAGCGATTACATGACCGGGGCCGAGGCCGAAGTGGTCACGCGCTGCATCGTGGACAACGCGAGCGCGGCCGAGATTCAGCAGTTGTCGCGCGATGTGGGTGTGGTTGCCGGATCATCGACTGTCGATCTGGTGTTGCAGATGGCGCGCAACCCGGCCACGTCGGCCTGCCTTTCGGGGCAGGGCTTGCCGCCCTTGTCGCGGGTGGCGTTGTGAGGGCGGTTGCCATGGTTGTCGCGGCCTGCCTGCCGATGATGGCCTGCGGGCCGATGTCGCAATCGGCGGCGGAGCAGGAATGTTTCGAGCGTGCGCGGCTCGCATCGGGCCCGCGTGGCACGGTTGCCTTTGGTGCCGGATCCGGCGGTGCCGTGAGCAAGGTCGACGTCACGATCAGCAGCGATTATCTGACAGGGCGTGATCCGGCGCAGATCTACGAAACCTGTGTCACGCAGAAAACCGGGCAGTTCCCGACCGTGCCTTTGTACCAGCGGCCTGACTGGCGGGGATGACAGAACGTGCGGGTCTGGCGCATTTTTCAGCAGACCATTCGCGACCGGATCAATCGTCTGAAATGGAAACGTCGCGGCCTGCCCGCGTTCGCGTATTTCCGGAATATCGAAGTTGTGCCCACGGCCAACTACATCGCGATGAACAACTTTGTCGACGGCGGGCCGGTCTGGCCGGAGTTTGACCGGCAGACGGCGGTGCGGCACAGATATTGGGGTGAGTTTCTGGATGTGGCACCCCAGCCGGTTGCCGGGCCGCATCTGCGCCTTTCGCGGCCCTGTATCTGGGGCGGGTATGCGCGCAATCACTTTGGCCACACGATTGCCGAAAACAACACGCGGGTGCTGTGGTCGATCGTGCAGCGGCCGGATGACCTTGTGCTGTTCGTGACGCAGCCGGAGGGGCGTGGGCGGCTGGGCGATTTCTTCTGGGTGGTGAATGCGTGGTACGGGCTGCCCCGGACGCGGATCAGGTTGGTGGACAAACCGCTGATGGTGGCGGACCTGCGGGTCATGCCGCAGGCGGAGCATCTGCCCGACGCGCCGCCACCCGAGGTTTATTTGGACCTGCTGGATGAAAATACGGCCCGCAACAAGCTGATCCCGGTGCAGGGCGATCTTCTGTATGTCGGGCGGCCCGGCCTGATTGCCCGGGGCAAGGCGGGGCATGCGGGGGAAGCCTATCTGATCGCGCGGTTGCAGGCGTTGGGCATCCGCACGCTCGACCCCGCGACAACACCGCTGCGCGACCAGTTGGCGCTTTATGCCGGGGCGCGCTGCATCGTGTTTGCCGAAGGGTCGGCGGTTCATGGGCGGCAGCTTTTGGGACGGATCGCGCAGGATATTGTCGTGCTGAACCGCAGGGCCGGGGGGCGTATGGCGGAAGGCAATCTGAAGCCACGGCTGGCGCGGGTGAGGTATGTGGAGGCGGCACGTCACGACATCATGCGCGATTCCACTTTTGGTGTGGTGCATACGGCTTCGGCGCTTGCGTACTATGACATTGCGGTGCTTTTCAAAGCTTTTCGCGCGTTGGGTGTTGACCTTGAACGGGGTTGGAACCAGATCGACTATGTAAGGGAGCGGGATGCGGATACCGTGGCGTGGCTGGCGCATCGGCCAGAGTTGTTCACGCCGGGGCGGCGCATTGACGCGCAACGGGTTTTTGCTGCCGAAGGCCTTGAACATCTGTTGAACTCTGTCAAAACCGAAACGTGAAACGGCGTGCCGAAGGAGGCCCCCATGGTTCAATTCACCCTGCCGAAAAACTCCAAGGTGCGGACGGGCAAGACCTGGCCTAAGCCCGAGGGGGCCACGGCATTGCGCAAGATCATGATCTACCGCTGGAACCCTGAGGATGGGGAGAACCCGCGCGTTGACACCTATTTCATCGATACCGATAAATGCGGCCCGATGGTTCTGGACGCCCTGATCAAGATCAAAAGCGAGATTGACCCCACGCTGACCTTCCGCCGGTCGTGCCGCGAGGGGATTTGCGGGTCCTGTGGGATGAACATCGACGGGATCAACACGCTCGCCTGTTTGTACGGGCTGGATCAGGTAAAGGGCGACGTGCGCATCTATCCGCTGCCGCACATGCCGGTGATCAAGGATCTGGTGCCGGACCTGAGCATGTTCTTCGCACAGCACGCGTCGATCAAGCCGTGGTTGGAGACGAAATCGGCGACCCCGATCAAGGAATGGAAGCAATCCATCGAAGACCGGGAAAAGCTGGACGGGTTGTACGAATGCATCATGTGCGCCTGCTGTTCCACAAGCTGCCCGAGTTACTGGTGGAACGGTGACAAGTTCCTTGGCCCGGCGGCCCTGCTGCACGCGCAGCGGTGGATCGTCGACAGCCGGGACGAGGCACGCCAGAACGGCTCGATGCGCTGGAAGATCCGTTCAAGCTGTACCGGTGCCACACGATCATGAATTGCACCAAGACCTGCCCCAAGGGTTTGAACCCTGCGAAGGCGATTTCGCAGATCAAGCACATGATGGTCGAACGGGTGGTCTGACAGCATTCGGCCCCGGACGATGCCGGGGCCGATTTTCAGGGTGACAGTGTCAGTCGATCAGAACACGTCCATGAAATAGAGAATGACGATGATCGGAATCGGAATGCCGATTGCCCAAGCCAGAATACCCTTCATGATCGTCTCCTGTGATTGTTACGCCGTATAACGCGGGCGCCGCGCCACGGGTTCCACATCGGTCACAGGGGCGGGGTCAGTCCGACTTTTTCGCCTCGGCAGCGGCCTTCATGCGGGCCAGAAGTTCAGCCTTTGACGCGCGCCCGCCGGGTGGGGGGGCATCATCGGGCGCCTTGCGTTCCTGATGGCGCGTTTCTTTGCGCAGGGCGGGCCGGAGCGCGCCGGATTTCGAATAGTCCATGGGGGGAAGCCTTCGGGGAGGGGAGTGTTGGGTAGGGGGTATGCGCAGGTTCGGGGGGCGAGGGCAAGGGGGGTGGGGCGGCAACACATCGTTAACTGCGATATGGCAGATTTGGCGCATGTCCGGTTACATCCGCCCCAAGGTCGCAGGTACGACTGTCTTCTTTACTGTGGCGCTCGCCAATCGCGGGTCACGGCTGTTGGTCGATCAGATTGATCTTCTGCGAAAAACGGTGGCCGCAGAGCGGATTGCGCGACCGTTTCATGTCGACGCCTGGGTTGTATTGCCGGACCACATGCATGCGGTGTGGACCCTGCCGCAAGCCGACAGCGAATACTCGGTGCGTTGGGCGGCGATCAAGGCGCGGTTCACGATGGCGCTACGGCGGGCGGCAGAAGCAGATGGCCGGAGGCCGGGCTTCAGCCCGGGACGGTCGGAGATTCCTGCGGAATATCCGGTTGTTCAGTCCGGGCGGTTTGCCGGGCTGAAGCCCGGCCTACGGGTGGACAAGCGTGAGGTTGCGGTTTGGCAGCGGCGGTTCTGGGAACATCACATCCGCGACGCGCGGGATTTCGAGGCGCATGTGCGGTATTGTTGGGGGAATCCCGTCAAGCACGGTTTTGTGGAACGGGCGGTGGAATGGCCGTATTCGTCCATCCACCGGGACATCCGTTTGGGACGGGTGGAACCGGATTGGGTAGGTGGAATGACGGAGGGCAAGTTTGGGGAGTGATGAGATCGCAGTGGCAGTGCCCACGACGTAGGCCGGGCTTTAGCCCGGCATAGCGGTAAACGAAACGCAGGCGTTTGTGTTGGGGGGGCGGTTTTCCGGGTTGCAGCAATGCCCAAAGCGTAGGCCGGGCTTCAGCCCGGCGAGGTGGTAAACGAAACACAGATGTTTGTGATGAGCGATGGCTTTCCGGGTTGCAGAAATGCCTACAGCGTAGGCCGGGCTTCAGCCCGGTGAGGCGTTACGCCATGCGCAGGTTTGTGTTGACGGGGCGGTTTGCCGGGCTGAAGCCCGGCCTACGTTTGTTGGCGTGGTGTGTGGGGTTGCCAAGAATAGAACAGCCTCATCCCCTCACCTGCTGAACCGCTTATACTTCACCCGCTTCGGCTGAATACTCTCCGGCCCCAGACGGCGCACCTTGTCTTCCTCATAGGCCTCGAAGTTGCCCTCGAACCACTCCACATGGGCATCGCCCTCAAACGCGAGGATATGCGTGCAGAGGCGGTCGAGGAAGAAACGGTCGTGGCTGATGATCACGGCGCAGCCGGCGAAATCTTCGATGGCGGCTTCGAGCGCTTGCAGGGTTTCGACGTCAAGATCGTTGGTCGGTTCGTCGAGCAGCAGGACGTTGCCGCCGGACCGCAGGAGTTTGGCCATATGCACACGGTTGCGTTCGCCGCCGGACAGGAGGCCCACCTTTTTTTGCTGATCGGTGCCCTTGAAGTTGAAGGCCCCGGCATAGACGCGGCTGTTCATTTCCATGTCGCCGAGGTGAATAACCTCGGACCCGCCCGAGATTTCTTCCCACGCGGTCTTGTTCGGGTCGAGCGAGTCGCGCGACTGATCGACGTAGGACAGTTGCACGGTGTTGCCGAGGGTGATCGTGCCTTCGTCGGGTTGTTCCTGCCCGGTGATCATGCGGAACAGGGTGGATTTGCCCGCCCCGTTCGGGCCGATGACGCCGACGATGGCCCCCGGCGGCACGGTGAAGGACAGGTTTTCGATCAGAAGCTTGTCACCCATGTGTTTCTTGAGGCCTTCAACCTCGATCACCTTTGACCCCAGCCGTTCGCCGTTGGGAATGATGATCTGGCTGACGCTTGATCGTTCGCGGACGGTCTGGCCTGCCATTTCATTGTATTTGGAAATTCGCGCCTTGGATTTGGCCTGACGGGCCTTGGCCCCGGCACGAATCCATTCCAGTTCCTTTTCCAGCGCCTTCTGCTTGGATTTGTCTTCGCGCGATTCCTGCTGCAGGCGTTTGGCCTTTTGTTCCAGCCAGGCGGAATAGTTGCCCTCGTAGGGAATGCCGCGGCCGCGGTCGAGTTCCAGAATCCACGAGGTGATGTCATCGAGGAAGTACCGGTCGTGGGTGACGATCAGGATGGTGCCCTTGTAGTTGATCAGGTGCTTTTGCAGCCAGGCGATGGATTCGGCGTCAAGGTGGTTGGTCGGTTCGTCCAGCAGCAGCATGTCGGGCGCTTCGAGCAGAAGTTTTGTCAGGGCAACGCGGCGGCGTTCGCCGCCTGACAGGGATTCGACATCGGAATCGTCTGGCGGGCAGCGCAGCGCATCCATCGCGACCCCGACGGTGGCATCGAGTTCCCACAGGTTCTGTGCGTCGATCTGATCTTGCAGGGCCGACATTTCGTCGGCGGTTTCGTCGGTGTAGTTCATGGCGAGTTCGTTGTAACGGTCAAGGATCGCCTGCTGCTTGGCCACGCCCAGCATCACGTTGCCTTTGACGTCGAGCGTCGGATCAAGCCACGGTTCCTGCGACAGATAGCCGATCTTGGCCCCTTTGGCGGCCCACGCCTCGCCTTTGAAGTCGGTGTCTTGACCCGCCATGATCCGCAGCAGGGTGGATTTGCCCGAGCCGTTCACGCCCACGACACCGATCTTGACCCCCGGAAGAAAGTTCAGGTGGATGTTTTCAAAGCATTTCTTGCCGCCGGGATAGGTCTTGGAGACGCCTTCCATGTGATAGACGTATTGATAGGATGCCATGGGAATCTCCGAAGGGTGGGTTGCGGACGGGGGGCGTTTGCGGGTCTATTTAGCGGGAGTTCGGGGGAAGGGCAACGGAACGTGCAGGGTTGGCCGGTGGCAAGGCGGGGAATGGTGATTGGTCTGCTGGGGGGGTCATTCGATCCTGCGCACGGCGGGCATGTGCATATCACGAAACAGGCGATCAACCGGATGGGGCTGGACCGGGTGTGGTGGCTGGTCAGTCCGGCAAACCCGCTGAAAAAGGTGCGGCCCGCGCCGATGGCGGACAGGCTGGCGCGGGCGCGGGCGGTCATGCAGGACCCGCGCGTGATCGTCACCGATCTGGAGGCGCGGTTGGGCACGCGGTTCACCGCCGAAACGATCGAGCGGTTGCAGTCAGCCTATCCGGGGGTGCGATTCGTGTGGCTGATGGGGGCGGACAATCTGGTGCAGTTCCACAAGTGGGAGAGGTGGCGCGATATTCTGCGGATGGTGCCGGTCGGGGTTTTGGCGCGACCCGGATCGGGGGTTGCGGCGCGGCTGTCGGTGGCGGCGCGGGCGTTCCGGGTGGCGCGGGTTGGGCGCGGCGAGGGGATTGGCACGAAGGCGGCGCCGGCGTGGTGTTTCGTCAACCTGCCGATGGATGGGACATCGTCCACCGCGATCCGGGCGCTGGGGAATTGGCAGAAGCCAAAGCTGGCCGTGGTTCCCGGGCCTGCGCGCCGCAGGGGGCAGGCATGACGTCGTGGCACCTGACGCGGCGGGGGCTGATTGCGGGGGCGCTGGCCGGCATTGCGGCGGGGCCGGTGTTGGCCGATGGCCCGCCGTTGGACCTTCGGCCGCGCAGGCGGGGCGATGGCGGGCGGCAAGCGAGGGCTTCGCAGGATGCCGACGCGTTGCTGGCGGCGGCGAAACTGGGGGGGACCGCCGGCTTTGCCGTCGCCGATGCGGTGACGGGCGAGGTGCTGGAAAGCTGGTTGCCCGACGAGGCGATGCCGCCTGCCAGCACGGCCAAGGTTGTCACCACCCTGTACGGTCTGACCATGCTGGGGGCTGACCACCGCTTTGCCACGCGAGTGTTGCGCGGGGGGCCCATTGCGGGAGGGGAAATTGACGGCGACCTGATCCTTGCCGGGTCCGGCGATCCGGTTCTGGACACCGACATGCTGGGCGATCTGGTGGCGCGGTTGGCCGCAACCGGTTTGCGGCGCGTTGGCGGGCGGTTCCTTGTGGCTGTGGGTTCCCTGCCATCGGTGGACAGGATCGACGCCGAACAGCCGGATTTCGTGGGCTATGATCCGGCGATTTCGGGCCTGAACCTGAATTTCAACCGCGTCTATTTCGAGTGGAAGCGGGACAGCGACGGCTGGACGACAACCACCGACGCCCGGGGGCAGCGGTTCGTGCCGCCCGTGGCGATGGTTGACGTGCGCGTGGTGGAACGGGCGCAGCCCCTGTTCACCTATGGGCGGCAGGGATTGCGCGAGGAATGGACTGTGGCAAGCGCCGCCTTGGGCAAGGGGGGCAGCCGCTGGTTGCCGGTGCGGCAGCCCGCGCTTTATGCAGCCGAGGTGTTTCGCACACTGGCCCGCGCGCAGGGGATCAGCCTGCCCGCGCCAGAACTGGTGCAGCAAACACCCGCGGCTGAAGAAATGGCCCGCAATGACAGCGTGCCCCTGGCCCCGATGCTGCGCAGCATGTTGCGGTTTTCGACGAACCTGACAGCCGAGGTGGTGGGGTTGTCGGCATCGGGGGCGGGGGGCATCGCGGCTTCGGGTTCCGCGATGACGCGCTGGCTGGGCGCGCGGCACGGGATTGGCGCGCAGTTCGTCGATCATTCCGGGCTGGGGGCCGGGTCGTCGATCAGCCCAGGCGCGATGGTCAGGGTGTTGCAGGCGGCGTGGAATGACCGGGGCAGCGGCGGTGCCTTGCCCGGTTTGTTGCGCGACGTGGGGATGAAGGATGCCGAGGGTAAAGTGATCAAGGGGCATCCGGTTCGGGTGCTGGCCAAGACGGGGACCCTGAATTTCGCGTCGGGGCTGGTCGGATACATCCAGCCGCCGGTCGGCAGGGTGCTGGCCTTTGCGATTTACGCTGCCGATCTGGAACGGCGGGCGGCCTTGACCGTGGACGAACGCGAGGACCCGCCGGGGGGGGGTGGATGGAACCGGCGCGCCCGGACGCTGCAGGGGAACTTGGTGGATCGGTGGGCGGGGCTTGATGCGTGAGAGAGGCGTCGAACAGAAATGTGGCTTTATCGGAAATATCCACAACAGAATGAGGGCATGCTGAGGGGCTTAATGGCACTTTCCGAACTTGCCCTCCACATCTCAGGCGAGTGCCCGTCCCGTCACAACCGCAGGTGACGGGCGCGGGCGCCCCATTCGATGGCGGCGGCGTGCAGTCTGTCGATGTTGAGTTCTTCGCGGATCTCTTCGAGCATGCGCAGTTCGATGTCGCGCAGGTTCACGTCTGCCGAGGCGACGTCGCAGGCGAGCGCGTAGGCGGTTTCATACATGCGTTCTGGCAGGGCGGCGCGGATCAGGCCGAACAGGGCGGCGAGGCCGTCTTCATCCTCGAACAGATCGAACACGGTTTGCGCCACCCGGCGCAGGCGATCACCGTCGTATTCGGCGAACACGGGCAGGTGGTTCACGATGCGCTGGATCGCCACCAGTTCGGCGGTGCGGATCTGTTCGTCGGACGCCGACACCGCGATCATCACGGCCACCAGAGCGTCCTGAGGGGAAAGCGGCGCGGGAAGAGGCTGATCCAAGATACACGTCCTTTGGGTGATGAAGAGTTGCAGATTATTGACGGGCGGGCCGGTGGGCAATAGGAGGTCGGCCTGCGAAGGCGATATGTTTTCGCCGGATGTTCAAGGATTAGCCCCCATGTCTGCCCTGCGCGATGCTGCGATGAAGTCGAAAGCCTGGCCTTTTGAAGAGGCGCGGGCGCTTTTGAAACGGGCCGAAGACGGGGCTGCGACAAAGGGCTATGTGCTTTTCGAAACCGGCTATGGGCCGTCGGGACTTCCGCATATCGGGACGTTTGGCGAGGTGGCGCGGACCACGATGATCCGTCGCGCGTTCGAATTAATCAGCGACATTCCCACGCGGCTGATCTGTTTTTCGGACGATGTGGACGGGATGCGAAAGGTTCCAGAAAACGTGCCGCAACCCGAAATGCTGCGCCAATTCATGCAGATGCCGCTGACGTCGGTGCCGGACCCTTACGGCGAATACCCGTCATTCGGCGATCACAAAAACGCCATGTTGCGGCGGTTTCTGGATACGTTCGGGTTTGAATACGAATTCATCAGCGCGACCGAATTCTACCGGTCGGGCCAGTTTGACGATACGCTGCGGTTGGCCTGTGAACGTTATGACGCGATCATGGCGATCATGCTGGCCAGCCTGCGCGAAGAACGGCAGCAGACCTATTCGTGTTTTTTACCGATCCATCCGGAAACCGGGCGGGTTCTGTATGTGCCGATCAAGCATGTCGATCCGAAAGAAGCGACGATCACGTTCGACGACGCCGACGGGCGGGAATGGACGCTGCCAGTGACGGGGGGGCAGGTCAAACTGCAATGGAAGCCCGATTTCGGGGCGCGCTGGGCTGCGCTGGGGGTGGACTTTGAAATGTACGGCAAGGACCACAGCACCAACACGCCGATCTATGACGGCATTTGCGAAGTGCTGGGGGGGCGCAAGCCGAACCATTATTCGTACGAGTTGTTTCTGGATGAACATGGCCAGAAGATCAGCAAGTCAAAGGGCAATGGTCTGACCATCGACGAATGGCTGACCTACGCGGCGACGGAAAGTCTGTCGTATTTCATGTATCAAAAGCCCAAGACGGCCAAGCGGATGCATTTCGATGTGATCCCCAAGGCGGTTGACGACTATCATCAACAGTTGCGCGCCTATGCCTCGCAGGATGCGGACGGGCAGGTGAACAACCCGGTCTGGCACATCCATCACGGCAAGCCGCCGGTATCGAAAATGGTGGTGCCGTTTGCGATGCTGTTGAACCTTGCTTCGGTTGCGGGGGCCAAGGACAAGGCGGGGCTGTGGGGGTTCATTCAGCGTTATGCGCCGGAGGCGAGCCCCGAGGCGAACCCCGATCTTGATGCGGCGGCGGGTTTCGCGCTGCGGTATTTCGATGATTTCGTGGCCCCGACACGGGTGTTCCGCGCGCCGAACGACAAGGAACGCGCGGCGATGGAAGATCTGGTTGGCCGGCTGAGGGCATGGGACGGCGGGCTGGACGCCGAGGCGCTGCAGACGATGGTATTTGCCGTCGGTACGGAGCATGGGTTCGAGCCGCTGCGCGACTGGTTCACCGCCATGTACGAAGTGCTTCTGGGCGCATCGCAAGGCCCCCGGTTTGGCGGATTCATCGCCCTTTATGGGGTGGCGGAGACGATTGGGCTGATCGAGGCGAAGCTGGCGGGCGCGTAACGCGACCCGCGTTTCCATTTCCGCTGTTTGACAAAATCCTGATCTGGCCTAACCTTTTCACTGGGGACGTCAGCCAAGGGGTTTGCCTATGCGTATGACGATGTTTGCGACTGTGGTGGCGGTGGTTTTTGCCGCGCCGGTGATGGCCCAGGATCAGGCGGGAATTGCTGCCACGATCAACGGGCAGATGGAGGCGTTCCGGGCCGATGATGATGCCCGGGCGTTCAACTTTGCCTCGCCTTTCATCAAGGGGGTGTTTGGCACGCCCGAGAATTTCGGCGCGATGGTGGCGCAGGGATACCCGATGGTGAACAATCCTGCCGATGTGCGGATGCTCGAACTGCGTGAAGTGGCGGGGAACCTGTGGCAGCGCGTCATGGTCACGGATCAGGCCGGGCGCACGCATCTTCTGGACTATCAGATGATCGAGACGCCCGACGGATGGCAGATCAACGGTGTTCAGTTGTTGCCTGAAGCAGGGGTCGGCGCCTAGCGCGCGTTGCCCCAAGCCTGCGTTAAGCAGGGTTGCCTACATCATGTGCCATTGCGGACCGGATATTCCGGTTGCGCGGGCGGTTTGATGGATGGGTCACGCGACATGAACAAAGCAATCACCGACGGTCTGGTTCTGATGCCACCGGCGTTTTCGGCAGGGCTGAGCCTGTGGTCACGCGAAGACGGCACGCCGGCATCGGCCAGTTACCAAGGGCAGGCGAATGCGGCGCTTGTGCCTGCGGATCAGGATTTCGGCGGCTGTCTGGAATTGCAGAAGAACGAGTCTGTGCAACGGCTTCGGTCCAAGGGGCAGACGCCGCTGGAACCGGGGCTGTATCTGCGCGTGACAACCCGGATCAAGGCGGTTTCGGGCAATCTTCCTTCTGTCAGAATTGCGGGTTATGCGGCGCGGTCGAACGGAACCAACGTGGGGACGGTGCCCGCCACCGGGCCTTCGGTCACGCTGACGACCTATGGGCAGGTCGTGACGATCAGTGCGATCATCGGGTCGGGGAACCGGCAGGGCGTGGACATGGTGTGGGGCACCGAGCCGGTTTATGGGCATTTCGGGCTGGACCTGACCGGGGCGAGTGGTGGCGTGGTGCGGATCGATGATTTCACCATCGAGGATGTGACCGATGTGTTCCACCGCAACATGATCGATGTGGTGGACGTCCGCGATTACGGCGCAATCGGGAACGGCATTGCCAATGACGCCGCTGCCTTTGCGGCGGCGGATGCGGCGGCGGACGGGCGGACCATTCTGGTGTCGGCGGGCACCTATTATCTGAATGCCAATGTCACACTGGCCAGTGAGGTGCGGTTCGAGGGCACGGTGACGATGCCAGCGGCGATGCGGCTGGCGTGCACGCGGAACTACGATCTCAACACCTATACCGCTGCGTTTGGCACCGAGGCGGAGGGGTTTCGGCGTGGATTGGCAGCCCTGTTCTATTTCACCGACCATGTGGCCTTTGATCTGAGCGGCCGGCGGGTTGATCTGACCGCGCCGGTGGATGTGGCCGCCATTTCGGGGTTGACGGCCTTTGCCCAGCGGCGGGTTTTGCGCAATGGTCAGTTGAACGCGGTGGCGGGGTCGGGCTGGACGACAACAGTTGTCACGTCGGTTGCCACCTATTCGGTGGGCAATCCCAAGCAACTGACCGCTGTGGCGAATGTCGCCAACATCCCCGTCGGCGCGCGGCTGAGCGGCACAGGCGTGGGGCGTGAGGTTTATGTCACGTCGAAGAACGTGGGGGCCGGGACGGTGACCTTGAGCCAGGCGCTTTGGGGCGGTGGCGGCACGCGGACATTCACCTTCAGCCGGTACAGATATCTGCTCGACTTCAGCGGGTTCGATTTGCTGAGCCGGTTCGAGGTGATGGATATGGAACTGGGCTGCAACGGCATTTGCAGCGCCATCATGCTTGCCCGGGACGGGCTGACGTTCCGGTTGGCCGATTCCGTGGTGAACCGTCCAAAGGACAGGGGCCTGACCTCAACCGGGATCGGGTGTCAGGGGATGTTTGTGGACCGCTGTCAGTTCCTGTCGGATGAACAGGCGTTGCCCGCGCAGGACCGCACGACAATCGCCCTGAACATCAACGCAAACGATACCAAGCTGCGCGACAACAGGATCGTGCGATTTGCCCATTTTGCGGTTGTGGGGGGATCGGGCAACATGCTGATCGGCAACCACTTTTTCCAGGGTGATGACCAGTCGAACGGTGTTCGCCTGCCGGGGGTGATCTTTACGCTGACGAACACCAAGTCGCTGATGACAGGCAACTACATCGACAACTGTTCCATCGAATGGTCGAACGAACATGATGCCGAACCGGAGTTCGCAAACGAATTTTCGTTTGGGGGATTGACGTTGAACGCCAACATCTTCACGGCAAACGATGTGTCGGCGGCGTTCCGGTGGCTTGTGGTGCGTCCGCGCGGGCCGGGGCATTTCATCAACGGGCTGAGCGTGGTCGGCAACACGTTCCGCACGATCAATGCCACCATCGACCGGGTTGAAAAAGTGGATACCTCGACGGCGGGGCTGGATTTTGGCCGGATGCGCAATGTGGTTTTCGACGCGAACACCTTCAACGGTGTCACGAATATCGCGATCAATCCGGTAAGCGTATCACATGAACAGAATACTGCGGCGCAGACATGGGCAGTGAACGGGTCGTCCTTCCTGCCGTTTGGCAGTTGGGCGCGCACAGTGACGGCGGTGGTGCCCGAAGGGGCCGTAACCACACCCGCCGACGCGCAGCGGTTTGATCAACCGTTTGTGCAGGTGCTGCAGGGCACCGGCAATGACCGCATCAACCTGCGCTGGCCGGTTGACGTGAAGGGCAAGGCCTGGGTCACGTTGCGGTGCGACGTGCCGAACTGAACAGACGGGGGCGGTCCTGCTGGGCCGCCCTTTCGCTATGCACCAAGGTCTTGCGCTGTCATGCGCCATGCGCGGCCGAACCCGCCGTTCAGGACGGCGGACTGCGGGACGAGAAGAACCAGATCGAAATCGGCAAAGTCGATGTAAAGGGCGGCCTTGGGTTGCTGTGACAGATATTGTGCCCGAAGGGCCGGGTGGCCTGTCGTTCCGCGTTCGACGAACTGCGCGCGAACGTTCACCATCAGGCGCGGGTGGGTCAGCGGATCGCCCTTTGCCCCCGGTTCGCCGACCATTACCGCGGCATCGGGGTTCGCCCTAAGCGCCGCGTGATGCGCCGCGAGCGACGAGATCAGTGTCAGCGGGCAGCCCTTTTCATCAATTGCAAAGGCGATCCGACTGATGCCGGGGCCGCCCGTCGCAGGGTCAATGACGGCAAGGCTGGCAAAGCGGGCGGTGGTCAGGATTGACTGGGCCAAGGTACGGGCCGCGTTGTCGGCATTGGCAAAGGGATCACGGCGTTCGGTCAGAGCGGCACCTTTTGCTGGACGGCGGGATCTTAGTGCAGGCGTGGCGTCCCGGCCACGGGAATCACCGGACCCGGCATTTGTTCAACACCATCCGACATGGGGCCCGCATCGCGGCGCGGGGCAGACTTGAAGATGTAGCGCGCCGCCGCGCGCATCCTGCGATGGAGCCCTTGCCCCCAGTGTCACTTTTACAGGGTTTACAGATTTCACAACGTAGTAGTAAATAACTTTACCAAAAATATGTTAAAAATTAGGCAGTTATTGTTGATTTGACTCTCAGACTTAGTATGCTGCGAAAGGAAAAATGCGGAGCGTCCGGGAGCAAATCCGGGGCGTCGGTTCGGGGGGGCTGTCCATGTCGGAAATGCAAGCGTCCGTCGTTCATGCTGCGTCGGCGGATTTTGTCGCCGGCGCGCATGTCGATGCGGCGGGATATGCGCGCGATTATGCCGCATCGGTGGCTGATCCTGACGCGTTCTGGGGGGCCGAAGGAAAGCGGATCGACTGGGTCAAGCCTTACACACGGGTCAAGAACACGTCGTTCGAACCGGGGGCCGTGTCGATCAAGTGGTTCGAGGACGGCACGCTGAACGTCAGCGCAAATTGTATCGACCGCCATCTGCCCGCCCGCGCCCAGCAGACCGCCATCATCTGGGAACCGGATGATCCGTCGACACCGGCCCGGCACATCACCTATGCCGAACTGCATGACCAGACCTGCCGCATGGCCAACGTTCTGAAGGCGCACGGGGTGAAACGCGGCCACCGCGTCGTCATGTACATGCCGATGATCCCCGAGGCGGCCTATGCCATGCTGGCGTGCGCGCGCATCGGGGCAATCCACTCTGTCGTATTCGGTGGTTTTTCGCCGGATGCGCTGGCCAACCGGATCAACGACTGCGGCGCGGAAATGGTGATCACGGCGGATTACGGCCCGCGCGGTGGCAAGGCCACGGGATTGAAGGCGAATACGGATGCGGCCCTGCTGCATTGCAGTGACAGGGTCAAATGCCTTGTGGTCAAGCACACGGGCAGCCAGACCACCTGGATCGAGGGGCGCGATCTGGACGCCAAGGCAGAAATGGCCGCAGCGTCGCCTGTCTGTCCGCCTGAAGAGATGAATGCCGAAGACCCGCTTTTCATCCTTTACACCAGCGGATCGACGGGCAAGCCGAAGGGTGTGGTGCACACCAGCGGCGGCTATCTTGTCTATGCGGCGATGACGCATCAGTTGACCTTCGACTATCACGACGGCGACGTGTTCTGGTGCACGGCGGATGTGGGCTGGGTCACAGGGCACAGTTATATCATCTATGGCCCGCTGGCGAACGGGGCCACGACCCTGATGTTCGAGGGCGTGCCGACCTTTCCGGATGCGGGACGGTTCTGGCAGGTAATCGCCAAGCACAGGGTTTCGCAGTTCTACACCGCACCGACAGCCATCCGCGCCCTGATGGGCCTTGGGCCGCAGTGGGTGGAGGGGCATGATCTGAGCAGTCTGAAGTTGCTGGGATCGGTGGGCGAACCGATCAACCCCGAGGCGTGGAACTGGTACAACATTCATGTGGGCAAGGGGCGTTGCCCCATCGTGGACACGTTCTGGCAGACGGAAACGGGGGGGCATATCATCACCCCATTGCCGGGTGCCATCGGGCAAAAGCCGGGGTCGGCGACGCTGCCATTCTATGGGGTTGTGCCAAAGGTTCTGGATGCCGCGACGGGCGTGGTGCAGACCGAAACCGAAACCGAAGGCGTGTTGTGCCTTGCGGACAGTTGGCCGGGGCAGATGCGCACCTTGTGGGGTGATCACGCGCGGTTCGAAGAGGCGTATTTCAGCCAGTACAAGGGCTACTATTTCACGGGTGACGGCTGCCGGCGGGATGCCGACGGTTATTACTGGATCACCGGGCGCGTGGATGACGTGATCAACGTCAGCGGCCACCGGATGGGTACAGCCGAAGTGGAAAGCGCGCTTGTGGCCCATGCCGATGTCGCCGAGGCGGCAGTCGTCGGATATCCGCATGATATCAAGGGGCAAGGCATCTATGCCTATGTCACGCTGATGAAAGGCGTGGAACCGACCGAGGCCCTTCGGAAGGATCTGGTGAAGTGGGTGCGGACCGAGATCGGCCCTATTGCCAGCCCGGATCTGATCCAGTGGGCCCCCGGCCTGCCGAAAACCCGTTCGGGCAAGATCATGCGCCGCATCCTGCGCAAGATCGCCGAAAACGACTTTGCTGCGCTGGGGGATACCTCGACGCTGGCAGATCCTGCGGTTGTCGATGACTTGATCGAAAACCGGATGAACCGGGGCTGAAAGGCCCCGGCATGCTTGCTGACGACCGGGTGCCGGACTTGGCACCCCCACCACAACAAGGCCCCGAAGCGGGTCACGATCAGCGAAAAACCGGCAGCGGCCGGACAAAAGGAGGGAACGAAATGACTTCGACAAACGTCAACGTGGTCGCACGATCACGGCCAATGACTGCGGAAGAGAAAAAGGTGATCCTCGCCTCTTCGGCAGGGACCATCTTTGAATGGTACGATTTCTATCTTTTCGGCTCGCTTGCCGCGGTAATCGGCGCGCAGTATTTTGCGCCATTTCCAGAGGCGACGCGCAATGTGTTTGCGCTGCTGGCCTTTGCCGCCGGTTTTATCGTACGGCCGTTTGGCGCGCTTGTCTTTGGCGCGCTGGGCGATCTTGTCGGGCGTAAATACACGTTCCTGATGACCATCCTGATCATGGGCTTTTCGACGTTCCTTGTCGGACTTCTGCCGAGTTACCAAAGCTGGGGCGTTGCCGCACCGATCATTCTGATCGCGTTGCGCATGGCGCAGGGCCTTGCACTGGGTGGTGAATATGGCGGTGCCGCGATCTATGTGGCGGAACATGCGCCTGCCAATCAGCGCGGGTATTTCACGGCATTCATCCAGACCACGGCAACGCTTGGTCTTTTGCTGTCGCTTGTCGTGATCCTGATGGTGACGGGTTATGTGAACGCGAACTACCCGATGGTGCCAGATCTGGACGCTGCGGGTGTTGCGATCATGAATGCGGATGGCACACCAAAGATGCTGACGGCGTTCCAATCCTGGGGCTGGCGTGTGCCGTTCCTTGCGTCGATCATCCTGCTGGGCATTTCGCTGTATATCCGGTTGCAGATGAACGAATCCCCGGCCTTCAAGAAGATGAAGGAAGAAGGCGCCTTGTCCAAAGCGCCGCTGAGCGAGGCGTTCGGCTCTGGGCGTAACGCGTTGGCCCTGCTGATCGCTCCGGCGCTGTTGCTGGTGCTGTTCTTTGCCGGAATGCTGACCGGAACGATTGCATCCTACATCGGCATCGCCTTTGTCGTGATCGCCGTGATCTGGGGCGTGATGAACGCAAAGATCGCGTTGATCGCTCTGCTTGGCCTTGTCGCCGGGCAGGCGGTCGTGTGGTACACCGGGCAATTCTATGCGCTGTTCTTCCTGCAAAACGTGATCAAGGTCGACGCCTTTACTGCCAACGTGATGGTGGCATGGTCGTTGATTCTGGGCACAGGTGGTTTCCTTGTGTTTGGCGCATTGTCCGACCGGATTGGCCGCAAGCCGATCATCCTGGCGGGCTGTCTGATTGCAGCGGTGACCTTTCTGCCGGTGTTCAGCTTCCTGACGAAAACCGCGAACCCGGCGCTGCACGCAGCGCAACAGACCCCTGTGACAGTGACTGCGGCCGAGGGGAACTGTTCGTTCCAGTTCAACCCGACCAACACTTTGACGTTCACGAATTCCTGCGACATTGCGAAGGCATTGTTGGCGCGAACCTCGGTGAACTACACCACCAACTTTGATCCGGCCGCCACGTTGGCACAGGTTCAGGTTGGCGATACGGTGGTGGCGTCTTACGACGGTGCAGCCAACAAGGCGGCAGTTGCCGAGGCAAAGGCTGCATTGGACGCAGTGACCGCGACCATGGATCCCGCAGCTGCAACTGCACTGACCGGGGCCGAAAGCGCCCTCAAGGTGGCCAAAGGTGCTGTGACGACTGCCGAAGCTGCTTTGGCAAAGGTGGCCGCAGGTACGGATGAGGCGGCAAAAACGGCAGCTCAAGCTGCGGTTGATGCAGCGACGGCTGCAACGCCAGCGGCACAAGCCGCCCTTGACGCCGCACGTGCGGCGGTGCCGGCGGCTGTGCTTGCAAACTATGATGCAGCGGCGGCAGCGCTTGCTGCGGAAAACGGCGTGAAGGCGGCGTTTGAAAAGGGCGTGAACGACGCGTTGAAGGCAGCGGGCTATCCGCTGGTTGCGGCGGATAACACCACCGTGGCCAAGGCACAGTCCTTCGTCGACATCTTCACCGCTCAGAAGCTGACGATCGTGGCGACGCTGACCTACCTCATCATCCTTGTGACGATGGTTTACGGACCTATCGCCGCAATGCTGGTGGAACTGTTCCCGACACGGATCCGGTATTCGGGTCTGTCCCTGCCGTACCACGTTGGTAACGGCTGGTTCGGGGGGCTGATGCCGGCGACGGCATTCGCGATCTCGGCGCAGTCGGGCAACATCTATTCCGGCTTGTGGTATGCGATTGTGATCGCGCTGGTCACCGTTGTGGTTGGCCTGATCTTCGTACCGGGCGGGACGCACAAGAAAGACATCTTTGCGGACGACGCGGCAAAGTAGGTCTGATCACAGGATCGAAAACTGAAACGGGCCGGGGTATCCCCGGCCCGTTTTGTTGATGCCCGACAAATCGTCAACCCGTCACGGTTGGCGCGACCGCAGGATCGCTGTCCAGATCGCCAGGACAATCCCCAGCAGGATCAGGTTCGCCACCACCCCGGACAGGGCCTGCCGCCACAGGGGTTCGCCCACCGCACCGGGCATGGTCATGGGGATGATCATCGCGATGAACACGACGCCAAGCAGCAATGGCACCACAAGGCCTGTGTTATCACGCGTCCGAAACGCTGTGTACAACAGGCCGATGACAAGCCCGATGCGAAAGATGTCGGTCAATTGCGAGATGAGCAGTTCTGTCCATGCCATTCTGTGGTCCCTGTTTTATTGTGGTTTCCCAGTCATGCCATGTTCGCGTGAAACGGATCAACCGGATAGCCTACCCGCTCCAGATAAAGCCCCTGTGGCGGGCAGACCGGGCCGCAGGCGGCGCGGTCGCGCGCGGCGAGCGCATGTCCGACATCGGCGGGTATCCAGTGGCCCGCACCAACCTTTTCCAGCGTCCCCACGATGCTGCGCACCTGATTGTGCAGGAACGATCTTGCGCGCAGGAAAAAGGAGAACTCTGCCCCTTCCGGATAGGGTTGCGCGGTGATCGTGATTTCGTCGAGTGTCTTGACCGGGCTAGCCGCCTGACAATTGATGGAACGGAAGGTCGTGAAATCATGTTTGCCGATCAGATGCGCCGCCCCGGCCCGCATCGCGCCGAGGTCAAGATCATGCATCACCTGCCAGACGCGGCCACGGTCATGGGTTACGGGCGCGCGGCGGGTCACAAGGCGAAACCGGTAGTGCCGTTCAAGCGCGGAAAACCGGGCATGGAAATCGTCGGGCACCACGGCACAGGCCGTCACCGAAACGGGCAGGGGCCGCAAGTGGGCGTTGATCGCGCCGGCAAGGCGGAACGGATCCCAATCGCGGATCAGATCGCAGTGGACAACCTGCCCGGTGGCGTGGACGCCGCTGTCGGTGCGGCCTGCCGCCGCGATGCGGTGTTCGCCCGGCTGCAACCGCGACAGGGCGGTTTCGATGGCACCCTGCACCGAAGGCTGGCCGCCCGGCTGAACTTGCCAGCCGTTGAACGGTCCACCGTCGTATTCGATCTTCAGCGCAAAGCGGGGCATGGCCTTGGGTTAGCGCAAGGCTTGGCCGCTGGCAATCGCAGGGCGGGATGCCTATGTTCGGATCAGGCAGCACGAGGGGCGGATCTTTGAGTTTGGGCAGCATGGCCAACGGGCTGGTGCGAAGTGTCAGCGATGCTGTGTCGGCGGTCAGTGATCCGTTCGGCGATACGGTGATCCGTCTGGGAGTGACGGGGCTGAGCCGGGCCGGAAAGACCGTTTTCATCACGGGACTTGTGGCCAACCTGTTGGACCGGGGGCGGATGCCGCAGCTGAAGGCCGTGGTTGAGGGGCGGATCGAGACGGTCTTGCTGCAACCGCAGCCGGACCTGACATTGCCCCGGTTCGACTATGAAACGCATCTTGCTGCCCTGACCGGTGACGATCCGCGTTGGCCCGCAAGCACACGGGCGGTGTCGGAACTGCGGTTGTCGTTCCGGGTGAGGCCTTCAGGGTGGTTCGCCGGATTGCAGGCAACGCGGACCCTCCATCTGGACATCATCGATTATCCCGGCGAGTGGATGCTTGACCTTGGGCTGCTGGATCAGACCTATGCGCAGTGGTCCGAGTCCACGCTGGCACAACTGGCCAAGCGGGCGGAGGCCGATGAATTCATGGCCTCGGCCCGGGCCGAGGATGGGTCGCTGGCACATGACGAAGTGCGGGCGGTGAACCTGACACAGGTCTACACGGCCTATCTGGTGGCCGCGCGGGCGGCGGGCTGGTCCGACTGCACGCCGGGGCGGTTTCTTCTGCCGGGGGATCTGGCGGGATCGCCGGTTCTGACGTTTGCGCCGCTGCCGATGCCCGCGTCCACCCCGCGTGGCAGTCTGTGGCGCGAGATGGCGCGACGCTATGACGGGTATGTGGCGCGGGTCGTCCGCCCCTTCTTCGAGACGCATTTTTCGCGGATCGACCGGCAGGTGGTGTTGGTTGACGTGATGCAGGCGATCCATCGGGGGCCGGAGGCGCTGGAGGATCTGCGGCGCACGATGGCGGATGTGCTGGCGGCGTTCCGGCCGGGGCGAAACGGGTTTCTGGGGCGGTTGCTGAACGGGCGGCGGGTGGAACGCATCCTGTTCGCCGCGACGAAGGCCGATCACCTGCATCATCATCAGCACCCAAGGCTTGCCGCCATTCTGGAACAGATGCTGCGCGATGCGCGCGACAGGGCGTCCTTTGCGGGGGCGGATGTTGCGGCGATGGCGATTGCGTCGCTGCGCACGACAGTGGAAGAGGTGGTGACCCGCGACGGCGTTAGTCTTGACATGGTTCGGGGGCGACTGAATGACACAGGCCAGCAGGTTGCGATGTATGCAGGCGAATTGCCCGACGATCCCGCACGGCTTTTGTCCCCGGCGCGTGAGGGGGCGAAACGCTGGCTTGATGCCGATTATGATCTGATGGCCTTTGCGCCCGCACGCACCCGGCGCAAGCCGGGCGAAGGGCTGCCCCATATCCGGCTGGATCGCGCGGCCGAATTCTTGCTGGGTGACCGGCTGTGAGCGGCGGGGCGGGTAAAGCCGCTGCCAGGGAAGGGCGGCCATGAGCGAGGATCGCAAAAAGCCTGTCATTCTGGACTGGCAGGATGTGGCAGACCCGTCCCTGGCCCCGGCGGTGCCGGACACGGACAATGGGGATTTCCGGCAGCCAGAGGCAGCCACGATGCGGGCCGTGGCACGCATCACCGCCGCGCGGGGGTCTTGGCTGTCGCGCGCGGCACTGTGGGTTTTCAGCGCCTTGGCGGGGTTTGTCTTGTCCGTGGCGGCGTGGGATTTCGTGACAGGCTTGCTTTCACGCGACAGTGTTCTGGGCTGGGTGGCATTGATCCTGATCAGTGCGGCACTGGCCATCACCGTGCTTTATGCGGCGCGGGAGTGGTGGGCCTATCTTAGGCTGGCGCGGCTGTCCGATCTGCGCATCCGGGCCGAGGCGGCGCGGGTCGCGGCCGACCTGACGCAGGCGCGCGGCGTGGCTGCGGCGCTGGAGCAGCTTTATTCCGGTCGGGCCGATCTTGCCTGGGCGCGCGCGCGGCTGAGCGAGCGGTCTGCCGAGATGTTCGATGCCGATGCGGTTCTGACGCTGACCGAGGCCGAGTTGATGGCGCCGCTGGATCAGGCGGCGCGGCGCGAGATCGAACTGGCGGCGCGGCAGGTGGCGTCGGTGACGGCGCTGGTGCCGCTTGCGTTGGCCGATGTGGCGACGGCGCTGTTTGCCAATCTGCGCATGATACGGCGGTTGGCCGAGATTTATGGCGGGCGGTCAGGGGCGATGGGCAGTTGGGGGCTGTTGCGCCGGGTGTTCACCTATCTGATTGCAACCGGTGCCGTGGCGATCGGGGATGATCTGATCGGGTCTTTTGCCGGGGGCGGGCTGTTGTCGAAACTGTCGCGCCGGTTTGGCGAGGGCGTGATCAATGGCGCGCTGACCGCCCGCGTCGGGTTGGCCGCGATGGAACTGTGCCGACCCATGCCCTTTGTGGCCCTGCCCCGCCCCAAGGTCTCAAATCTGGTCAGCCGAAGCCTGACGGGCCTGTTCGGCACGCGGGGCGCCGCACCTTCCCCGCCAACAGGCGGTGACAATTCCTGAATTGCTCAATCCGTCCAACCCTGACTATATAGCGTCAAATTGACGCGGGGGCATCGACATGGACGGCATTTTCGTTCTGGGTATTCTGGTTTTGCTGGCCATTCCGGTTTCCCTCATCGCACTGATGGTCGGACATGCACGGCTCAGGGGCCGCGTTGTTCAGCTTGAACGGCGGATCGAGACGCTGAACCTTCACCGGCCAGAACAATCGCCTGATGCGGTTGTTACGGTGCCCGTTGCTGTTCCGGTCGTTCCGGCAGAATTGCCCCAGACCGCGCCCATCGCTTCCGCTGTGCCTGCCGCACCCCAGTCATCAGGTGCTTGGTTTGGCAATGCGGCCCCGCCTGCGCCGATGGCCGTTGCCCCGGCGAAAGCCTTGGCAGACGACAGTCAGAACCGTGCTCTTGTCCTTAGCAGCGCACAGTTCGCCGCGTTGGGCGCGTGGTTGCAGGCGAATTGGGTGCTTGCCGTCGCTGCCGTGTCGCTGGCGCTGGCCGGTGTCTTTTTTGTGCAGTACGGCGTCGAACGGGGGCTTTTGCCACCGCCGTTGCGGGTTCTGGCCGCCATCGCCTTTGGCATGGCATTGATTGCCGGGGGCGAATGGGTCCGGCGCAGGCAGGGCGACGATGACGGGCCGACCGCCTTTTTGCCGTCAACGTTTTCGGGCGCGGGTGTGGTGTCAGTGTTCGCCGGCGTGCTGGCGGCGCGGCAGATGTATGGGCTGATCGGGCCGGAAGTGGCGCTGTTTGGGTTGGTCGGCGTAGCGGTGGTGGCCCTTGTGCTCGGCTGGTTCTATGGCCCGTTTCTGGCGGCCATCGGGTTGATCGGGGCCACGCTTGCGCCCTTTGTCGTGGGCGGCAGTTCGTCGGATGTGACGTGGCTTTTCGCCTATTTCACGCTGATCGCGGTGCTGGGCCTTGGGATCGACACGCTGCGTCGATGGGCGTGGATATCGGTTCTGGCGCTGGTTCTTGCGGTGGCGGCGGGGGGGCTGTTGTTCCTGGACAGTGGGCAGGCCGCGGCGTTTGGCGTGATGCTGGTCGTTCTGGTTATGGCGTCGATCATCATTCCGGGCCGGTCACTGGTGCCTGCGCATGGCGGCATCACCATTTCGTCGCGGCTTTTGGGGCGATCCAAAGCCGTCTGGCCGCGTTTTCCCACGCGGTTGGCCGGGGGGATGATGGTCACAGCGGTTGTGCTGATGGGCGTGATGGACGCGCGCGCGGCGCTGGAGAGCCTTGTATTGCTGGCTTTGCTGGCGGGTTTGTCCGTGGCGATCAGCCTGTGGGCGTCGAAGGCCACGGCCCTTGCTGATCTTGCGGCGATACCGGCCATCGGTTTTCTGGGGCGTCTGGTCTATGAGGCGGTAAACCGCGGCGCATTGCAGTACGAGATGGAGAACGCGGTGATTGCGCTGCGCGCGCCGGAAACCGGCCCGCCCTTTGTGATCGGCCCGATCCTGATCATGGTCGTGGCGATGGCCGCTGCGGCCGCGTTGCGCAGCCTTGCCGGGCGGGATCATCGCATCGCGTGGGCGGCCATGGCCGTGGGCCTGCCCCCCGCCGCCATGGGCGTACTGGAGGCGTTCTGGTTCCCCGCACAGGTGACTGGTGCCTGGCCATGGGCGTTGTGGGCGCTGGGGCTTGCCGGTGCCATGGTGGGGCTGGCTGTCGAATTTGCACAACGCGACGGGCGGGACGATCACCGTCGCACGGCCTATGCCGCGCTGTCGGCGCTTGTTCTGATTCCGTTTGCGTTGTTCACCCTGCTGGAAAGCGCCGCATTGACGCTTTCCCTTGCGGCGCTGGTCGTGGCGGCGGCGGCACTTGACCGGCGGTTCCGTTTGCCGGAACTGGGCTGGTTCATGCAGGCGGGCATCATCGTGCTGGGCTGGCGGCTGTTCCTGAACCCCGGTGTCCTTTGGGCGTTCGAGGCGGGGCTGGGGCCGGTGGTTCTGTCTTTCGGCGGGGCGATTGCGGCGACGGTGGCCGGGTTGTGGCTGCTGCGCGGGATGAACCGGATCGCGCCCAAGGCATTTCTGGATTCCGGCTTTGTCGCCTTTATGGCTGTATTTGCGGATGTCTTGCTGTTCCGGTGGATGGACGCAGCCTTTCCCGAAGGGCCGGGCGGGCATTGGGCGGCAACACTGATCGCGCTGCCATGGCTTGTGATGTCGCTGGTGCAGTTGTACCGGGCGCGGCTGGGTGGGTTCATGGCCAAGGTCCGGCTGGCGCTTGCCGCCTTTGCGGGCGTGATCGCGGCGCTGGGACTGGCGACAGCCGTCACGATTGCCAACCCGCTGTTCAGCGGCGACGCGGTGGGCGGGCCGATGTTGCTGGACACATTGTTCGTGGCCTATGCGCTTCCCGGGCTGATCCTGCTGGCAGTGTGGCGGTTGTTTCCGGGGATGTCGGACGGATTGCGGCAGGTGTTTCTTGTGGCGGGGGCTGGGTTTCTTGCGCTTTACGCAGGATTGGAGATCCGGCGGTTCTGGCAGGGGCCGGTGTTGTCAAACCCGGGCACGACGCAGGGGGAGCTGTACACCTATACTGTGGCGCTGCTTTTGCTGGGCGGTGCGGTGCTGTATCAGGCCATCGCCAGCCGATCTGCCCTGCTGCGCAGGGTCGGCATGGGGATCATCGGCCTGACGATCGCCAAGGTGTTCCTGATCGACATTTCCGGGCTGTCCGGTCTGACGCGGGTGGCCGCGTTTCTGGCGCTTGGCCTTTCGCTGGCGGGGCTTGCATGGCTGAACCGCTGGGCGGCAGAGCGGTCACGGGAAGCGGCTTGACGCAACGGGCGGGATCATGTCGCCCGACACCAGCGCCGTCAGAAGGCCGCGCACAAGCGGCCAGCCGGACAGCGGTGACAGCAGATGGTCCCGGATCATCGGCAGGCCGCGACTGTGTGATTGGTACATCGGGGTGAACAGTCGGCTCATCGTCTGGTAACTGCGCACATGCCAGCGGCGGGCGCGGGCATAGGCGGGCAGCGCATCGGCAAGGGGTACGTTGCCAAGCGCCTCGGCAAGGGCAAAGGCGTCAAGAAGCGCCATGTTGGCACCCTGTCCAAGTTGCGGGCTGGCGCGGTGGGCGGCGTCGCCGATGTGGACCAGACCGGGCGACCAAGGCCGTCGCAGACTGCCATGGGTGTAACGGGCGGGGGTCATCTGATCGGTGCGTTCGATGGTGTGCAGAAACGGCGCGAGTTCCGGCCAAAGGGCGGTTGCCTGATCCTTCCACGCCGTGATGTCCTGCGCCCCCCAGCCTTCAAGCTGATCCACCGGCAGCGACCAGAACACCGCCGCACGGGGCGTGTCGTCGCCGGGCAGCCGCCCGATGGGAAGAATGCCCGCCATGCGCGCCGCATGATGATATCGCTGGCGCAGCGCGTTGGCCGGCAGGGCGGTATCAGCGGGCCACGGCACATGCCCCCAGATCGCCCCGAACGGCAAGGCACGGGAGCGGAGGGGCGACAGCGGGGAAGATGCGCCGCCCGCATCGACCACAAGGTCATACGGACCATGCACCGCACCACTGGCCAGATGCAGCATTCGCCTGTCGGCCTGCGCCGGGCTGCTTTGAACGACGGCAGATCCGGCAAGGATCGCCGCGCCTGCCTTCAACGTCGCCTGCCACAGTACATCGAACAGGGCGGCGCGGTGCATGGCAAGACCGGGGTGCTTCGTGCGGTAGGTGACGTTCAGCACCTCGCGGCCCGTCTGCTGATGCCCCAGCATCCGCTGGATCGGCGCGCCCAACTGCCGTGCCGCCTGCCCTGCGCAGATGCGGTCCAGCACGGCCAGACCGACCGGCTGGATCACCAGCCCGGAACCGAGCGGTCGTGGCGTGGCAAATCGTTCCAACACTGTGATGCGGTGTCCCTGCGCCGCAAGCAGGCAGGCCGCGGCCAGCCCGCCGATCCCCGCGCCTGCAATGGCGATGTCAAGCGGTTGCACTACAGCCCAAAGCCGCCGTTCAACCTTGGCGCAGGACCAAGCGGCAGGGGGCCAAGGCTGGCCCAGCCGCCGCTGAACACAAGGGGCAGGGTCACCGTGGAAGGGTCTGGCGACTGTGCCGCCAGCACTACGAACATGCGGGTAACGGTTTCTTCCACCTCGGGTTTGACAAGGCCAAGGGCCACAAGGGCGGGGGGCACCTTTGGCCAGTTCGCCAGCGTCCATTCGATGCGCCCTTCGGCCAGACCATCCGGCGCGGCAGACAGATCGCCTTTGCCCGTCAGGATCACACCACCCCAGACAATCTTGACCGACGCGACCGACAGGCCGGTCACCTGTGGCGGATTTTCGGCGGCGAACCTGTCAAGCGGGGCTGTCAGGTGCAGTGTGGCGTCCGCCTCGATCAGGCCGATGACGCCGGGAAGGTCTGTTCCAGCCGTCAGGGGGGCCGTCAGCGCAGGGCCGGGCGCAAGGTCGGTGATGCGCAGGCCAAGCTGATGGGAACGCGCGTCATCCGCCACCCTGCGGGAGCCGACATCAACCTCGGCCGCCGTCACAGACCAGCCGGCATCGGAGGCGGTGGTCAGATCGCGGCCCACCACGGCAATGCGGTTCAGGCCAAAGCCGCTGTCGGGGGTCATGACAAGGCTGCCTTGCAGGTAGGTCGATGTCAGGGTGACGCTTTGATCAGGCAGGGTAAAGGTCTGCGTTGGCGACAGCGCAGCAATCAGGTGCCAAGGTTTGTAGGTAAGCGCGAAGATCTGGGCAAAGGGCGCATTCCAAACGACCGAGCCGTCCGGCGCGGCAAGGTGAAGGCCGTTCACCGTGACGTCAAAGCGGTTGGGGAACCCCGACACCGACAGGCTTTCATAACGCGCGTCACGTCCGGCGGCTTGTTCGGTTTCAAACCACGCCCGCGCCTGCCGGTCGATCACGCGCGACCCCACGACCCAATAGCCCCCCCACAGGGTTGCCACGATCAACACCACTGCTGTCAGCCAGCGCATCGCCGCCCTTTCAAATCTGTCCGCCCTGATGTTTACAGCCGCAAACCGGGAAGGGCCAGCCGATGCATGAACCGCTTTGGGTCTTTGGATACGGTTCCCTGATGTGGGACCCGTGTTTTGAAGTCGCGGAAAGCCAGGTGGCCCGGTTGAACGGCTGGCAACGGCGGTTCTGCATGTGGTCGGTACATTACCGGGGCACACCGGCAGCGCCGGGCCTTGTTCTGGCGCTTGACCTGTCGGCGGGTGACCATTGCGATGGCATCGCCTTTCGGGTGGCCGCCGGGCAGGAACAGAAGGCACTGGATACCCTGCGGGAACGGGAACTGATTTCCTATGCCTACCGCGAGGAATGGCTTGACGTCACCCTGCGAGACGGGCGGCAGGTCGCGGCTGTGGCCTATGTGATCAACCGCGACCACGACCAATATGCCGATGGCCTGACGCCTGACGATCAGGCCGAACTGATTGCGCAGCGCCATGGCACCAAGGGGCCGAACCGCGATTACCTTTGGAACACGGTGGCACATCTGAAAACGCTGGGCATTGTGGACGCCGATCTGGATTGGCTGGCGCAGCGGGTACGCGAATTGGCCCGGTGATCCGCCTTCGCGCTTGGCAGAAAAGCACCAAGCCCCTATGGTTCTGGTTGAGGCACAGGGCCGCCCCGATGTGACACAGATCACGGGTCGCCCGATGGATGCAGACCGACCAGATCAGGGGCCGCAGGCAACGCATGGAACGAATGACTGGACGGCCCGTGACTTTTGCCCAACCGATCAGGCAGCTGACCTTCATGCTGATCGTGCTTGCCCTGCTGGGCGCGGGCATCTGGTTTTCGTTTGGTGCCTTGCGCCCGGTCTTTGGGGCGACACCCGAACTGAACGCTTTCATCGGGCTGGTTTTCGTCATCGGGGTGTTTTCCTGCTTTTGGCAGGTTTACCAACTGTTCCAGTCAGTCGGGTGGATCGAGGATTTCGTGAAGGCCCGTCCGGGGTTGGAATTTTCAGCAGCCCCGCGCCTGTTGGCCCCGTTGGCGGCGCAACTTGGGTCGCGGGGGGCCAAGACCACGATCCCGTCGTCGGGTGCTGTGTCCATCCTCGATTCCGTTGCGACACGGATCGACGAGGCGCGCGATATCACGCGGTATCTGACCAACCTGCTGATCTTCCTTGGTCTTCTGGGCACGTTCTACGGCCTTGCCACGACAATTCCGGCGATGGTTGACACCATCAGGGGGCTGGCCCCGCAAGAGGGTGAAACCGGCGTTGATGTGTTTTCCAAGCTGATGTCCGGGCTGGAGGCGCAGTTGGGTGGCATGGGCACGGCGTTTTCATCATCGCTTCTGGGCCTTGCGGGTTCGTTGGTGGTGGGCCTTCTGGAACTGTTCGCAAGCCACGGGCAGAACCGGTTCTACCGCGAGTTGGAGGAATGGCTGTCCACAATCACCCGCCTTGGGTTTGGGTCGGGCGAGATGGAAGGCGATGGCGGCGACGGCGGCCAGATGGCCGGGCTTCTGGACAATCTGACCGGGCAGATGGAGGCGCTGCAGACCCTGCACGGGCAGGCCGAACTCAGCCGCGCCATGCTGGAGGAACGGCTGGCCAATCTGGCAGATGCTGTGGAGCATCTGGCGGTTGGTGTGGCGGGGGGTGATGAAGGCAATGCGCAAACGGCCCTGCTGGTGCGCATCGCGGATGGGCAGGACCGGCTGGCGGCGGTGCTTGCGCTGCCTGAAGGCGGGGCCAGCGCGGACGCCGAAAGCCGGATGCGCCTGCGGTCGATCGACGTGCAGCTTTTGCGGATACTGGAGGAAATTTCGGCCGGACGGCAGGAAAGCATTGCCGACCTGCGGGCCGACCTGTCGGCGTTGACGTCAGCCATTCGCACGTTGTCGCGCAGCCCTGTCGGGAAGGCCTGAGCCATGGGCCTGTCGCGTCGTGGGTCACGCGCCGAAGCACCGATCTGGCCGGGGTTCGTTGATGCCCTGACGACGCTGCTGCTCGTTCTCATGTTCGTGCTGACCATCTTCATGGTGGTGCAGACCGTGCTGCGGGAAACCATCACGGAACAGGACGGCGAACTTGACGATCTGAGTGCGCAGGTAAACAGCCTTGCCGACGCGCTGGGGCTGGAACGGAACCGCGCCTCGGCCTTGCAAAGCGAAGTAGGCCGCCTTGGAGTAAGCCTGACGGCGGCGCAGGCGCGGGGGCGGGAACAGGATGATCTGATCGCCTCGCTGTCTGGCCAGTTGACGGCCCGCCAAGGCGAGTTGGAGGCGGCCGCGGCGCGGATCACGTCATTCGAGGCGCAGGTTGCGACGTTGCTGGCCGAACGGGCGGCGACGCAGGGGCAGGTGGCGACGCTCACCGCGTCGGTGGCGGCCTTGCAGGACGCCGAAGCGCGGTTGCTGAGCGAGAAAGAGGCGCTTGATCTCGCGCTCGCGGCGGCGCGGGACGAAGTTGATGCGCAGGAGGAGGCGGCACGTCTGGCCGCGGTACGGCGTGAGGCACTTGAGTCGCTGATTGCCAGCCTGAAGTCCGAAGCCGGGCAAAGTGCGTCTGCGCTGGACGCCGCGCGGGCGGAATTGACCGAGGCAGAGGCAGCGCGTCTGACCGATGCCGCCGCCTTGGCCGCCCTGCGAGAAAAGCTGAAATCGTCGGATACAGAACTGATGTCGATGACGCTTGCCCTTGAAGAACAGCGCAAGCGGGCAGAGGAGACGTTGACCCTGCTTGCCGCCGCCCAGACCAAGGCGGCGCAAGCAGAGGCCGAACTGGGGGGTGACCCGGGCACATTGCTTGCCGTGGCGCAGGCGGCCCTGTCGACGGAACAGCAGAAATCGCTGGAGGCGCAGCGCCGTATGGCGCTTTTGAACGAACAGATCGCGGCTTTGCGCGGTCAGCTTGGATCACTGCAAGGCTTGTTGAATGCAGCCGGGGCCAAGGACGAGGCGAACAAGGTGCAGCTGGAGGCTTTGGGCACCCAGTTGAATTCGGCACTTGCCCAAGTTGCTGCGGAACAGCGGCAGCGCGCTGATCTGGAAGAGGCAGAACGTGTGCGGCTTGAGGCCGAAGCGCAGGATCTGGAGAAATTCCGATCAGAATTCTTTGGTCAGTTGCGGCAGGTTCTGGCGGGGCGCGAAGGCGTGCGGATCGTGGGCGACAGGTTCGTCTTTTCGTCCGAAGTTCTGTTCACCCCGGGTTCGGCGACGCTGGCCCCGGAAGGCCGTGCGCAGATCGCGCAGGTTGTGGCCACCCTGAATGAGGTGATCGCGGATATTCCGCCGGGAATCGATTGGATCATCCGTGTGGACGGGCATACTGACAACATCCCCTTGTCCGGCAACGGTGCCTTTGCCGACAACTGGGAACTGAGCCAGGGGCGGGCGCTGTCGGTGGTTCGGTACATGCAGGACGATCTGGGCTTTGCACCGCAGCGGCTTGCCGCCACTGGGTTTGGCGAATGGCAACCTGTGTCGAAGGGAAGCACGCCGGTTGAACTGGCACAGAACCGGCGGATCGAACTGAAGCTGACGGAGCGTTGACAGGGGTGGGCTGCAATAAAAACCCCCGCGAAGGCGGGGGTTTCTTTGTAAGGCTGTTAGGTCATTCTGCCGTCAGCAGCGGTGGTTTCACCTTGGTCAACCTTGGCTTCTGCGGCTCTTCGATGATGAGTTCGATGGCATCGTCCTTGACCATCACCTTCACAAGGCCACCCTTCATCAGCTTGCCAAACAACAGTTCTTCGGCCAGCGGCTTTTTGATGTGTTCCTGAATAACACGCCCCAAAGGCCGCGCGCCCATCTTGTCGTCATAGCCCATGTCACCCAGCCAGATCGCAGCCTCGGGTGACAGTTCGATGTGCACATTGCGGTCGATCAGTTGCGCTTCGAGTTGAAGGACGAACTTTTCGACAACGCGCATGATGACCTCTTTGCCCAAGGGGGCAAAGCTGATCACGGCGTCCAGACGGTTGCGGAATTCGGGTGTGAAGGTCCGCTCGATCGCTGCCGTATCTTCGCCGGTGCGCCGGTCACGGCCAAAGCCGATGGCCGCCTTGGACATTTCAGATGCACCTGCGTTGCTTGTCATGATCAGGATCACGTTGCGGAAATCAACGGCGCGACCGTTATGGTCGGTCAGCTTCCCATGGTCCATCACCTGCAGCAGGATGTTGTAGACATCCGGGTGCGCCTTTTCCATTTCGTCGAGCAGCAGGACGCAATGCGGATGCTGATCGACGCCATCGGTGAGCATGCCACCCTGATCGAACCCGACATAGCCCGGAGGAGCGCCGATCAGCCGCGAAACGGCATGTTTTTCCATGTATTCCGACATGTCAAAACGGATCAGTTCGACACCAAGCGTGTTGGCAAGCTGCTTTGCAACCTCGGTTTTACCGACACCCGTGGGGCCTGCAAAAAGATAGTTGCCTATGGGCTTTTCAGGTTCGCGCAAACCCGCGCGGGCCAGTTTGATGGCCGAACACAGCGCCTCAACAGCTTTGTCCTGACCGAACACCACCCGCTTGAGCGACTTTTCCAGATCCCGCAGCACTTCGCTGTCGTCCTTGCTGACGCTTTTTGGCGGGATGCGGGCGATCTTGGCGACCACAGCCTCTATCTCTTTGATGCCAAGGGTCTTGCGGCGTTTGGCGTCCGACAGCAGATGCTGTGCCGCGCCCGCCTCATCGATCACGTCGATGGCGCTGTCGGGCAGTTTGCGGTCATTGATGTAGCGGGCCGCAAGTTCGACAGCCGCCTTGATCGCCTCGGCTGTGTAGCGCAGGTCGTGGTGTTCTTCGAAATGCGGCTTCAGACCCATCAGAATCTTGATCGCATCCGGCACCGACGGTTCGTTCACGTCGATCTTCTGGAACCGGCGCGACAGGGCCCGGTCCTTTTCAAAGTGTTGACGAAATTCCTTGTAGGTGGTCGACCCCATGCAGCGCAGCTTGCCGCCCTGCAGCGATGGTTTGAGCAGGTTGGACGCATCCATGGCACCGCCAGAGGTGGCACCCGCGCCGATCACCGTATGGATTTCGTCGATGAACAGGATCGCGTCGGGGTGATCCTCCATTTCCTTCACGACGGCCTTGAGACGTTCCTCGAAATCACCGCGATAGCGGGTTCCGGCCAGAAGCGACCCCATGTCGAGCGAATAGATCGTGGCCCCGGCCAGAATATCGGGGGTTTCGCCGTTCACGATTTTCCAGGCCAGCCCTTCGGCGATGGCCGTCTTGCCCACACCGGGATCACCCACCAGAAGCGGGTTGTTCTTGCGGCGGCGGCACAGAACCTGAATGCAGCGTTCTACTTCGGATTCGCGCCCGATCAGGGGGTCAACCTCGCCCTTGCGGGCTTTGACGTTCAGGTCGACGCAATATTTGGACAGGGCCGACTCCTTGGCCTCGCCCGCTTCGGCCTTCGGGGTTTCATGCGGTTCATCGGCGCCGGTAACCGGCCTCGGTTCGCCATAGGATGGGTCCTTCGCCACGCCATGCGCGATGAAGTTGACGGCGTCGTAGCGCGTCATGTCTTGTTCCTGGAGGAAATAGGCGGCATTGGATTCGCGTTCGGCAAAGATCGCGACAAGCACATTGGCCCCCGTCACTTCGGTCCGGCCCGACGATTGCACATGGATCGCGGCGCGCTGGATCACGCGCTGAAATGCCGCCGTGGGCACCGCTTCGGAGCCTTCGACATCGGTGACAAGGGTCGACAAATCGTCGTCGATGAAATCGACAAGTGTCTTGCGCAATTCGTCCAGATTGACCGAACAGGCCTTCATCACCCGCGCGGCATCTGGTTCGTCCAGCAGCGCCAGAAGAAGGTGTTCAAGAGTGGCAAGTTCATGGCGGCGGGCATTGGCAAGGGCCAGTGCGCCGTGGATGGCCTGTTCAAGCGTGTTTGAAAAAGATGGCACGTCGCGTGCTCCTGTCCTGCAGGTCGGTGAACGGACACTATAGTCCTTTTCCCGACCATGGCCTCATGGGGTTAAACTTCGGTTTTATTCGGCGCACTTCAAGTCAAATCGTGGGGCAAATCCGCTTTCGTCACCATGTCACATCAAATGTGATCAATCGGCACGCACGGGTTGGTCAAAACCTGTCTTTCCGACTGCGGATTTCGGCGAAAACCTTGACGTCCGGCGCGTCTGACATGCCGACGGCAGATTTCAGGGCGGCGTCACCGGCGCGAACAAACGGGTTTGTCTGAAGTTCAAGTTGCAGGGTGGATGGCACGGTGGCCTGCCCTGCGTTGCGCGCCGTTTCGATCTGGCTTGACCGTAACATAAGGGCGGGGTTGTCGGGTTCAAGGGCCAAAGCAAAGCGCATGTTGGACGCCGTGTATTCGTGGCCTGAACAGACCAGCGTTTCGGGCGGCAGGGCGGCGAGTTTTGCCAGGCTTGACCACATCTGTTCAGGCGTCCCTTCAAACAGGCGGCCGCACCCCATGGCCATCAGGCTGTCCGCGGTGAACACCAACTGCGAAGCGGGGAAATGAAACGCGATGTGCCCGACAGTATGGCCCGGCACGTCAATCACGCGAACGGTGTCAGCACCGATGGCAAAACTGTGCGCCTCGGTCAGCGCAAGGTCAAGGGGAGGAAGGCGGTGGGCGTCTGCGGCAGCGCCCAGAACCCTCGCACCGCTGGCCGTTCGCAATGCCTCGACCCCGGCAATATGGTCATCGTGGTGGTGCGTGATCAGGATGTCGGTCAACCGCCACCCGCGTTGATCAAGTGCTGCCTTGATCGGGCCAGCGTCGGGCACGTCGACGACAGCGGTCTGGCCGGTTTCGGCATCGTGGATCAGAAAGGCATAGTTGTCGGACAGGCAGGGAACAGTCACCAGTTCAAGTGGCATGGTCATTGGCCTTTCATCTTGTATGCTATCCTTCGACATAAGCCATGGGTCGCCCGCTGCAATGCATCTTGATGTTCTTGACCTGCGCAATTTCTATTACCGCACGCAGTTGGGGCGGGTGGCGCAACGGGCGATCCGTGACACGGTCAACACTGTCTGGTCGAACACGCATGGGCAGACTGTTGTTGGGTTCGGATTTGCTCTGCCGCTTTTACGGACATATCTGGCCGACGCGCGGCGGGTGATCGGGCTGATGCCGGGCCCACAGGGCGTCATGGCCTGGCCGCCGGGGCTGGAGAACGTGTCGGTCCTGTGTGAGGAAACCGCATGGCCGCTGGCCACCGGAATGGTGGACCGGCTTATCGTGCTGCATGGGCTTGAAGTTTCTGAAAACCAGTCGGCCCTGCTGGAGGAATGCCGCCGTGTGCTCGGGCCGGGGGGGCGGGCCTTGTTCATCGTGCCCAACCGTTCGGGTTTGTGGGCGCGGGCGGATGCCACGCCGTTTGGTTTCGGCCGACCCTATTCCCTGCGGCAGTTGGAAACGCAGTTGAAACAGCACGACTTTACCCCCGAACGCCATTTTGCAGCGCTGTTCGGGCCGCCTTCGGAACGCCGGTTCTGGCTGCGGACAGCAGCGTTCTGGGAAGGGTCGGGGCGAAAGTTCATGCCCTGGCTTGCGGGGGGTGTCCTGATGGTCGAGGCGAGCAAGCAGGTCTATGCGCCCACGCGCGGCGGTTTGGGTGCAGTGGTGCGACGCCCGCTCAAATCGCTTGACGTGGTGCGGGGGCCGATGCCCATTCCGACACCCCGCCAAGGTGACACCATGTGATACCGGCACCGGCCTGCGGTGCGTCGGGAACCCCCCGGCAAAGCACGGCAGGGCGGATTTGGCGAACCCGGTGCCGACCCCTGAAAATATGGGCCGCAATTGCGTTCTTCTGCCGCGCGTTAGATGGTTGCGGGGTGGGTTGTCGTCTGCTAGAGACGCCTCGAATTTGACGAAACGAACATATCGTTTCGCAGGAACTCCTTGGGCCGGGCCACGCCGGTTTTGTGTCCGAGCCAAACAACGGAAGGGTAGTCGTGTCGGATTCCACTTCGATTTCCTCTGGAATTGCCGCCCGCTATGCGTTGGCCGCCTTTGAACTTGCCAAAGAAGACAATGCGCTGACTACGCTCGAATCCGATATCGCCGGATTGGAAGCCGCCCTTGGCGAAAGCGCCGATCTGTCCGCCATGATTTCGTCGCCGCTTTACGCGCGCGAAGATCAGGCCGCGGCAATCGGGGCTGTGGCCGCGCGGATGGGTCTGTCGGCCACGATGACCAACACCTTGGCGCTCATGGCGGCCAAGCGGCGGTTGTTTGTGGTGCCGCATCTGTTGAATGACCTGCGCGCGCGCATCGCTGCCGAAAAGGGCGAAGTGACGGCCGAGGTGACATCTGCCACCGCCCTGACGGCGGATCAGGCAGCGAAATTGTCTGCCACGCTGAAGGCCAGCGTGGGCAAGGACGTGAAGTTGATAACATCCGTTGATGAAAGCCTTATCGGCGGGATGATCGTCAAGCTGGGTTCCACCATGATCGACACGTCGATCAAGTTGAAGCTGGCGGCACTGCAGAATGTAATGAAAGAGGTTGGGTGATGGCAATTCAGGCGGCTGAAATCTCGGCGATCCTTAAGGACCAGATCAAGAACTTTGGCAAAGATGCCGCTGTGGCCGAAGTGGGCCGTGTGTTGTCGGTCGGTGACGGGATTGCCCGTGTGCATGGCCTCGACAACGTTCAGGCTGGCGAAATGGTCGAATTCCCCGGTGGTATCCGCGGCATGGCCCTGAACCTTGAAGTCGACAACGTCGGCATCGTGATCTTTGGCGACGACCGTTCGATCAAGGAAGGCGATACCGTCAAGCGCACCAAATCCATCGTGGACGTGCCTGCCGGCAACGGGCTTCTTGGCCGGGTCGTTGATGGACTTGGCAATCCGATTGATGGCAAGGGCCCGATCATTTCGACGGAACGCCGCGTGGCCGACCAAAAGGCACCGGGCATCATTCCCCGCAAGGGCGTGAACGAGCCGATGGCAACCGGCCTGAAGTCAGTTGACGCCATGATCCCGGTTGGCCGTGGTCAGCGCGAACTCATCATCGGTGACCGTCAGACGGGCAAGACGGCCATCGCGCTTGACACGATCCTGAACCAGAAGTCCTACAACGAGGCTGCGGGTTCGGACGAGTCGAAGAAACTGTACTGCATTTATGTGGCCATCGGGCAAAAGCGTTCGACCGTGGCGCAGCTGGTGAAGAAACTCGAAGAAACCGGGGCCATCGACTATACTATTGTCGTCGCTGCCACCGCGTCTGACCCGGCGCCGATGCAGTTTCTGGCGCCCTATGCCGCGACGGCCATGGCGGAATTCTTCCGCGACAACGGGCGTCATGCCCTGATCATCTATGATGATCTGTCCAAGCAGGCCGTGGCCTACCGCCAGATGTCGCTGCTCCTGCGCCGCCCGCCGGGCCGTGAAGCCTATCCGGGTGACGTTTTCTATCTGCACTCACGCCTGCTGGAGCGGTCGGCGAAACTGAACGCCGATTTCGGTTCGGGCTCGCTCACAGCACTGCCGATCATCGAAACCCAGGGTGGCGACGTTTCGGCCTTTATCCCGACGAACGTGATCTCGATCACCGACGGCCAGATCTTCCTTGAAACCGAACTGTTCTATCAGGGCATCCGTCCGGCCGTGAACACCGGCCTTTCGGTGTCGCGCGTCGGGTCTTCGGCGCAGACGGATGCGATGAAATCGGTGGCAGGTGCAGTGAAACTGGAACTGGCGCAGTACCGCGAAATGGCGGCCTTTGCGCAGTTCGGGTCTGACCTTGACGCATCCACCCAGCAATTGCTGAACCGTGGCGCGCGTCTGACCGAACTGATGAAGCAGCCGCAGTATGCACCGCTGACCAACGCCGAAATCGTCTGCGTGATCTTTGCTGGCACCAAGGGTTACCTCGACAAGATCCCCGTCAAGGATGTGGGTCGGTTCGAAGCCGGGTTGTTGAAGCATCTGCGCACGACCGGCAAGGCACTGCTGGAAGACATCACGAAGAATGACCGCAAGGTGAAGGGCGAGCTTGAGGACAAGATCAAGGCCGAACTGAACGCCTTTGCGAAAGACTTCGCCTAAGGGCGGGGCAGGGGGAAAAGAACGATGCCCAGCCTCAAGGATCTGAAAAACAAGATTGCGAGTGTGAAGAACACTCGCAAGATCACCAAAGCCATGCAGATGGTATCGGCGGCAAAACTGCGTCGCGCGCAAGAAGCGGCCGAAGCAGCCCGCCCCTACGCCGAACGCATGATCAGCGTTATGGCCGGGCTGTCCGCATCGGTTGGTTCCACACCGGGCGCGCCGCGCCTTTTGGCCGGAACCGGGTCGGACAAGGTTCATCTGCTTGTCGTGATGACGGCGGAACGCGGCCTGTGTGGTGGCTTCAACTCCACCATCGTGCGGTTGGCCCGCGCCCATGCCAATGCACTGATCGCGCAGGGAAAGACGGTCAAGATGCTGACCGTTGGCAAGAAGGGCCGCGAACAGTTGAAACGTGATTTCGCTGCAAACGCGATCAGCCACGTCGATCTGTCGGACGTCAAGCGTATGGGCTATGCGAACGCCTCTGCCATTTCGCAAGAAATCATCGCGCGCTTTGAAGCGGGCGAGTTTGATGTGGCAACCCTGTTCTACAACCGCTTTCAATCCGTCATCAGCCAGATCCCGACGGCCTTGCAAGTGATCCCGGCCGTGTTCGAAACCGGGGCACAGGTTGCGGCGCTTTACGACTATGAACCCTCGGAAGAGGCGATTGTCGCAGACCTGCTGCCGCGCGCAGTGGCGACGCAGGTGTTTACGGCGCTTCTGGAAAACGGCGCATCGGAACAGGGCGCGCGGATGTCGGCCATGGACAATGCGACACGTAACGCGGGCGAGATGATCACCAAGTACACGACGATCTACAACCGCACCCGTCAGGCCGCGATCACGAAAGAGCTTATTGAAATCATCTCGGGCGCTGAGGCGCTCTGACCCGTACGGAGAGTATCGACATGGCAAAAGCACCAATAGCGTACGGCAAAGTGACGCAAATCATCGGCGCCGTTGTGGACGTGCAGTTCCAAGGGGAACTGCCGGCCATTCTGAACGCGCTCGAAACCGACAACAACGGCAAGCGGCTTGTTCTGGAAGTGGCGCAGCATCTGGGCGAAAGCACCGTGCGGACCATCGCCATGGACGCCACCGAAGGCCTTGTGCGGGGTGCGCCGGTGTCTGACACAGGTGCCCCGATTTCGGTGCCGGTTGGCAACGGCACGCTGGGCCGCATCCTGAACGTGGTGGGCGAGCCGATCGACGAAAAGGGTCCGATTGTTCACACCGAACGCCGCGCAATCCATCAGCCCGCACCTTCGTTTGCGGAACAGGCGACGGATGCGTTGATCCTTGTAACCGGGATCAAGGTGATCGACCTTCTGGCCCCCTATTCCAAGGGCGGCAAGATCGGCTTGTTCGGCGGTGCCGGCGTGGGCAAGACAGTTCTTATTCAGGAACTGATCAACAACATCGCCAAGGTGCACTCGGGCTTTTCGGTGTTTGCGGGCGTGGGCGAGCGGACACGCGAAGGCAACGACCTGTATCACGAATTCATCGAATCCGGCGTCATCAACATCGACGACATGGAAAAGTCCAAAGTGGCACTTGTCTATGGTCAGATGAACGAACCGCCAGGCGCGCGTCTGCGTGTGGCACTGTCGGGCCTGACACTGGCCGAACAGTTCCGCGATCAGTCGGGTACGGACGTTCTGTTCTTCGTCGACAACATCTTCCGCTTTACCCAGGCGGGTTCGGAAGTGTCGGCGCTTTTGGGCCGTATCCCTTCGGCTGTGGGCTATCAGCCAACGCTGGCGACCGACATGGGCGCCCTGCAGGAACGCATTACATCGACAAAGGCCGGTTCGATCACCTCTGTTCAGGCGATCTATGTGCCTGCCGATGACTTGACCGACCCTGCGCCTGCCACATCGTTTGCCCACCTTGACGCAACGACCGTTCTGTCGCGCGCCATCTCGGAACTCGGGATCTATCCGGCGGTTGACCCGCTTGATTCCACCTCGCGTATTCTTGACCCGCTGGTTGTGGGGCAGGAACACTATGACGTGGCGCGTTCGGTTCAGGGCATGCTGCAGCGTTACAAGTCGCTGCAGGACATCATCGCCATCCTTGGGATGGACGAATTGAGCGAAGAGGACAAACTGACGGTGGCACGGGCGCGCAAGATTCAGCGTTTCCTGTCGCAGCCCTTCGACGTGGCGCAGGTCTTCACCGGTTCGCCAGGTGTGCAGGTGCCGCTGGAAGAAACCATCAAGTCGTTCAAGGCTGTGGTTGCAGGTGAATACGATCATCTGCCCGAAGCAGCCTTCTACATGGTTGGCGGCATTGCAGACGTGATCGCCAAGGCGCAGCGTCTGGCTGCGGCGGCGGCCTGACATGGCAGGAACGCTCCAGTTCGATCTGGTGTCGCCCGAGCGCCGTCTGGCTTCGGTCAAGGCGGTCGAGGTGCAGATTCCCGGGGCCGATGGCGACATGACCGCGATGGAGGGGCACGCCCCCACCATCACGACCCTGCGCCCCGGCGTTCTGCGCGCCATCGGCACGGATGGCACCAAGGCCTATGCCGTCACGGGCGGCTTTGCCGAGATTTCGGCAAACGGCGTTTCGGTTCTGGCGGAAAACGCCATTCCCGTTGATGAAGTGACGGCTGCCATGCTCGATGACATGATCGCCCGCGCACGTGACGCGGTGACCCGCGCCCAGCCGGGTGCCAAGGATGCTGCCGAAAAGACGGTGAGTGATTATCTGGCATTGAAGGCTGCGACCGGCCACTAGGCCGCGTCCACCATCTTTTACCAAAGACAAGGCCCCGCGTTCGTGGGGCCTTTCTTTTTTGTTCAGATTTGTGTGGAATACAACGTATTGGCGATTTGAGGTGTGCTGGTGCGACGATTTCCTTTTGGACAGATGGGTATCGAACAGGGGCGTCTGATCCTCTTTTCCGATTTTGCCGATGGTGGCCCGATGTGGACGGGGCAGGGCCCGCGCGAAAGCCGGTCGCGTGTGGCGTTTAGTGAAGCCTTCATTGCGATCCCGGCTGTGCAGGTGGCCATTTCGATGTGGGATGCCGATCAGAAGACAAACCTGCGCGCCGATATCAGTGCAGATAACGTGCGCCGTGACGGCTTTGACATCGTGTTTCGCACCTGGGCCGACAGCCGCATCGCCCGCATCCGTGCCGATTGGACAGCATTCGGCCCTGTGCGGGATGCCGATCAATGGGACGTCGACTGATGCCCGCGGGGTTAGCCGCGTTGATACATGCCTTCGTAGATTGGCACGAGGGTGTCTGTTTCAAACAGTGAACTGACACTTGTGCCATTCCAGATGTTCAGGATGGCCTGCGCGAAAATCGGGGCCGTCGGCACGATGCGGATGTTCGTGGTGGCCTTAACCGCTTCCGATGGTTCGATGGAATCTGTGATGACCAACGATTTCATCACGGATCCGCGAATGCGTTCGACTGCCGGGCCGGACAGAACCCCATGCGTGATATAGCTGTGCACTTCGGTCGCACCATTTTCCATCAGCAGTTCCGCCGCTTTGCACAGCGTTCCCGCTGTGTCGCAGATGTCGTCAACCAGAATGCAGGTCTTGCCCGCGACGTTGCCGATCACCGTCATTTCGGCCACTTCCCCCGCCTTGTCGCGGCGTTTGTCGACAATGGCGAGCGGCGCGTTGATCCGCTTTGCGATATCGCGCGCCCGCGCCACACCGCCCACGTCGGGTGACACGATCATCAGATCGGCCATCTTGCCCTTGAAGTGGTGTTCGATGTCCATCGTGAAGATCGGCGAGGCGTAAAGGTTGTCCACCGGAATATCAAAGAAACCCTGAATCTGCGCCGCGTGCAGATCAAGCGTCAAAACCCGGTCAATCCCCGCCTCGGCAATCAGGTTGGCGACGAGTTTGGCCGAAATCGGTGTGCGCGCCTTGGCGCGGCGATCCTGGCGGGCATAGCCGAAATAGGGGATCACCGCCGTGATCCGGTCTGCCGATGAACGCCGCAGCGCATCGGTCATGATCAGCAGTTCCATCAGGTTGTCATTCGCCGGGTTCGACGTTGGCTGGATGATGTACATATCCTCGCCCCTGACGTTTTCGTACACCTCGACAAAGATTTCCTGATCGTTGAAGCGTTCGACCCGCGCATCCACCAGGTTGACGCTGACGCCCCTGTGCATCGACATGCGCCGTGCGATGGATTTCGCAAGGCTCATGTTGGCGTTACCCGAGATCAGCTTGGGTTCGGTTATGGCAGCCATGAATGGTATTCCCCAAGCAATCATCAAGATGACGGATTCGCAACGTTGACACCGCTTAGCACCCGGTTACGGTCTTGCAAACCGAAGTCAGAAAGGCAGTTTCCAAATGGTGCAGATCGACTACTTTTTCGCGACCATTTCGCCGTTCGTGTATCTGGGCGGGCCGCGCCTTCAGTCGGTGGCCGAACGGGCAGGGGCTGAGGTGCGGTTCCTGCCGATTGACGCGCCCGCCTTGTTTCCACGCACTGGCGGGCAGGTTCTGGCAGAACGCCATGAAAGCCGCCGCGATTACCGGATGCAGGAACTGCGCCGGCAGGCCGCCAAACTGGGCATGCCCCTGAACCTGCGGCCTGCGCATTTTCCGGTGAACCCGGCACCTTCATCCTATGCCGTGATTTCCGCGGCCCGGGCCGGCGGTGGCGACATTCACGGGCTGGTGCATGGCTTTGGCCGGGCCGTCTGGGCCGAGGATCGTGATATCTCGGATGATGCCGTCATCCGGGACATTCTGAGCGTTAACGGGTTTGATCCGGCACTGGCTGACCGTGGGATGCTTGCGGCCGCTGAAACCTATTCCGCCAATCTGGAAGAGGCGGTATCGCGCGGAGTGTTTGGTGTGCCATTCTTCATCGTGGGGAACGAACGGTTCTGGGGCCAGGACAGGATCGAAGATCTGGATCTGCATCTGCAGGGCAAACTGTAGGCGGTCGCGTCATCCGGATATGGCTGCAAGGAAACGGTCGACATCGCTTTCGGTGGTGCACCACGATGTGACAAGCCGCGCCGCCTTGCGCCCTTCGCCCCCGGCCCAATCGTAAAACACGGCCCCGGCCGCCCGACCACGTTCGTGTGTTTCGGCAGTCCATTCGGGGAACAGCATGTTCGCCTGCACCGGGTGCATCAGCACTGATCCGGGAACGAGTGTCAGCCCCTGCGCCAGTCGCGCGGCCGCGGCGTTGGCCTGCGCGGCAAGGCGAAGCCAAAGCCCATCCGTCAGATAGGCGTTCATCTGCGCCGAAAGATACCGGTGCTTGGAAAACAGATGCCCTGCCCGCTTGCGGCGCAGTTCGAATTCCCAGGCGCGGGCCGGATCGAAGATCACCACCGCCTCCACCCCCAGAAGCCCGTTCTTAGTGCCGCCAAAAGACAGCACGTCGATGCCCGCCTGCCAAGTCATTTCCGCCGGTGTCGCCCCTGTGGCCACAAGCGCGTTGGCAAACCTTGCGCCGTCCATGTGGCTGGGTATTCCGGCACTCCGCGCGATGGCCGTCAGTGCCGCCACTTCGGCGGGCGTATAAACCGTCCCCGCCTCGGTTACATTGGTGATCGACAGCATTCCGCGTTGAACGCCGTGGACATTGGCATCCGAAAACCGCGCCAGACGTGTGCCAAGGGTATCAGGCGTCATCTTGCCGTGCACACCGCCAACCAGCGCCAGCTTGGCACCCGCCGTGAAAAACTCGGGCGCGCCGCATTCATCTTCGGCGATATGCGCATGATCATGGCTCAGCACAGCACCCCAGGGCGGGCAGAACAGCGCAAGTGACAAGGCATTCGCCGCCGTACCCGTGGCCACGAGGTAGACCGCAGCCTCGGGCGCTGCAAAGGTTTCTCGAATCTGGTCGCGCACACGCTGCATGATCGTGTCGTTGCCATAGGGCATCGCGTAATCCGCGTTGGCGGCCTGCAGGGCGGCCATGACTTCCGGCGGGGCGGGGCTGGCGTTGTCGGACGCAAAGAACATATCGGTCGGCCCTCAGGGTGTTTCGTCGATGATGTAATCTTCCCACTCGTCGGCATGAACCTCGAACTCCGGCACGGTCCAGCCGCGCACCGAAGCGCCAGCCGTATGCACCGAATTGGCATCGCCAGAAATCAGCGGGTGCCAAGGGAAAAGAGGCCGCCCTTCGTGGAGAAGCCGGTAGGCGCAGGTGCGCGGCAGCCAATAGGCCACCTTGGGCAATGTCTTGGGTGACAGTTGCACACATTCCGGCACAAACTGGCGGCGGGTTTCATACTGGCCGCAGCGGCAGGTTTCGCCGTCAAGCAACCGGCAGGCCAGTTTGGTAAAGGCGACTTCGCCCGTATCTTCGAATTCGATCTTGTTCAGGCAGCATTTGCCGCAGCCATCGCAAAGCGCCTCCCATTCTGCGGGGGTCATGCGGTTCAACGGCACGGTTTCCCAGAACCGCGGGCGCATCTTTTCGGTCATGGCAGCGCCGCGATGATGGCGCTCGCCTTGGCGCAGTCGGCGTCCATCTGTGTGATCAGGGCAGGCAGCCCGCCAAATTTCAGTTCGGGGCGCAGAAAATCGACAAAAGCGATGCTCAGATGGTGGCCATAAAGATCACCGGTAAAGTCGAACAGGAAGGTTTCAAGATTTGGCGCGTTGACGCCGAACATTGGGCGGATGCCAAGACTGGCCGCGCCCGCGTAGCTGCCCGCCTGTGCGCCTGTCAGGATATCTGCACGGACGGCATAGACGCCAAAGCGCGGCAGGTGCAAACCCGCCACCGACATGTTCGCCGTCGGATAGCCAAGTTCACGGCCACGCTTTTCGCCATGGATCACAGCCCCCTCGATCCGGTGCCAGTGGCCCAGCATCCGTGCCGCGTCGCGCGGGCGGCCTTCGGTCAGGGCGGTACGAATGGCGGTCGATGAAATCTCGGCCCCTTCCATGGTCAGCAGGGCGGCTATGGTCACGCCAAACCCGCGTGACTGGCCAAGCGTTTGCAGCATCTCTGCTGTGCCCGCGCGGCCCTTGCCAAAGCGGAAGTCCTGCCCGACGACAACGTGTGCCACACCAAGGCCCTGCACCAGAACCCGGTCCACGAACGCCTCGGGCGCTAGACTGGCCAAAGTTGCGTCGAAGGGAAGTTCATACAGATGTTCGACACCAAGTTTGGCAAGCCGGTTGGCCCGCGCCTCGGCGTTCATCAGGCGAAAGGCAGAGGCGCCGGGGGCAAAGTATTCGCGCGGGTGGGGTTCGAATGTCACGACACCCAGGGGGCCATGACTGCGCGCCAGATCGATCACAGACCGATGCCCCAGATGGACGCCATCAAAGTTGCCCATGGCGACAGAGGCACCTCTGGCCCCTAAGGGCACGCCGTCAAAGTGATGGTGAACCTGCATCGCACCCCGGTGGCGGGGTGGCCCGCCTAGTCGAACTTGCGGCTGGGTGCCAGAACCAGCGCCTCGCCCTTCAAGACCACCGTATCGCCCACGGCGCAATGGGTTTCAAGGGTGACACGACGGCGCGCATGATCGATGGCGGTAACGGTGACTTCGGCGCGGACCAGATCGCCGGGGCGGACAGGGGCCATGAATTTCAGCGTCTGGCCCAGATAGACCGCACCATGCCCGGGAAGCTGTTCCCCGATCACCGCCGAAATAAGCCCAGCCGTCAGCATCCCGTGCGCAATGCGGCCATGGAACATGGTTCCGCGGGCATAATCTTCGTCAAGATGCACCGGATTGTGGTCCCCGGTTGCCTGCGCGAACAGCGCAATATCGTTGTCGGTGATCTGCTTTTGCAGATACCGCATCATGCCGACTTCCATCTCTTCGATGCAGATGGTGCCACGGGGAAGGTTGTCGAGCATGTCGAACCTCGGGGTTTGTCAGCACACAACATAGCGCGTCTCGATTTGTTCGGCAATAACAATTCAAAAAACGACCCGTGACGGCATTTTTATTGCGTCAGCGCAGCATCCCCATGGCGTAGGTCGGGCTAAGCTGCTCCTCCTCCAGCCAGTCATCAAGCAAAGTCGGATCGGGCGACGCCGCGACGTTACCAAAGCGCGCGGCTTCCAGCCCACCCGTGATGAACAGGGTATCGAGACCCTCTTGCATCCCACCTTGAATATCGGTCAGCACGCCATCGCCGATGCACAGAATGTCGTCGTCAGGCATGTTTCCGGTCAGAGCGGCCAGCCTGCGGCGCGCCAGATCATAGATCGGGGGGTGGGGCTTGCCAAAATACAGGCTTTCGCCGCCCATCGCATCATAAGCCTGCGCCAGCGCGCCTGCGCAGAACAGCCGCTTGTCGCCCATGTCCACCACGATATCCGGGTTGGCGCACAGCAGTTTCAGGCCCTTGGTCTTTGCGTAAAGAAGGGCCGCGCGGTAATCGTCGGGCGTTTCGGTCCGGTCATCGACCAGACCGGTCACCACCAGACCTTCCGCCTCGGCCAGCGGCACACGCTCGATCTGCGGATGGGCAGCGCGGGTTGCCGCCATATCCTCGGCGAAATCGGTGAAGAACGATTCGTCGCGCGGTGCGCCGATGTGGTAAACGCGCCGCCCTGCGGCCCCGGTGATCAGGGCGTATTGCGCCGCATCGCCGGAACTGACCACCTCGTGATAACAATCGCGTGGCACCCCGAACCCGTCGAGCTGCGACATCACGCTGGACCGCGGGCGTGGCGAATTGGTCAGCAGGATCACCACGCCGCCCTGCGCCTTGAACGCGGCAAGGGCCGCCACAGCGGTAGGATGCGCCTTGTGACCGTCATGCAGACAGCCCCAAAGATCGCAGAACACAGCGCGGTAGCGGGCCGATATTTCGGCCAATGATGTGATGACCTGCGCCATGATTACATCTTCAGGGCTGGAAGGATCTGTTTCTTGCGGCTCATCACGCCGGGCAGCACCACTGTGTCACCAGTGACGGTGCAGTCGAAGGATGCCTCGGCCATGGCCTTGACCAGATCGTTGGGGACAAGAAGCGTCGCCTGTTCGCGCAGGATATCGACGATGAACAGCAGCACCTGATCCGCGCCGTCTTCGGCTGCGACACCCGGCATCGCCGCCATCAGGCTTGCCTTGCGATCCAGCAGCACCTTGGGTGCCGTCGTTTCCAGGACCGACACGCGAAGCTGCTTGCCCGCCACTTCGTATTCCTTGCTGTCCATGCGCAACAGAGCGGCATCGGAATACGCCGAAACGTCCGACTTTGCCTCGAACATCGCGGCGGCAAGGTCGGGGATTGCCACGCCCAGATCGGTGGCCAGCGTTTCGGCCACGGCGCGGTCGTGCGGGGTGGTCGTCGGGCTGCGGAATTCAAGCGTGTCCGACAGGATGCACGACAGCATCGCCCCCTTGATTTCGCGGGTTGCATGGGCAATGTCGGTTCCCATCAGATCGTGGATCACGGTGGCCGTGCAGGCCAGCGGGCGGATCGTGATGTCGATTGGGCCCTTCGTCTTCAATCCACCCACAAGCATGTGGTGATCGATGATGGCGGTGATGTCGGCGTCGTTCACCGAAAGGGGCAGTTCCGCCGGGTTGTTGGTATCAACAATGACCACACTGTCACCCGCCTGCACGTCGGTGATGATTTCAGGCTTTGTCAGGCCCCAGTGCGTCAGAAGAAACGCCGCCTCGGTGTTTGGTTCGCCCAGAAGATAGGGGGTGGCCGGTGTTTTCTTGACCTCGGACAGATACCAGGCCCAGATGATGGCGGACAGGGTGGCGTCAGTGTCAGGGGATTTGTGGCCAAAGACCTTGATTGTCATGGGGTGCCTCATGATGGATTTGGCGCGCTTATAAGCAGGGCGGCGGGGCTTGTCACGAGGGCACCCTGCGCGCAAATGCAGGGCGACGGGCCGCTGCCCGGGGTGATTGCCATGGGCCGGGTGTTCCGGCAGGGCGACGCGTTCGGCTTTGACGCCTTGGGCTATGATGATTGCGAACCTTTGTCAGGGCAACGGCAGGCGCTCCAGGGTCCAGCCCCCCTGTTCCATCAGGTTCAGCACGCCGTCGTTGCCAGACAGATGCAGCGCGCCGAAGGCCACGAACACCGGGCCCTGATCCGCCGCTTGTTCGATCACGGGAATCCAGTTCCGGTTCCGCGCAGCGATCAGCACTTCTTCCAGTCGTGCGAATTCTGCATCGGCGCGATCAGGGGTGTAACCGGGCACCGCGCGCGACAAAATGCGCATGTATTCCCACATGCTGCGGCTTTGCTGTGCAAAGTAAACTTCGGCCAAAGTGAAACCTATGTCGGCAGACTGGTCTTCGTACAAAAGCGTTGACCGGATCATGCTCAACTGGTCCTCGGCAGACAGTTTTCCGAACATCTGAAACAGCGTGTCAAACGGCTCCAGCGCCGCCACCGGAATGCCCTTGGCGGCGGCCCGGTCCATGATCCGCTTGTCCAAGCCCTGCTGCATCAGCGTCATGTCCATGGCGCAGCTTGGCATGCCCAGCATGACCGAAACATACCACGGCTTGAACTTGGCCGCCATGAAGGGCGGGATGGAACGGGCTGTCATGGCGGCGGCAAGCTGATCCCAGTCCTGCGGTGACAACTGTTCCAGCAGGCTTGGCCCTTCGGTGATCAGCATCAGGCCCGGGTCATCCGCCACCGCCTTTTGCAGCGCACGCTCTTCTTCCGGGCCGGCTTCGACCAGAACAAGGTTGGCCGCGTCGACCATGGGCGTGATGCGCGCCATCGTGGCGTCGTGCCGCGCGTCGCCAAAGTGATAGGTGCCCACCATGGTCACCACCGCATCGCCCTTGGTGGCGCGCCACAGGTTACCCTCGGCAAAAGGTTGCGCATCAGTGACCGCCTGCAGCGCCACTTGTTCCGCAGGCGGCAGGGCGTCGATCAGATTGACCCCGCCGCATTGCGCCGAAAGAACCTTGGGGCCAACCATCAGGGCCATGACAAAGACAGCATATCGCAGCATCAGAAACCTTTCTGTCGGACAGGCGAAGCGTGCCACGGGCCGCCCGCCAGTCCAAGCGCACTGTCATCAAAATTTGCAAATTCCCGTGATCCGGTCCCGTTGACAGGTGCCCGGTGAATCCCTAGATAACCGGTGTTGGCACTCGCCTGATGTGAGTGACAATCAATTCAACCTGAAACCTAGGGAGTGTTTTCAGATGGCATTCAAACCGCTGCATGACCGCGTACTGGTCCGCCGCCTTGTTGGTGAAGACAAGACAAAGGGCGGTCTGATCATTCCAGACACCGCCAAGGAAAAGCCGGCAGAGGGCGAAATCGTTTCGGTCGGCGAAGGCGCACGCAAGGATTCGGGCGAGCTTATCGCCCCGTCGGTCAAAGCTGGCGACAAGATCCTGTTCGGCAAATGGTCGGGCACCGAAGTGACGCTGAACGGCGAAGAACTGCTGATCATGAAGGAGAGCGACATTCTTGGGATCATTCAGTGATTCCGTTTGTCGCGACCGCCTAACCTGCAATTCAAGGAGCACATCAGATGGCTGCTAAAGACGTAAAGTTTGATACCGATGCCCGCGACCGCATGCTGCGCGGCGTGAACATCCTTGCCGATGCTGTCAAAGTCACACTGGGCCCCAAAGGCCGCAAAGTGGTGATCGACAAATCCTTTGGCGCACCGCGGATCACCAAAGACGGTGTGACGGTTGCCAAGGAAATCGAACTGTCCGACAAGTTCGAAAACATGGGAGCCCAAATGGTGAAGGAAGTCGCTTCCCGCACCAATGACGAGGCTGGCGACGGCACGACGACTGCAACCGTTCTGGCACAGGCGATCATCAAGGACGGCCTGAAAGCTGTGGCCGCCGGCATGAACCCGATGGATCTGAAGCGCGGTATCGATCTGGCAACTGCCAAGGTCGTTGCAGCGATCAAGGCAGCGGCACGCCCGGTTTCGGATACTGCCGAAGTGGCCCAGGTTGGTACGATTTCCGCCAACGGCGAAGTCGAAATCGGCCGTCAGATCGCCGATGCGATGCAGAAAGTCGGCAACGAAGGCGTGATTACCGTCGAAGAAAACAAGGGTCTGGAAACAGAAACCGAAGTCGTCGAAGGCATGCAGTTTGATCGTGGTTACCTGTCGCCCTATTTTGTCACCAACCCCGACAAGATGGTGGCCGACCTTGAGGACGTGCTGATCCTGCTGCACGAAAAGAAACTGTCGTCGCTTCAGCCGATGGTTCCCTTGCTGGAAGCCGTGATCCAGTCGCAAAAGCCGCTGATCATCATTTCAGAAGATGTCGAAGGCGAAGCACTTGCCACCCTCGTGGTGAACAAACTGCGCGGCGGTCTGAAGATTGCTGCCGTCAAGGCACCGGGCTTCGGCGATCGTCGCAAGGCGATGCTGCAGGATCTGGCCATTCTGACCGGTGGTCAGGTGATCAGCGATGATCTGGGCATGAAACTTGAAAACGTGACCATCGACATGCTGGGCAAAGCCAAGAAAGTGTCGATCACCAAAGACAACACGACCATCGTCGATGGCGCGGGTGACAAGGGTGAAATCGCGGCACGGGTCAGCCAGATCCGCGCACAGATCGAGGAAACCACCTCTGACTACGACAAGGAAAAACTGCAGGAACGTGTGGCCAAACTGGCTGGCGGTGTTGCCGTGATCCGCGTTGGCGGGATGACCGAGATCGAAGTGAAAGAGCGTAAGGACCGCGTCGACGACGCCCTGAACGCAACCCGCGCTGCCGTTCAAGAAGGCATCGTGGTTGGTGGCGGCGTCGCATTGATGCAGGCCGCTTCGTCGCTTGACGGCCTAGTGGGCGCAAACTCGGACCAGAATGCCGGTATTGCGATCATCCGCCGCGCACTGGAAGCCCCGCTTCGTCAGATCGCACAAAACGCGGGCGTCGATGGCGCTGTCGTTGCAGGCAAAGTGCGCGAGTCCAAAGACAAGACCTTTGGCTTCAACGCGCAGACCGAAGAATATGGCGACATGTTCAAGTTTGGCGTGATCGACCCGGCCAAGGTTGTCCGGATCGCACTGGAAGATGCAGCCTCGGTCGCATCGCTCCTGATCACGACCGAAGCCATGATTGCCGATCGTCCGGAGCCGAAAGGCAACGCTGGCGGCGGCGGCATGGGCGGAATGGGCGGCATGGACGGGATGATGTAATCATCCCTTCCCATTCGGGAAGAACGGAAAAGGGCACCCCGCAAGGGTGCCCTTTTTCATCGGAAATGCAGGATGACCGTTGAAACCATCGTTGCCGAATCGCATACAAAGAAACAGGGCTTACTGCGTCAAATTGGGGCATGACTGCCGCAATTCGTGCACCAACCCCGCGGTAACGCCGCGTCAGTGGAAACAGTGTGCTGTCCCCGCCAAGGTTGTTGCTGCCAAGGCTTCTGCTACATCTGCTGGTGGTGAAATGCTTGAAATCTTGGGAATTTCACTGTTGGGCAACAAAAATTTGCAATCTTCAGCTGAAACGACCTGCAGGCGGCAGATGGGTTGTGCTGCAAAGTTCGTTAATCAGCCAATAGAATGGTAACCAATCGACCCCAATTGTGCCACGTTTCCTGATTAAAGCTGGATGCTTGCGACGATGCTGCAACTGCGGCCCGTTGAACGACATGAACGACCAACGATGACAGAATTGACGACCTCGGAAAGGATTTGACGCCATGATGAAAGGCACATTCGGACGGCTGCTGCGTGGCGGCCAGATGTCTGACGAGGATGTTGTTGCGGATATGGAGACGCCGCCCGGCCGCCTTGCTGTTTTCTGTCGTGAACTCGATAACACGACTGTGGCGCGCCGTCTGACCCTGACGATTGATAACCGATCAATGGTCTTCGATGCGGCGAACAAGAAGATCATGAAGCTGATCGAAATGGTTCCCGACGTTGACGGACGTGGCAAGATCGCTGCGGAAATCGTTCGTGACTATGATCAGCTTGATGGCCAACTGCAGCTTTTGGCCTCGCTGCTTACGGATTTTCTGTCGCAACCCGGCACCTTCGACGTCGTGTCCCGCGCGACGCCCGCGTCTTATCCGCCCAAGATGGACGGCTTCCCGACATCGGAATGGCGCTTTGCTTGTGACCTTTACGGCAATCTTCCCGCCCGCGTGGTCAGCCGGACTGCGGACGCTGCCGATGAAACGACCGAGGCGGCACCCGCGCCCGTAATGGCAGAGCCCGTCCCGGCCCCCGCTGCCGCGCCGGCGCCGGCCCCTGAACCAGTAGCGGTTGCCCCCGCACCCGTTCCCGCACCCGCCCCCGTCAAGGCGCCGGAACCGGCGATGGCCATGGCGGCCGCCAGTGCGATGCCCGGCGATACCGACACGATTTCTTCCATCATCAACGCGCTTGGCACAACGGGTGTTGGTGCAAAGGCAGATGTAGTAGACCCGGCCCCACGCAATGATCTGGCCATTGTGGAAAACTTCTACGACTCGGTCGCCAAACATTGTGATCTGGCGATGCTGATCACCGAACAAGGTGATGTGGTGCAGTTTTCTGATTCCGCTACGGGCTGGTTCGACATCGGCCCGGATATCGCGGCAGACATGAAGGCTTGGGTGCTGGAGACGGCCAAGATCATGCCGGGTTGCCAGCTTGTCGTGATGCGTTCGCCCATCCTGCAGCATCAGTCGGTGATCTTCATGACCAACGGCGCATTGACGGCCTTTGGCGCGTTTTCCAGCCATGTCACCGGCCGGATTTTTTCCATCGCCAACGAATTCGTGGGGCGTCGCCGCTAGTCGGTCAGGGCACGATCACTTCCAGCGGGTCATAGATCACACCCGGGTTGTCCCAGGCGGCACGGGCCAGACTGTCCGGCTTGCAACGCAGCAACGCCAGTTCCGCGCGCGACACAAATCTGCGCTGGGTCACAACGTGATCGGGGTCACGCCAGTCTGGCGTGATTTCGCCCGCCGTGACCGTGCAGTGAAAGAACAGGTCAACCTGATGATACCCGTTCTCCGGATCATGGAATTCATTGACCATGGCAAGGTCGCCCACCGCGATGATAAGCCCCGTTTCTTCGGCCACTTCGCGGATCAGATTGTCGGGCAGCGACTGCCCCGGAATGACCCCGCCACCCGGCGCGCACCACAAATCGGATTGACCGTCGGGATAGGCGTTGACCAGCAAAAGCCGTCCCTCTTGCAGGATCAATGCGCGAACGGCCAGTCGGGGCGAGGGGTGGCGCTTCATGGCGACAGGGTCCGTCATGATCACAGGTTTGTCCAGAGGACGTGTTTTGCATTTCCGCGACCAAGCGCCTATCCTGAAAGGATGATGCGCATTCTGACAGGTCTTCTGCTGATAACTGCAGCAACAGCGGCGCAGGCCGATTGCGTCGTTTTGCTGCACGGACTTGCGCGGACCCAGAATTCCATGATGGGCCTTCAGGCCGCGCTGGAGGCGAACGGCTTTCGCGTCGTCAACCACGGCTATCCCAGCACCGATGCCACCATCGAAACCCTTGCGGCCACGGTGATCGACCCTGACGTTGCCGCCTGCGGAACGGCCGGGGGCCGGGTGAATTTCGTCACCCATTCGATGGGCGGCATCATCCTGCGCAAATGGCTGATCGACCACCGGCCCGAACATCTGGGCCGCGTGGTGATGCTCGCCCCGCCGAACGAAGGGTCCGAGATCGTGGATCAACTGGGTCATGTGGCGGGGTTTGAATGGTTCAATGGCCCCGCGGGCATGGAACTTGGCACAGGCCCCGGTTCCGTCCCCCGCAGCCTGCCGCCTGTCGATTTTGACCTGGGGGTGATTGCGGGCACGCGGTCGCTCAACCCGTTTTATTCCACCATCCTTCCCGGTGATGATGATGGCAAGGTCAGCGTGGACAGCACAATGGTGCCCGGTATGGCCGACCACATCACGCTGCCTGTGACCCACACCTACATGATGCTGAACCCCGAGGTGATTGCCCAGACAGTGACATTCTTGAAGAACGGCTCATTCGACCCGTTCCTTCCCGTCACTTCGGCAGTAGAGATGACGTTCGGCGCATTGCCGTAAAGGGGAACAGCATGGCCGATCTGTATCTGGGACTGTCAAAGACAATCTCACGTTTCGCGGGGCGTCCGATCACCTTCGGGTTGGCCGCCGGCGTCGTGGCAATCTGGATCGCGACTGGCCCGATCTTCGACTATTCCAACACCTGGCAGCTTGTGATCAACACCGGGACCACGATCGTCACCTTCCTGATGGTCTTCCTGATCCAGAATACCCAGAACCGCGACACTGTTGCCATTCAGCTCAAACTGGACGAACTGATCCGCGCGACCGAGGGCGCGCACAACGCCCTGCTGGATCTGGAAGAACTGGACGAACGCACGCTCAACGCGTTTCGCGACAAATATGAACTGCTGGCAACCAATGCGCGGGCCGGTCTGGCGCTTGGGATGGCGGATACAGGCAGGCCCGAAACCTGATCAAAGGCCGGGGCGGCGCGCAATCCGGTTTATATGGCCCATCTTGCGCCCCGGCAGGGCGTCTGCCTTGCCATAAAGATGGATGGCGCAGCCCGCCTCGCGGGCAAGATCGGGCAGCCGGGCCATGTCGCTGCCGATCAGGTTTTCCATGGTCACATCCGAATGGCGTGAACCGTCGCCCAAAGGCCACCCTGCCACGGCGCGGATGTGTTGTTCGAACTGATCGACCGCACAGCCGTTCTGCGTCCAGTGGCCAGAGTTGTGAACACGCGGCGCGATTTCGTTGACCACAAGCCCCTGCGACGTCACGAACAACTCCACCCCCAGCACACCCACATAATCCAACGCGTTCAGGATGCGTGCGGCGATCAGCACGGCATCGCTGCGCTGTGCCGGTGTCAGGCGTGCGGGAACGGTCGTGGTCCGCAAAATGCCGTTCCGATGCACATTTTCGCCCGGATCGAACACGGAAACCGACCCATCCGCGCCGCGTGCCGCGATCACCGACACCTCGCGGTCAAAGGCGACAAACCCTTCAAGAACGCAGGCCGCGCCGTTCATCGACGCCATCGCTGTTTCGGCATCGCCTGTGCCATCCAGACGCACCTGTCCTTTGCCGTCATACCCCATCCGCGTGGTTTTCAGGATCGCAGGCGTGCCGATCCGCGCCAGCGCATGGGTCAGGTCGGCCAAGGCAGACACTGCGGCATAAGGGGCGCAGGTCAGGCCAAGGCCGGTCAGAAAATCTTTCTCGACAATGCGGTCCTGGCTGGTCGCCAGCGCAAGACGGTTGGGGCGCACGTCGCGCAGACCTTCAAGAACGTCAAGCGCCGCCGTCGGCACATTCTCAAACTCATAGGTGATCACGTCGACCGAGGCGGCAAATGCCGTCAGGGCGTCGATATCGCTGTAAGGGGCCGTCGTCACTCGGTGCGCCACATCCGCCGCCGGGCAGTTCGCCCCCGGCTCGAAGATATGGGTGCGAAGGCCAAGGCGGCTCGCCGCGACCGACAACATCCGCCCAAGTTGCCCGCCACCCAGAATTCCGATGACCTGCCCGGTCTGCAACACACCCGTCATCCGTCAGTCATCCGCAGGTTCGTGGGGGATGGAATCGGTCAGGGCCTCGCGCCACGCGTCAAGCCGTGTCGCAAGCGCCGCGTCCTGCAACGCAAGGATCGCAACTGCCATCAGGCCCGCGTTGGCCGCCCCGCCGGACCCGATCGCCATGGTGGCCACAGGATAGCCTCGTGGCATCTGCAGGATGGAATAAAGGCTGTCGACACCCGCCAGCGCCTTGGTCTGCACCGGCACGCCAATCACCGGAATACGGGTTTTCGACGCCATCATGCCGGGCAGATGCGCGGCCCCGCCAGCGCCCGCGATGATCACCTGAAGACCGCGGTCAACCGCCGTCTTGCCATATTCCCAAAGCCTGTCAGGGGTGCGGTGGGCCGATACGATCCTGGTTTCATAGGGAATACCGAATTCATCAAGCATCTCGGCCGCCAGTTTCATGGTGGGCCAGTCAGATTGGCTGCCCATGATGATCCCGATTTGCGCCATGACTGCCCCGCTGTGTCAGTGCCCCACTATACCGGGGGCCGGGGCGGGGGCAAGAGTGGGCGGCCGGCGTGCAGATCAGGCGATGATATCGGGGATCAGCTTGTCTTCGATGCGAACAATCTGATCCTTGAGCGCAAGCTTCTGCTTTTTCAGGCGGCGCAACGTCAGGGGGTCCGGTCGCCCGGCCCGTTCCAGAACATGCACAGCTTCATCCAGATCACGATGTTCACAGCGCAGAACTTCCAGCCGGATGCGCAGCATCTCTTCCAGGTTCAGTTCCATCGAGGCGTTCATGCGTTTTTTCCGGGGATGAGTCGTCAATCTGTTCAAGACGAAACATATACCTGTTTCGGCGCGATGCGGCAAAGAATCTGTGTGCCGAACGCACAACCCTGCGGGCAAAACACCCCATCAGACAGGGCTTGCAGGACCACGCCTGCAGCCCCATATTCTATTAGCGGGTGCCGTGCAGGGCCCGGACGTACTGTCGCTTGATGCAAGGACAACGCCATGACGAAACTGACTTTCGGTTCGCACCCCTATCTTTTGGGCTTTGAACAGCTTGAACGGCTGGTGGAGCGGACGGCGAAATCATCCGGCGACGGGTATCCCCCTTTCAACATCGAAGCAGTCACTGAAAACGCCTATCGCATCACCTTGGCGGTGGCGGGCTTTCGGGAAGAAGACCTTGCCATCACGGTCGAGGATCGCCAGCTGGTGATCCGCGGACGGCAGGGCGATGATGACGGCGGGCGGGTATTCATGCACCGGGGCATCGCGGCCCGCGCGTTCGAGCGCAGGTTCGTGCTTGCCGACGGGGTAGAGGTCGCTCAGGCGGGGATGGAACACGGGCTTTTGCACATCGACCTGAAACGGGTGGTTCCGAACGCTGTTGTGCAGACGATTGCGATACGGACCGTGAAACCGAAAGCATGATTGGAAAACAGATGAACGTTAAATATCCGGGAATGACGGACGTGGGTGTGCCGATTGTTTACATCCGGGCCGTCAAGGTTCTGGACCTGCCCGATGATGTGCAGGAACAGGCAGATGGGCTTGAAACGCTTTACGCGGTGCACCGCCCCGACGGCCAGCGGCTGGCGCTTGTGAAAGATCGCGAAATGGCCTTCGCGCTTGCCCGGCAGAATGATCTGACCCCGGTTGCGGTTCACTGATCCGTGGCCAGTCGCGGCCTTTTGGCCTGTGCAGAGGCGGTTATCGCCGCCCGCGCAACCGCCTGACCAAAAGCCGCAAGCGGCCCGTCACGGACGGGCGCGCCGCAGGTTTTGAAGCCTTTTTCACAGGCTTGGGCCGTCGTGGCGGCTTCGCCTCGGGCACGCTTTCAACGTTTGGGTGCCCAATCCCCGCGGGAAGTTGCCAGATTCCCATGGTGTCCCGTAGCTGACGCACAGACCGGGCATTGGCAGCATCCCGCCCTATCCCCCCGATCTCTTCGGTCAACAGCGGGCGGATCAAGTGGATGGGGCGAAGCGTCCGTGGCAGCGGAATGGGATGCGCGGCCCAGATCGGGATACCCTGACTTTCCAGATTGCCGGACAGCCAGATGTCGTCGACGGCAAAGCTGTCATCAGGCACCTGCAGCACGCGTTGGGAAAACCACTCGGGCCGAACAAGGACGCCCCCATGGCCCATCGCAACGTCACAAAACCCGCTGTCCTTCAGAAAAGGCACTTCGTCGGGCAGGGGGGCCGCCAGCGTCGCAAGCCAGGCACCGACGTCTTCCTTTTTCCAGCGCGTCGCGCGGGGCAGGCGGTTCTGCGGCCGGATTGCAGTTGCCATCGAGTTCAGGTCGAACCCCATGGCCGTGATGCACATGTCAGGATGCTGCCTTGCTGTGGCCTTGAAACCGCTGTGCCAATCCGGCGCAAAAATGCAATCGTCGTCGCAATACAGAATGTCGACCTTCTGCCCGGCAAACGCGCGCAGCGCAGGCAACAGCTTGGTCGCCGGGCCCTGATCCTCCTCGATCCGCGTGATCGTGATGCCCAAGGGCACGTCAGGCAGCCGGCCATCCCAGTCGGGAAACCGCCGATAGCGATACGGAATATACAGGTGGACCGCCTGTGCGGGCGAGTCCTGATCCAGCAGGCTTTGCAACACCGGGCCGATGTGGGGCAACCGGGGCGGAATGGAACTGAGCGTGATGATCGTCGGGCGGTCGCGCATCGGGTGCTTTCATCGGAACGCGGCCAATTGGCCCTGCCGCGCTGCCGATGGCAAGGTCTGACGTCAGACTTTTGGCACTGCGGCAGCCTCAAGCACGGCCAAACGGGCGCTAAGCGCGTCATTTTCTTCGCGGGCCTTCACGGCCATCGCGCGCACCGCGTCGAATTCTTCGCGGGTCACGAAATCGCGGTCGGCCATCCAGCGGTCGACCAGTCCCTTGATGGCGGTTTCAGCCTCGGCCTTGGCACCTTGGGCGACACCCATCGCGTTTGTCATCAACTGTGACATGTCGTCGAAAATCTTGTTTCGGGTCTGCATGGCATGGCCTTTCCTGTTTGTCCTAATATGGGGCCGGCACCGCATCTGCACAAGCCCGTGGGCAACCCGTCGCAGGCGTTGACATCGCCCCCGTGACCCCCGAAAACGCACGGGCGAAAACGCTCGGGCACGCAGGAGGTTCAATGACCGGCATTCCTTTTCCCGACCTTTCGCCCGACATCTTTTCGGTCAGCTTTGGGGGCATGACGTTTGCCCTGCGCTGGTATGCCGTGGCCTATATCGCAGGGCTTCTGATTGCGTGGCGGCTGATGGTGGCGGCAGTCCGGTCCCGGCACCTGTGGGCCGGGCCGGCCCCGATGACCCCCGAACAGGTCGAACGTTTGCTGACCTGGATCATCCTTGGCATCATTCTGGGCGGCAGGCTTGGCTTTGTCCTGTTTTATCAGCCGGAGTTCTACCTGCGCAATCCGGCGGCCATCGTGCAGGTCTGGAACGGGGGAATGTCGTTTCACGGCGGGTTCGTGGGGGTTGCTGTTGCGACCTGCATCTTCTTTCGGCGCGAGGGGATCGCGCTTTTGCCTGCGGCGGATCTGCTCGCCATGGCTACGCCGCCGGGGCTGTTGCTGGGGCGGCTGGCCAATTTCGTGAATGCCGAACTGTGGGGCCGTGCCACGACGGTGCCATGGGGCGTGATCTTCCCAGGCGAAGCCGCGCAATACTGTCCCTCCGTCACCGGCCTTTGTGCGCGCCATCCCAGCCAGTTGTACGAAGCGGCACTGGAAGGCCTGCTTCTGGGGGGCGTGCTATTGTGGCTGGTCTGGCGGCGGGGCTGGCTGAAACAGACAGGCCGTGTTCTTGGGGTGTTTCTTTTGGGTTATGGTGTCGCACGGTTCATGGTGGAATTCCTGCGTCAGCCCGATGCGCAGTTCGTGACCGAAGGAAACCCACTTGGTCTTGCGTTTCACGTCGCTGGCTGGGGCCTGACGATGGGGCAGGCGCTTACCCTTCCCATGATCGCGGCGGGCCTGTGGTTTCTGTTGCGCAAGACGCCGGCGCCGCCCCATGACGCCGCTTGAATCCATCCTGATCAACCGCATCAAGGCGGGGGGGCCGATCACCGTGGCCGATTACATGGATGCCTGTCTCCTGCACCCCGAGCATGGCTATTACGTCACCCAAGACCCCTTTGGCGCGGCGGGCGACTTTACCACCGCGCCGGAAATCAGCCAGATGTTTGGTGAATTGCTGGGTCTGTGTCTGGCGCAAAGCTGGGTGGATCAGGGGTCGCCGGGGCGGTTTGTTCTGGCCGAACTTGGCCCCGGTCGCGGAACCCTGATGGCCGATATCCTGCGCGCGACGCGGGCCGTGCCCGGTTTCCACGCCGCAGCCCGGGTTGTTCTTGTCGAGGCATCGCCCCGCCTTCGTGCCCGTCAGCGCGAAACGCTGGGGGCGCATGTCGCGACTTGGCAGGATGCGGTGGATGATCTGGCGCAGGCCCCGCTTTATCTTGTGGCCAACGAATTCTTTGATGCCTTGCCGATCCGCCAGTTTATCAGGGCGGCGAAGGGCTGGTCCGAAACCATGGTGGGCCTGCGCGATGGTGCCTTGTCGTTAAGCCATTCTGATGCCCCCCCGATGGCCGCGCTGGCGGCGCGATTGGCGGATACCGGAACCGGTGATGTCGTCGAACTGCGCCCCGCGGCAGGCCCGATCATGCTGGCCATTGGCGACCGGATCGCCCGGCACGGCGGGTTGGCGCTGATTTCCGACTATGGTGACTGGCAGTCGCGCGGCGATACGCTGCAGGCGGTTCGTACGCATGGCTTTGTTCCCGTGCTGGACCAGCCGGGCCTGTCAGATATCACCGCCCATGTCGATTTCGGCGATCTGGCCCGCTGGGCGCTGCCGTGCGAGACGCGGTTTGCGACGCAGGGCGAAGTATTGCTGCGTCTGGGTCTGGCCGAACGCAGTGCCCGGCTGGCCGAAAAGGCGGGCGGCGCGGCGCTGGAACAACACCTGGCCGCGACGCAACGCTTGACCGCACCCGATAAAATGGGAACCTTGTTCAAGGTGCTGGCGGTCCACGCCCGGAACGCGCCCACCCCGCCGGGATTTGTCTGATGCTCGAAGTGTTGACCTCGGACGCCATAGCGCCTGTGCGACACGGCTTTTTCACGCGCAAGGGCGGGGCGTCATCGGGTATCTTTTCCGGTTTGAACTGCGGGCCGGGGTCGACGGACCTGTCCGAAGCCGTGGCGATCAATCGCGCGCGCGCGGCGCAGGCGCTCGGCGCGGACGTGGGGCACCTTGTGACCGTGCATCAGGTGCATTCGTCCCGCGTGGTGCCAGTTACCGGCCCGCTTGCCGCGCCACGGCCCGAAGCGGATGCCATGGTCACGGCGACGCCGGGGTTGATACTCGGTGTTCTGACTGCCGATTGCCAACCCGTCCTGTTCGCCGACACTGTGGCTGGGGTGATCGGCGCAGCACACGCCGGATGGCGCGGCGCGCTTTACGGTGTGCTGGAGGCAACAGTGACGGCGATGGAGGTGCTTGGCGCAGATCGTCGCCGCATCCGGGCTGTGATCGGCCCCACGATCAGCCAAGCCGCCTATGAGGTTGGCCCCGAATTTGTCGAACGTTTTCGCGCCGAAGACAATGGCAGTGCTGCCTATTTCAAGCGGGCGACGGATGACCGTTCCCTGTTCGATCTGCCGGGATATAGCCTGAACCGCCTTCGTGCGGCGGGTATCGCCAACGCCGTCTGGACCGGGCACTGCACATTTCACGACGAAAACCGCTTCTTTTCCTATCGCCGCAGCGTGCATCGGGCCGAAGCCGACTATGGCCGTCTGATCTCGGCGATCCGGCTGGGTTGACCGGCGTTCCGACAGGCGGATTTGTGGCAAACCATGGCCGTGTATTCACGTCCACGTCAAAACCTTGCCGCATTGCACAGGCAAACTGTTCACACCGTTTAAACAGTTCCCGAGGTTCCAATGCAAGATAACCGCCGCTGGCTGCAATCTGTGATTGCCGAGAGCCACAAGGCCGGATGCATCCTTGGCCGTCTTCGCCGTCTGCCGTCAGACCGCACAGCGGCCACGGAAACCCTTGGTTCAATGCAGGAATTAACCGAATCGTCCGCTCACACTGCCGCCTGATTGCGCAGTCAGGCTGGCAAGATTCAAATTCACTTGTTGCTCATTAATAAACAGTTTCCGGCCAATTCCGGCAATATCTCCAGTCGACATATAAATGCAGGCGGTTCGATACGATTTTCTGGCAAAAACTGTCAGAATGTGAAAGAACTTTGACACGGCTCGTTAATAACGGCATATTATTGGCAGTGATCAGTGACGCCATTACGGCTTTCTGATCGGTGTCAGGATGGCGGCCCCGATGCGAACCTCTGCGCATCTTCAAGGGGCCGCCTGTCTTGTTTTCGGGCTTTCGCCAATGTCAGGCGTGCCGTGCCAACCGTTCTTCCAGAATATCAAAGGGCACGCCCGGATCATCCTTGGCACAGCGAATGACAAGGCTCGTCTTCACTGACGCCACGTTGTCCGCCGACGTCAGTTGTTCCGTCAGAAAGCTTTGGAATGTCGAAAGGTCAGGCGCGACACATTTCAGGATGAAGTCAATCTCCCCATTCAGCATGTGACATTCCCGAACCAGCGACCACGCCCTGCACCGTGCCTCGAATGCGGAAAGGTCAACCTCGGCCTGGCTTTTCAGCCGAACCATGGCAAACACCTGCACTTCGAACCCCAGTTCGCGCGGGGCCACATCGGCGTGATAGCCAAGGATATAGCCTGCCTCTTCCAACGTGCGCACGCGGCGCAGGCAGGGCGGGGCCGAAATGCCCACGCGGCTTGCCAGTTCAACGTTGGTCATCCGCCCATCGGCCTGAAGTTCGGCCAGGATCTGGCGGTCGATAGGGTCAAGCTTGTTTCCGGCCATGCTGTCCTGCCTGCTGTGTTGATCAGACAGGTTACAATTTCGACGGCTCAGACGCAATAATGTTTCACAACCGCGCAACAATTATTCGCAGCCTTGCGCTGGGTGCATGACGCCAAAGCGGGGCTTTTCGCAGCGCGGCGGCTGGCATATATGATGCGGGTCATTCAGAAAAGGTTGCCGACATGTCCCACCGCCACACCCGCGTTCTGATCATCGGTTCCGGCCCCGCCGGCTATACCGCCGCCGTTTACGCGGCCCGCGCGATGCTCAACCCGATTCTGGTGCAGGGATTGCAACCCGGCGGCCAGTTGACCATCACGACCGAGGTAGAGAACTGGCCCGGCGACAGTCACGTGCAAGGGCCAGACCTGATGGTGCGGATGGAAAGCCATGCCGTTGCCATGGGCGCAGAGGTGATCAGTGATTACATCACCAGTCTTGATCTGTCGCAGCGCCCCTTCACCGCAACGTCAGACAGCGGCACCACCTATACCGCCGACGCCGTCATTCTGGCGACGGGCGCTCAGGCAAAGTGGCTTGGCCTTCCGTCCGAAGAGAAATTCAAGGGGTTCGGCGTTTCCGCCTGTGCAACCTGCGACGGGTTCTTCTACCGGGGCAAAGAGGTTGTCGTGATCGGTGGCGGAAACACCGCCGTGGAAGAGGCGCTGTTCCTGACCAACTTTGCCACCAAGGTCACTCTGATCCACCGGCGTGATACCCTGCGTGCCGAACGGATCATGCAGGACCGGCTGTTCAAACACCCCAAGATTGCGGTGATCTGGGACAGCGAAGTGATCGACGTTCTGGGCGACGAGGCGCCTTTGGGCGTCACGGCCGTGCGGACCCGCAACCTCAAGACCGGGGCCGTGGCAGATGTTCCCTGCGCCGGGTTCTTTGTCGCCATCGGGCACGCCCCGGCGTCGGAACTGGTGAAGGACCAACTGCCTTTGCACAATGGCGGCTATGTCCATGTCGAACCGGGGTCTACCAGAACCGCCATCCCCGGCGTGTTCGCTGCGGGTGACCTGACCGACCACATCTATCGCCAGGCCGTGACAAGTGCCGGCATGGGGTGCATGGCAGCACTGGACGCCGAAAAATTCCTTGCCGCCACCGAGGTCACGCTCAAGGCCGCGGAATAGCGATCCACCGTATCAGCAAGGTTTCGCGGGCGCGGTAAATTCGCATCGCGGCGGGCTTTCTGGCGCTGCAATCGTTCTGCCCGCGCCCCGTCGCGTGGTATTTCCGCCCTATTTGCCTGCATTTTGGCGTCGTCTTCTTGAACATCTTGCACCGGCGGGATTAAAGCCGCGCAATGTCGGGTTTGCCCGTCGCGCCAACCATTGCAACCAAAGGTCCGTCCAGAAATGACCCTGTCCAACCACGCCCCTATTCCGGAACTTTATGTCTCGGCCGACGCCGCAAATACGCTCAAGCATCAGGCGGGTGCCCTGCCGTCCTGGGACCTTTCGGCGCGTCAGATCTGTGATCTGGAACTGCTGATGAACGGGGCGTTCTACCCGCTCAAGGGCTTCCAGACCCAGGCGGATTACGACGGCGTGGTCGAAAACATGCGGACGGCGGATGGCACGCTTTGGCCCATTCCCGTCACGCTCGACGTGTCAGAAGCGTTTGCCGAAAAGGTCGAACCCGGCACGGACATCGCCTTGCGCGATTCCGAAGGTGTCATTCTCGCGATCATGTCGGTCACGGACAAATGGGTGCCGAACAAGGCGAATGAGGCGGCCAAGGTCTACGGTGCCGATGATCTGGCCCACCCGGCGGTGAACTACCTGCACAATCAGGCGGGAAAAGTTTATCTGGGCGGCCCGGTCAAGGGGTTGCAGGCCCCGGTCCACTATGATTTTCGCGGCCGCCGCGACACGCCGAACCAGCTTCGCGCCTATTTCAAGAAACTGGGCTGGACGCGGATCGTGGCATTCCAGACCCGCAACCCGCTGCACCGCGCGCATCAGGAACTCACATTCCGCGCAGCCAAGGAAGCACAGGCCAACCTGTTGATCCATCCTGTTGTCGGCATGACCAAACCGGGCGACGTCGACCACTTCACCCGCGTTCGCTGCTACGAGGCGGTGCTGGATCAATACCCGTCGTCCACAACGCACCTGTCACTTCTGAACCTTGCCATGCGCATGGGCGGCCCGCGTGAGGCGTTGTGGCACGCGATCATCCGCAAGAACCATGGGTTGACCCATTTCATCGTGGGCCGCGATCACGCAGGTCCGGGCAAGAATTCTGCTGGCAAGGACTTCTACGATCCCTATGCCGCGCAGGTGATGGTGGCCGAATATCAAAAGGAAATCGGCATCGAAATGGTCGATTTCAAACAGATGGTCTATGTGCAGGAACGGGCAAGCTATTTCCCGGTGGACGAAGTGCCTGAAGGCACGACGGTTCTGGACATTTCGGGCACCGAACTGCGTCGCCGCCTGCGCGAAGGGCTGGAAATCCCCGAATGGTTCAGTTTCCCCGAAGTGGTCAAACAACTGCGCCGCACGTCGCCCGCGCGGGACAAGCAGGGGTTCACCGTGTTCTTTACCGGGCTGTCGGGATCAGGCAAATCGACCATCGCAAACGCGCTGATGGTCAAGCTGATGGAAATGGGCGGCCGCCCCGTCACGCTCCTTGATGGCGACGTCGTGCGCAAGCATCTGTCGTCCGAACTGGGTTTCAGCAAGGAACACCGCGACATCAACATCAAGCGGATCGGCTATGTCGCGTCTGAGATCACAAAGAATGGCGGCATCGCCATCTGCGCGCCCATCGCGCCCTATACAGCCACGCGCCGCGCCGTGCGTGACATGATCGAAAACTACGGTGCCTTTATCGAGGTGCATGTGGCAACCTCGGTCGAAGAATGCGAACGCCGTGACCGCAAGGGTCTGTACAAGCTGGCCCGCGAAGGCAAGATCAAGGAATTCACCGGAATCTCAGATCCCTATGAATTGCCAACCAAGGCCGAACTTGTGGTGGAAACCGAAAACGCCGAGGTGGACAACTGCGCCCAGCAGGTGATCCTGAAACTGGAATCGATGGGTCTGATCAAGGCGCAGTAACGCCATGCGGCGCGGGCCAACGTCCCGCGCTGCCGCCTATTCTACCAGCAATGGCTGAATAAGACCGGCCCCCGTCGCCCGCCAAGACCCGACGGCGGGGCCGACGCGGTGCATGGCCAGCGACGCGCCCGCCTGACGGGGCAGCACTTCCACCGGCGCGCCGGTCAGCCAGTCGCGCGCGCCTTCGGCCCCGACGATCACCGGCTGCCGATCATGAATCGCGGCCAGATCACCCTGCGCCGGTTCCGTCAGAATGGCGCAGGTCAGGCCTTCGTAATCGGGTAGGGCTACCCGCGTCCAAAGCCCGCACACCAGAATACCCGGAAGATTGCCGCCGTGCCGGATGTAATGCGCCTGCTTTGACGGTGTCAGCGTCGACCATTCGTAATACCCCGCCATCGGCACGATGCAGCGCCCGTTGCGATAGGCGTCCCGGAAACTCGGTGCCGCAGCCACACCTTCGATCCGCGCGTTGATGGTGGTGGCCTTCCATTCGCGGATCGGCTTCTTGAACCAGCCCGGCACCAGCCCCCACCGCGCCATACCGGCGCTCAGCCCGTCGCAGCCATCAACACCCAGCCGCACCACCGGCACAGGCTGCGTCGGCGCCACGTTGAAGCTTTGCGGAATCTGCACATCCCGGCCCTCGTCCCAGCCTTCCGGCGGGCTGCCGTCACTGATGAGCTGCCACAGTTCTTTCCATGACAGCCCTGCAAGATTGAACCTTCCGCACATCGCAGAACTCCATCTGTCGGTTTCCAGATGTAGGGGCGGCGGGCCAGAATCGCAACCGCACGGTTGCGACTTCCCGCCTGCGACTGTAGCGGGACACGAGGTTTTGCAGTGCGGGACACCGAAGTTTGCAGCAGCATACTTCGGTGCCCTAAGGGCCTAACGACCTTTTCCGTGCCATCTTGGGAAAAAGGAGGCCTGCGGGGCAAGGCGGATGAGGTCGCCGGGTATGATCTGGCTGGCCGCCCTGCGCCGACCGCCATGGGCTGTAATGACCTCTATTTCGGTGTTCTCAACAAGAGCATGATTGAGATCATCCGAACGAGCGACAGTTTGCTTGTATGCCAGTTGTCTGAAAACGCCGACGGGAACGGCACCACCGTTGCCGGCGACAAATTTTGGAATGTCGGTCATTAGCGCGGTACGTGTATGCTCCCGTCCCAGTTCGTCAAAGAGGTTTAACGTACCGTCGGTCAGGGGTTTGTATTTTAGCATGTTCAGCCCTGAACGTCCGAAGTGGGCCTGCATGGAACTATTCTCGTGCAATATGTCATTGAATGCCTCCCTTGCTCTAGGTGCGTTCGCAAAATGGATTAGCCAGTATTGCCACCCCTCAGGATTGTGGATCGCGAACGGGCTCACGTAAGGCGCACACGAACTTAAAGCTTCAAATACGATTCGCTCGGCGGCACCCAACCATTGATCTGTATTCTTCAGCCCTCCAAGGTCATCAAGATCATCAACCGTGAGACCAAAGGGCTTGAGCTTCTGAAGCAATCTGACCGGGTCACGCCGTTGCAGAAAGGCAGTCAAGGCAGAAATCATGAAAGTTAAAAACACTTCTGCGGACGAAAATGCCTGCATGATATCGCTGATAACTTGGGTCTCAACGTGGCTGTGACCACACTGGTCTAAATTAAACAAGACATTTCGATACTGACGACTGATCAGCTTCGATTTCAGAGCTGGATAGGCCTCTGCAAACTTCAGGCATGAGTATTCGATCTCGATGTGTAGATGCGATGCGGTGTCTCTAATGTCAGCAAGTAGTGATGCTGTGTTGGCTTTCAGCAGTTCAACCACTCGCGTCTCTGAGTCGTTAAAGATCATCAAACACTCAACAGTGATTGGCTTCATGCCCGAGTGAAGGCGGCGCACGTTGATTTCCTGCGACGCTCTTTTCAGCTCTTCGAGAAAAATTATCGGAGAGCCTGCTTCGCCGTCCTTGTAACGGCCGCCCCCAGAGAAACCATCGACAATGGCGAGTCGGAACAAAGCCTGCTGGGGGTGTGAGCACCGTATTTCGAGGAACTTGCGAAAATATTGTCGTACCACCCGGTGCTTACGCTCCGTGTGGTCATCTAGTCTCGCGCCGTCGTGCCATTGATAGGGCCGTTCGGTCATAGCTATCTGGAAAAATCAGGTCGTTGGCGATACGGGCATTTCGTCCCAAGTGCGGCCTCGATACTCTCGACCATTTGCCTTCTTGGATCGCTTTTTGTTATCGGCACCCCAGGTGCCCCACTGTTTGAAGAAAAAAGCGGTGTTGCAACTAGCACACTGATCGTAGATCTCATCAACCCATTCCTCTCGCACGACGCGTGCCGATCGTCCGCTCTCCCCACCAACGATCGCCCAGTGGATACCGGTAAGGTCGATAGCACCAACAGACCCAATCAGAGGCTCAAACGACACAAACCTAATAGAAGCTGGGACATCTCTTAAACTGTCGATCCGATTCTTTACATCTGAAGACTCTACACTCGTACCTAGCCACACGTTTGGCAACACTGTCTTGATCATCTTGGATACTACACGGTTCATCCGATCCGGTCGTTTGGTCAAAATCTGATAGTGGTGCTGCGGCGTGCGAAGCATGACGTCCCAGACTGCGATGATGAATTCGTCGCTCACGCCGTCGTGGAACAAATCACTCATGGAATTGACGAAAATTTTTCTTGGTTTTTTCCAACGGACTGGGATTTCAAGTGAAGACGGGTCCTCTCGCACCACTCCGTTCCAGAGCACACGGCCACGGCTTCGCCTCGTCAGGCCGCGGTACTTTTCTACCCCCATCGATTCCAGTCTTCTTGCCATTTCCATGGCATAGCAGTTCCGGCATCCAGCGCTGACGATTTTGCATCCAGCAACAGGGTTCCACGTGGCATCGGTCCACTCGATTTGCGTTTCGGCCATGTTCGTGGCAACCTTGGCTAGACAAAATTGGAACATACAATGAACTTGCAGGATTGCCAGCCGAACCTTGTGATTCGGCAAAAATTAACCCACGGGTTGCGGACGACGTTGATCGAAGAACCAGCGTTGGCCTAGCGTTCTTGGTGTTTCACCGGAGACAGTGGGCGCTTGCTGAAACATGTTGTAGCGGAATGGGCGATGACGACTCCGTTTGAGGCCTTAGAAACCTTCAGAAATCAGCTTAGGGAAGCGCAGCCGTGGATTGGCCAAGTCCAGCGGGCTTTGATAGGTCCGCGCTCGGCGGATGTTCCTTTGTCCAGTGGTCTGATGGCTTCAGATTATGCAGGGTACCATCGCGAAAGCAACTTCGTCAGCTACGCCTACCTCATTGTTGACAGCCAGACGCACGGTTGGGACATGGCACGTCGCACCGCGCGGCTCCTCGCGGGCATCCAAAATCGCCGTGTTGCGTACAAAGGATTTCGGACAAGTGCCCGATCAGTGGACCTCTACGCCTGGTTGGACGCCACTAAGTTTCTAAAAGGACATCTCGTCGTGTTCGCGTTTTCGAAACAGTTCGCTCGGACACTTCCCAAAATTTCGCCTTCAAAGGGGCAAGTGGAACTTCGAGCAAAATGGAAAGATCAAGCTCTCGAAGATGCAACAAGAAAGGCCTTGCTTGGATCTCTGATGATCGCTCGCTACCTTTCTGGCTACGGGGCAGTCAACTGGTACAGTGACGAGGATGACGCTGTCGCAAACGATATGGCATCGGACGATTTCAGAAAGTTGGCATCCAACCTCGTTGCTACTTTCTCGCCGCAGCTGCCTACTCACTTCGGCTTTGGCACAACCGAACGTGATTGTGTCCATCTTTACAGAGAAGATATCTGTTCGATACCTGATCTGGCTGCGGGGATGGCCAGCCAAATCCTGTCTAGGATGACCCCTTCCCGCTGGACCGTTGGCCGAAACGGGATGGTGCGGCATCTCAATCTAGACGCGCTAGACAGCAGGACAGAAGTGATTGCGTCTTGGTTTTGGGGCTCATGTCACAGCCTTGAGAAAACGCTCATTTCCATCGATTTCGGGCCGTGCGGAAATCCCGATGTTTTTCAGGTGGAGTTCGACTAGCTTTTTGTACAGTATCTGTCATCCGCGGTTCTGCAGCGGGTTTGATGGCCATTTGAACTCCCATTTTAGGGCCCCCTCAACACCCCCTTCAAACACCCATCTCAACCGCAAAATTGCTGATCAGCAGCTCTGCCCGGTTAGCGCTGCGATCATTCGCGTGTCCAATGGTATAGCTGGTCAGCACCTCCGTCAGGGTGAACCCGGCGAACAGCTCACGGATTTCGGGCACGTCGTTGATCGACAGCACGAAGCGGCCTTCGATGCCCTTCAGAGCCCCCGCCATCAGCGCGAACTGGCCCCGGTCGAACATCGCCTTGCCATAGTCGTTCTCGCAGCCCCAATAGGGCGGGTCGAGGTAGAACAGCGTGCTCGGCCGATCGTACCGCGTCACGAACTCTTGCCAGTCCAGGCATTCGATCACGACACCTGACAATCGGCTGTGCAGGTCCTCGAGCATCGGCTCCAGCGTGGTCAGGTTGAACCGCCCCGGCCGGTCCGGCGAGACGCCGAAATGCTGCCCCCTGACCTTGCCGCCAAAGGCCGTGCGCTGGAGATAAAGGAAGCGCGCTGCGCGTTCGAGATCGGTCAGGGTGTCAGGGTTGGTGGCCACCAGGCGCTCGAACTCCGAACGGGTCGTCAGCTGAAACCGCAGCACCTCAAGGAACTGCGGGTAGTGCCGCTGCAGGATCCGGAACAGGGTCGCGATGTCGCGGCCATAGTCGTTGATCACTTCGGATCGTGCCCGCATGCGCCGCCGCAGGAAGATGCCCCCCATGCCCACGAAAGGCTCGGCATAGGTGCTGTGCGGAATGGCGTCGAGGAGCGTGGTGATCCGCTTGGCAAGGTTGCGTTTGCCGCCCATCCAAGGGGCGACAGGCAGGGTGGCGTTGATCGGTGTGAGGTCAGAGATTTCGGGGGCCATGATGGTCCTTCGCCGGCGCTTCAGCGCTCTGGTTCGGGGCTCGGTGGCCTTATGTGATTGAACGCCCCGCAGCGGGGGCACTTGCAGGAGACCCGCCCCGCCAGGGCGCGATCCTCCATCTTGAATAGCAGACGGGAACACTGCGAGCAACGCACGTCGAGGTCGTCTGCGCATTTCCGGGTTGGACTCTTCATGGCGAATCAGCACCTATTGTCTGGGCCCGGCAACGGGTGTCGGGGGGACTATAAGTTACAGTTTGGTCTGCGGGGGGGCTCAATCTTCCCGTGTCGTGCGGTGTTACAGCACCGTGCGGACCCCGGCCTGTTGCCGGGTTTCTGGCAGAACTGGCGGGGCAGGCAACTGCCCCGTCTTTTTGTTAGAATGTCGTGATGACGCGAACGAACCCCGCAGCGCCGATGGCTCCTGCGCCAGACGTGAACGGCAATGTTCCGGCACCCCCGGATCCCGCGCCACCGCCCGGATATCCCCCAGCGCCGCCATCGCCAGCGTTGCCGCCGTTGCCATTGCCCCCGCCCCCGCCGCCACTTCCCCCGAATGCAGGGTCCACCGACGCGGCACCGGCAGTCCCGCTAATTCCCGTGTTCGCCCCGGCACCCCCACCCCCGGTGGTCGCCGTCGACGCCGAAAACAATGCTGCACCAAGGCCACCGGCTCCGCCGGCGCGACCTATGATGGTACTTGCTGAATGACCGCCACCGGTTCCACCTCCGCCAGCGCGCAATCCGCCGGCATTGCCGAGGTTGCCGTTGGAGTTTCCCACCCCCGAAACGCCAGCGGCAGAGTAGGCAGTGGCCGATGCCGAAAATTCGCCAACGGCACCACCGGAAGCGCCACCCGCTCCAGCACTCACGGTGCCGCCAGCTCCTCCGAGACCACCGCGCGCCCGGAAAGACCCAAAGTTGGTATCGCCGCCACTTCCGCCCGCGCCACCGTCCGCCGCCGTGGTGTTTCGACCAGCGCCCGCCGTCCCGCCAGTGCCAACCGTGACCGAGACTGTTGCGCCCAACGACGCTGCGGGGATCATGATTTCGGTACGTCCACCGCCGCCGCCTGAACCACCGCTGAAGGCCGCCGTCGTGCTGTCAGCCCTCAACCGTCCGCCACCGCTGCCGCCGCCTGCGCCGATCAGCACAACCTCGACAAATCGTGCGCCCGCAGGTTTCGTCCAGGTGAAGCCGCCCGCGGTGCTGTATTCATCAATCTGCGCCGACGGCACACCGACGGCCGTCGCGCATTCAAACGCGGTGTCGCCACTATTGCGACGAACGACCTGGCTGCCCGTGCACCCCAGATCGTCAGCCAGCGCTGGTGCCAAGCCAAACGCAAGCGAACCGGTGCCGACTTCATCAGTGATGATGGCGCGCAACTCAGCACTGGTGTCGATGTCTGTGCCAGCCAGCCCGCCGCCGCCGCCAGTTGCGGACAGCGTGCCGGCCGTGAACGACAGCCCCGAACCGATGGTGATGCTGCCCCATGTGTCGGCAGCACTGCGCCAGGGAATGATGCCGGTGCCAGTCAGTCCCTCCAGCGCCGCAAGGTCATTCGCCGGGGCGACGACCGGCGACCAGCCTTCGCCCGCTGTGCCGGTCACGGCAAGCCCGGTGGATGCGGTCAGCCCGGCCACATAGTTGCCCGTCGTGTCAGAGGTCAGAGCCACCGCGTTCGGCTGCACGGTGGCCGCAAAACTGCCCGTGCCCGTGCCGCCCACATCGCCGGTCAGCGCGATCGTCTGGTCGCCGGTGTTCGTGCCCGAACTGGTCCCGCTGAACGTGCCCGACTGAGTGGCAAGAGTGCCAAGGCCGAGGGTGACCCCCGCCGCCGTCGCGTCCGCATCATCGATGAGCGACCGTCCGAAGGCGGTTATCGTGCCCAGCGTGGCGACCGTCGAGTTGTTGTAATAGGCATACCGGTTCGCCGTGGGCGTCAGGGCCGAAAGATCGGCCAGCCATTGGTCGTAGGCCTGCACATCGGTGCCGGGAACCAGCGCCAATGCCACGCGTTGCGCCGCCGCATCCGCCGCTGTTAGAAGAGCCCGGCCGGCGACGGTTGCATCGCTGATCTGAGCGGCCGTATGGCCATGAACGGCGGCCGCGAAATCGCCAGTCGCAGAGAGGGCAGCCGTCCCCAGACCCAAGGCGGTCCGCTGTGCGGCGACGGACGCTGCGGTCAGAAGGCCACGCCCAAAGCTCGTTGCGTCTGAAATGTCGGCCGCTACGTGGCCGTGCACGTAAGCTGCGAAGTCCCCGGCGGAAGACAAAGCCGCGCTGCCAATACCAAGCGTGGCGCGTGCCACCGCCGCCGACGCATCGTCGATCAACGTGAACCCAAAGGCAGACACCGAGGCGGCGGGCAGTTTTCCCCCAAGGAGGGTCTGGATATTGCCGAGTTCGGCGTTCATGTCGCGACGGACTGTCGCGCCATCGGCACCAAGCGCCGGATAGGTGAAATCCGCCGTCTGCGGAGCTGCCGGCGTCGCGAAGGCGAGCGCCAGGGCAAGGATAAGGTGTCGCATCAGATACTCCCGGAAACGATCTTGGCTGTGACGGTGCTGATCCGGATCAAGGCCGGTACCGGGGCGATCAGCTCGTCCCCGGCAAGGGCGAGTCCCAAGCGGCTCACCAAGGCGACGGTCGCAGACCCGTTGACGCTGATGGTGACAGCGCCGGTGTTGTTCGACTCCGGATCGAACTGGATCAGAACCGGGGCGGCAGACAGCACCAGACCCGGCACGGTCAAGGTGATGGCGTTGGCGGTACCGGAGACGGCGGTCGCAAGAAACACGCTGCCAGTGCCACCCCCGCCACCCGCCTCGGCGATTGCAGCCGCAACCCGTTCGGATGACCAGATGCGGCGGGGTGACACGGACGCGTCGTCGATGAGCGGGGAACCCGGCAACAGCACGATATCTGACGGCACGATCAGGGGCACGGTGGGGTCCGGGCTGACGCGGGTGCGACGGGGAACCAGCGAAAGGCGTGTCGGCATTACCCGGCATCCTTGATCTGAACGAGCGTGACGATCTCCACATCAACGTCGGCAGCCGCATAGCGAACATAAAGCGGCCAAGTGCCTTTCGGCCACAGCGCTGTTGCGGACGCCTCCTGACGGAAGGCGAACAGACCGGCCGCCGCATTCGACACAGGTGTCAAAACCGGGAGCACCGTCCCGGTCGCGGTTTGCAACCAGGCGGTCAGCGTGACGCCCGTCAGGGCCTTGGGCTGGCCCTCGTCGTCCAGATATTCTGCAGGCAGGCTGAAGGTCTCGCCACGGTAAACAGGGAGTGTCGGGATCATGCGGCACCTTTCTTGGCTTTGAACGACGTGGTGAGGCCCGATGCACTCAGCCGATGGGTCACGGTGCCGAGCTGCCATTCGCCGTCGAGTTCCGGTCGGGTCATGCCCGCCAATGACACGGCCGCACCTGCCAGAATGCCAGGATCAAAGCTGGCAAGGTCCACGCTGATCGACATCGCAGCCCGGGCAGCACCCTTGAGCGCCGCATCTGCGGCACGTTTTGCCTCATCCTCGGATGCATGCACGTGGCGCAATTTGCGCAGCGGCGTGCCGCTGCCCAGCGTCACCTTGTTGATGACGCCCGCCCCCGTGTCGGACCATTCAGCTTCGACGCAGGTATAAGTCTCGCGGCCCTCCTGCGACCAGGACCAGGTGCTCATCGACGATGGCCCAAGGATCGGCGCAGTCAGGACGTCGCCGGCCGCCGTCTTGCCTTCGCCACGGCGTTGCACGATCAGCGCGCCACCGGCCGGCTTTGCCGTGGCGTCCAGCGTGGCGGCGATCCGGGTCAGGAAGTTGAGATTGCTCTCGGCCGTCTGTGCAAGATAGGCCCAGACCGTGCCGGCCACACTCTCGCCGACGACAGGTTTCAGCCCGGCTTCGCCCGCGATCGTGGCCACAATGTCCGAGAGGCTTTTGTTCTCGAAAGCGCGGGTTTGCGGGCTGCGGATATCGCCCTTCAGGTCGGCCGCTGTCGCCGTGATCTTGAGGCTTTGCTTCGGGCCCGACCCTGAAACGCCGTCGACCGTGAAGCGGCCCATGAAGGCCAGCGCCTGCCCCGTAAAGCCCAATGACACCTCAAGAGCGGCCTCCATATCGGGATAAGCCACCGCGCCGTCGCGGTCGTCGATCGTGATTTCAAGACGGTCCGCCTTGCCCCCATCCTCGTCTGTGATGGACAGCGACAAAAGCCGGTCGGCGACGGCACCGGTCGCATCTTCGCCGGCCACGGTGATCTGGAATGCCGGCTTCACGTGCGCCCCCAAAGGCGGACCTGGCCGCGCGCCACGGTTTCCACAGTGGTATCCGGCAAGGTGATGATCAGGCCGGCCTCATAGACCGGGCCAAGGTCGGCCAGATGCGGATTGAGTTCGAGGACCTTCGGCACCTGGGCTTCAGACCCGAGCGCCGCCTTGCAGATGGCGTCGAGCATGTCGCCGTCGCGGGTGCGAAACGTCCTCACAGCAACCCACCCAACAGACCGGTACCGTCAGGCCCGTAGGATTGCAGCGTGATGGAAAACTCGATCTTGCGCGGGCTGCCGTCCGCCATGAAGACCGATTTCCGTTCCTCGATCGACAGGATGCACCATTGCTCGAACACGAAGCCCAGGCCATCCACGAGCATTTGCGGTAGGCCGGTCCCGGCGATCAGTCGCATCAATTCCATCTGCCTTAAACCGCCCTTGAAGTGGGGGTAAATCACCCCTTCAAGCGTGATCTCTTGCGCGTCGGGGCCCATGAACTGCATGGCTGGCGAACGCCCCAGACGGTCCTGCTTTTCCCAGCGGTAGGCGGCTGTACGGGTCAGGCTTTGATATCCTGACTGGCTGATGCCAAACCGGAAGGCGCCAAGCGCCAGCATGACGATGCCTTCAAGCATGGCCCATGCCCCCGTCGTGGAGCGCAAAGCCCGCCTCGCGCGCCAAGGCGTCGATCTCGGCGCGCACCGCGCGGGCGATGTCCATCGCCGACTGGCCTGCCGCCGCGTTGATGGTGATCCCGCCAATGCTGACGGAACGCGACCCGCCACCGCCTGCGCCGCGCAGCTGGCGGGTCGAGATGATGGATCCGTCCGTGCGTGGCGTAAAAAGCTCGCGCCCCTCTTCCTGAACAGAATAGGTTTGCCCCGCCCGGACAGGGCCGCCGAGGGCCCGGCCGGCAAAAGCAGCGCTGTCGTCCATCGCCCCGCCCATGCCGCCGTAGTTGCCTTCGCCACCAATGACGGCCGACCCTCCGGCGGACAAATTTGTCAACCAAGCCGGTGCTATGGAGTTGAGTTTTTCCTGCCCCCAGGTAACCAGCTGATCCATGACTGCTCTCATGCCGGTCCACAAGTCGTTGATCATCTTTGTCCCGATGCCGATGAAGTCGATATCGAACGCTGCACGGATTGCCGCTTCCAACGGCTCGAACGTCCAACTCATGATGAAATCAAGGAGCTGTTTGGCAGCGCCGAAACCGCTATCGAACGCTGCCCGGAGTGCTGCTTCCAACGGCTCGAATGTCCAGCTCATGATGAAGTCAAGGAACTGTTTGGCTTTCATGCGTGCCCAATCGAACGTTTCCGTGACCCATTCCCACTGCGAATAGATCAGGTAGCCGACAGCCGCGACACCCGCTGCCGCCCATCCTAGTGGGCCCATGGCTAGAGCAATTGAGCCAAACCCTCCCGCGATCGAAAGGAGCGCGGGCGCAAACTTCAATCCAATCAAGATGGCCAAGGCATTTTCAAAACCCCCGACCGCTTCCGCGGCGGCTCGGACCCACGGAGAGAGCGCCCGCCATACATCCACGACACCCGCGCCGAAGTCCCAGATCGCCTGAAGCCCGGTGATGATCGCGGCCGATGTCTGTTCCGCCCAGGCCTGCAGCCGTCCGTCGGCAGCCATATCGTTCAGCATATCAAGCAGGTTCTGCAGACCGTCCTTCATGTATTTGAAGAGCCCGCTGTCCATGATCTTGCGCTGGAAGCGTGTCCATTGGTCCCAGATGTTCGAGACGATGCCGTCCCACGTCTGCGACATCTTGATCGCCGCATCCTTGTTCGCTGCGCCCATCGCTTCGATCAGCAACGTGATCTCTTCGCGGCCAAGTTCCCCGGCCGACTGCATTGCGACGATCTCCTCGGTGGTCTTGCCGGTCGCTTTAGCCAGCAAATCGTAGACCGGCACGCCGCGCTCGAGCAGCTGCATTGCCTCTTCGCCCTGAAGCTTGCCCTTCGTCCATGCCTGCCCGAGAGCCAGCGTCAGCCCCTCCAGCTTTTCAGCACCGCCACCGGTCGCCGCCATCGTGTCGACCAGTGCCATCATCGTGCCATTGGTTGGGTCGAGCCCGAAGGCGCGAAGCTTGGCATAGCTGTCGACGACTTCATTCACCTGCAACGGTGTTTTGACCGCGAAGTCCTCGATCCATGTCAGGGCGCGTTCCGCTCCTGCGCTTGACCCTTCCAGAGTTTCCAGCTGCACCTTGTAGTTCTCGAAGCTTGAGGCTTGCTGGATCATGCTGCGACCCAAGGCAACGACACCTGCCCCCGCGATCAGGCCTTGCAAGCTGAAAGCTGTCCTCGTTGCCGCGCCGGCGACAGTCCCCAGCCCCGACGCCATCTGCACCGCGCCGCGGTTGACCCCGCCTGCCGCCCGCAGAAAACCATCCCCGCCAATGCGCCGAAGGGCTTCGGTTGCCTTCCGGGCCGGGGCGGTCGCCTTGTCCACCAGGCGCAGGATCAGGGCGATGTTCAGATCAGCCATTGTCTTCCTCGGGGTTATGGCGGGCCAGAGCAAGGGCATGCCAGCGGGCCAGTTCGGGCAGGCTCATCCGGTCCATTTCGGAGGGAGGCCAGTGGAAGACCAGGGCGATGTCGGCCATGGTCTCCTCAATGTCGTCGTGAAGGCCGCTTACTGCCTGTCCGCTTCCAGTTGCGCCCTCTGGTCCGGGCTCACGAAAAAACTGACCACGCCCCCGGCGAGCGACAGGAAGTCCGCCATGTCGAGACCGGCCACTTCGTCGGGCATCAGGGCGGGGCTGGTGATGCGGGGCAAAAGCCGCTGAAGGGTGGCCACGTCCATCCGCAGGACATCGGTCAGGGCCAGCCCGCGCAGCATCCCGACATTCGGCTTCAGCAGCGTCACGATCGTGATCGCGGGTTCGCCTTCACGTTTGATCGCGCTCAAAAGGGCTACTTTTGTCATGGCTTCAATACCCCTTTAAAGGCCCATTGCACGGCGGATGCCGCGCAGCTGATCCACGCCACCGATCACCCGCTTTCCATTGACGAAGTCGATCTCGTGGATTTCCACGCCGTTGATCGTCAGGCGGTAATAGCGCACGTCGAGCATCAGCTTGAGCGGTGTGTCGGTCGCCGGTTTCAGGTCGGCGAACTCGGTGCCGGTCCAGAGCCCGCCCATCGTCGCGATGATGGTATCGGTACCGGTATCAGTGCTGCTTTCGGCGGCGGGGCGCAGAACCATGCGGGCATTGGTGCCCAGCAGTTTCAGGACGGTCGGGTCCCATTCTGCCAGCGTGACTTCGGCCGTCATGCCTTCCATGCCCATGTCGATCCCGACGGGGCCGTCCATGCCGGAGCCCTGATGGCCTTCGGTCTTGATCTTGGGTTGCGGCAGCTTCGCCTCGGTCGCGATCCCGAAATAGGACCGCCCGTCGATGAAGGCGTTGAAGTTGCGGATCTTGCGCGGCAGTGCCATGGCTCAGGCCTCCTTATGCTGTGGTGGCAAGCTGGGCGACCAGCTCGGTGTAATAGCCCGCGTTGCGACGGGCCCGGAACGTCAGCTTCTCGAGTGGTGCCGGCGGCTCGATGTCGAAATCGACGGTAAGCTTGCCGGCCTGAAGCTGGGTCGCCGTGTTCAATTCCGGATCGATGATGCACTTGCCGCCAATCAGCGCACCGCGCACGATCAGGCTGTTCAGGTATTCCTGCACCGTGTCGCGGATATCGAGCAGCAGCTGCGAACTGAACGGCCGGTCCATCGCCCAGAGCATCGCCTGCTCGATGCTTTCATAAACGGCGTCGGCCGTACGCCGCACGGACAGGAAGGCCCAGAGCGGATCGGTGGCGCAGGAGCGGTTGCCCCAAAGCCGGAACCCATTGGCCTGTACGATGGTGGCAATGCCCTTTTCGTTCAGGCGGTTTGCCTCGGTTTCCGAGCTGTTCAGGGCGAACTGGATCGGGCGGGCATAGCCGCTGATCCCTTCAATGATCTGGTTTGACGGTGACCACCAGAAGCCGCGCGTGATGTCGGATTTCGACAGGGCACCCGCCACGAAGGCAGAGGTCGGGCGGTTCGTGTAGATGCCGGTCGTGCTGTCGAAGACCTTTGCCGCAGGGTCGACGATATAAAGACGGTCCGAACCGAATTTGGCGCGGTCGGTATAGGCGTCGGCCTCGGTCGAGTTGGGGCCGTCCGCAATCACCACGCCGCGGAGCCGGTTGGCGATGACGATCAACGCAAGCGTGACCGGGTTCGCGGGCGAGGCTGCCGGCGTCGAGGTCCAACCCGGGGCCGCAAGGATCTTCGGGATCTGCCCGGTCACAGCGCCCGATGTCAGGAGCGCATAGACACCGGTGCTGGCGACATCGGTGCCAAGGACGTTCACGGCCGAGGCTGCGTCATCCACGCCGGCCGCGACACGCACGACGACGACTGCGTTGACACCTTGCGCATAGGCCGCAGAATAGGCATCGCGCAGCGTGCCGCCCGCGCCCAACGCTTCGGCCTGGCGCGGCCCGGTGACAAGGACAGGGCGGTTCAGGGGGAAGGGTTCGTCGACGCCGCCCGTCAACGCCACCATCGTGGCGGTCGGCACCACGACCGATGCGCCTGTTGAACCAGGTGCGTTGGCGGCGTTTACCAGGGCGAATGCCGCTGGAAAGCCGATCACGGCAGCAATCACCTGCGCCGCCGTTGATGTGACGGCCGAGGCAGCGCTGGTGGCAAGATTGACCGTGATTTCGTTTCCGGTGACGGCCACGCTCAGCGCCTGCGATGCCGCGGCCGGGTCGCGCAAGCGCACCTTGATTGCGTTGCCAAGGACACCCACCAGCTTTGCCGTGAACAGGATCGCGGCGTTGAGCGTGCCGCTGGTGAGGGTTGCTTTGACATCGGCAGTCGCATTCGGCGCGGTGCCGACAAAGCCGATGATGGACGATTTGACAGTCTGGATCGGACGGATGCCGTCATCGATCTGGACCGTTTCGACACCGTGAAGAAAGATATCCGGCATGTCAGGCTCCTTTGTTGGCCGCGGGGGCCGGGGACGGGGTTGCCGGGGCCTCGAGCCCCAGTTCGGTGATCATGGCCGTGGCGGCCTGCAGTGCCGCTTGCAGCGCGGCCTCGACGGCGGCCGGCGTTGTTGCCTCGTCGATGGCGATCAATGTCGCCCGTCGCAGGCCGGTCACGCGGGCGATAATGACTTCATAGGCATTGGCCTTGGCTGCGATCTTGGCGGCCAGCACCGGTGTCGTCTCACCTGTCAGCGCGGCTTCCGCCAGAAGCATCGGTGCCGCCAGAGCGCCGCCAAGATGGGCGCGTGCTGCATCCGACTTGCGCGTCCAGCTTGCGATCTCGGCCGCGGGCACGCCGGCCGTGAATTGGCGCAGGAACACTTCCAGCCAGTCGGTCATCCGGTTGCGCGCGGTGGCCTTGGCACGGGCCCGGTGTTCGGCAGGGTCTGCCGTCGGGTCGTGCAACGTCGGCGCGCCATTGGGTCCGGCGATGATGATGCCGCCTGCCGCTTGACCGTTGATCAGTGCCTCATATCGTCCGTTCGAGATCTCCACGGCATCGACCGGCATGGTGTCACCGTGGATGTCGGGGTCGAAGAAGCCGCGCGTGGATGGAGAGAAGAACATGCTGTGTCCTCAGTTGCCGATGGCGATGAAGGTGGAGGAGGTGCTCGAGGCCTGACTGCCGTCGTCGCGCGTGATCACCACGGTAAATCCGCTGGTCGTGGCATTCAGGTGCGAGACGATGTGACTGGCGCTGGCCGCAGTCGACGCCGCTGTGTCAGCAAGTGCTATCGAAAACAGGTTGTTGGGAAAGGCGATCGGGAAACTGACGCTGTCGCCGTTTGCCTTTGATCCCGTGTTGCCCCACTGCAGGATCAACCCTGACGGCAAACGCTGCCAACCCGATGCAAGAAGGCTGTTGGTCGCCTGAACACCCGTCCAGAGTTCCGACCAGGCCTGCCAGGTGCCGCCCGTCTTGCGCCGAAAGAAGGTGCGGTCGCCGGTCAGCAAGGTCGCCATCTGCATCGCGGTGTTGACGACGTTACCGGCAGAATGCTGGACGGTGAACACGGACGCCGCGATCGGCGCGCCCGTCGCCCCGGACGAGGCATAGTAGGTGCCGGTTTTCGTGATCGTGTCGAAGTTGGTGACCGTGCTGACCACGTCCAGCCCGGTGCCTGCGCCGTCCAGCTGGTCGCGCAGAAACTTGGTCCGGTTGGCGAGCAACTGGTGCGGGATGTTCGACATCCCGGCCCCGGTGACCAGGTTTGGCGGACCGCCCACGACAGGGTCAGTGGTCTCGATCTGGCGGACCGGGGCCCAGAGGGAAGCGTCGGCAAGATCTGCCATGGTCAGGCTCCGTGTGTTTGCGCGCCGTTGTGCAGAATGGCGGCGTTGTAAAGGAAATCGACCTCGGTGTAGGTGATCGATGCGAGATGGCAGCGTGCGGGCGCGACCGATTGAAGGATCGTCTGAACGCGCAGCGCCTGGGCGGGAGAGAGCGGGCGCGCCATCACCAGGCGGTACTCGGCCCAGTGATCGCGCGGTGCATGGGTGATCGATCCGTCGTGCAGAAACGCCGCATTATAATCGTGCCAACCAAAGCGTTCGATGATCTGCACACCGCCATAGCCAGCCGCGGCCAGCGCCGAGCGCACCGATCCCAACGAGCCCTTGCGGCGGTGGACGGCCACAGAAGCGCGGATCACGCCGCGTTTCGTCTCATCCGTCCAGTCAGGATCCCAGTCGTCGACCGACAGGGCATTGGCGAGCCAGGGCAGAAAGGCCGCGGGGCAAGTGTCTGCATCCCACAGCGCGCCGTTCGGTACCGGAACGTCGCCGACGCGGGCCGATGCGCCCTCAATGGCGGTCTCGGTGGCCGTGGCATTCGGTGGCAAAACTGTCTGGGTCATGGCGTCACCGTCACGGTGATCGCGGTGCACCATGGCGCCTGAACGGCCGTCGGCGTGATATCGGCGGCGGGCAGCGTCAGGGTGACCGCCTCGACGCCAGGTTGATGCAAGGCGGCGAACAACGCCGATCGGCGCACGGCACGACCCACCCGGTGGGCTTCGGCGACGACATCAGCGACGGCGGCCTGCGCCTGCGCCAGGACGATCGCAGTATCCGGCCCGTCAAAGAATGCGAGGCTGGCGACGACTGTATAGGTGACGATCGCCGCCGCCTGAACCGTCACCACGTCGCAGAGCGGGCGGACGTCTTCCGCGTTCAAGGCTGCCGTGACCGCGGCGAGGACCGGAGCCGTGGGTGTGCCTGTGCCCTCTGTCGAAAGCACCGTCACGCGCACGTCGCCCGGGCTGGGGCTCGCAACCGCGGCGTCCTTAACCCGCCCGTCGGCTGACAGCGTGTGAAACAGATAGGCCCCGATCGGCCCCGCCGTGCTGAAGCCTTCGAGCGCAAGCTGGGTCCGCCGCCGCAGCGCCGTATCGGTCTCGAACACATCGGGTGTTGGCGGGATGGCCAGCAGGTTCGCGGGGGTGACGAGAAGGCGGATCACACCGAAGAATGCCGCCAGGTTGTCGAGATCGGCCCCGGTCGCTGTGGGCAACAGAACAGCGCGTGCCGCGTCATTGACACGCGCCCGCATCAGGAGCTCGCGGTAGGCGAACGCCTCAAGGAGCTTGACCACCGGTTCGCTTTCCAGACCGATCACGGCTGTGAGGTCAGGAGCGCGCAAGATCAGGTCTGCCTTGATCGCAGCCAGGATCACCTCAAAGTCGAGAGGTTCAACGATGGCCGGTGCCGGGATGCGGCTCAGGTCAATGGCTGTGAACCCGCTCATGCCGCCACCTGCATCGTGACTGTCGCGGCCTGTCCGTCCACGTCGCCCGTCAGGATCAGCGACAGTTTTCCTGCGGACGCCTCCGGCACTTCAACGCGCCGAAGACGGAACCGCGGCTCCCACCGGGCCAGCGCCTCGGCCGTAGCGGCATAGACATCGATCAGCGTCTCGCCGTTCATTGGCGCGTCGATCAGAAGCGGCAGGTCCGAGCCGTAATCGCGCCGCATGACCCGTGTGTTCTTTGGCGTGCAAAGGATGTCGTGGATCGACTGCGCAAGGTGATCGTCCAGCGACAGGACGGTGGCGGCAACGCGCGAAAGCCCAGTCATGATGGCGCTCCCGTTATGCCGGCAGGATCCCCATGCGGGTGAGTATGGGTGACAAGGCTTTTGCCCGAGGCCACGACATCGCCAGTGACCTCGATGTCGCCGTCCACATAAAGATTGCCGATGATCCGGAGCGTTCCCCCGCCAAGGTCCATGGTCGGGCTGCCCGCATCGGGGGCGACGAGGTTTCCGTCGATCGGCAGCGATCCCATGACGAAAGCGCGCGCCATGTCGCCTGACGGTGCCAAGATGGTGACCTGCTCGCCGATAGACGGCATGAAGTGCATCTTGATCGTGCCCGACTGCAACTGCATGACCTGGATTGACGCGGTTGTCAGATCACCCACCTGAACCCGGACGCGACCAGTGGCATTGTCCACGGCCGTCACCCGGCCAAGGCTGACAAGATTGCCGATCTGCCGGTCGGCCTCAGCGGCGGCAAACGTCATTGCGTCACCTCGAGCGGCAAGTGTGCGGCACCGGGAGCGATCGACACGTAAAGCTCGATCGGAACCAACTCTGCCTCCGGCCAATCCGTCAGACCGACAGTCTGTGTCCAGGTGACGGCCGTCAGTGCGAGACCGGCGCTTTCGGTCTGCGCGGTCACGAGGAGCGTTTCCGTCACAGAACGCGCGCCGCCAACAAAGTCCGGCAGTCCCCAGGTGTTTCCGGGGATCAGTCGCAAGAGTTCCTGCACGATGACCGCGTTTCCCCTATCGCGCAGCAGGCCCAGCATGTCGACGGTCACGACGAAAGCCGCCATGGACACGTCGAAGCTGTGCACAGGACCTGCCAGCGTTTCCGACTGCGACGCACCGATCCGGCTGATCAGAACGGCAGGTGCCGGCCCTGGCGAGGAGCGCTTGATTGCTTCGAGATCCAGCCGACCTGACACACCCTTGCAGGTCGCGAGCTTGGGCAGGCGTGCGTTCACGATCCCGGCAATGCGGTCGGTCAATGTGGCCAGAAGATCAGGCGGGGTCATCGTCACTGGATCAGATCCTCCAGACGATCGATCACCAGGGCCTCGATGTCGGCGCGGTTCTCACCGGAAAGCCCAAGATAGGGGCGCGCGGGAATGCCACGCCCGCCGAACTGATGGATTGCGCCGTAGGGCACATTGGTGCCGATTTTCGATGTTAGGCCGGCAGCATACTGTTGGATTGAGCCGACAAGGTTCTCGCTCGCGATCAGCAGGGACCGCGCACTTGTGCGGTTGGGCCTCACGAGGCTCGCCGCATAACGGGCAGACCACGGGGCCCAAGGTGCGCCTTCGGGCGATGCCTTTTCGTCTTCAATCCGGTCTTTCGTCTGCTGGGCAATCAACCCGCCGACCTCGTCAGCAATCATGGCCATCTGCGATGTGGTCAATCGATCGAGCCCGGCGATGGCCAGCTCGCTGTCAACCTGCAGTTCAAGCGCGACGCCGGCCATCAGAGGTCCCTCGTCGTGTCACGGGAAAACAGGCGCGGCGGACCGCTGGTGACGATCGGCTGGGGCGCGCGAAAATCGCCGTCCTCGCTCAGTCCCCCGCCAACAGGCGCAGTGAAAAGAAGGTTTGCCTTGCCGGTGGATAGGTCGCGCAACTGCCCAAGTGCGCGCTCATACCGCTTTTCGATCTGGTCGGTCATCAGCTCGCCAGACAGCGCCAGGCGGTAGATCGCGATGTCCACGCACAGCTGTTTCAGGATCAGGGGAACTTCGGCCAGGGGCAGACTGTGACGGCGGCCGATGTAGGTATCGATCTCGGCTGCGGCATAATCGAGCGAGCGGGCGACAGCCTCATGATCGGGCACGCCGTCACGATCGTGATCGGCCACGACCAGGGCGTTCGCTCCATAAAGTTCGCTAATGTCGGCTTCGACCGCGTAGGCCATGGTGTCACCCTGTCATATGCTGGCGACCGTCTCTCCGGTCAGTCCGACCTTGCGGCCGGGGGTCCGCGCCGCGACCCATGGGGATAGATCGCGGCGCGGGGGCATCTCGAGGCGCTGCCACGCCACGGGATCAGGGGGTTTGCTTCAGGCTTGCAAAGACAGACGCGACCAGCGCCTTGGTCACGCCCTTGGTGCCCGGGGGCACCGCCTTCTGGACGGCCGCAAGTTTGGGGGTGCCGTCACCGTCGAAGTCTGAAGCCTCGAGACCGGCAATCGCGTCCTTGACGAGGTTCGCCAGTTCGTCCGGCGTCTGCTTGTCGGCCGCCGGCACAACGTCAGCCTTGCCGCGACGTGCCTTGACGACACCCGAGGTGACCAACTTGTCGAAGTCGGCCGCGGGCAGCTCGATGTCCGCGCCGGCGTCGTATTGCCGGCCATCGAAGATCAGGGCGTCGATCACTTGGGCGGCAATCAGGACGGGGGAGATTTGATCGCTCATGCGGGCCCCCTTACGCGACAGCGTTCTGGATGAAATAGCCGACGTCTTTCGCGACGATCAGCTCCTTCACCCGTTCGCCTGCCCGGATCATGTAGCCACCCTGAAGACCGACGTTGGGGTCTTCGATGCGGCCCGCGATCCGTCCACCGTATTCGGCTGTGTAGCCGAAGGTGATCCCGCCTTGCGTCTGGGCCAGCGGGTTCAGATGGATGGCCGCGATGTGCTTGCCCCAGGCACGGTTCAAGGTGACCGCCTGGCCGGGCTTCGAGGTGTTCACATAGCCGTCGCCGACCAGCACCTGAGTGATGCCTTCGCCTGCGAACAGTTCGGTGAACTGCTCGCGGTTCACGATGCCCGAGTTGGTGTTGCCGCCTTTGACGGCGTTCACGATCTTCGGATGCATGGAGATTTTGGTCCAGGCCTCGCGCCCCATGATCAGGGTGTTCGGGGGATAGACCAGAGTGCCCTGGATCGCCGCCATCAGCACGCCGAACGGATCAGAGTTCGTATAATCGCTGAACTGCGAGGTGCCGGCCAAGGTGACACGGCGCGACGCCGCATAGCTGTTCAGGTTGAACAGCAACGATGCGACCCGGCTTTCGCGGATGTTCTCGATCGTTTCCATGAGCATCATGGTGGCGAGCTGCTCGGGGTCGATGATCGAGCGGCCCTGGGCGCGGGCGTCTTCGGCAGCCTGGATGTCCGAATAGGGAACGGGCGCGTCAAGACCGTAGTCTGCCACGGACGAGGTCTGTTCCGTGCCAGTGAATTCGATCTGGTTCGGGCGACCGCGACGGCTGACCCGGGCGTCGGGCGTGTTGAAGGCCTCGGCGATCGGGTATTCGGTCCATTTGAAGTTTTCTGCGGCGACGGCGACACGGGGCATCACCTGGTCTGCAATGCGCATCCCGGTATTGCGAAAGCCGATCGCAACGGCCGAGAGGGCCGCATCGACGGTAAAGGGGCGAACTGTTGGCATGATATCCTCTGGAATTGGGTCAGGTTACGGGGTGCGCAGCAGCGACGGGACGACCAGCACCTTGATCCGGTCGCCGATCACACCGGGTTCGAGGGCGATGGCACCCACCCGCACGGTCGTTGAAACGACGGGGGCCGCGACGATCGCGCGCCCTGAAGCATCCGCCGTCAACGGCGCGCCCGCGGTGACGGTCCCGCCAAGTTCGATGAACTCCTGACCGGCGACGGTCACATCCGCCATGTCGCCGGCAGCAGTCGCCAGTGAACCGAAGACGCCGATGATGGCGTCCGTGTTGGCCGCTGCCAAAGCGACTTTCGAACTGGCGGCGGTGTCGGAGAAGCGCGCGAACCGGAAACCGACGGTGAGGGCGGACGCTTCGAAAGCGAGGCGCAAAAGGGGGATCATTTCGATTTCTCCACGTGGTTGACGGCGGTGGCGATGTCGATGACCTTGCCCTGCTTGGCCATCTCATGCTGGTAGGCGGCGGCCCGGGTGGCGATGTCCGCCGCCTGCTGCTGCACGTTCATGGCGGTCGCGTCAGCCTTTGCATCGGCAGGCTTCTTGCCGTCGAGGCCCGAAGCCGGCGCAATCACCGGCGCGCCCACGATCATCGCCTTGAAGCGATCAAAGCCACCTTCGGCACGGCAGGACGCCAGGTGATAGTCCTTCGAGGCCGGAGCGATTTTGCCCGCGACCACTGCCTCGTCGACGGCGGCCACGATCAGCGCGTCACGGGACGCTGCTTCTGCGGTCTCGAAGGATTTGATCCGGTTCAGTGCCAGGTCGTGATCTGCCTTTGGCACGAACTTCGTCGCATCGGGCATCTGGGCGGCGTTCAGCGCGACGGTGACGTCGGCTTTCATCTTGTTGATCGCGAGTACGGCATCAGCCGCATTCGCAGTTGGCTTCAGGCCCAAGGCCTCAAGGACCGCTGCGTCCATTTGATCTGTCTCCATTTGCGCGGCGTTCAGTGCCGCCATTTCAAGGTTCGGGGAATTGGTGAGCCCGGCGCTGACGATCCGCAGGATTTCACCTGTCTCGAAGTCGTACTGAAACACCGGGCTCAGATAGCGGTAGGCGCGCGAGGTGACGGTCGCCTCGCCTTCCGCTGTCCACTCAACGCGGCCCCACAGGGCACCATCGCGAACTGTGATTTCCTTGATCCAGCCGACGGCCGGGGCTGGGATGCCCATCGGAGCAGCCAGCTGGGAGGAATGTTCGATATCGATCTGCGGCTCTTTGGCCGGGTCAAAAGCCGCAGCCAGAGCTGCCGCGTCAGACAGCTTCCAGCCGCGGCCGTCGCGACCGACGATGTTCGGGCCGGACGGCGTCAACTGCACTTCGGTCGGAGCCGAAGCACCTTCAAAGTTGAGCGCGAGGCCCAGAAGCGAGGGAAGAGAATGTGTCACCATGTCGGCAGAATGCCCGGGTGGATCAGGTCCGGTAACCCGCAACACCTTGCGGGGGAGACGCCGCCTTGTGACCTCGTTAACCTGACCGACGAAGCGGCTGCGGTCAACTGTCAGGGCGACCCCGCGAAAGCGGGCCGCTGAGCGTCATTTCCCTCGCGTGGCGGCGACGGTACCAAAAAAGGGCTGACGGGTATTCAAACGGTATTCAAATCGGCTCGTTGGGGCAATTGCGGGGGTCGGCAACCCTGCGTCCTGCATGCCGCGCTTGAATTTCGACGCTGTCCGGGCTAAATCCAATGCAAGCGCGACATAATGGTAGTCTGGCTCGATCAGGTGAGGGAGTACCGCCCCTCCGCGCTTATTCCCTCTTCAATACCTTTCCAGACTTTTTCACCAGGGCCGTCTCGATCGATGCCGGCGCGCGCCAGAACGTCGAGACGATGCTCAGCCCGGCTTTGATGACCACGAACACCCAGAGCGGAAGTTGATCGTAGATGTCCTTGCTGTCCGGGTTGGCAGCCGTGTCGATCCGGAACACCAGGCGCGGGTTTTTCCAGGTGTCGGGGGATTGCATGATGACCAGTGCAGCGAGATCAAGATCCGACAGGAAGGCGAGATCGGCCTTCCGCCTGTCCGCCGAAAGATGCGTTCGCGTCGCGGCAGAGATTTCCACCAGCCGTGCCGATGCCTTCGACGCCTTCAGAATGTCGCCGGGGATGATGCCGATCGGCGCATTGCCCACCGCGGTGGGATCCGACAGCAACCGCTCGACGCGCCAGCTCTGCGCGATGTCCTTCAACGCGGCCCTTTGAACGGCTTCTGAAGCGGCGTTCAAACGGTCTTTCAACATGCCTTCCACGGCCGCCAAACGGTCCTTCCCGGGATTGCGTTGCCAGCCCGGGTCGATGCCCTGGGGCACGATGGACCGCGTCCCGGTGCGCTTGTTGTAAAACACCTGGTCGGGCACATCCGGTGTGGTGCCAACACCACGGCGTTCCGCTTCGCGCCTCGTGACCTGGCGGACCTTACACTTGCAGCCCCAGCCGTTGGGCGGCATCCATTCGTCCCAGAAGGGGCTGTCCACCGGCAGGATCAAACCTTCCTTGGCCTCATGCAGCGGCCGGTGCCGTTCCGACGCACCGAGGCGGTATTCAAGAAACGGGAAGGCGTCTTTGGTGCGCTCGATGCGCTCCCACTGGCCGGCAGCACGGGCCGTGGCGAGGTTGGCCTGATAGATTGTCCGCAGCCGGCGCGGAGAGCCGAGCTGCACGTCTCGGACTTCCCCGGTCAACGGATCGGTCATGTCCCTTTTTCCCCACCAATCTGTTAGGGCGGGGTTGCTGCGCCAGCTTTTCTGAAAGGCTGCGAGGGGCAGGCCTTCGTCGATTGCCTTCTGGATTTCCGCTTTTGCGGCCGTCAGAAGATCGATCTCGCCCATCTTGGCCACAGCGAAGGACACCGCGTGTTCTTCAGGCTCCACGTCCATGTAGCTGAAAGAGGGTCGCAAACCCTTGTTGCGAAAGAACCGCGAGGCCTCGGGCGGCGGGCCGGGGTCGAAGCTGTAGCCGGGGCGATCAGGGTAGTCAGCCATGCATCACCGGACCGGTCGCGGAAGCGTCAGTCGTCCTGAACATCGCCGACGCTCCGCGCCTTGAACATGCTCTTGACCAATGTGTCGACCATCAGCGCCGTCGGCATCAGGCGCAGGGTTTCCGGCAGGCGTTTCAACACGGCCTCATAACTGTCGGCCCCTTCGATCGCCTCCGCGATCGCGGCCTCCATGGCATCGCCGATTTCCTCCCAGTCGGCCATCATGTCGGCCTCAATCTCATCGAGAAGATCATCAGCTTCCGCCCGGTTCAATGCGGTGCGGTTATTTGCAGGCGGGGGCGGATTGCCATCTTTCGGCTTGGCCGCGGGCAGCGCCCCCACGATCTCGTCGCCGTCCTCTGGATCGGTGAACTTCAACGCGCTGCGCAATTCGGTGGCCTTGAAGGTTACCCCGCGACCCATCAAAGACACGGCCCCTGCGATCCGGAGTTTCGTGTCCTCAGGCTCATCGACCGAGATCAGGATCTTCGGATAGTTTTCTTGCACCCCGAAATTCAGATCGACAAAGGCCCGCACCAGATCCCGGTTGATGGTCGCGGTGATCGCGCGCGCGTCTGCAGCGGCAATGTCGTGGCGCACTTCGTTGTGCACGGTCGCCTGGCTTTGCGACGAACCATTGTCCGACGTCATGGTTTGGCCAAGCACCGCCTTTGACACCTGCTCATCGACATAGCGCGCAAGGTTCTCGAACACCTTGTCGCCAGTCGATGCTGCGCCGTTTTCGAAATCGATCTCCATGGACTTCGGCAACACAGCGGCGGCATCCGATCCAATGCTGGCCACCGCCTGGAACAGCTTGCGCACATCGTCGGCCGTTGCGTCGGGACCGTAGCGGCCAAGCCGCATCGGCAGGCCGTAGGTTTCGGTGAAGGCCATCCAGTCCTTGACCGTGTACTGCTTGCACATCCAGCCGAAGGATACGATCCGGGCCAGACCGCCACGATAGGTCAACCCGGATTTGAACCGGGCCCGGTGCGTCATGAAACGAAACGGTTCGAGCGGAATGCCCTCAAAGGGACTGGCGTCATCCTTCAGCCGGATTTCCTTACGGCGGGTGCGCTCGAAGGTGAAGAAGCGGGGGTCGCGGTGGATGAATTCGCCAATCGTCCAACTGCTTGCTGATTTGATCCAGTCAATCTCGACGACGCTGAAGCTCTTGCCCAGGGCGTCCATCAGATCCTCGACCATGTCAGAAAAGCCGTCGTGCGTGGCGATCTCCTCCTCGACAGCCTTGGCGATCTTCTTCTCGACCCGGCTTTCGCCGCCGGCAATGACTGTTGGGGCCACGCCCGAAATCACCCGCTTCCGGGTGCCAAGCTGGCTGAAATAGTGCATGTCGCGTTCTTCCATCTCCTCGGCGAGGATCAGGAACTGGTCAATGTCGCCGAGGTCGCAGGCGCGCAAGATCGCCGCAAGCCGCAGCGGCGTCAGGCCAGACGCGACCGACGGTGCCCAGGTGTTGCGAATGCCGATGGTACCGGGTTCAGCAAGCCGCGTGGTGAGCTTCGCAGGCTCAACCGGCCGGCCATATGCGTCGAGCAGTCGAGCCATCAGAACAATCCCCTTGTCGCGCCAAAGCCTGCAGCGCCGCCGCCGTCGCCATACCTGTCTTCCTCGGCCAAACCGCCTTTCGGAACCGCCCGGTAATCGAAGGGCTGGTACTGCGAGACAGACCCGCTGACGGCCAGCGCATAGGCCCAGAACCGGTCGGCGTGCCCATCCGTCTCGCCGTCCGCCACCAGACGGCGCGCGCCGGTTGGCCCGACGCTGGACTGGATCGAATGCAAGTCCGCACGCAAAACCACGTCGCCGGCCGGGATGCGCAACTTGCGATCCTCGAAGACCTGTTTCAGGTGGGTCGCGATATCGAGGCGGTTGGGCGAGGTGAACAGAACCCCTTCAACACGGCTGTCGCCATGTGTGCGTTTGGCATCCTCGACAGGCTTTTCCCCCATGCCGGTCTGATCCATGCGGTGCCGCACGATCCGGTACTTCTGGAACATCCGGGCCCGAAGCGCATCCTGTGCCGCAAAGCTGATGCGCTTTTCGACAATCCGCTCGCGCTCCCAAAGAACGTCGCCAACCTGTTCAAGAACGACGAGGACATAAAGGTCGTTCCGCGCCGCGATATCCTCGCCCATGAAGCAGGGACCGCCCGCATAAAGACCAGGGAGACCGGCCAAGGGATGTTCACAGGCGCTGATCAGATCATAGTCCAACCAGGCACTTGCCGCATCAAGCCACTTGAGTTCGAATTCCTGCGCCCATGCGTCCTCATCGGCCAGCGCAGCGCGCAACTCGACGATGTTGACGTCCAGGCCCTGGCGGACCGCCTCGTAGATGTCGACGTGGTGGCGCGACCAGGTGTTTCCCTCGGCCGTCATCAACTCGTAGAACTTGTTGCCCTTGCCGTTCGGCGTACTGATGACGCGCAGCTTGTGCCCGCCCCGCGCCACAACCGGAAAGGCCGATGCCCAGATCCGGCGGCTGTCGCGGTGGAAGGCGAATTCATCCAGCAAAAGGTTGCCGCCAAACCCGCGTGCGGCGTCCGGACTGGCCGACAAGGCGACCGCGCGGCTGCCGCCCGGAAACCGAACCTCCTGCGTCTTGTAGGTCGCTTCGGCAACGTCGATGAAGGTGCTCTGGCCGCCGGCCGTGATTTCCTCGCGGTGCGCGGGCACATGGAACTCGCCCTCCTCGAACACCGGATAGGACTTGCGCGACAGCCCGCGAAGCACCTCGTAATAGGCCTTCACCATGGGCTTCAAGGCGTCTTCAAACGCCTCTTTAGCGGTGTTTTCAGAGCGGGAAAGAATTGTCCATTTCGCCTTGTGTCCGTCGATCTCAGCCTGCGTGCAGTCGGCGGCGATCTCCCCCATGGATCCGAAGGTCTTGCCGCCACGGCGCGTGATCATCCCGATCTTGAAGCGTGCGGCATCAGCGATCCATGCCCGCTGATAGGGCAGGAAGTCGATGATCGGACGGGTCGGGTCGACGGCGCTCATGGAATGAAACCCTTGCAGTCGACGAGAGGGCGCTGTTCCAGCACCTCAATGCGGGCCTGCAATTCGCGGATCGTGGCGGCCCCGCGCTTCAAGCTGCGGCTGATGCTGCCCGGTTCTTCATTGTGCAGATATCGACCCGCAAGCGCCTTTGCATGCGCATCAAGATCGTTGGCCACCTGAGCTGCCGTAGCCATCAGACCGCGAGCCCCAGAATGCGCCGTGCCTCGGCCCGGAAATCCTCGGTGACTTCACCACGGTCGACAGCCGCATCGATCTTGCCCGCCTGATCCTTGTTGTGCGTTTTGATGATCGCGTCGCGCAGTGCCGACGACCGGATCAGATTGTTCAGTGCACTGGTCAGGTCCTTCATTCCCTTCGGATCGGGCAAGGCACCGTCGTCGGCATGCATGGCTTTCTGCATCTGCCACTGGATCGACACCAGCTGCTGGAACAGCCCCTTGGTGACCTTTGCCTCGTCCTCCATGTCAGCTTCGTGCATGAATGCCCGAATTTCGGATTGGATGGCGCGCTCGCGTTGCGCATAATCTCTGAAGTCTTGCCCAAACGCGTGAATGGCGGTCTTCTGCACGCGCAGCTCGAGCCCGCCTTCTTCCAGCTTCCAGTTCAAAGCCTCGGCGATTTCCTGGTAACCCGCGAAGGCTCGCTTCTTCAGCTCTTCTTCGAGCCAAGCCCGCAACTCAGGTGGCAACAAGTCGACTTTGCGGGGAAGCGGCATCGCTCAGCGCCTCGGGCTGGGGCGGCGGACATCCGGATGCGTGGCGACACCCTTGGCGATCTCGACACCGCGGTGCGTGGCCGTGACCACGACAAAATCTTCATGCGCCACCAGGCTCACCATACCCTGCTCGCGCAGCCAATGAAGTTCGGTGATCACCTGGTCGCGCGTCGTGCTGACACCGACACCGAGCAGCACGTCCTGAAGGATGGATGCGTTGCCGGTGTACTCGGGAATTTCGGCCAGGTGGCGCAGGATCGCGAGACGCCGATGCTGGCGCAGGGTGGTTTCCGCATAGTCGCTCATCACTTGCCGCCCTTCATCAGATGTTCTTCCTGCCGACCGACCACGTCCTCGATCCGCTCCATGATCCGGTTGTTGCCCTCGATCACGGCCGCCATGGTGCGCAGTTCGCCGTTCAGCCGTTCGATGCTCAGGCGCAACTCGTGCATGTCGTCACGGGTCGGCTGGGCGCGGACCGTTTGTTCCAGGCTGTTGATCCGCGTCTCATGCCTGTCCATGCGTTCCGAACCTGCCTTGAACTTCGCCTCGGTGTTGCGGTCGCGCGTGGCCCACCAGGTGTAGCCAAGGCTGACGATCATGAAGACGAAGGGCAGCGTCACGGTGAAGTCAAAACCGATCACGCTGCGTCTCCCGGATTGTCCTTTCCTTCGGCCCGACCCTTTGCCTTTGGCCAGAAGATCAGGCGGTATCTCGGCGCGCGCCGCTCGAACCAGGTCCAGATCCCGAGCGCGATCGGGATCAGTTGCTGGACGGCGTTGACGGCGCGCTCGCCGGTGGCGATCACCGCCTGCGGATCGCGGCCCAGCCCCATGGCGGCGAACACCGCCATCAGGTCGACGCCAAAATAATTCAGCAGGACCGTGGCCACCATCAGGACCTGCAGCCAGAAGGATTTGACCTGCCAGGCGGGCAGCCCGGGCAGGTCGCGGTTGTTTGATAAGGTCAGCAGTTTGCCGAGCATCACGTGCCTCTTTTCGTTGCGGTTTCGGTGTAGCGGTCGACGACCCAGCCTTCGCGGCCGTCGAACCGAACGAGGTGCCAGCCGAGCCCGCCGAAAACGCCGGTGCGCAAGACAGGCAGTTCCGCGCCGTGCGGGGCGGTGCCGATCACATTCGGATTGAAAGACGGCCAGCGACGAACGTTCAAGCCGGACGCAGGCGCGTTGACCCGAACGAACATCTCGGTCTTCATCTCGCTGGACTTTGCCTCGGCCAGCTCCAGCGCGGGATCGTCCCGCCCAAGGATGCGTGCGCGCAGGCTCTCCAAGGGGAACAGGGGGTTCGTGTCGATCTTGCGGCCCGGGCTGATGTACCAGTGCGTTGTGATGTCGCGCAGGGTGTCGATGTCTTCGAACAGCGCAATCGTCAGGTCCAGAACGGCCGCGATCTGCGCTTCGGGATAGGGCATCCAGACACCCTTGCCATGCTCTGGCGTTTCGATCTCGGCGAGCTTGTATTCGCCATATCCAAATTCCTGACCATACCAGGCAATGGCACTGCCACCGCCCAGACGGGTCAGCTTGCCCGGGTTGACGATTTCGATGCCGATCGAGAAGGCGTTCACATCCGGGCGGCCCTGGAATGTCGATTGACCTGCGTGGCCGGCGCGTCGGTTTGTGTCGACGAGCTGCGTCACCGCACCGTTGCGCTCGACCACGAAATGAACCGAGGCCTTGGTGGTCCGGGCGAGATAGGCGGCCGAGTTGCCCGCCTCAAGCCGCCCTGCTGTGTCGTGCATGACGACAACCTCGGGGGTGATCTTCCCCCCAGTCAGGATCGCGGCATCGAAAGCCACTCCGTCGATACGGTGATTGGTCAGATGCATGGCAAATCCCGGAACCAAAATCGACCGGGCGCGCGCGCGGTCTTGATGGGTTCAGAATGCCCTGCAAACGCGGGCCATTTCACCCACAAGGGCTTGCGGGGGATTTAGAGGAAGCTGGCCTGGCGGGGGTCGGATCGGGCGCTGCCCTGATCGGCGGCGTCGTCCGAGTGCAACCATTTTCGGACGGTCACGTCAGATGTGTGCAGTCTGCGGCTGATTTCGGCTTTCGACAAGCCCTGTGAATGCCAAACCCGGGCAATCCACGGTTTGCCCGTGGGAACGCGCCGCTGCCAACCCGCTCCACGTGCATCGGCAGCGGTCGCAAGGGCCAAAGCATTGTCGAGGCCAACCAACTGAACAACGGCGGACTGCGCACTCGGGTTGGCGGCCAGATAGACTTCGGCACCGCCAAACGCCAAAAGAAAGCGGATTGTCAGATCCACGCCCAGGACCTCGACATAGGCCGCGATGTGCGCCGGCGGTCGGGGCGTCGTCATTCTGCCGCCTTCCGCCGCTGGTGCGGAACCACACTGCGCTCGTCAACAGGTACGACAGTGGTGATGACGTAACCGAAATCGTCAGCCGTGATCATGTACTTGAGGCCGTCGATGGTGATCGCGTCAGCCCCGGCACGGGCTGCAGCATCAACGCGCAGCGCGATCTGACGGCGGAGGCTTGCGATGTCGAAACCGCCAGCCCGCTCCAGATACCGGACGACGGCATGGTCAGACACACGGGTGCGGCATCTGCTCATCTGCGATATTCCACTCCGGCGCGCTGGCACATCGATTTCAGGGCCTCGGTGACATCGCGAATGTGCGCACCGTCCGTCATTCGATCGACATCGATGGGAACGGATCCCCATGCCTTTTCGAACCGCGTTCGAATGAAGGCGTTCAGCCCCTTTGCCCCGCGCACCTGGACAGCACCCGCCTCAGCCAGGAGCCGCCAGAGAACGTGCAGATAGCGAATGTCTGCTCGACCCGCGGCAGGCCGTGCATGGGACTTCTTCGCCCTGCCGGCAGCGGCATCGAAGCCACGCGCCTTCAAGGCATCCACCACTTTGCGAAGATCGGCATCGGTCATTTCGGAAAGGCTTGCCTTGCCAGTGGCCACGAGTTGAAGATCATGGCGCGTGTCTGCATCAAGCCCAAGTTCGCGACAGCCAGCGAAGATCAATCTCTGCAAAGCCCGATCAGTCATGTGCGTGCCCCCTTTTCCCGGTCAGCATCTCGTCGATCTCCGTGGCCATGGCATTTCCAAGGTCCTGCAGACTGCACGCGAAGCTCGGCCCTTTTCGATCGGCAAAGGCGATGTGCATCTCCGTTGGCGTGACGGTCACGTCGAAGTGCAATCCCCCGGCACGGCCTTCAGAGACCGCGAGAGTGATGCCATTTGGCGGCCGTTCGACTTCTCGCATGACAATGGAAAGGCGGGCGGATGCGGTCATTTCGCCATCACCTTGCCCAACAGCCTGTGATGCCTGTCGTCTGCCGGGAGCCGAACCAGCTCGGCATGGAACGCCTCGACCGAAGCCATGGCCTCTTCGAGTGTCCGGGCACCGCGCGTTGGGATGACGCGGTTCACGCCACGGTAAGGCCGCATCGCCACAAGACCGCAACCAAGATCCCCGACCCAATATGTGGCTGTGCCCTCCTGCGCCATCATGACGGGCTGGCTTGCTCCCTTTGGACCCAAGTCAGCATGTTCCCACCGCATCAACGTTCCCCCGCATCTGGGGCACGACCGTCACCATCGCCAGTCCCGACATCGCGCGGAGCTGCCCATTCGATCAGCACCCCGTGGAACACGCCAACCGGCCCATGTTCGGTGCGCCAGAAGGCGGACATGTCGTCAACGTCGACAAACCCGTCACGCGCGGCAAATGCGTCCAGATCGCGCACCGGCACATCATCGGTGACGATCCTGTCGATCACACCGTCCTGATCGAACATCAGCGTGATCTTCATAACCTCGGTGCAGATCGCATCGGCAATCTTGCGGCACTGTTTCGTGCGCATGCCGGTGTAGAGACTGATCTTCTCACCAGGGCGGGCATGGCGATCCCGCCGGCCACGAATGGTCTGGGTCTTCCAACCCTCGCGGATGGCCTCGGCAAAGCGGTCTTTGAAGCTGTAGGCAACCATTATGAAACCAACTCTTTTCCATCGACAAAGAGGCGGAGCGGTGGAAGCGTTTCTGCAGGATCACAAGGGAAACGAATCATTGGAACCAGAACAAGGCATTCGACGCGTGATCCTCGATCCGAACGAGATGAAATGGGAGTTGCCAGAGGCAGCAATGCGAAGGCTGGACGCATTTGCGCAGGTAGTTGGTATTGGCCGTCGGCATCAAGGACGCCGAATTCCCAGTTCGAACACCCTTCAAATTCTCGGAGAACTGCTTGACCATCTGCTTCCGGATGGCACAACAGCACATTTGGAAAGAGCTGGACAAACTCTTGATCCAACGAAGCGAGATTACCTGGCGCATCTAATCTACTCGGCACGAGCGGAGCTTGACAAAAAACTGCGCGAAGCACCTTCCACCCTGCTGGGACTTCCACCTGATACTCGCGCATTCTGGTCGAATGCTCTGTCGTCAAATTGGATCCCATTTCAACCGAACTGGATCGCGTCACTTCGGAAATAGTTTTTGCTCTGCGCTTCATCACAGCACTCCGCTCAAGTAGCCTGCGAAAAGACTGATCAGCGCCAGCGCGATCAGGATGAAGATCATTTCCGGCTCGCCGCCTCGTTCGTTCCTTTGCCAGGCGCAGCCGAAATTGAAAGCTCCGAACAAGGCTACAGCAAGCAGGCCGACCGCACATAGCATGCTAAAGATCGCCATCCTAAACCCCCGCCAGTTTGCAGCCGAGCAGCAGCGTGTAGATACCGAAGGCCAAGGCGACGCCCTGCCAGCCCTTTGCCAGCGCCGTCACGAAGATCACCGCGAAGATAATCAGGGTCATGATTTCCCGGCTATGCATCACACGCCTCCCAGCCGCAGAAACTCAGACACCACCCAAATTGCGATGACCATGAACGCGCCGAAGCGGACCGAAGCCCGGTCGCCGATGTGGGCGGCCCGGCCGACGCCCATCGCCATGATGAAACCTGCAAGCAGCAGGACAACCGCCAGAGCCGTACTAATAACCGCCATCATGCCGACCCCCGCGTGGCGTCGAGGCCAGCGACCACGCTGCGGTTGCCCAGCACAAGATTTTCATTGACGATCGCCAACGCCATCTCTGGCGTGGTGCGGCGCTGGTTCTGCAAAGCGATCAACTGACCCGTCAGATGCGCGGCCAGCGCCAGCAGGCGCTCGGGAGTGTTAGGGTTGAGGTAGCGCGCCAGCAGCGCGAGGCTCTCCTCACGGAACGCGACGTCGTCATCGTTGACTGTGATGGTTGTCAGAGGTCCAGCCATCATTCCAGCTCCTGCTCTTCCAGGGCATCGGCCAGCGCGCGCAGGAAGGGCGCGATCCGGCGGTGCGCGGCGCTGCCGGAATGAACGTCGGCGATGTCCTTGATCAGCCCCGCGCGGTCAAAGGCTTCGGGGTCGGCATAGTCCGAGAGAAGATCGAGGATCAGGCCGGCGTCGTCGGCAAGCGCGCTGACGACTTCGCCGACAGGGATCGAAACATTGATATCCATCCCCGCCCCCTATGCCTTGGCCAGATCGATGGTCACCGCTTCCCAGCCTGCGTCGAACGTCGGCCTGCGGTAGCAGCGCACATAGGTTTTGGACCCCACGATCCGCATGGCGTCGCGGATCGCGCGCATCGCCTGCTGCCAGCGCGGATCGGTAATCTCCAGTCGCAGCAGCATGAAGATCTCGGCGCGGTTGATCTGGCCTTCCTTGTCGGTGTTGAAGGCACGGGTCACGATGGCCTTCAACTCGTCACGCGCATCTGCCGCCCATTCGTTCAGACACTCGTCGACAAGGCCCTTGGCCACCTGCAACTCGGGCCCGAAGGCGATGTTGTCAGCCACCTGGACGGTGACCTTGAACAGCCCGTCAAACGACATCAGGGTCTTGTTCCCCTTCGCCCCGCCGACCTTCCCACCGTACTCCTGGGCAAGGATCGCCTCGAAACCGCTGATGTCGTCGAAGGTGTGAGCCTTGAAGCGGCTTACCTGATCCGACAGCGGCATGGCGTACCCGATGATCCGCCGGACGACTTCATCCATCAGCATGTCTTGCGCCTTGATGGTGCTGATCGGCTGAAACCGACCTTGGGCGTCCATCATATGCGGCACGTTGCCGATCATGATCGGTCCGTCATTCATGGGCAGGCCTTGGCTCGGCATTGTCGGTTCATTGATCTCGGGTGTCATCCGCGATCTCCTTTCATGGGTTTCAGGATCAGGTCGCCGGGGCTCGTTTCCCCCGGCAGTGTCGCCACCAGGCCAAGGGCAATCAGCGCCCCAGCCATTGCGGAAATTTCGTCGATCGACAGCAGGGTCATGCCGCGGACATCGTCCCTGACGACCTTGCCAAGTCCCCGCGAAGCCACTTCGAACATCTCGCGCGGGGTCCAGGGTTCGACGGGCTTCGATATCGGCTTCGGATCATGCGACATGGCGTGTCTCACCCTTGGCCTGTGCGGGGTTGCCTTGAAGGACTGCCCGCAAGCTCACCATGCTGTCCGCGACATGCGCCCGGTAATCGGTATCCCGACAGATGCGGTCACAGATCTTCGCGTTGGCGGCATGGATGGTCGCATAGTCGCGCCCGCCCATGACCTGCCCGATCTGGGCAAAGGACAAAGGTGTCCACGCCCGCAGCAGCCAGATCAGTTGATGCCGCAAACCTGTGATCATCGCAGTCTGGCTGCGTTTATCCGTCAGCATGTCGCGCGGCACATTCCGCAGCGCGGCATAGGCATCAATCAGTGCTTCCGCATCGACCAACGTGATTTCAGAACCCAAACCGTTCATGCTTCAGCCCCCTTGCCGTTGCGCGCGCAGCGGTTGCAGGCGCGGTACATGTCCCGCTTCATCGGGTTTCCGACGACGAAGGTGGTCGATCGATCCCGCCATTTGCGGCATTCATTGGCGGGCATCGTTCCCAGGGCAGGACAGTCAACGACCACCCCGTTAAAGGCCCCGTTAAATACCTCTTCAATGGTCGCGAGATTGCCTGTGTACTTGGCCCTCAGGACCGAGCTGATAACGGTCGGCGAGTAATCCATCTTCGCCGCCACCCGGCTCTGACTGGTCAGCGCACAGACCTGTGCAAGATCCAGCACCCAAGCCGGAATTTCCGGGCCCCATGCCTCGCGGGCAACTGCTTCTGGAATTGACATTTCAGTCATTGCATACCCCCAGCCACGTGGACGATCTCGTTCAGGTTCGGATCGACAACCGCGCGGATGCGGCGCAGCGTCGGCGCACCAGGGCCCGTGTTGCGGATCAGGCGGTAGATCGCTTCGCGCGCAGGCGGCACTGCCTTGCGCTCGACCCGCAGGTAATTGGCGCGGTTCAGCATCTGGCAGTAGGCTGTGGCATCCTCGACCGTGACCTTGACCATGTCGTTGCTTGCCAGCATCGCCAGATCGGTCGGGCAGAATGAACGGCAACTGCGCATCGCCCGCCACATGTTGCCTTGTGCAGAACCGATCGCTGCCGTGATTGGCAACCCGCCAGCAATGACGCGGAACATCCGCCGCCTGCCAGCAGGCGCAACGATCATTTCGGCCTTGCCCGCGGCCTGCCATTCTTTGACCAGCCGGGTGACGCGGTCGATGTTCGATTTTGCCTCGACAGCCAGTTGGGCATAGCTGAATTCTCTGAGGCGCTGCGCCGTCGTCCAGATTGCCTCATCAACCGAGGCGCGATTGCCAAGGACCTTCATGCCACCGCCCTCCGCGGCACTGGCGCTTCGCCGGTGTCGAAGGTGTTCTTGCCCCAGCTATCCGGCGTCAATTCCGACCGGTTCATCTTTGCAGCAAACTCACGCATACCCGCCAGATTGGTGCAGATGCGCCGGACCGATCCACCGCAGGCCCGCAGAAGGCCTGCCAGAAGCGCATCGTCGAGGCGCACACCCGGGCAGTAGATGTCTGCAAGCGCCTTCATCTCGCTGATCACGACCGGCTGTGCCGCGACCCAGCTCAGCATCCGGCTATGGACACGCTCCCATTGCTGCAGGTTCTGCGGCAGACCTTCTTCGCCGATCAGGATCACGGGCTGTCCCGAGGCCTCATAGATCGACCGCGTCAGTTCGATCATGTTGCGCTTTATCAGATGGTCCGCTTCGTCAATAATCAGGCAGCGGCCGGTGGCACCCATGTGTTGGCCGATCTGTTCGATCATTTCGGCAACGGTATTGGTGGGCTTCAGGCCCATGTCGCGCAGGACGGCCTGACAAAAGAACCTCGCGCGCCAGTGGTCGTTCACCTGGACCACGTAGGCCTGAAACTTGTTGGCCGCATAGGTCGCCGCCCATGTCTTGCCGAAGCCGGCAAAGCCGTAAAAACAGGCCATGCCGGGCAGGCCATATTGCCGGTTCTGCGTGCGGTCGATCAGGTCCACGAGCGCGCTCATGTTGCGTAACGCCGCGACTGAATTGTAATTGTTCTTGGTCACTGCCATTCCCCATCTTCACTCGTCTGTTTCTTGCCGCCCTGTGGTCTCGCCACGCCCCCAGGCGGGTCGTCGGTCAGGCGAACATCGTGTCGCCAAAGTCGTCGTGGAGCGTCTTCTCTCCCCTGTATTCCGATGTCTCTGCATAGCGGCCGAGCCACTGGCGCTGGTCGCGGGTCAGCTCTTCACCCCGTGCCTCTGCCCGCTGCAATTCCAAGGCGCGGCGGAACCGCTCGCGCGGGCTTTCCTCGTTTTCCGCCAATGCCGCTCGCATCGAAATGTCTGCGGCAATCCCTGCCTGCACGGCTGCAAGTGCCTGATCGGCTTGCGGCGTGGGCGGCGCAGGGCGGCGGCGATCTTCGGGCGTTGCGCCACCGAACACAGGCCGCACCACCTTTGCCTCCACTGGCGCCATCGGTGCAGTGGGCAGGTCGTCCAGCATCTGGCCCAACTCGGCCGCGCGGTAGCGCTTGTGAGCGGCCACGGCAGCCTTGTCGCGCTTCTGGTACTCGCGTTTGACCTTCGCCAGCGTGCGCGCCTCGTCGGTGTCGAAGAAGCCGACTTTGGCCTTGCAGGGCACATGGCCGAGATAGGCATTCTCAGCGCTGTAGACATGGAGGCCCGACCAATAGTCAGCAGGGTCGAACCGCACGATGATGCGTTCGCCTGCAATCGACTGACACCACGGTGCCCAGTATTCGTTGCCCTCGAATTTGATCAGACCGCTTTTCTTTGCGGCGCTCAGGCCTTCGGCACCCATCATCCAGAACCGGCGCTGCGCCTCCGTGGCCTTGCGGATCTGGGCTTTGCCATATGCTTCCTCGAACACGTCATTGAACGACCGTCCAAAGGCGATGTCGGAGGTTCGGCCCTGGCGCGCATTGTGTTCGTCGATGCCCTGGGCAATGACGGTCAGGAACACTTCGAGATCGATTGCCCGACTGCCATAGTCTTCTGGTTTTGAAGTCGGCTTGTTGCCGGTGTAGGCACCGTCAAAGCGCGGGTCTTTTGCGACTGTGCCGGCGAGATCCCGAAAGGCGCGCTCGATCGGCTTTGACTGACCGCTGTAAGGCGTCGCCCAATGGATCTTGCAATCCATTGATGTGAATAGCCCAGGGAGGTCGTCTTCCTTGACCTTGAACCGGAACCGGCTCGAGGCACCGCCGGTGATCGCCTTCGATGCAAATTCCCGGCCATTGTCAAACAACACATGTTCCGGAATGCCGTAGGTTTCGATCATGTCGCCTGCGGCCAGCTTGACAGCCATGCTGGTGGCCGACTGATCGACGCGCCAGGCCAATAACTTTCCAGAAAAAAGGTCCTGAAACATGACCATCAGAGGCCGTCCGACGTATGCCTTTTCCTGCCCTTTCTCCAAAGGCCAACGCACCATGACATCCCAGGTGTGGAAGTCGGCGTTCACGCCCTCAAGTGGTGCAAGCACACTCTTGTCACGCGTTTGCGTCGGGAAATATCGACGATAGGCTTCCACCCCTTCACGAGCCAGCACCTCGGTGACCTTCGACACTTCTGCGCGGTAGCGGCGCTTGGCTGTCTTTTCAGTCAGAATGTCGATGCCCTTGGCAGCGGCAATGCGAACGGCCTCGCGATAGACGGACCGGAAAGTCGGTTTCGCATGACGCAGGAAGCTCGACTTGATCAGGTCCATGAACTCAGGGTCGGCATGGACCTTAGCCAACCGCCGGGCTCCGGCGCGGTGGCGCGGAGCGAGATAAGGCAACCGGTCATCGGTGCGTCGACCTTCGACGGCAGCGAACCAGTTCCAGATACTGCGTGCCGCAACACCAGTGTCGCGTGCGATCATGTTCACCGCGCCGAACTTCGTCTCATGGCTCTGCGCGAGCAACGCCTCAACCTTTTGAAGTGTCAGAAGGCGCGCCTTCGCGACGTCCTGGGCAGAGGCAGGAAGTGCTTCAAACCAGCTCCACACGCCCTCGCGGTCCTCGGGCATCGACGGCTCTCGTGGTGCCATGAGGGCGGCCAGCAATTGCCGTTGTGCGCTGTCCGGAAAAAGCTTCCAGTGATATTCCCAGCCACCGCCACGGCCTTCGCGGCGGCGGGCAAAGCCGGGCTGCGCTCGCCAGTTTTGGCGCTTGGCCAGCATGTCCACGCCACGCTGACTGTCAGGCATGCCGCGCAGCCCTTCATCGGCAATTTCGGTCGCGGTCCACCAGATTTTTGTCGGTTCAATGTCGGCCATCATTTGGCCTCGTCCGGTTCGACGTAGGTGTCAGACCAGCGGATGATCTCATCCCCGAACTCGGTCGCAAATTTGCGGCGAACGGCAGCGGAACAACGGTTCCAGCCATCGCGCAAGGCTTTGAGTGCTTGTTCGTCGCGGTGTTGTTCCGGCGCTTGGAGACTGACGGTATCTTCACCAATTTCCGCGCGCCAAGCACGGCGGGCTGCACTTGCTGATTTAGCCGCACCCAAGGCCAGCTTCTGGATCGTTGCTAACCGCTCGTCCGGGTCGGTAATTTTGCCGATGATCTGGATGTCCGAAATCGGCAGGCGCACACCAGCCCCTTGCAGACTGCGGGCTTCGTCCCTGGTTAGAGCTTCGGCAGCGGCCACAATACGACGGATCTGACGCGGGGTTACCTGCCGGCTTTCCGCGACCAGTTCTGCAAAGGACAAATTTGTCCGTTGCATACCATGTTTGGCCCGCGCTCCGGCGATGCCACCTTTCGTTTCGGGATGCAGTTCGACATAGACTTTTTCCCACTCGGCAAGAAAGATCGCGTCCTGCAATGGCGTCATGCCAGCCACGAGGTTCGATGCAACCTCCACGCCGCGCGCCTTGGCCAACGTGCCGTCGATCTCGATGGCTGGAATGGTCTCGCGGCCCAGGCGCTGCATTGCCGTAGTGCGATGTAGACCGTCCACCAGCGTGATGCGTCCGGACGCGCGCCGAACCGTGATCGGGACGATGAACCCGAACTCTTCGATCAGCGCCATCAATGCCCGCACCTTCTCTTCGCCTACAGGGCGAAGTCGATCGTCTGGGATCACCAAACGGTCGATTTGGACGTCGGTCGATGTGTGCTTAGGGAGCTTATCCATGGCCGACCTCGTCACTGGAGGGCGTGGACATCTTTTCGCGGTGCTTCCTGACCAGCGAGCTCCAAAACTCGACTGATGACGCTGTTTCTAGCAGCATCCTCTCAAAAAATGCATTTTGAGGGTTGGTTGCGACGAGCCTAGCGCGATGGGTCAGTTCAATGCCCTTCTCCACCAACGCAGCTACTGCGGTCTCATGTGTTTCGCGATCATCCAGTTGCTTCACGGCGTTGGTCCCTTCGTCATCGTGTATGTCCACACCCATCCGGCGTGGCTCTTCGCGGGGGCCTTGACGCAGCCAATCTCCGCGCCGTTCTCCCGCAATTCTGAAATGCAGGCGCTCACTGCCATCACCCGACCCTTGCGGACGATGTCGCGCGTGGTGTGCGGACGACCGTCCGACAGCACCTTTAAAACGCGCTGCAATCTGGGCGAGGTCAGGGTGGCGGCGTGCATCAGGCCCTCCGCTTCAGGCCGGAGAGGGAACCGACAGACGCCGGTGCCATGTCGCTGTTGGTCTGATGCCGGCAGCGATCGCACATCCGGTTGTGGATACCTTGGCTTGCAAACGAGCTTCCGCAGCACAGGCATGGGCGGATCGTCCGGCGCGCCGCGCGGTCTGCCGCGGCCTGCTTCGTCTTCAGCAGCGCAATAGCCTTCTCGCGGGCTGCCACCGGATCTGAAATCCGCACTCCATCCGGGTCAAAGACAGCGAAATCTTTCGCCGTCTCCCGCACAGTAAGCCGCCCGCATTCAGGCTTGATCCGGTTTGTCAGGCCCCTTGGGCTCACCCCGCTCATGCCCGCTCCTTGCGCGCAAGAAACAGGGTAATCCGCCCCAGCGTTTGATCCTGTGAAAGGCTGCAGAGGCATTCCATGACGACATCGACAGCGCGGATGTATTTCTGCATCGCGATATCGTGCGTCGGCGATCCTACTTCTGCCGCGCACATCACGTCGCGTTCAATCTGCGCCTGCCGCTGATGTTCGATCAGCTTCGTCCAGGCATAGGGAACCCCCATGGTCATCCTCCATACTTCGTTGCAAGAAAGGTTTCGATTTCGGCGAGCAGGCCGTGCACTTCCATCAGGTCAAGAAGTGCCATCAGACCATCCGCGGCGGTCTCGTACGTTTCGCGCCAATCGCGCGCGGTGCCGTCGTCGGACGCCTGATGCATCGCCTCGTCGGCCGTCACCATTTCGCGTGCCAGCTGCCGTGCGCGTCGGAACCGTGCGGCGGGTGACGCCGCTTCGACGTCGATCGTCAGGCCCCGCGGATGGGTCATGTAAACACCCATCATGGCTGCACCGGCGCGATCAGCCAGACGATGATCGTCAGCTCCCAGCACAGGAACATCAGCAGAGCCGTTCCAACCAGGTCACCGATCCAGCTCGCCTCGAACCGTGCGTTAAGCGCGATCAGATGCTGCCAAAGCGATTGCTGATTTGGTACACCCCGGCCCGCAACCGTGGGGGGTAACGCGGGGCCGGGGCGACCTCCGCCATCGTGACCGGGACCAACCGAACGATGGAGAGACGAATGGGAAAGGCGGACGGTCATGCGACATCCTTCTTCAGTTGAGGGCGGGGGATATCGGTCGGCCACTCAAGGTCGCTGGGCCAATGGTCGGAAAACCAGAAGAGCACTTTGTCTGCAGTCCGAAGCGTGCAGCTTCGGCCTTCCTTCAGGCCTTTGAAAAACTGGCCGTTGCCAGTGGCGAGAAAGGAGACCCTCCAATGGCTAAGATTTGCATGCCGAGCGTACGCATCAGCGAGCTGAGAAAGGTGAATTTGCGTTGCGTTTGCCATAGATCTATAAGACTGGAAAATCTTAGAAGGTCAAGATAATTTCGTCTTAGAAAACGAATCAGATTTATTTATCTTGTTCGGTCTGCTTTACTGCTCGCCATGTTGCTCACACCCGAGAGATCAGAGGCATCACGCCGACGCATTCAAGACGCTGTGGAAGCTGCGTTGACGGCCCGAAAGGTTTCGGGGCGTCGTGCGTCTCTTGATGTTGTGGGGCACGACGGACTAATCCGCGACATTCGGTCAGGCGTCATACCCAGTGCCGATCGACTGGAAGTACTGTTCGAATATCTCGGTCTCGAATACTATTTCGGGCCTCGACGTCGCTCAGAACCTGCCGTGCAAACCTTGGTTGATGGGTTCGATTTTTCAGCGATCCCGCTTTACAACGCGACCCTTTCTGCAGGCACGGGGTCAAACAACGAAGACGCTGAGGTCCTCGAAATGATGGCCTTCCGAACCAATTGGCTGCGCGAACTCGACGTCAGCCCGTCAAACGCCGTGCTCGTAAAGGTCGCCGGGGACAGCATGGAACCCACCCTACATTCGGGTGATCTCGTTTTGATCGACAGAGGCCGCCGCCAGGTGCGTTCTGGGCGGGTCTACGCCTTTACAGAAGGGCAAGATGCACGCGTGAAACGGATTGAACAGATCGATGGCGAAACCTTGGCCCTGCGTTCTGATAACCCTTTGCACCCGTTAGAATTGCGCCGCGGAACCGACATCAATATGGTAAAGGTGATTGGTCAGGTCATGTGGTGTGGCCACATCTGGTAGTAATTTCGGGGGCTCTCTGTGTTCTTAATTCCCTTGGCTGCAATGCTCGCTTTTTTCACGGGCGTATTTTATGCCGTGTTCAAACGTGGAAAGCGACGCCTTGGCGTCTTGACCATCGTGGTGTCGTTGGTAATATTCGTTGTAAGCCTCACGCCAGTGGCAGATGAATCAGCCCAACAAGCGGGATACGTTGATTTCAGCGACCAGCGTGCAGCCGAAACTGCTGGTTTTGACAATTCGGCGTCGTGGATTGCTCACCGACAAAAGGTCGAACAGGAAAGGCTTGCCGAACTTGCGGCTCTGGCTGCTTCAGAAAAGGCAGCCCTCGAGGCCGAGGCCGCGCGCGCCAAGGTTGCGGATGAGGCCGCAGCGGCACTCAGGGCACAGGAGCGGGCTTCAGCTGACGCCGAGGCGGCCGAGACACAGAAGTACGGTCACCACTGCCTTAGCATCTGGGACGGATCGCACCCCGACGTTGTCCGCCAGGTCAAACGTCTGCTGAACGATCCCGACAGCTTCGAACACGACGGCACAAGCACCTGGCCAGTCAACGCCGAAGGCGACAACACCGTCCTGATGCAGTTTCGCGCCCGAAACGGATTTGGCGGCATGGTGAAGGGCCGCGCGACAGGCACTTTCGACAATGCCAGCTGCGAAACTGCCGACATAAAGATCGTCGAATGATCAAAAATCAGTTCTAGGTTCGCACCGCCGTATCCCGGCTGCGTTCGGTCCCTTTGTTTTGTTTTTTCAATGCCTTACGCCGAACTTAGAACTGCCAGCCGAACATAGAAGCTCAGTTCTATGTTCGGCGCGCCTGTGACCAGCCGAACACCGTTTAAAGGCCCGTAAAATACGGCTTTAAACCCTCTTCGAAGCCCCGGCGAATTTTCCCCTGGCGGCCATTTTGCGCTTTCACTGCAAACTTCGCTTGTCCCGGCCAGCCACCGCCGCGACGCATCTAAGTCATTGTTTCAGCGCGCCATTCATCCACTTCCGGCTTCATCCGGGTTCTTCCGCGTCACTGCAAGTATTGGTGTCCCAGCACAGCGACGGCCGGGTAAAAATCTTGTCCACAGAATAATTGTCTTTACACCCTTCCCCAAGTGCCACACCATATCTAGTAAGGAAGGCGTCGGGCAAACGCCGTACCTTGCCAGACACACAGCCTTTTGTGGGTCAAAGGTCCACTCAAGGCTTCATCATGAGGCCGGGCATGTCACTTTCAGAAGATCTTATGTCATCCGACGATCTGCATCCGATCGACATTGTCGAGACCCTGGCAGAACACCACGCCTGGGAATTCGACCGCGTCACCGATGACCAGATTGCGATGGCTGTCGAAGGGCAGTGGCGCACCTATTCCCTGACCCTCGCCTGGTCTGACGCAGATGAAACGCTGCGCCTGATCTGTACCTTTGAAATGGAGCCGCCCGCCGATCGCATGGGCGAGTTGTACGAGGTTCTGAACCGGTCCAACGACATGGTCTGGAACGGCGCATTCACCTACTGGGTTGAACAGAAGCTGATGGTCTGGCGGTATGGTTTGTTGCTGGCCGGGGGGCAGATCGCCAATTCCGAACAGATCGACCGGCTGATTTCAAGCGCGGTGATGGCAGCCGAACGCTTCTATCCGGCCTTCCAACTGGTTGCATGGGCCGGGCATACCCCCGCCGACGCCATGAAAGTTGCGATTGCCGAGGCTTACGGGCGCGCATAACCTGCAGACTGGTGGCAGGGGGACGGCATGGATTTGGACAAGGTCAACCGGGACGGGCTGGTTCTGCTCGGTTGTGGCAAGATGGGGTCGGCTCTGTTGCAGGGCTGGCTGGCACAAGGGGTGGATGCCGGGTCCGTCTGGGTGATCGAACCCCACCCGAACGATTGGTTAAAGACCACCGGGGTTCACCTGAACACCAACCTGCCCGCATCGCCCGCCATTGCGCTGATCGCCGTCAAACCGCAGATGATGGGCACTGCACTGCCGACGCTCGCAGATTGCGCCCGTCGCGGCACCCTGATCCTGACCGTCGCCGCAGGCACCACCATCGCCACTTATGAGGCGGTGCTGGGCCAGAATGCCCGGGTCGTTCGGGCCATGCCCAACACGCCCGCCTCTGTTGCCCAAGGCATCACCGCGATCTGCGGCAATGACCATGCCACAGACGCCGACGTGACGCTCGCCGAAACGCTGCTGTCCGCTGTGGGGCAGGTGGTCCGGCTGGAAGGGGAGCACCAGATGGATGCCGTCACAGCGGTATCCGGGTCCGGCCCCGGCTATGTCTTTCACTTTATCGAAGCGCTGGCCGCCGCCGGGGTGGCCCAAGGGCTGCCCGCCGATCTGGCGATGACGCTTGCACGCGGAACAGTCGCCGGGTCGGGCGCGCTGGCCCATGTTGCCCCGGAAACCGCAGCAGAACTGCGCGTCAACGTCACATCTCCGGGCGGGACGACGGCGGCAGGGCTGGCCGTTCTGATGCCCGAACTGACGGATCTTCTGACGCGCACGGTTGCGGCGGCGGCGGACCGGGGCCGGGAACTTGGAAAATGACGATCACCTATTCCGACTTTGAAAAGGTCGATATCCGTGTCGGTGTCATCGCCCGCGCCGAACCCTTTCCCGAGGCGCGCAAACCTGCGATCCGGCTGTGGGTCGATTTCGGCGGCGATATCGGCATCCGCAAATCATCGGCGCAGATCACGCGCCATTATACGCCGGACGCGCTCGTCGGGCGTCAGGTGCTTGCCGTTGTCAACTTTCCACCGCGCCAGATTGGCCCGATGGTGTCGGAAGTGCTGGTGCTGGGCGTGCCGGACGCAGACGGCGAAGTGGTCCTGATAGGGCCGGGACACGACGTGCCACTGGGAGGGCGGTTATTCTGATGCAGAAACTGTTGATTACACGGCAATTCCCGGATCGGGTCGTCAAAGCCGCGCAGGCGCGATTTGACGTCACCTTGCGCAACGACACGGCGGTTCTCACCCCCGATGAACTCCGCGCCGCCCTGCGCGATTACGATGCGGTGATGCCAACCTTGGGCGACAGATTTCAGGCCGATGTGTTTGCCGATGTGCCACAGCCGCGGGCAAAGATCCTCGCGAACTTTGGCGTCGGCTACAATCACATCGATGCCGCAGCGGCCAAGGCGGCGGGCGTCCTTGTGTCAAACACCCCCGGTGCCGTGACGGATGCAACGGCAGACATCGCCATGACCCTGATTCTGATGACTGCACGCCGCGCGGGCGAGGGTGAACGCATCCTGCGCGCGGGCAAGTGGACAGGCTGGGGCCCGACGCAAATGCTGGGCGCGCATGTCACGGGCAAGACGGTGGGCATCATCGGCATGGGCCGCATCGGCAAGGCGATTGCCCGGCGCTGCCACCTCGGCTTTGGCATGGAAGTGCTGTTTCACAACCGCTCGCCCGTGGCCGACGCGGGCGTACCCGCCCGTCAGGTGCCGATGGATCAGGCGATGGGCTGCGATTTCGTTGTGGTCGCAGTGCCCGGTTCCAAGGAAACCTATCACATGATCAACGCCGAAAGCCTGAGGGCGATGCGGCCCCATGCTATTTTTGTCAACATCAGCAGGGGCGATGTAGTGGACGAGGCGGCGTTGATCGCCGCGTTGCAGGGCGGCCAGATCGCTGGCGCCGGGCTTGATGTCTATGAGTTTGAACCCACGGTGCCCCGGCCGTTCTTTGCGATGGAAAACGTCACACTGCTGCCGCATCTTGGCACCGCGGCGCTGGAGGTGCGCGAGGCGATGGGAATGATGGCCGTCGACAATCTGATCGCCGTTCTGGAAGGACGCACTCCGCCCAACGCTGTCTGATGGCTGCACTTTGGCCAGTATTGGGTGCGCAAGAAAGGCCGCGTCATGTTCATCTCATACAGACGCAAGTTTGCGTTCTTTCACATTCCCAAGACAGGCGGCACAGCACTGACGCTGGCGCTTGAGGCGCGGGCGCTGAAGGATGACGTGATCGTCGGCGATACGCCCAAGGCAAAGCTGCGCGCCAGTCGCCAGAAAGGCATCAAGACGGCGGGGCGACTGTGGAAACACTCCACACTTGCCGATATCGACGGGCTTCTGACGGACGTCCAGCTTGAAGGAATGTTCCTGTTTACGCTCGTTCGCAACCCGTGGGACCGCGTGGTAAGCCTTTACCATTGGCTTCGCGCGGGGCGCCTCGCGCATCCGATGGCGGGGTTGGCCCGCAGTTGCGAATTCAGTGCCTTCGTCAATCATCCGCTGATGCAGGTGGCATTGGCAACCCAGCCCGCCCGCCTTCATCTGACCGACCGCGCCGGTGTGGAACGCGCACAGCTTTATGCACGGCTGGAACATCTGGCCGGTGATCTTGCCCCACTTGAGGCGCACCTTGGCTTTCGGCTCGCCCCACTGGCGGTTGTGAATGCGTCTGACAGATCACGCGACTGGCGGGCATTCTACACCACCGCTGACGCCGAACTGATAGGCCGGTTATGTGCCGAAGATGTGGATCGCTTTGGCTATCGATTTGACGGTTAGGCGCAATCTACTCTGCCACAACCCTTTGCAGGTCGACGGTAAGGGGCGTGATGATCGGCCAGCGATTGTTGTGGATGGTATTGCTGATCGTGCGGGCCTTCCAGACCCCCCCCACACATCGCAGCGTCATTTCTGACCGGAAGGATGAAATCACGGCCCTGTTCGCAGACACGATATAGGTCACATAGCTGCCGCGCAGATCACCGTTCGGCGAGTAATGGGCATGCTCGACAAGACGGTTCATTGCAGTCGCGCTCATCGTCTGCAAGCCGATGACAAAGGCGTCAAAGCCTTCTTCCAGGTCATGCAGCGTCGTGACATAGATGTTCGCCGTTTCCGTGATCAGATTGAACGGAAGGCTGACATGTGCGGCGTAGTGTTCAAAATCGTCGCGCATCACAGCCTCGCCGATCTGATCAAGAACAGTCTGAAGGGTGCTGACGGCATCTTTCATTTCAATGGTCCTTGTCATGAAAACGGGTCACATCAATCAGAATGCCATTCATCCGAAAGGAGAGTGAAATGTCAATGTCGCCGACGCCAGTTGAGCGCCAAAATCAACGCGGACCAGTCCACATGGTTCCGTCACGGTACGTGAATGTGGCCTTGCCGCTCTCGATCTCCACTCGGAAATCCACGTCAGAATACGTGGCCACTTCGGATGCAGACCGGGTGCCCACCACCAGAAACACGGCGGGAAGCGCAGTGTGGTTGATGAAATGATGTCCGTTTGGCACGCCTGCCGGAAACGCCGCGCAGTCGCCCGCCACCATGATCGTCCGCCCCTCATCCTGCACCAATGTGCAAGTGCCTTGGGTGACCATCACAAACTCATCTTCATTCAGATGCCAGTGCCGCAGGCTTGACAGGGCGCCCGGCTCCAGTGTCACAAGGTTCGCGCCGAACTGGGTCAGCCCGCCCGCGTCGCCCAGACGCAGGGATGAGCGCCCGGCCATCATGCCCGCATAAGGTTCGGGGTAGATAGACCCGGTTCGGCGGGGCAGAGTTTCCTGATCAATGATTGGCATGGCGCACTCCGGCGAACGGGCCATGCCCGACAGGTTTCGCCGTCACGATAATCCGATCCCGCAAGGTTTGGCGAGGGCGAACCTTAGCGGTGGGCCGCCTCGGGCTGTCCGGCATCCGTTTCGCGAAGGGCCTCTTCGCCACGGGCAATCTCTTCGCGCAATTCCCGGATACGAACTGCCAGTTCGGCGTGCTCCTTCTCCATTTCCGTCATGCGCTGCGCGGCCACCACCAGGGCGGCCCGGATCTGCGCCTTTTCATCGCCTGTGCGATCATACACATCAAGGATCTGCCGAATGTCTTCCAGACTGAACCCAAAGGCCTTGCACCGCGAAATCAGGGTCATGCGCGCACGATCGCGCCGGGTGAACAATCGCCGTGTGCCGGCGCGGATCGGGAAAAGAAGCTCTTTCGATTCGTAAAATCGCAACGTGCGAGGGGTTACATCAAACCGGTCGCACATTTGTCGGATCGTCAGGATATCGTTCAAATTGGCTTTGGTCGTCATGGCTATTTCTCTTGTCTTGGTCCGTCTCGATTGAAATGCGTGTTCGGCGGGCAGCATTCCACCCTGCTGCAACACATCGGCCATGTGACGTCACGTCACAAAAATGGTGCAGAAGGGTCGCAATCGTTACGGTCGGCGCGGTGAAATATTATTGCGCAAAGAACGTTATGAGAAAGTCAGTTTGGCAGGTTCAACATGTCCTGCATCGCCTGTTCGCGCAGGGCCCGCAAGTCGGAAATGTCGTCCTGCAGGGCTTGGGCCCGATCCTGCAGGGCGGCAATCCGGTCGTCCGCTATGGTGACAAACGTTTGCAACTGGGCCCGACTTCCCTTTTCCTGATACATCAAAAGCCATTGGCGCATCTCCTCCAACGTGAACCCGAACCGACGCCCCCGCAGGATCAGCGTCATCCGGGCAAGTTCCCTAGGGCCGTAAAACCGCGCACGACCGCGCCGTTCCGGGGCCAGCAGCTCGATCTGTTCGTAATGGCGAAGCGTCCGCGGCGTGACGGCAAACCGCTCGCACATTTCCTTGAATGACAAAAAATGATCGCTCATCCGGGCTCAACTCCGCGGCAACCAATTTGTTCCTGCCCTAGGGTCAGCGTGCCGCTTTCGCGAGCCGCGTCGATTTGGACTTGCAGGGCGGTCCTGATTTCGGATGATGCCCTGCGCGAGGTGATCCGATGAACAATCCGAACTTCATGGCCCAGGCGGCCGCTTTGCTGACGACCTTGCCCCACTCGCGGGCGCTGGGATTGCAGGTCGATGCCGTCGGCGCGGCCACGGCAACCTTGTCGATGGGGTATGATGCCCGGCTGGTGGGTGATCCTGAAACGGGCGTGATCCATGGCGGGGCTGTGTCGGCGCTGATTGATTCTGCCTGCGGCGCTGCGGTGTTAACCCATCCCGAAGCGCCGCGCGGCACGGCGACCATCGATTTCCGGATGGATTACATGCGGTCCGCCACGCCCGGTCAGCGGATCGTGGCACACGCCGAATGCTATCACATCACGCGCAACGTGGCCTTTGTGCGGGCGACGGCCTTTGACGACGACGTTGCCCGACCGGTCGCAACCGCAACCGCAACCTGGACAGTGGAGCGTGGCGAATGACCCGGCCGGCACCCGAACCCGTCGGTGTCATCAAGGGCCGTCGCGACGCTGCCCTGCGCAAACTGGTGGACGGGGTTCCCTACATCGGTTTCATGGGCATTGTCTTTGACCGGCGCGGCGACGAATTGACCGGCATCTTGCCCTACTCAGACCATCTGATCGGCAATCCGATGCTGCCCGCCCTGCACGGCGGGGCCATCGCCGGATTTCTGGAGGTGACGGCCATCGTCGGCCTGACCTGGAGCCTGATCTGGGAAGAGATGGAAACAGGCCGCCCGCTTGCCGCGATCCGCCTGCCGCGCACCATCGGCTTTACAGTGGATTATCTGCGGTCGGGATTGCCCCGCGATGCCTATGCCCGCGCGCGCGTCAATCGGTCGGGGCGGCGCTTTGCCAGCGTGCATGTGGAAACCTGGCAAGACAACCGTGACAGGCCGATGGCGCAGGCCACGGGCCACTTCCTGCTGGCCGCGCCGTGAGTTCCACTGCCGGGGATGCGATCACGCATCGCCGGGTGATGAAGATTGCCCTGCCCATCGTTCTGTCCAATGCGACGGTGCCTTTGCTTGGTGCTGTCGACACGGCGGTCGTGGGCCAGATGGGGTTGGCCGCACCCATCGGGGCCGTAGGGTTGGGCGCCATAGTTCTTGCAACGCTGTATTGGCTGTTCGGCTTTTTGCGCATGGGCACATCGGGGCTGGTGGCGCAGGCCATCGGCGCGGGTGACGCGGCCGAGGCGACGGCCACGCTGCTGCGCGCCCTGTTGATTGCGGCGGTGGCTGGGATTGCGCTGATCGCTCTGCAAGGCCCGCTGATCGGCGCGGCCTTTGCCATAGCCCCCGCCAGTGCACAGGTGGAAACGCTGGCACGCTCCTACCTTTCCATTCGCATCTGGGGCGCGCCTGCCACCATTGGGGTTTACGCAATCACCGGTTGGCTGATTGCGCAAGAACGCACGGCGGGCATCCTTTTCCTGCAACTGTGGACGAATGGCCTGAATATCGCGCTGGACCTGTGGTTCGTGCTGGCACTTGGCTGGGGCGTGCCCGGCGTCGCCTTTGCCACCCTTATTGCAGAATGGTCCGGGGTGGCGCTTGGCCTGTGGCTGTGCCGTGCGGCATTGATGGGGCCGGTCGTTGCGGCAGCGCGGCACAGGCTGGCGAACCCGGCGGCGTTGCGGCGCATGTGGGCGGTGAACGGAAATCTGATGCTGCGGTCCGTCATCCTGCAGGCGAGTTTCACCACATTCCTGTTTCTGGGTGCCGGGATGGGTGATGTGACGCTTGCGGCCAATCAGGTGCTTTTGCAGTTTCTGGAAATCACGGCCTATGCGCTCGACGGCTTTGCCTTTGCGGCGGAAACCCTTGTCGGGCAGGCGGTCGGGGCCGGTTCGGTGGTCATGGTGCGGCGCGCCTCTGTCCTGTCGGCCCAGTGGGCCGTGGGCGGTGCCGTCCTTCTTTCCATGGCGTTTGCGATTGCGGGGCCTGCGATCATCGATGTGATGACCACATCACCAGACGTGCGGGCCGAGGCGCGGCATTTTCTGTTCTGGCTGTCCATCGCACCGATCATCGGCGTGGCAAGCTGGACGTTCGACGGCATTTTCATCGGTGCCACGCTGACGCGGGAAATGCGCCAGACCATGATCCTGTCTGTCGCGATCTACGCCTGTGCGCTTGTGCTGTTGGTGCCCACGCTTGGCAATCACGGGCTCTGGGCCGCGCTGATGATCCTTAACGCGGCACGCGGTCTGACAATGGCGCGCCATTACCCCCGCGCCGAAGCGGCGGCGCGGCGCTAAGGGTCAGGGCCGCATCCACCGGAACGCGGCCGATGCACCCCAGCCCGCAAACCCGGCCACCAGCAACGCGAGGATCCCGTACAAAAGCGGCTGATCCTTGGCCATGCGGAAAAAGAACCGCTCGATCCCGTCCTTGCGCACTGTGATGCCGCGTTCGATCTGATCAACCACTCTGCCGCCCCGCGTCAGAAAGATGCGCACACGGTAATCACCCTCGGTCAGGTTTGACGGCAGCGCCACATCCGCACGAAACAACGTGTCTTCCGTCAATCGCACCGCCCCCTGATCCACCGTGTAACTGCCGGTCGCTTCGCGCAACCGCACCAGCGCCGTGACAAACTGCGATGAACTGTCAGCCTCGTCGCTGATGCCCACGGCACGGATGGCGCGGGGCACCGAAATGCGGTGCCGCAAATCTTCGGTGGCCGACAGGATGTCATCAAGCGGGGCAGTCGTGGCGATGGCATAAAAGCTGGGCGCGCTGTCGATGCGCACTTCGGCGCTGTTCGTCCAGATGCCGTAAACCCGATCCTTGCGCCGCACCACCATTTCCACGGGCGGTCCTTCCACGGTGATGATCACCTGCAACGGTTCTGCCGTCGGGGCCGGACTTTGCCGTTTGACTGCGCCATAGATCAGAATTTCCGACCCCACGAAATCGGCCGTGATCGACACCCGGCTTTGGCTCAGCCCTGCGACGATCGTTTCCGCCGGTGCTGTTTCGGCCACAACGGGGCAGGCGCACAGGAGGCCTAGGGCAAGGATCAGGCCGCGCACAATCATGGCAGCGGGGACACGGTGACCGAGTAAACCTCGGAAGGGGTCAGCAACAGATCAAGCGCGATCTTGCCGCACACCGCCAGCACCAGAAGGGCAAGCATGATGCGAAGCTGATCGGCACGCAGCTTGACCCCCACCCGCGCGCCGATCTGCGCGCCGACAACACCCCCCAAAATCAGCAGCACGGCCAGCAGCATGTCGACAGTCTGGCTCGTGACGGCATGCATGACTGTGGTGAATGCGGTGACAAAGATGATCTGAAACAACGATGTCCCGATCACCACCTTTGTCGGCACCCCCAGCAGATAGATCATCGCGGGCACCATGATGAAACCGCCGCCCACCCCCATCACCGCAGCAAGAAACCCGACGAGCGCGCCGACGGCAAGCGGCGGCAGAACCGAAATGTAAAGCCCGCTTGCCCGGAACTTCATCTTGAAGGGCAGGCCATGAACCCAGGTGTGCACATGGCTGCGCCGGATCGCCCCGCCACGGGTGGACCGCCAAAAACTGCGCAGGCTTTCCTGCAACATCAGCCCGCCCACCAGCCCCAGAAAAAGCACATAGCAAAGCTGCACGAACAGATCGATCTGTCCCGCCGCACTCAGCCGCTGAAACACCCATATCCCGAAGGCGGACCCGACCACCCCGCCCGCCAGCAATACGCCTCCCATCTGAAAATCAACCGCCTTGCGCCGCACCTGCGCCAGAACACCCGACACGGACGATGCCACCACCTGATTGGCACCCGTCGCCACTGCGACAGCCGGCGGAATACCGATAAAGAACAAAAGCGGCGTGATCAGAAAACCGCCCCCCACGCCAAACAGCCCGGACATGAAACCGACGATGCCTCCCATGCCCAAAAGCAGGAAGGCGTTGACCGATACCTCGGCAATGGGGAGGTAAATCTGCATGACTGCGCGCGGTTCGGGGGTGGCGGTTGGTTCAGTGATGCGCCCGAAAGGCCCGGCCTGTCAAACGCTTGCAGGCCATTGGCCGGACAACCCGGCGAAGTGTGGCATCATCGCAGACAGCGCAGCCACGCCCGCAGCACCTTTTCCAGCTTTGCCGCACCAAGGGGGGCCATGGCCTTGGTATGTTCATGGCTGATCGCCTCGGACGACAGTCCCGCCGCCATGTTGGTGATGGTGGAAATCGCGGCAACCCGCAGCCCCAGAAACCGCGCGAGAATGATTTCCGGAACCGTCGACATGCCCACGGCATCCGCCCCCATTCCCCGGATCGCCCTTATTTCGGCAGGCGTTTCAAACGACGGCCCCGAATACCACGCATAAACGCCTTCGGCCAAGGGAACGCCCTCGGCCACCGCCGCCGCGCGCAGACCGTCGCGCATGCCCGCATCATGCGCATCCGTCATCGGCACGAACCGGGCATCGGTCGCCTCACCGATAAGGGGGTTCAGGCCGGAAAAGTTGATGTGATCCGACAACATCATCAGATCGCCCGTGCGGATGTCAGGGTGCAGGCTTCCTGCCGCGTTGGTCACGACAAGCCGCGTTGCCCCAAGCGCGCAAAGCGTTTCCAGCGCCACCCGCATGGCGGCAGGGTTGCCCTTTTCGTAATAATGCTCCCGCGCGCCAAAGGCCGCAACGCGCACGCCCTCCAGATCGCCGATCACCAGATTGGGATTGTGGCCCGATACCGCAACATGCGGAAACCCGGGCAAATCGGCATAGGGGATCGCGACGCCATCCACCGCCCCTGCCAGATGGCCCAGCCCCGATCCCAGGATCAGCCCCACCTCAACCGGGGCATCCCCGGCACGGCCCCTGATCAATGCTGCAAGCTGCTCGGCATCGGCCATGTCACCGCTCCTTGACATAAGGCTCGCCGCCCGCGCGGGGCGGTATGGCCTTGCCGATCAGACCTGCCAGAACGATGACGGTCAGAATATAGGGCAGCGCGTCCAGAACCGGCACAGGCACCTTGAACTGCACCACCGCCTCTACCACGTCGGGGCGCAGCGCCAGCGCCTGAAAGAACCCGAACAGAAGACAGGCCCAAAGTGCGGCCACCGGACGCCACTTGGCGAAGATGAGCGCGGCAAGCGCGATATATCCCCGCCCCGCCGTCATTTCGCGCCCGAAACCGGCCTGCAACGCCGTGGCCATGTAAGCACCCGCCAGCCCGCACAACACGCCCGTGATCGCCACCGCCGCAAAACGCAGCTGCGTCACCGACACACCCGCAGTATCCACCGCCGCCGGATTTTCCCCCACTGCCCGCAGCCGCAGCCCGAACCGCGTGCGATACAACACCCACCACGACAACGGCACGAGCAGCAGCGCGACATAAACCAGCACGGGATGGCCGGAAATCACCTCGTAATACAGCGGCCCGATCAGGGGCACGCCCTGCAGGCTTTCCGCAAACGGCAAGGTGACAGGCTGAAACCGCGCCAGTCCTTCAAGCGGCGGCGTGCGCCCGCCCTGTCCGAACAGGCGCTGCGCCACAAGGACGGTAATGCCCGAAGCAAGGAAGTTCAGGGCAACCCCGCTGATCAGCTGGTTGCCCCGGAAGGTGATGGCCGCAATCCCGTGGATACCCGACAGGACAAGCGACGCCGCCACCCCCGCCAACAGGCCAAGCCACACCGATCCCGTCAGATAGGCGACAGACCCTGATGCCATGGCCGCCATCAGCATCTTGCCTTCCAGCCCGATGTCGAAAATGCCCGCGCGTTCGGAATAAAGCCCGGCAAGGCAGGCCAACAGCAACGGCGTGGCCAGTCGCAGGGTGGAATCCAGTATCTGTAACAGCGTGGCGTAATCCATCAGACGGCCCTCGCAGGTTTGGCGCTTCGCAACCGGAACAGCCAAGTCAGCATCATGCGCACCATCTGATCCAGCGCCCCGGTGAACAGGATCACCAGCCCCTGAACCACGATGCGCAACTCGATCGGGATCGACGTCATCATCCCAAGCGCCGCGCCGCCCTGATACAGAAACCCGAACAACACGGCGGCCAACACCACGCCAAGCGGGTGGTTGCGCCCCATCAGAGCCACGGCAATGCCGATGAACCCGGCACCCTCGGCCGAATTCTGCACCAGTCGTTCGCTGTCACCCATCACACTGTTGATGGCCATCAGCCCGGCAAGTCCGCCCGATATCAGCATGGCAATCATGATGATGCAGGTCGGGTTGATCCCCGCATAACGCGCCGCCGATTCCGATTTGCCAAAGGCGCGGATCTGATACCCAAGCCGCGTGCGCCACAACAAAAGCCATACCAGAAACGCCGCCCCAAGCGCCACAAACAGCGTCACGTTGGCAGGCACCACCTTGTACATGGCAACCCCCGCCTTGCTCAGCTTTTGGGTCCCGTCCTCGTTCAGGATGGCATACAGGTTCTGCAGGATCGGCATATCGCTGAACGTGGGCAGGTTTGTTCCCGCGGGAAAGCGCGCCGTGGCCGGGTCCATCTGACCGGCGGGCCGCAGCACATCGACAAGCATGTAAACCAGAAACGCGGCGGCGATATAATTGAACATGATCGTCGTGATCACGATGTGACTGCCGCGCCGCGCCTGCAGATAGGCCGGAATTGCGGCCCACGCAGCACCGAACAACGCCCCGCCACAGGCAGCAGCAATCAGCGCCACAGTCCAGTGCGGCCATGGCAAGGCAAGGCACACCAACGCCACACCCAGCCCGCCCAGCTGCGCCTGCCCCTCACCGCCGATGTTGAACAGCCCGGCGTGAAACGCGACTGTCACCGCAAGCCCGGTAAAGATAAAACTGGTCGTGTAATACAGCGTATAGCCCCAGCCATAGGCCGATCCCAACGCCCCTTCGACCATCACATTGAACGCTTCGACCGGACTTTGGCCAATCGCCAGAAGGACCATTGCCGAAACCGCAGCAGCAAGGATCAGACTGATCAGCGGTACAAGGGCGACATCGGCCCAACGCGGAAGCTTATCCATCAATCAACCCTTCCGAACCCGTCACAGCCCATGGCAAGTCCGTCATGCGCCCATCCCCGCCATCAACATGCCAAGCTCACGCTCGTTCGTCGCATCGGGGTCACGCTCCCCCATCACACGTCCGTCGAACATTACCAGAATCCGGTCGGACAGGCTCATGATCTCATCCAGTTCCACGCTAACCAGAAGAATAGCCTTGCCCGCATCACGCAGCGCCACGATCTGCTTGTGAATGAACTCGATCGCCCCGATATCCACGCCGCGCGTCGGCTGGCCAATCAGCAGCAGGTCGGGATTGCGTTCGATTTCCCGGGCGACGACGATCTTTTGCTGATTGCCGCCTGAAAAGCTTTTCGCGGGAAGCCAGCAATCCGCGGGCCGCACGTCGAACCGCTCGATCTTGGCCCGCGCATCGGCACGCAGCGCGTCATTGTCCATCAGGAACCAGTTCTTCTGATAATCCGGGTCATTGTGATAACCAAAGGCCACGTTTTCCCACGCCGAAAAATCCATGATCAGACCAAGGCTCTGCCGATCCTCGGGCACATGGGCAATGCCCGCCGCGCGCCTGCTCTGGCCGTCCGCACCGGCGCCGGACAGGGGCAGCGTCACTCCATTCATCGTCACGGTCCCTTTGGCCCGCTGAATGCCGCCAAGCGCTGCCAGAAGTTCCGACTGCCCGTTGCCCGCAACACCGGCAATGCCCAGAATTTCGCCCGCCCGAATGTTAAAGCTGATGCCCTTCAACCGGTCGACGCCATGTTCGTCACGCATCGTCAGGTTCTGGATCGACAGCACCACCTTGCCCGGCGTGGCAGGCTTCTTTTCCACCTCAAGCAGAACCTTGCGGCCTACCATCAATTCGGCCAGTGCCTCGGGGTTCGTCTCGGCGGTCTTCACCGTGCCCACCATCGTCCCGCGCCGCATCACGCTCACGCTGTCCGTGGTTTCCATGATCTCGCGCAGTTTATGGGTGATCAGGATGATCGTCTTGCCCTGATCGCGCAGCCCCTTGAGGATGCGGAACAGGTGATCCGCCTCGGCCGGGGTCAGAACGCCGGTTGGTTCATCCAGAATCAGGATATCGGCCTGACGGTACAACGCCTTGAGGATTTCTACTCGCTGCTGATGGCCGACCGACAGATCCTCGACCAGGGCGTCCGGATCGACGTCGAGTTCGTATTCCCGCGAAAGATCGCCCAGAATGCGCCGTGCCTTGGCCAGCGACGTGTTCAAAAGCGGCCCGTCCTCCACCCCCAGCACGACATTTTCCAGCACGGAAAAATTCTGCACCAGTTTGAAATGCTGAAAGACCATGCCGATGCCCGCCTTGATGGCGGTCTGGCTGTCAGTGATGTTGATGGGCGATCCATTGATCAGAATCTCGCCGGCGTCGGCTTTGTAGAACCCGTAAAGGATGCTCATCAGGGTCGATTTGCCCGCCCCGTTTTCGCCGATGATACCGTGGATCGTGCCCTTGGGCACAGCGATGTGGATATCGCGGTTCGCCAGAACCGGGCCAAAGGCTTTGGAAATGCCCCGAAGCTCAATCGCAAAAGGGGCGGCAGTTGCCTGCCGCCCCCCCTGAAGTGCGTCCGTCATCAGAACGTGGCGGCAGGGCAGGTGTTGTCGGACATGTAGTCATGCACGACCAAAGTGCCCGCCTTGATGTCTGCCGCAGCCTTGTCGACAGCTGCCTGCATTTCCGGCGTGACCAGCGCCGCGTTGTTCTCATCCATCGCGTAACCCACGCCATCGTTGGCAAGGCTCATCACATTGATGCCCGGTGTCAGGTTTTCGCCTTCCTTGAACGCTTCGTACACCGCGTTGTCCACCCGCTTGAGCATCGAGGTCAGAACCGAACCGGGGTGCATGTAGTTCTGATTGCTGTCCACGCCGATCGACATGATGCCATCGTCAGCGGCCTTTTGCAGAACGCCCACACCCGTGCCACCAGCGGCGGCAAAGATCACGTCCGCGCCCTGCGATTTCTGTGCTGCCGCAAGTTCGGCACCTTTGACCGGGTCATTCCACGCGGCGGGCGTTGTGCCCGTCATGTTCAGGATCACCTTGGCATCGGGGTTCGCCGCCATGACACCCTGCGCATAGCCGCACCCAAAACGGCGGATCAGCGGAATATCCATGCCGCCGACAAACCCGACAGTCCCGGTCTTGGATGCAAGCCCGGCCATCATGCCAACCAGAAAGCTGCCCTCGTGTTCGGTGAAAACCACGGATTTCACGTTTGGCTGATCGACCACCATGTCGACGATCCCGAACTTGGTGTCAGGAAAGTCAGGGGCAACCTGGTTGAGCACATCACCAAAGGCAAAGCCTGTCATGACAATCGGGTTCGCGCCCGATTCGGCCAACTGCCGCAGCGCCTGTTCGCGTTGCGCTTCGGATTGCATTTCCAGTTCCTTGAACGTGCCGCCGGTTTCGGTGGCCCATTTCGTGGCACCGTTGAACGCCGCTTCGTTGAAGGATTTGTCGAACTTGCCGCCAAGGTCGAAAATGATGGCCGGGTCGGCCAAAGCCGCGCCAGCCGTCAGCGTGGCCAAAGCGGTCGCGCTGAACAAGGATTTCATAAGGGTCATCAGACTCTCCCGGTCGATTTGTTGATCTTGGCCGGTCGCTACCCCAGAGTCGGGGGCGTGCCGGTTCGTGCGCAAACTTGGTCGGACTCGATCCGGGTGGTCAAGCGATATTCGCGGCCTGCCCGTCCGATTTTTGACCGTTCGGTCAGGCTGACGCACGGTTTGCCCCATTTGTCAGCGTGCGTGCAAGGATCAGGGCATCAACGGGGCCGCCCGCCCCGTGGTAATATCGCGGGCGTCGCCCCGTCTGCGTGAACCCCGCGCGCTGGTAAAGTGCCAAGGCCGGGCCGTTGTCGGCGGCAACCTCCAGAAACGCAGATTGCGCCCCCCGCAGGCGCGCCTGATACAGAAACCTTGTCACCAGCCGCCCGCCAAGCCCGCGCCGCCGCGCCTGCGGTGCCACGGCGAGCGTTAAGAGTTCCGCTTCACCCGCAACCGCCCGCCCGATCAGGAAAGATTCAGATTCCGTCAGCACAAAACAAAGCGGGTCGCGTTCAAATGCTGCAATCTCGTCCGCAGACCAGGGACGTGGCACTGTAAAGCAAAGCGCATGCAGGGCGGCCAATTCGGCGGCTGTCATGGCAGGATCACGGGGCCGCTGTCGGACGACGGCGCCGCATCCGCCCGGCGCAGATAAAACGGGGCCGGTCGCGGCTGCGGCTGGCCAAAACGCCGCGCCGCGATACGCGCGGTGGCCACGGCCAGACGGTCCGGCGAAAGGTCATCTGCCGTCAAACCCATGACTGCACCCGGCGCGTCGGCTGGCGCAACACGGGCGGGCGTGTTCCCCGTATCTGTAAAATTCTGGACATAAACCTCGTCCCGCCGCGCATCGAGCATCACGGTCACCGGGCGCGGCAGCCCTTCTGCCAGCGCCTCGAACCGGGTCACGCCAAGGGCTGGCACGCCCAGGCCAAGCGCAAGTCCCCGCGCCGTCGCAACGCCGATCCGCACCCCGGTAAAGTTTCCGGGCCCTGTGCCGACCGCTATGGCGGAAAGGTCGCCCCACACCACACCGCAATCGGCCAAAAGGCCTTCAAGCATCGGAACAAGCCGTTCAGCCTGCCCCTTGTCCATCAGTTCGCACAGGGAACCCAGCACCTGATCGCCCCGCAACAAAGCGGCCGCGCAATGCGCGGCCGATGTGTCAAAGGCAAGGATCAAGGCGTCAGGCGGCAACGGGCCGCACTTCCAGCACTTCGGGAATGTAATGGCGCAGCAGGTTTTCGATGCCCATCTTCAATGTGAGCGTGGATGACGGGCAACCCGCACAGGCCCCCTGCATGTGCAGATAGACAACGCCCCGGTCAAACCCGTGGAACGTGATGTCGCCGCCATCCTGTGCCACGGCAGGCCGCACACGGCTGTCCAGCAATTCCTTGATCTGGCGCACGATATCGCCATCTTCCCCGGTGTGTTCGCGGTGACCCGAGGCCACGGCCTCACCGTCGATCACGGCGGCACCCGACTGGTAATGCTCCATGATCGCACCCAGAATGGCGGGTTTGATGTGGTCCCACTGGCTTGCATCATCTTTCGTGACCGTCACGAAATCCGCGCCAAAGAACACGCCGGTGACGTTCCCGGTCGCAAAGATGCGGCGCGCCAAAGGCGATTTGTTGGCCGCCTCGGCCGAAGGAAAATCGGCGGTGCCAAGGTCAAGCACAGTCTGCCCCGGCAGGAATTTAAGCGTGGCGGGGTTCGGTGTGGATTCGGTCTGGATGAACATCATGAGTCTCCGACAATTCCAGTCAGATATGGGCCTTTGCCGGGCGCATGTCAATGTTTGGAATGATTCTAAGGTGGCGCGTTTTCAGGTAATCTCTTCCAGCCGGTCCTTGCTCATCTCACCCGGCACGATGGTGATGGGAAAGGGCAATGTGCCCGACGCCCGGGTCATGGCCGTGACCAACGGGCCGGGCCCTGATTTTTCCGATCCCGCACCCAGCACCAGAATGCCGATCGACGGGTCATCCCTCACCTGCGCCAGAATCTCCACCACCGGATCACCCTCGCGGATCACAAGTTCCGGGTTCACGCCCTGCTTGTCGCGCATCCATTTGGCGAAAACCTCGAAATGCGCCTCGATCCGTTCACGCGCTTCGGCGCGCATCAGATCGGCCACACCCATCCAGTGCTGATATTCCTCTGGCGCGATCACGGCCAGAATCTGCACCCCGCCGCCGGTATGGCTGGCCCGCATCGCGGCAAAGCGCATGGCGTTCAGACATTCGCGGGTGTCGTCCAGAACGACCAGAAACTTGCGCATGATGTAATCTCCCCTGCGCCGATATTGGCGCAAGGGCAGGGGGCTGGCAACGGGTCAGACCGCTTCGGCAAGCAAGGCGTTCAGATCAAGCCGTGAATTCGACATGGCAAGCCCGCCCTTGGCGTCCCGCGGCCAGTCGGCCTCGGGCCGGTCGCGGTAAAGTTCCACGCCATTGCCATCGGGATCGCGCAGATAAACCGCCTCTGACACCCCGTGGTCAGCGGCACCGTCAATCGTAATGCCTGCCTCCACCACACGCTTCAGGACGGCCCCAAGGCTTGCCCGGTCGGGATACAGAAACGCCGTATGATAAAGCCCGGTGTGGCCCGCGGGCGGCGGCGTGGCCCCCAGACTTTCCCAGGTGTTCAGTCCGATATGGTGGTGATACCCGCCCGCCGATAGAAACGCCGCCTGCGGGCCATAGCGTGACGTCAGCTCAAACCCCAGAATGTCGCTGTAGAACGCAATCGCGCGCTCCAGATTGGACACTTTCAGGTGGACGTGGCCGATGCGGGTTTCGGCAGGCGCTTTGGCAGTCATCACAAGCTCCTATGTTGCTTGTGCGCACAATACGCCCTTTGACCGGCGGATCAAACGCCACCGGCGCACACCCATTCTGCAAGCGGGGAAAAAAGCCCCCGGTGCCAGCGCGGCCTCCGGGGGCAGAACGGGCCTTGCCGCAGGCCGGGCAGGGACAGCCCGGGGCAGCGGTCAACAAGGGGGGACAGGCGGCCCGATTCGATGCCCCCAGAATGGACACGCCGTGAATCGGGCATGTGACAGCGCCGTCACGCGCCCTTGCGCAGAACCGACCGGGTCAGCCGCAGCACAGCACTTTGCCCAATCCCGATGCAGGCGCTGGCCAGCCCCGCCATCAGGCCAACCAGCCCCACCAATGTCTGCACGGCAAGGTTCGATGCCCGTACCGTCGCCCGCATGAACCGCGCCTTGCCCAGAACCTCGATCCGGCCCAGTGTCTTTGCCCCCAGCGCATCGCTGGCGTTGGCAAGCCTGCGCGCATCGGCCGCATCATCGACATAGCGGATCATGTGCAGCGTCTCGCTGGCCGGAAGCACCCTGCCAATCCGCCCCATGTCGGACGCGATGTTGGCCAGCGGCGCGATCACCTCGGGCCGGATCAACCGGGCCGGATCACTGAAATCCATCCGGTTGACCAGCTGCCAGTCAACCCCGCGCACCGCCACATCCGACAAAAGCCCCGTCAGCCGCGGCGAGATCAGCCGCATCTTTCGCGCCAGTTTCAACGTCCCCGCCCCGAGTTTAAGGGTAATCGACGTGCCACCCGATGCAAGCAGGGTCGCCGTGGCACCCAGCCCCACGATGGACAGCGCAAGGTCGATCCTGTCGACATCCTGCCCCGTGGCCCAGGCCACCCCCGCCCGGCCCAGACCCACGACATCCCCCACCGGGGTCAGGGCGACAGGCGCATTGCAAACCAGCGCCACGGTCAGGGTGCAGGTCCCCGCGTCCCAGATGCACGACGCGCAACTGCCCGCAACCGCCACAATTCCGCTGTCCGCATCCCACAGCGCAGCGCGGCGCGCCACAAGGGCGGCGGGCAAAACCACCCCGCGCTCGGCAGCCACTTGTTCCACTGCCTGAATGGCCAGCCAGTTGCGCGGGTCTTCTGCTAGAAGTTCGCCCAGCCGCCCTTCCAGCCGCGCTGGCGTCGCCTCCCTTGCGATCATCCGGTCGGATGCGGCGACAATCTGCTCCGCCGTGGCATCGACCATCGGCCGCAGCAGCGGGTTCTGCAAAAGCTGCGCCACCCCCGAAAAGGTCAGCGCAACCGACAGCACAAGGATCAGCGTCAGCCCCGCCCGTGCCGCCCAGCGGATCATCCCCTTGGCCGTGATCGGATCATCCCCACGATATCGTAAACCTGATCCAGCACCGGGCGGGCAATCGCCTCGGCACGCTCTGCCCCTTCGCCAAGAATACGGTCGATTTCGGCGGGGTCTTGCATCAGGCGGTTCATCTCATCCGTGATCGGCGACAGCTTGGCCACCGCCAGATCGGCCAGCGCCGGTTTGAAGGTGCCGAACTGCGCGCCCGCATGTTCGGCAATCACCTGCGCCGCCGTCATTCCCGAAAGCGCCGCAAAGATGTTCACAAGGTTCCGCGCCTCGGGCCGGTCGCGCAATCCGTCCAGCGTATCGGGAAGCGGTTCGGCATCCGTCTTGGCCTTCCTGATCTTTTTCGCAATCGTGTCGGCGTTGTCGGTCAGGTTGATCCGGCTTTGATCGCTCGGGTCCGATTTCGACATCTTCATCGTCCCGTCGCGCAGGCTCATCACGCGGGTCGCGGCCCCTTCGATGATCGGCTCCACCACCGGAAAGAAATCGACGCCGTAATCGTTGTTGAACTTGATCGCGATATCGCGGGCCAGTTCCAGATGCTGCTTCTGATCCTCGCCCACCGGCACCATCGTCGCCTTGTAGGCCAGAATGTCCGCCGCCATCAAAGCCGGATAGGCAAACAGACCAAGCGACACATTTTCGCTGTTCTTGCCCGCCTTGTCCTTGAACTGGGTCATGCGGCCCATCCACCCCATCCGCGCAACGCAGTTGAAGATCCAGCCAAGCTCGGCGTGGGCCGTCACCTGCGACTGGTTGAACAGGATGGAACGCGCAGGATCGATCCCCGCCGCAATAAACCCTGCCGCCGCTTCGCGCGTCGCGTGGCGCAGTTTGGCGGGGTCCTGCCAGACCGTGATGGCGTGCATGTCGACAAGGCAATAGACAGTCTCGATGCCGCCCTCGTCCTGCTTTTCGACGAACCGTTTGAGAGCACCCAGATAATTGCCCAGCGTCAGCCCCCCCGAAGGCTGGATGCCGGAAAAGATGCGGGGGGCGAATTTCGGATCGGTCATCGGGCGGTCCTGTCTGGCAAAGGCTTGGGGAAGGGCTTAGCGTTGCGGTCGGGGGGCGTCAATCACGACACCCGCCGCAGCCCGACCCGAGGTGATGATGCAGACAGACCCGAACGCCCCGCCCCTGAACCCGCTGCCATGGATCGTTTGGGCACTGGCGTTACCGCTGATCGCTGTCGAAATCGTGGTGGCCCTTGGATCATCCGGCTTTGTCGGCGGGCCTGCCGCAACAGGTTGGCGGCTTGACGCGGTCGAACGGTTTGCCTTCGTGCCGGAACTGCTGCGCATCGGTTGGGAAACGGGTCAGTGGCGCGCCGACAGCTTCTGGCGCATGTTCACCTATCCCCTGGTGCATGCCACGTTTTCGCACGCGTTGTTCTCCATCGTCATCCTGCTTGCCCTTGGCAAATGGGTGGCCGAGGTGTTCCGCCCCTGGGCCGTGTTCGTGGTGGTGGCCGTGGCCTGCCTTGCCGGTGCCGTGGCGTACGGTCTTGTGCCCGACATTCAGGCCCCGCTGATCGGGGCCTATCCCCCGGTTTATGGGCTGATCGGGGCCTTCACCTATGTGCTGTGGATGCGTCTGTCCGCGACGGGTGGGCGTCAGTATCAGGCGTTCACGCTGATCGGGTCGCTGCTGATACTGCAGCTTCTGTTCGGAATGCTGTTCGGCGGCAGTTGGGATTGGGTCGCCGACGTGGCCGGGTTCTGCGCCGGTTTTGCCGTGTCCTTCGTCGTAAGCCCCGGCGGCTTTGCCCGCATCAAACGGAAATTGCGTCAACGCTGACGGCGCAGCGCCGATTTGAAATCCGCCATCCGGAACGCGCCGATCAGCGTCCCGATGGCGAAATAGGCGACGATCCCCGCCATGACCAACAGCCCCAACGCTGGATAGCGCCACCCGTACGACGCCAGCGCCGGCCCCAGCACGATCTGTGCGCCCATCAGCACGCCGCCCATGCCCACTGACGCCACCACAATCCGCCAGATCCGCGCGCGGAACCGCGCGTCCGTCTGCGCCTCGGGCCCCATCTGCCGCGATCCTCGCCACAACTGCCAGACCATGACCCACCCCGACAAAGTGGTCGCAAGTGCCGCCGCGACAAACCCGATATAGGGCAAAAGGCCGATGGCAATGCCCGCATTCACGACCATCGAAACCACCGCATAGACAAACGGGCGGCGGGTATCTTCCCGCGCATAGTAAAGCGGCTGCAACACCTTGTGCAGCACAAACGCCGGCAGCCCAAGGCCGTAAGCGGCAAGGGCCAGCGCCGTGTTCGCCGCATCATCCGCCCCAAAGGCACCGCGCTGAAACAGCACGGTTGTCAGGGGCAGCGACAGAATGACAAGCGCCACCGCGGCAGGCACCGTCAGGGCCAGCGCGAATTCCGCCCCCCGGTTCAGGCTCGCCCGGCCCCCTTCGGCATCACCCGACCGCAGGCGGCGCGACAGATCGGGCAATAGAACCGTCCCGATGGCGATTCCCACCACACCCAGCGGCAACTGGTAAAGCCGGTCCGCATAAGACAACCACGCCACCGCCCCTTCGGTGAAACTTGCGATCTGGCGGCCGACGATCAGGTTCACCTGCACCACCCCACCCGCCAGAACCGCAGGCGCGGCTATGATGGCCAGACGCTTCAGTTCGGGGGTCATGCGCGGCCAGCCCGGCTGAAACCGCAATCCGACGCGCCGCGCCGAAACCCATGTGAACGCCAGTTGCGCCACCCCCGTCACAGGCACCGTCCACGCGAGCGTCAGCCCCATGTCCCAACCCAGCCAGTCGGCGAACAGCATCGCCGCAATGAACATCAGGTTCATCAGCACCGGCACAAACGACGCCTCGGTAAACCGGCCAAACGCGTTCAGCACGCCCGACAACAGCGCGACAAGCGAGATGAACAGGATATAGGAAAAACTGATCCGCCCGAATGTCACGGCCAGATCAAACCGCGCATCCCCGACAAATCCCGACGCCATCGCCCAGACGAGCCACGGCATCGCCAGCGTCCCGATGATGGTGAACACGATCAGAATACCGGCCAGCCCGTTGAACGCATCCCGCGCAAAGCCCGCCGCATCTTCGCCCGCTTCCAGTTTCTTGGCGAACATCGGCACAAAGGCCATGTTGAACGCGCCTTCGGCAAAGAAACGGCGGAACATGTTGGGCAGGCTGAACGCGATCAGAAACGCCTCGGCCACCGGGCCGGACCCCAGATAGGCCGCCACCATCACATCACGGATGAACCCGACAAGACGTGACAGCAATGTCCAGCCGCCAACCGTCAGCACGCTGCGCAGCAGCCGGATCTGCGTCATGCCTGCGCCCGCTTGGCGCCTTCGGCAATCGCCTGGCGCAATTTGCGTTCCAGCGCCTCTTGCCGGTGCTTCTGATGCAGTTTCAGGCCGAACATGTCTTTCACATAAAAGGTATCGACAACCTGCGCGCCATAAGTGGCGATCACGGCACTCGCGATATAGATGTTGTTGGCCGCCAATGTCCGCGTCAGATCATACAGAAGGCCGGGCCTGTCGCGGGTATCCACCTCGATCATGGTATAGATTTCTGACCCGTCATTGTCAAAATTGACATGGGTGGGAAAGCGGAACTCGCTTTCGCGTTTTTTCACCCGGTCACGATCCTTGAGCGCCTCACGCGCCAGCACCTCACCCCGCAGCGTCTTTTCGATCATCCCGCGCAAACGCGGCAAACGGCTGATCTCGTAAGGCTTGCCCTCACTGTCCTGCACCCAGAACACGGCGGTCGCATAGCCGTCCTTCGACGTATAGGTCCGCGCATCCACGACGTTGGCCCCGACAAGCGCAAGTGCCCCCGCCAACCGGGAAAAGATCCCCGGATGATCGACCAGCGCGAAACAGGCGCGCGTCGCGGCGCGGTCCGCATCAGGGTGCAGGTCGATGCGGATTTCATTGTCGGGCAGGTTTTGCAACAGCCGGGCGAACACAGCCTGCGTGTCAGTCGAAAGCCCGCGCCAATAGGGGGCATAGTGCCGGCCCAGTTCCACCTTGACCTCGCCCGCATTCCAGCCCTGCAAATGGGTTTGCAGCAACGCCTTGGCCTCGTCTTCCCGGTGTTCCCGGTTCGACGTTTCCAGACCACCGTTCAGCGCATCGGTCGTATCCCGGTAAAGCTGCCGCAGCAGCATGGCCTTCCAGTTGTTCCAGGTGCCGGGACCAACCCCCCGGATATCACACACCGTCATCACCGTCAGCAGGTCAAGCCGCCGTGTCGTCTTGACCGCCTTTGCAAAATCCCGAACCGTGCGGGGGTCGCCGATATCGCGCTTCTGCGCCATGTCCGACATCAGAAGGTGATACCGCACCAGCCATTCCACTGTCTCCGCCTCGTCCGGTTCCAGCCCCAGCCGCGGTGCCACGCGCCGCGCGATCTGCGCCCCCAGGATGGAGTGGTCTTCGGGCCGTCCCTTGGCGATGTCGTGCAGCAACAGTGCGACATAGATCACCCGGCGGTTCACCCCCGCCTTCAGGATGCCCGACGCCACCGGCAGTTCCTCCAGCAATTCGCCGCGTTCGATCTGGGCAAGCGTGCTGATCGTCTGGATGATATGCTCGTCCACGGTGAAATGGTGATAGACGTTGAACTGCATCATCGCCACGATCGGCTCGAATTCCGGAATGAACGCGCCCAGCAGGCCAAGCTCGTTCATCCGCCGCAGGGCACGCTCCGGATTGCCGTGCTTCAGCATCAGATCCAGAAAGATCTGAATGGCTTCGGGGTCTTCGCGCATCTCGTCGTCAATCAGATGCAGATTGGCGGCAATCATGCGCATCACGTTCGGATGCAGCAGATGGCCCGACCGCAACGCCTCTTCAAACACCCGCAGCAGGTTGAGCTTGTCCGACAAAAAGCCTTGCGGACTGATCACGTCGATGCGCCCCTGAACCAGCTTGTAACCGGGGCTGACCTTGCCCGACCGCCGGAAAAACCCCGCCAGCGTCGCCTCGGGCTTCACATGCCGCGCCTCAAGTTCTGTCAGGAACACCCGCGTCAACTCCCCCACGCGCGTCGCGTGGCGGAAATAGTCCTGCATGAAAACCTCAACCGCCCGCCGCCCGCTCGTATCGGTATAGCCCATCCGGGCCGCCACCTCGACCTGCAGATCAAAGGTCAGCTGGTCGGTGGCGCGCCCCGTCACCAGATGCAGATGGCACCGCACCGCCCACAGAAAATCTTCGGCGCGCGAAAATGTGGCGTATTCCTCGGCGCTCAGCAGCCCCGCCTTGATCAGACCCTCGGCGTCGGGCACGCGGTGCAGATACTTGCCGATCCAGTACAGCGTCTGCAGATCCCGCAGGCCGCCCTTGCCCTCTTTGATGTTCGGCTCCAGCACATAGCGTTGGCCGCCCTGCCTGCGGTGCCGCTCTGCCCGTTCCGCCAGTTTGGCGGCGGTGAATTCTCGGCCGGTGCTGTGGAACAGTTCCGACCACAGTTTCGCATCCAGTTCGTCCGCAAGAGGCGCATACCCGGCCACATACCGATGTTCGAGCAAAGCCGTGCGGATAGTGACGTCTTCCCGCGCCAGCCGCAGGCAATCCTTCACTGTCCGGCTGGCATGGCCGACCTTCAGCTTCAGGTCCCACAGCATGTAAAGCGTGCTTTCGATCACGGATTCTGCCCAGGGGGTCAGTTTCCAGGGCGTCAGGAACAAAAGGTCCACGTCGGAATGGGGTGCCATTTCCGCCCGGCCATACCCGCCCACGGCCAACAGGCACAGACGCTCCGCCTCGGTCGGGTTGGCAAGCGGGTGCAGATGCCGCGTGGCCACATGCAGCGCCGCCGTGACAAGCCCGTCGGTCAGCACGCTTTGCGCGTTGACCATGGCTCGTGCGTCAAGCGGGTGGCTGGCAAAGGCGGCCTGCAAGGCGGCATTGCCCGCCTTCTTGGCCCGGTCCAGATGTTGAACAGCCACGTCGCGGGCAGAACGCGCCTCGGTCATCCTGCAAAGGTCGGCGTCAAGCGCGGCCAGCAGGGCCGCGCTGTCAATGATCTGGTCCGCCGGAAGAATCAGCCGAGGGCCGGGGGCAGGTGCCGGCCTAGAAGCCGAAACCGCCAAAGCTGCGGGGGGCAGGGTCAATCACGGTCACCTGATTGTTCTGGATTTGCGCAATGGACAAGCCGCGTTCATTGGTGCCATCGGGCAAGAAACGGAAGATACCGGCAACGCCTTCGAAACCCGCGCCCTGGGTCAGTGCGGCACTGTTCAGCGACCCTTCGCCCTTGCGCGACGCCAGCGCGCCGATGGCGGCGATCCCGTCATAGGCCAGTTCCGCAAGCGGCAGCGGGGCCTGGCCATAGGCCGACTGGTACCGCGCCTGAAATTGCGAAATGCGGCCCGGATCGGGCAGCACGAACCACCCGCCCTGCAGCGACGGCAGCGCCGCCGTCTGCGGCGGCACGTCCCAGCGGGTCAGCCCGATGAACCGCACCGTCGCCTGATCCAGCCCATTGTCGCGCAGCAGTTGCGAAACCAGCGGCAAGGACCCCGCCGAATCCGCGGTCAGGAAAATGGCCTGCGCCCCGTTCGCCTTGGCCTGCGCGGCAAGGCGCGGCACGGCGCTGACAATGCCGTTCTGCGAAAATTCATAGCTGCCCGATCCGACAATCGTGCCACCTGCAGCCGTGACCGCCGCCTGAATGGCCGCGCGCCCCGCCTCGCCGCTGGCGCTTTGGTCATGCACGATCATGATCCGGCTCGCCCCATTGCGCACGGCATAGCGTGACAGCCGGTTGGCACTGCTTTGGAACGTGGTGCCCAGCACGAACAGGTTTCCCCCCGCAATCGCCGGGTTGTTGGAAAAGCTGAGCACGTTCAGCCCGCTGCCCGCCACGGCCACTGCTGCCGCATTGGATTCCTCTGACCGCAGCGGCCCCAAAATCACTTCGGCCCCGTCCATTGCCGCCTGCTTGGCTGCGGTCTGCGCGCCCGCAGGGGAACTGCCCGTCGGATAGACTTTGAGGTCGATGGCAACCCCGCCCAGATCGGAAATCGCCAGCCGCGCCGCGTTCTGGAACGACAGGGCCAGCCCTTCGTCCGACGCATCGCCAGACCCCGATGGCACCAGCAACGCCACCTTGATGGCACCCCCCGATGCGGCGGGTACGCCGGGGGAAGTGCCGGTTGTGGGGGCGCAGGCCGTCAGCGCCAAAGCGGTGACCATTCCGACAATCAGTGTCGTCGACTTGCGAAGACGGGACAAAACGGGGAACATAAGGCATTCCTTCTTCCATGGCGCGGCAGTCGCTGTGATTTGGGGCAGATTATGCGCAAGAAGGCGTGAAGTAAACGCACCGGGGGACGGGAAAGTGGCAATCGGCGATCCAGTGTACGATACGCGCAAAGTCCCGCCGGGGCTGCACTTCATCGCAACACCCATCGGGGCCGCGCGCGATATCACCTTGCGCGCACTCGACATTCTGGCGAACGCCGATGTCTTGGCGGCCGAAGACACCCGCACGCTCCGCCACCTGATGGAAATTCATGGCGTGCCTCTGGGTGGGCGTCAGGTGCTGGCTTACCACGATCACAACGGGGCCGCGATGCGCCCCCGGCTGCTGGCGGCCTTGGGCGAAGGCAAGTCGCTGGCCTATGCATCCGAAGCGGGAACCCCGCTTGTCGCAGACCCCGGCTATCAACTCGTCCGCGCCGCGATTGAGGCGGGCCATGCCGTGCACACGGCCCCCGGCCCTTCGGCAGTTCTGGCGGCACTTACGGTTTCGGGCCTGCCCAGCGACCGTTTCCTGTTTGCGGGCTTTGCACCCGCAGCCGCCGGCGCCCGCCGTACTTTCCTCACCGGGCTTGGGGCCGTGCCTGCCACCCTGATCCTGTTCGAATCGCCCAAGCGCGTTAGCCGTCTGTTAACCGAGATGGGGGAATGCTTTGGAAAGGACCGGCTGGCCGTGGTATGCCGGGAACTGACAAAACGTTTCGAAGAAGTGTCGCGCGGCACGCTCGGTGATCTGGCCGACAGTTTTGCGAACCGGGACGTCAAGGGTGAAATCGTCGTGCTTGTCGACAGGCCGGGGGAAGCGAACGTGACAGAAAGTGATCTCGACACAGCCTTGGATCAGGCCCTTGAAACCTTGTCGATCAAGGATGCAGTGGCCCTCGTCGCCTCCAACCTGAACATGGCCCGGCGTGATGTGTATCAGGCGGCACTGAAAAAGGGGGGGGCGGAATGACCGGGGTTGTCTCCTATCACGCCGGCCTCGCCGCCGAAGCGGCGGTTGTGCGCCACTACCAACAGTCGGGCAGGGCGCTTGCCGCCCAGCGCTGGCGCGGCATGTCGGGCGAAATCGATATCGTGATCCGCGAAGGCAGCCGCGTGGTCTTTGTGGAAGTGAAGCAAAGCGATACCCACGCCCATGCTGCCGAACACCTGTCAGCGCGGCAGATGGCCCGGATTTACGGTGCCGCTTCCGAATTTCTGGCGGGCGAACCCGCCGGGCAGTTGACCGAAGCACGCTTTGACGTGGCGCTGGTCGATGGTCAGGGTTGCATCGACATTCTGGAAAATGCCTTCGCGGCCTGACCGGGCTTGATTGCAACTGCCGCCAACCTGCGCCATCTAGGGCGCAGATGTCGCGGAGAAGATCATGTCCTTGAAAATCGCCTTGCAGATGGATCCGATCGGGTCGGTCAATATCAATGCAGACAGTACCTTTCGCATCGCGGTCGAGGCGCAGGCCCGTGGCCATTCGCTGTTCTACTACACGCCCGACCGGCTTGCCTTTGTCGAAGGCAGGGTCATGGCCCGCGGCTGGCCCGTCGAACTGCGGCGAGAGATCGGAAACCATGTGACATTCGGCCCGGAAACCGAGGTTGATCTGGCTGATTTCGATGTCGTCTGGCTGCGTCAGGACCCGCCCTTCGACATGGGGTATATCACCACAACCCATCTGCTGGACATGATCCATCCCAAGACGCTGGTGGTCAACGATCCCTTCTGGGTTCGCAATTTTCCCGAAAAGCTGCTGGTGCTGCAATTCCCCGATCTGACCCCGCCCACGGCGATTGCGCGCGATCTTGCAACGATCCGCGACTTCAAGGCGCGCCATGGCGACATCATCCTCAAACCGCTTTACGGCAACGGCGGCGCCGGGGTTTTCCGTCTGGACCCGAACGACCGCAATCTTGCGTCGCTGCACGAAATGTTCACCGGCATGAACCGCGAACCGCTGATCGTGCAGAAATTCCTTCCCGCCGTCGAAAAGGGCGACAAGCGCATCATCCTTGTTGATGGCGATCCCGTGGGTGCCATCAACCGCGTCCCTCAGTCCGGCGAAACCCGCTCGAACATGCACGCAGGCGGGCGGCCCGAAAAAGTGGGCCTGACGCCGCGCGATCTGGAGATTTGCGCCCGCATCGGCCCGGTTCTGCGCGACCACGGGCAGGTATTCGTCGGCATCGATGTCATCGGCGACTGGCTGACCGAAATTAACGTCACCTCACCCACCGGCATTCAGGAGATGGAGCGTTTTGACGGCACCAACACCGCCGCCCGCATCTGGGAAGTGATCGAAGCCAAGCGCGCAGTCTAAGCAACCGGCTCAGCCCTTGGCACCAATGGCAAGCCGGTAACTGACCGCTTCGGCGATATGGGTCTGTTTCACCTCGCCCGCGTCATCCAGATCGGCGATGGTCCGCGCCACCCGCAGCACGCGGTGATAGCCGCGCGCCGTCAGACCGAAACGATCAGCCACGCGCGACAGCAACGCCTTTCCCGCCGCGTCCGGCGTGGCCACCTGTTCCAAAAGCGCCCCTTCGGCATCGGCATTGACGCGGGCATGGGGATGATCGCGGTACCGTTCGGCCTGCACCTCCCTCGCCTGCGCAACCCGGTTTGCCACGGCCGCCGATGTGTCGCCCGATGCGGGAAGATCAAGGTCGGTGAACGCCACCGGGGGCACCTCCACCCGCAGGTCGAACCTGTCCATCAGGGGGCCGCTGATGCGCCCCAGATAATCTTCGCCGCAGACAGGAACCCGCGCGCAGGCCCGCGCCGGATCGGATAGATAGCCGCATTTGCAGGGGTTCGCCGCTGCGACCAGCAAAAACCGGCAGGGATAACGGATATGCGCGTTCGCCCGCGCCACAACGACCTCGCCAGTTTCGATGGGTTGACGCAGGGTTTCCAGCACGGCGCGCGAAAATTCGGGGAATTCGTCCAGAAACAGCACCCCATTGTGCGCCAGGCTGATTTCCCCCGGTTTGGCGCTGCGGCCACCGCCGACAATGGCGGCCATGCTGGCGGTATGGTGCGGTTCGCGGAACGGGCGGTCGCGGCTGATACCGCCTTCGGTCAGCACCCCGGCCAGCGAATGGATCATCGACGTTTCCAGCGCCTCGGTCGCCGACAACAACGGCATGATCCCGGGAAGCCGTGCCGCGATCATCGATTTCCCCGAACCGGGGCTGCCCACCATCAACATGTGATGCCGACCCGCCGCCGCAATTTCAAGCGCGCGTTTGGCGCGTTCCTGCCCTTTGACCTCGCGCAGGTCGCGCGCAAAACTGCCACGCGTGACTTCGCCCGCCTCGGCCGGGGTCAGCGGCGATTGCCCGGTATAATGGCGCACCACTTCATCCAGTGATGCCGCCGCCAGAACCTGCGCCGCACCAACCCAGGCGGCCTCTGGCCCGCAGGCCTTGGGGCACAACAGCGCGCGGTCGGCCTCGGCCGCTGCCATGGCGGCGGGCAGGGCCCCGATCACCGGCACCAGCCGCCCGTCCAGTGCAAGCTCACCAAGAGCCACGGTTTCCGCCACGTCATCCTTCGGAATGATCTCCAGCGCGGCCAACAGCGCAAGCGCGATGGGCAGATCGAAATGCGATCCTTCCTTGGGCAGGTCGGCAGGCGACAGGTTCACGGTGATGCGCTTGGACGGCAGCGCAATCGACATGGCCGCCAGCGCCGCACGCACCCGTTCGCGCGCCTCGCTCACCGCTTTGTCGGGCAGACCCACAATGGTAAAGGCGGGCAGACCGGGGGCGACGGCGCACTGCACCTCCACCATCCGCGCCTCTACCCCTTCGAACGCCACGGTATAGGCCAGTGCTGTCATCGTCCGCCCTTTTCCGTGCCACTTGGTTAACGGGTAGGGCGGAATGGTTTACGATTGGTAAACCGCCATGAACTTTGGCCAGGCTTCGGGGTCGGCAAGCGTCTTGTCCCGGCAAAAGGCGTTGCAGAACCCGATACGCCGCCCGCCCAGTTCCAGAACATGGGTCACAGGTTTGCCGGAATAAGGGCAGGCCGCGTTTTCCGCGTCAGTTCCGTCGACGGCACGGGCTGGCAGCGGCACCGGGCCGGGCCAGGCGCGGGTCGGGTAATCGCGGCGGTAAAACGCCTGATCCGCCCCGTCGACCAGACCCATTGCTCGCCACCGGCGAAAGGACGGGTGCGAAAGATGCGCGGCGACATAGGCCGCCGCCTCTGCGCCCACCTGCAGCCCATAGCCCGCAATCCGCCCCGCAACCGGGGCAAAGAACGCATCCGCGCCGGAATAATGACCGCACAGCCATGGGCCTTGGGATTGCGTCTCGTCCCGCGCATTCGCCCAGATCCGTTCCAGCCGCACAAGGTCGGCCAGCACCTCTTCCGGGGGGGCGCAATCGGTGTAACTGACGCGCAGGTTCATCGGGCAATGACTGCGCAGGGCCCCAAACCCCGCATGCATCTCGGCTGCCAGGGCGCGGGCGATGGCGCGGGCGCGCGGGGCCGCGGGCCAGATCCCGGCGTCAGGGTGGCGCGTGGCCAGTTCTTCGGCAATCGCGATGGTTTCCGGGACAACCGTGCCATCGGCACAGCGCAGGGTGGGCGCAGTGCGGGCAGGCGCGTAGTCCCGGAGCATCGTGGCCAGTTCATCGGTGTAAAGCCGCACGGAATGCGTTTTCACCGGGATGCCAAACGCATCGAACAACAGCCAGCCGCGCAGCGACCAACTGGAATAGGCCCGGTCACCGATCACAAGGTCATACGTCATCATGTCTTCCTGTCAAAATTCGGCCCGACAATAGCCGTCTTGCCCGCGCGCGGAAAATGACCATTCGTGACCGGCGCAATCACGCAAGGTGATTGATCCGGCCAACCGTCCACCCCTCGCGCGCAAAGGTCAGTTCGGTAAGCGACAGATTGTCGATGCGGTGCGCCAGCACCTGTTGCGGCGTTCCCTGCAACGCCACCTGCAGCGCCGCGAGGATGGCGCCGAAATGCGCGACCACGACCAACGTGCGATCCGGGTGGCTTTGCACCAGATCCTCCACCGCCGCACCCACCCGCGCCACAACGTCGTTCCAGCTTTCGCCGCCCGGCGCGCGGATATCGCCCGGCGTTTCCCAAAAGGCGCGGATCAGCGCGGGGGAATGGGCCTCCACTTCGGCAAATCCCTGCTGCTCCCAGTCGCCAAAGTGCAACTCGCGCAACGCCATCTTGTCTGGCAACCGCGCCCGCCCGCCCTGTATCGCATCCGCCGTCATCCGCGCGCGCATCAGATCCGAGGAGATGACCAGTGCATCGGCGGGCAGCAGCCCGCCAAGCCGCGTCAGGGCGGCGACATCAGAAAGATCGGCGGGAATGTCCGTCCACCCGACCATCGACTTCGCATGTGTCGGCCCATGCCGCACCCACATAAAGCGCGTCATCGCAGGGCGGGCGCAGGCAGCGCACCCTTCAACACCAGCGGCAACCCGGCCCAGACTGCCACCACCAGCCCCGCCTCCGCTGCCAATGCCTGATTAAGCCGCCCCTGCGCATCGCGAAACCGCCGGGCCAGCGCGTTGTCGGGAACCACTGACAGGCCAACCTCGTTGGTTACGATGACCACGGGGCGCGCAGTCTTCCGCAAGGCAATAATTAAGGCGTCTTCCTGTGGCTTCAGATCGTGTTCTGCCAGCAGATGATTGGACAGCCACAATGTTGCACAATCGATCAACACCCCCGCATCCACAGGCACCTGTTTCAACGTACCCACCAGATCAAGTGGCGCATCATGCGTGATCCAGTCGGCCCCTCGGTCTGTGCGGTGCTGCGCAATGCGTGTGCGCATTTCGTCATCCCACGCTTCGGCTGTCGCGACATAGTGCTTTGGCAGTCCCGTTTCCCGCAACAACCCTTCGGCAAAGCGCGATTTTCCCGATCTGGCCCCGCCGATTACCACCGTGAGCGCAGGAAGCGTCGCGAAATTTTGTTTTGATCCGAACATAATCCTGTTCCGTAAATTGTTCACAACGCGCAACAGCGCAGGGTTTTCACCGATAGGGGGTTCCCATGGCACTTGACGGGTATAACGACCAGACGATGTCTCGCAAGGCAATGAAGGCGGAACTCCTCGATGCCGAGACGGAGCTGCGCCTTGCCTATGCCTGGCGTGACCAGCGCGACGAACAAGCCCTGCACCGCCTGATCACCGCCTACATGCGCCTTGCAATCAGCATGGCCGCCAAATTCCGCCGCTACGGCGCGCCGATGAATGACCTGATCCAAGAGGCATCGCTGGGTCTGATGAAAGCCGCCGACAAGTTCGATCCCGACCGCGGCGTGCGGTTTTCAACCTATGCCGTCTGGTGGATCAAGGCGTCCATTCAGGACTATGTGATGCGCAACTGGTCCATGGTGCGAACGGGTTCCACCTCCAGTCAGAAATCCCTGTTCTTCAACCTGCGCCGCGTTCAAGCAAAACTGGAGCGCGAGGCCGAGGCTGCGGGCGAAAAGCTTGACGGTTACCAACTGCGCGAACGCATCGCCCGCGAAGTCGGCGTGCCGCTGGCCGATGTGGAAATGATGGAGGGGCGTCTGTCCGGCTCCGACTTTTCCCTGAACGCCACGCAGTCCGCCGAGGATGAGGGCCGCGAATGGATTGACGCGCTGGAAGATGACGGCGTGCAGGCAGCCGACACCGTCGAAGGCACGCATGACACCGCCCAACTGCGCAACTGGCTTGTGTCGGCGATGGGCACTCTGAACCAACGCGAACGGTATATCGTCACCGAACGCAAACTCCGCGACGATGGCCGCACGCTCGAATCGCTGGGCGAAGAGCTTGGCCTGTCCAAGGAACGCGTCCGCCAACTGGAAGCAGCGGCCTTCGCAAAACTGCGCCGCGGCCTTGTCGAACAATCGCGCGAGGTGCTGGCGTTCCTTTAAGGGTGACGGCAATTTGCTGCGGGCCGGACAGCATCGGCCCGCCCCCTTCCCCCCACCCCCCCAAGGCGCTACCTTCCCCCCAACCACGGGGGCAACACATGCTTGAAACCAGGCGCATCCTTCTGATCATCGGGGGCGGCATCGCCGCCTACAAATCGCTGGAACTGATCCGCCTTCTGCGCAAGGCGGGGGCTGATGTGACGCCCGTGCTGACCCGCTCAGGCGCGGAATTCGTCACACCATTGTCCGTGGCGGCTCTGGCCGGGGAAAAGGTCTACACCGACCTGTTCAATCTCACGGATGAGGCTGAAATGGGCCATATCCAACTGTCGCGCGTTGCAGACCTGATCGTCGTGGCCCCCGGCACCGCAGACCTGATGGCCAAGATGGCGGGCGGTCACGCGAACGATCTGGCCTCCACTCTTCTGTTGGCCACCGACACGCCGGTTCTGGTGGCCCCCGCCATGAATGTGCGGATGTGGAACCACCCCGCAACCCGCCGGAACCTTGAACAGCTCACCCACGACGGGATCAGGTTCGTCGGCCCGAATGACGGCGACATGGCCTGCGGCGAATATGGCCCCGGTCGGCTGGCCGAACCGCCAGAAATTCTCGCCGCGATTGCCGCAATGCTCAACACCGGCCCACTGACCGGGCGTCACGTCATCGTCACCTCCGGCCCGACGCATGAACCCATCGACCCGGTCCGCTACATCGCCAACAGATCATCCGGCGCGCAGGGCACAGCCATCGCACAGGCCCTTGCTGCGCTGGGCGCAAAAGTCACCTTTGTGACCGGCCCCGCAACCGTGCCGCCACCCTTGGGGGTAACCGTCGTGGCCGTGGAAACGGCCGCCGAAATGCTTGACGCGGTGGACGCCGCCTTGCCGGCCGATGCAGCTGTCTTTGCTGCGGCGGTGGCGGACTGGCGCATGACCACTGTCGCTGGGCAAAAGATGAAGAAGGACGGTTCCGGCAATCCCCCCCATCTGACATTTGCCGAAAACCCCGACATTCTGGCCCGCATTTCGCAAAGGTCTGCGGGGCGGCCCAAACTTGTTGTCGGCTTTGCCGCAGAAACCGAACAGGTGGTGGACCACGCCACCGCCAAACGCCTGCGCAAAGGCTGTGACTGGATCGTGGCGAATGACGTATCTGCATCATCGGGCGTGATGGGTGGCACCGAAAATGCCGTCACTCTGATCACCGACGCCGGGCCCGAAGTCTGGCCCCGGATGGCCAAGGCCGATGTGGCAAACCGGCTCGCCCTTCGCATCGCCCAGGCTTTGCAATGACCGCCACTGGTGACAACACACCCCTCATCCGCCTGCTTTGGGATGCGGACGCAGATCGCAGCCTGCCCTTACCCGCCTACGAAACCTCCGGTGCCGCTGGCGCAGACCTGCGCGCCAATCTTCCGCCCTCCTTGCGAAAGGCGGGCATGACCCTTGCGCCCCTGCAGCGGATCGTCTTGCCAACCGGCCTGCGCGTGGAAATTCCGCCGGGGTTCGAGGTGCAGATCAGGCCCCGGTCCGGGCTTGCGCTGAAACACGGCATCACGCTGCCTAACACGCCCGGCACCATCGACAGCGATTATCGCGGCCCCCTTGGCGTGGCGCTGATCAATCTGGGCAGCGTGGATTATGTCGTGCAGCATGGCGACCGGATCGCACAGATGATCGTGGCCCCAGTGGTTCAGGCCCGGTTCGTCATCGTCGATGCCCTGTCAGAGTCTGACCGTGGCGAAGGCGGTTTCGGGTCAACGGGGCGCGGCTGATGATCGCTGTTCTTGGCCTGATGGCGGCAATGTGGGCACTTGGGGCGTGGCTTGGCACGCCCCTGCGGCAGCGCCTGATCGTGATTGCGGTGATCTGGGCCGTGGTCGTGCTGATCCATCTTCTGTTGCCCACCGGCCACCCCTTGCGGCTGGCAACCGGCGCGCGGGCCGAGGTGTGGGTCGTTCTCGGTGGCATCGCCGCCGCCGTGATCGGTTATCGCACGCTGCTGCGTCGCTTGCGCCGTGGCCATGATGCGCCGGTGGCCGCCACGCAGACGGGCGCGTTCCGCCCTGCGGAACTGGACCGCTATGCCCGTCACATCATGCTGCGCGAAATCGGCGGCACCGGGCAGCGCCGGTTGAAGGACGCCCGCGTTCTGGTGATCGGGGCAGGCGGCCTTGGCTCGCCCGCGCTGTTGTATCTGGCCGCCAGCGGTGTGGGTGTCATCGGTGTCATCGACGACGACGTGGTGGAAAACTCCAATCTGCAACGCCAGATCATCCATGCCGACAACCGCATCGGCATGGCCAAAGTGCAGTCCGCCGCCACAGCCATGCGCGCCCTGAACCCGTTTATCGAGGTGCGTCCTTATCAGCGCCGCCTTGATGCAGGCATCGCCGCCGATCTGATCGCCGACTATGATCTGGTGCTGGACGGGTCCGACAATTTCGACACCCGCGAACTGGCGAACGCCGTTTGTGTTGCCGCAGGAAAGCCCCTGATTTCAGGTGCCATCACCCAGTGGGAAGGGCAGGTTTCGATCTTCCGCCCCGCAACCGGCGGCCCCTGCCTTGCCTGCGTGTTTCCGCAGCGCCCCGCGCCGGGTCTGGTTCCCACCTGTGCCGAGGCTGGCGTCGCCGCCCCTTTGCCGGGCATCATCGGCTCCATCATGGCGACAGAGGCGGTCAAGCTTCTGACAGGCGCAGGCGAACCGCTGCTGGGTCGCCTGATGATCTATGACGCGCTTTTCGCGGATACGCGGGTCATCACCGCACATCGCCGTGCGGATTGTTCCGTCTGCGGCCCCGTCACCGCACCGCCGGCCGGGCAGGGCGCGGCGGGCTAGGGCCGGTCCGGGGCAGGTTCACGCCCCGAACCGCATGGGCGGCGAATGCGTTTACTTGCCGCGCGCCTCAAGCCAGGCGTTCATCTGCGTGATCTCCGCCTCTTGCGCCGTAATCACGGCTTCGGCCAAGGCCCTGACTTCGGGGTCCTTGCCGTATTGCAAGGCGATCTTCGCCATGTCGACGGCGGCCTTGTGGTGCGGAATCATGCCTTGGATGAAATCGACGTCCGGGTCACCCGTATAGGGAATCATCATTCCCGCCATCATGTCGTTCATCGCCTTGGCATAGGCAACCGTGGCCGGGTCTTCGGCAAACTCGGGCGGGATCAGCATGGTATGGTCCATCGTCCCCATGCCTTCCATGTCCATCGCCATGCCGGAATGATCCATCTTGGAATGATCCATCCCTTCCATCGTGGTCTGCGCGACAGCAAAGCCGCCTGCAACGACAAGGGCTGCGGTCGCAAGCGCGATTGTGCGGTTTTTCATCTTATGTCTCCGGTTCAGTTTGCGGCATAGCCGACGTCGGCCAATACGAGTTCAAGCTTTTCGCGCGGTGCAGTCGTGACCACCTCTACATCGCGGGTCGAAAGATCGGCGCTGACCTCGGCTGTCGGATCGACGGATTGAATGGCTTTGGTGACGCTGCGCACACAGCCGCCACAACTCATGTTCTCGATATGGAACTGCATGAGATCCTCCTTCGGTTTTGTCTCATGAAATATCAGATAGGGCTTCCCACCGTTGGAAGGTCAAGGGTCACGGCTGAAGATTCTATTTTTCGTTCCGCCCTTGACCTTCCCATCATTGGAACCCTTATCTGTGGCAGCGGAAATCGACACAACCGAAAGATCACCGCCATGAATGCCATTTTGAATCCCCCCCCAGCACCAACTGCCACGCTGACGCTGCCCGTCGAAGGCATGACCTGCGCGTCCTGCGTGGGCCGGGTCGAACGGGCGTTGCGCCAGGTTCCCGGTGTGACGGATGCCACAGTAAACCTCGCCACCGAACGCGCTCAGGTCACCGCAACCGCCGCAGTCACGCGCACCAGCCTTGTCGCCGCGGTCGAGGCTGCGGGTTACGATGTTCCCGCCGAACCCATCGATCTGACCATCGGCGGCATGACCTGCGCATCCTGTGTGTCGCGCGTCGAACGCGCGCTGAAATCCGTGCCGGGGGTGCAGACGGCCACCGTCAATCTGGCCACCGAACGCGCCACAGTCACCGGATCGGCCGACGCCGCGCTGCTGATCAAAGCGGTCGGGGATGCGGGTTATGACGCACGCCCCGTGCAGCGTTCCGCAACGGTGGATGCCGAATCCGATGCGCGCAAGGCCGATGAACAGGTCAACCTGAAACGCGACCTGACCGTCGCCGCCATCCTGACCCTGCCTGTGTTCGCATTGGAAATGGGCGCGCATCTGTTCATGCCGGTCCACGATCTGATCATGCGCACCATCGGCATGCAGGCCAGCTGGTGGGTGCAGTTCGTGCTGACCACGCTTGTCCTGATCGGCCCCGGCAGGCGGTTCTATAAAAAGGGCTATCCCGCCCTCTGGCGGCTCGCCCCCGACATGAACAGCCTTGTCGCCGTCGGCACAACGGCGGCTTATGGCTATTCGCTCACCGCCACCTTCGCCCCCGGATTGCTGCCGCAGGGCACGATCAACGTCTATTACGAGGCCGCAGCCGTCATCGTGACCCTGATCCTTCTCGGCCGGTTTCTGGAGGCGCGGGCCAAGGGGCGCACCTCGGGCGCAATCCGTCGCCTGATCGGCCTGCAGGCCCGCACGGCGCAGGTCCGGCGCGATGGCCAAACCGTCGAGGTGCCCATCGCCGAGGTCCGCTCCGGCGATATCGTGGAGGTGCGTCCCGGCGAACGTGTACCCGTCGACGGCACCGTTCTGGAAGGTGAAAGCTGGCTGGACGAAAGCATGATTTCGGGCGAACCCGTGCCAGTTGCCAAGGCCGCAGGCGCGCATGTCACCGGCGGCACAGTCAACCAGACCGGCGCACTGTCCGTCACCGCGACGGCGGTGGGCGAGGCCACCATGCTTGCCCAGATCATCCGCATGGTGGAGGCGGCACAGGGCGGCAAACTGCCCATTCAGGCGCTCGTCGACCGCATCACCCTGTGGTTCGTGCCCGTCGTCATGGCGCTCGCCGCGCTCACCTTCGCCGTCTGGCTGATCTTCGGCCCCGACCCGGCCCTGACGCTTGGCCTCGTGAACGCCGTTGCGGTTCTGATCATCGCCTGCCCCTGCGCCATGGGCCTTGCCACGCCAACCTCCATCATGGTGGGCACCGGGCGCGGGGCCGAACTCGGCGTCCTGTTCCGCAAGGGCGAGGCGCTGCAGTCCCTGCAGGGCGTGTCGGTCGTCGCCTTGGACAAGACCGGCACGCTGACCGAAGGCAAACCGGTTCTGACCGACCTTGCCCTTGCCCCCGGCTTTGCCCGCACCGACGTGCTGGCCGCCGTCGCGGCGGTGGAGGCAAAGTCCGAACACCCAATAGCCCGCGCCATCGTTGACGCGGCCCGCGCCGAAGGCCTGCCACTGCCCCCCGTCACCCAATTCCGTTCCGTCACCGGCTTTGGGGTGGAGGCAGAGGTCGCGGGCAAAAAGGTGGAAATCGGCGCAGACCGCTACATGACCCGGCTTGGCCTTGATGTTGCCCTGTTCGCCGCCGAGGCGGGCCGCCTTGGCCACGAAGGCAAGACACCGCTTTATGCCGCCATCGACGGTCGCCTCGCCGCCGTCATCGCCGTGGCCGACCGCGTCAAGGACAGCACCCCGGCGGCGATCCGGGCGCTGCATGCGCTTGGCCTCAGGGTCGTGATGATCACGGGTGACAACGCCCGCACGGCCAACGCCATCGCCGCACCATTAGGGATCGACGAAGTCGTGGCCGAGGTGCTGCCGGGCGACAAGGTGGCCGCCATCCAGCGCCTCAAATCGCTGGGCCGGGTGGCCTATGTCGGCGACGGGATCAACGACGCCCCGGCCCTGGCTGCGGCGGATGTCGGCATCGCCGTCGGCACGGGCACCGATGTTGCGATCGAGGCCGCCGATGTCGTCCTGATGTCCGGCAGGCTGACCGCCATTCCGGATGCCATCGCCCTCAGCCGCGCCACGATGGGCAACATCCGCCAGAACCTGTTCTGGGCCTTCGCCTACAACGCCGCACTCATCCCCGTTGCGGCAGGGGCGCTGTATCCGGCTTACGGGGTGCTGCTGTCACCGGTGTTCGCCGCCGGGGCCATGGCCTTGTCGAGCGTGTTTGTCCTGGGCAACGCCCTTCGCCTGCGCGGCTTTCAACCCATCAGAACGCAAGGATACGACAGATGAACATTGGTGAAGCGGCCAAAGCCTCGGGCGTATCGGCCAAGATGATCCGCTATTACGAAGCAACGGGCCTGATCCCCGAGGCGGGGCGAACAGGCTCCGGCTACCGCGTCTATACCGACACCGAGGTGCAAATGCTGCGCTTCATCCGCCGCGCCCGCGATCTTGGTTTTCCCGTCGAAAAAATCGAAACCCTGCTGGCACTGTGGCGTGACAAATCGCGCCACAGCGCCGACGTCAAACGTCTGGCGCAGGAACAGATCGACGGGCTGGTCAGGAAGATCAGCGAAATGCAGGCGATGGTGGACAGTTTGCAACACCTGTCTGACGCATGCTGCGGTGATCACAGGCCTGACTGTCCGATCCTCGCCGATCTGGGAAACGGCGCAATCTCTGGCGAACCCGCCGCCCGCGCCACTTTGAACGGGCACGCCAAATCGGCCCAAACAGCCAGAAGAACAGCGTTCATGTCGTCCCCATGACGGATGGCGCGGTGCTGCGATCGCCCCCACACGCCGCCAGATGGAAATTCATGCTCATCAGCATGGGGCAGCGGGCGCATGGCTGGACTCTGCCGCCCAATACACCTTAAAATTATGCCAACATATCAAACGGGGAGCCTTCCATGAAGCTGACGACGACACTTGCCGCCCTTGCCTTCGGCCTGACGACAACCGCCGCTCTGGCACAGGACGTGCCTGATCTTGCAGGCCGCGCGGTCACAGTGGTCACGGAAAACGCCTATCCGCCGCTGCAGTTTCTGGACAAGGACGGCAAGGCCATCGGCTGGGAATACGATGCCATGGCCGAAATCGCAAAACGCCTGAACATCACGGTGACCTACGAAAACACAAGCTGGGACGCGATGATCCCCGCCGTGTCCGAAGCGCAGTTTGATCTGGGCATGACCGGCATCACCATCAAGGAAGACCGCAAGGAAAAGGTCGACTTTTCTGAACCTTACATGCGTTCTGAAATGCTCATGATGGTGCGCGGCGATGAAACCCGCTTTACCGATGCTGCGTCCTTTGCCGCTGACCCGGAACTGCTGATGGCGGCACAGCCCGGCACCTCGCCCTTCTACGTCGGCGTCTATGAAGTCTTGGACGGTAACGAGGCGAACCCCCGCATCAAGACATTCGAAACCTTCGGCGCGGGGCTGGAGGCGCTCAAGGCAGGCGACGTCGATCTGGTTCTGTCAGATTCGACAGGGGCCAACGGCTATGTCGGCGCGTCGAACGGCAGCCTGAAAATCGTGGGCAGCCCGCTTGGTGCCGAAGATTTCGGTTTCATCTTCCCGAAAGGCTCGGATCTGGTGGCACCGATGAACGCGGCGATTGCCAGCATGAAGGCAGATGGCACCATGGACGCCCTGAACCAGAAATGGTTCGTGGATTACAAGTTCGGCGAATGACAGCGGAACCGGCCCCGGTGCCTTTGGTGCCGGGGCCAAACCGATGACCCCCCACTCCCGCCCGGACCGCGACTTTCCCTATTGGCTGCTGCTGATCATCGCGATTGGCATGTGGCTGTTTTATCGTGTTCTGGCCGATGATCTTTACGCGCAGGTGCTGAACACACTGGCAAAAGGCATCTGGATCACGGTCGTGGTCACGGCGGTGGCCTATGCCGGGGCCTGCATCATCGGCCTGCTTCTGGCACTGGCCGGATTGTCGCGGTTCATCGTCCTGCGCCAGATTGCCCGGTTCTACATCGAAATCATGCGCGGCATACCGATCATCGTGCTGCTGCTTTACGTGGCCTTCGCCGGTGTGCCCTTGCTGATCGAAGGGTTGAATGCCGTTGGCGGCCTGTTCGGCTGGGAACCGGTCAAGACCCGTGATTTTCCTTTGCTTTACCGCGCCGTCATCGCCCTGATGCTCGCCTATTCCGCCTTTCTGGCCGAGATTTTTCGCGCCGGTCTGCAAGCGGTTGACCATGGTCAGGTGGAGGCGGCAAGCGCACTTGGTCTGTCCGGCTGGCAGCGGTTCCGCCACATCGTCTTTCCCCAAGCGTTTCGCATGATCCTGCCGCCCCTTGGCAACGACTTCGTGGCAATGGTGAAGGACAGTTCGCTTGTGTCCGTGCTGGGCGTCGGCGACGTCACGCAACTCGGCAAGGTGACGGCCGCCGGGAATTTCCGATATTTCGAGACTTACAATGTCGTGGCCCTGATCTATCTGACAATGACAATCAGCCTCAGCCTCGTGCTTCGCCGGGTCGAGGCGCGGTTGCGGAACAAGGGGCACAACGGGGAATGACGGGAAAGATGGATCAGCACATGACAAATCCTCTGTTGCAACCATGGGATACGCCCTTCGGCCTGCCGCCCTTTGCGGCCCTGAACGATACCGATTTCGCCCCCGCCTTTGACGAAGCCCTGCGCCGCGCCCGCGCCGCGACGCAGGCCATCTCCGACAACCCCGAACCCCCCACCTTCGCCAATACGGTCGAGGCGATGGAGCAGGCCGATGATCTGTTAGGCCGTGTGTCGGGCGTCTTCTACAACCTCGCCGGGGCCGACAGCACCGACGCACGCGAGGCGCTGATGCGCGATCTCGCCCCGAAGATGAGCGCGTATTCAAGCGAGATCACGAACAACAAGGCGCTGTTCTCGCGCATCGAAACCCTGTGGCAATCGCGCGAAACCCTGTCGCTGACCCCCGAACAGTTGCGTGTGCTGGAGCTTTACAACCGCATGTTCGTCCGCGCCGGTGCCCGCCTGCAAGGCGACACCGCCGCCCGCATGACCGATGTCAAATCCCGCCTTGCCGTGCTGGGTACCGCCTTCAGCCAGAACCTTCTGGCCGAAGAACGTGACTGGTTCATGCCGCTGGCCGAAGATGATCTGCAGGGCCTGCCCGATTTCGTCATCGACACCGCCCGCGCCGCCGGTGCCGAACGTGGTGCCGATGGCCCGGTCGTCACCCTCAACCGATCCCTCATCGTCCCCTTCCTGCAGTTCAGCCCCAAGCGCAACCTGCGCAAACGCGCGTATGAGGCGTGGGTCGCACGCGGTGCCAACGGCAACGCACAGGACAACCGCGCCATTGCCGCCGAAACCCTTGCCCTGCGCCACGAACGGGCAACGCTTCTGGGCTATGCCTCCTTTGCCGACTTCAAACTTGAACCCGAAATGGCCAAGACGCCGCAGGCCGTCCGTGACTTGCTGCTGCGCGTCTGGGAACCCGCCAAACGCAAGGCCGCCGCCGACGCCACCATCCTGCAATCCATGATGCAGGACGATGGCATCAATGGCGAACTGGAACCCTGGGACTGGCGCTTTTACTCTGAACGCCGCCGCAAGGCCGAACATGATCTGGATGAGGCCATCCTCAAACCCTACCTGTCGCTCGACGCCATGCTGGCCGCCCAGTTCGACTGCGCAACCCGGCTGTTCGGCCTGACGTTCCGCGAACTGCCCGGCCCCTTTTACCACGCCGACGTGCGCGGCTGGGAAGTGCTGCGCGACGGTCGCCACATCGCGGTGTTCCTTGGCGACTACTTCGCCCGCGCCTCAAAACGCTCGGGTGCGTGGTGTTCGGCCATGCGCAGCCAGAAGAAACTCGGCGGCGACCAACGCCCGATCGTGGTGAACGTCTGCAACTTCGCCAAGGGTGATCCCGCCCTTCTGTCCTATGACGACGCCCGCACCCTGTTCCACGAATTCGGCCATGCCCTGCATCAGATGCTGTCCAACGTCACCTATGAATTCATCAGCGGCACCAGCGTGGCGCGCGATTTCGTGGAACTGCCAAGCCAGCTTTACGAACACTGGCTCGAAGTGCCCGAGGTTCTGGACCGCCACGCCCGGCACTGGAAAACCGGCGCGCCGATGCCCGCCGAATTGCGCGACAGACTGCTCGCGGCAGGCACCTATGATCAGGCCTTCGCCACCGTTGAATTCATCTCCTCGGCCATGGTCGATCTGGAATTTCATGCCGGTCCCGCCCCTGCCGACCCGATGGCGGCGCAGACGGATACTCTGAACACCCTTGGCATGCCCCGCGCCATCCGGATGCGCCACGCCACCCCGCAATTCGCCCATGTCTTTTCGGGCGACGGCTATTCATCGGGCTACTACAGCTACATGTGGTCCGAAGTCATGGACGCCGATGCCTTCGCCGCCTTTGAGGAGGCGGGCGATCCCTTTGATCCCGAAACCGCCCGGCGGCTTGAACGGTTCATCCTTGGCGCGGGCGGATCAGAAGACGCCGAAACGCTGTATACACGGTTCCGTGGGCACATGCCCGGGGTGGAACCGCTGCTGCGTGGACGGGGTTTGGTGGAGGCTGGACAGACCGGCCAACCATAAAGGAACGGGCATGGACCTGATCAATGCGTTTGATGCCCGCGAAGCCCTTGACCATCTGATAAACCTGACCATCGCCTATCTGCTGGCCGTTCCCATCGGCTGGAACCGCGAACAGGAAGAACGCAGCGCCGGTCTGCGCACATTTCCCTTGGTGGCGATGGCCGCCTGCGGCTTTGTCTCCATCGCCATCGGGGTTCTTGGTGCGGATTCGCAGGAACAGTCAAAGGTGCTGGAAGGGTTGATCACCGGCGTCGGTTTCATCGGCGGCGGCGCGATCCTGAAACAGGGCGACCGCGCCACCGGCACCGCCACCGCGGCAAGCCTGTGGGCCACGGGTGCCTTGGGCGTGGCCGTCGGTTATGGCCTGATCGACATCGCGATCATCCTGAGCGTGGTTACCTACCTTGGCCTGCGCCTTGTAAAACCACTCAAAGAGGTTGCTCAGAAAGCGGCCGACGAACAGGACGCCGATTAGAACTGAACCGGGCGCGACCGCAATCGCAACGCAGACGGCGCTTGGCCATAGTGTCTGCGAAATGCGCGGCTCAGGCTGGACGCTGACGCAAACCCTGACCGCAGCGCCACTTCGGCCAAAGGGTGGCGCGTATCTGTGATCATCCGCCGCGCGGCGGCCAACCGCAGGGTCAATCCATACGCCCCCGGCGTCATCGCCACATTCTCATGAAACAACGTCTCAAGGCGGCGCGGGGTCAATCCGACCGACGCCGCGAGCATCGCAACTGTCTGCGGCGCATCCAGCGCCGCATCCATCCGCGCAATCGCCTGCGCCACGCGGGGGTCAAGGCGCGGGTCGGGCGTCGCGGCGACAGTCTGCGCTTCACCACCCTCGCGCGCGGTGGTCAGAAACGACGCAGCCACCTGCAATGCCAACGCCGGGCCCTGGCGCGCGCGGATCAGATGCAGCATCATGTCGGCTGCGGGCGACGCCCCCCCGGCGGTGAACCTGTTGCGGTCGATCACAAATCTGTCGGGCACCACGTCGGTATCCGGGTGGGCTGCCGCAAAATCTTCAAGGTCTTCCCAATGCACCGTGGCCCTGTGTCCACGCAACAACCCGGCCCGCGCCAGAACCCATCCCCCCGCATCAATGCCGCCGATGGCGCGAAACCGAAACGCCATCCGTGACAGATCACGGATCAGGGGTGCCGTCGCCATTTCCGATTGCCGGTAGCCCGCAATCACGATCAGCGCATCCGCATCTGCCGCCGCCGTTAATCGTCCGCTGGAAGGCAACTCGATACCACAAGTCAACGGCACCGCCGCACCATCAGGCGAAACGATGCGCCAGCGGTAAACCTCGTTCCCCAGATGCCGGTTGGCCGACCGCAACGGATCAAGCGTCGACGCCACTTCCAGAATGGACGCCTGCGGCAAAATCAGAATCGCGATGGTCAAAGGCGCGGCAGAGGGCGCAAAGATGGTTTCGGAAATTGCCATATCCCTTTCGTAAATCGTCAACCGGAACCTGACAATGGGTCTATTGTAACCTCCGACATAACAGGGGGTCACGATGCCGCTTACCATGAACAAAGAGGTGTTCATCACCTGCGCCGTCACCGGATCCGGCAGCACTCAGGACCGCAGCCCGCATGTTCCGCGCAGCCCCGCGCAGATCGCCGAAAGCGCCATCGCCGCCGCCAAGGCCGGGGCGGCAGTTGTGCATTGCCATGTCCGTGACCCCGAAACCGGCAAGCCCAGCCGCGACCTGCGCCTGTACCGTGAAGTGACCGAACGTATCCGCGACAGCGCCACCGACGTGGTGTTGAACCTGACGGCAGGCATGGGCGGTGATCTTCTGTTTGACGGCACCGAAGGCATGACGGCGTCGTCCCGGTCGGACATGGCGGGTGCGGCGGAACGCGTGGCGCATGTGGTCGAATGCCGCCCCGAAATCTGCACGCTCGATTGCGGCACGATGAACTTCAACGAGGCCGACTATGTGATGGTCAACACACCCGGCATGCTGCGCGACATGGGCACCCGCATGCGCGACGCAGGCGTTCGTATCGAGATCGAGGCGTTTGATACAGGCCACCTGTGGTTCGCCAAGGAACTGGTCCGGGAAGGTGTGATCCCGGCCCCAGTCCTCGTGCAGTTGTGCATGGGGGTTCCGTGGGGCGCACCGGATGATCTGCACACCTTCATGGCGATGGTGGCCAACGTGCCCGCCGATTGGCATTGGTCGGCGTTCTCCATCGGTCGCAATCAGATGCCCTATGTCGCCGCCTCGGTGCTGGCGGGCGGTAATGTGCGGGTCGGTCTGGAAGACAATCTGTGGCTCGAAAAAGGCGTCCTTGCGACGAACGCCCAACTTGTCGAACGTGCGGCGGGCATCATCACGGCGCTTGGCGCGCGGGTTCTGACCCCGGCCGAGGTCAGGGTGAAACTGAAACTGGAAAAGCGCGCTCCATTGCCGCTGTAGGTACAGAAAACATACGCATGACATACGCGAAACATACGCAGAATTGACGGCAGGAATGGACACGGCATGACAAGAAAAGCGGCAATCATCGGCGGCGGTGTCATCGGCGGCGGATGGGCCGCGCGCTTTTTGCTGAACGGCTGGGATGTAGCGATCTTCGACCCCGATCCCGAAGCCAGCCGCAAGATCGCCGAAGTTCTGGCCAACGCCCGCGCCTCGCTTCCCGCCCTGTCTGACCTTCCGCAACTTGCCGAGGGTCGACTGACCTTTGCCGCGTCGATCACCGAGGCTGTCGAAGGTGCTGAATACATTCAGGAATCCGTCAGCGAACGGCTTGACCTCAAACACCGCGTCTTTGCACAGATCCAACAATCAAGCCACGGTATCCCCATCGGCTCCTCCACCAGCGGGTTCAAGCCAAGCGAACTGCAGCAAGGCGCTGCCGACCCCTCGGTAATCTTCGTCGCGCATCCCTTCAACCCGGTCTACCTTTTGCCGCTGGCCGAAGTTGTCCCGTCGCCATTAACAAACCCGGAACTCGTTGAAAAGGTTAAGGAAACGCTCCGCGAAATCGGCATGTTCCCGCTCCACGTCCGCAAGGAAATCGACGCGCACATCGCCGATCGCTTTCTGGAGGCGGTCTGGCGTGAGGCACTTTGGCTCGTCAAGGACGGGGTCGCCACGACCGAAGAAATCGACGAAGCGATCCGCATGGGTTTCGGTCTGCGCTGGGGCCAGATGGGCCTGTTCGAAACCTACCGCGTGGCAGGTGGCGAGGCTGGAATGCGTCACTTCATGGCGCAATTCGGCCCGTGTCTGCAGTGGCCTTGGACGAAACTGACCGATGTGCCTGAATTCACTGATGAACTTGTCGATCTGATTGCCGGCCAGTCGGATGCCCAGTCGGGCCATCACAGCATCCGCGAACTGGAACGTATTCGCGACAGCAATCTGGTCGGGTTCCTGCGGGCATTGAAAGACCGCAACTGGGGCGCAGGTCGTGTGCTGCGGGAACACGACGCCCGCCGCGCCGCCGCCTTTCACGACGCAGCCCCGCAGGGCACCCCCCTTGTCTTGGCGCAGATGCAGGTGCTGCCCGGCTGGATCGATTATAACGGGCACATGACCGAAAGCCGGTATCTGTTTGCCGGGTCCGAAACCTGTGACGCCTTCTTGCGGCTGATCGGGGCCGACATGGCCTATGTGGCTGGCGGGCATAGCTATTATACCGCGGAAAGTCATGTGGTGCATCTGGATGAGGCCAAACTGGGCGATGTGCTGACTGGCACGCTTCAGGTTCTAATGGCCGATCAGAAACGGCTGCACATCTTCATCCGGCTCCTGCGCGGCGACACGGTGGTGGCGACAGTCGAACAGATGCTGCTTCACGTCGACATGGCGGCGGGCAAGACCTGTGCGGCGGGGTCTGCCGTGCTTGACCGGTTGCTGCCGATTGCAGCCGCACACGGACGCCTGCCGCTGCCGGATGGCGCGGGCAGGTTCGTCGGCAGGGGGCGCGTGTGATGCACTTTGGTCTGACCGACGAACAGCGCATGGTGGCGGAAACGACACGCGCCTTTGTCGAGGCCGAACTCTATCCGCACGAGGCATTGGTGGAACGCACAGGCCATCTGCCGATGGAAGTGATCCGCGATGTGCAGGCCAAGGCCATCGCCGCCGGGCTGTACGCCGCGAACATGCCTGCCGAGGTTGGGGGGGCCGGGCTCGATACCCTGACGTGGTTGCTGTACGAACGCGAACTTGGCCGGGCGAATTACGCGCTTCACTGGACTTGCGTGGCGCGGCCGTCGAACATCTTGCTTGCTGGTACTGCGGAACAGAAGGAACGGTATCTGATGCCCTGCATCCGGGGCGAAACATGGGATTGCCTTGCGATGACGGAACCGGGTGCCGGGTCTGATTTGCGCGGAATGAAGGCCACGGCGCGTGCCGAAGACGGCGGTGACTGGGTTCTGAACGGAACCAAGCATTTCATCAGCCATGCCGACATCGCGGGCTTTGCCATCGTCTTCATGGCAACCGGCGAAGAGACGACACCGCGTGGCCCGAAGAAACGGATCACCGCCTTTTTCGTCGACAAGGGCACCCCTGGCTTTGCTGTGCGGAACGGCTATGGCAACGTCAGTCACCGGGGATATACCAATTCGATCCTCGAGTTCGACAATTGCAGGCTGCCCGCCGCACAGGTGCTGGGCGAGGTGCACAAGGGGTTTGAGGTTGCGAACGAATGGCTGGGGGCCACGCGTCTGCAAGTCGCGGCCACCTGTCTGGGCCGGGCCGACCGCGCATTGCAGCTTGCCATCGCCTATGCCGCAGAACGCCAGCAGTTCGGCCAGGCCATCGGCAAATTTCAAGGCGTTTCGTTCAAACTGGCCGATATGGCCATGGAACTGCGAGCCGCCGAGTTGTTGACGTGGGATGCCGCATGGCGGTTCGATCAGAAGACGGTGACCGATGCCGACATGGCCATGGCCAAACTGAAGGCGAGCGAGGTGCTGGCGACGGTCGCGGACGAAGCCATTCAGATTCACGGTGGCATGGGCCTGATGGATGATCTGCCGCTGGAACGCATCTGGCGCGACGCGCGGGTCGAACGCATCTGGGAAGGCACTTCCGAGATTCAGCGCCACATCATCAGCCGTCAGTTGCTGCGGGCGTTTGGCGGATGATCGCGCTGCGAACAGCGTTCTTCGTCGCCGGGGTGCCGGCATGAACAGACTTGATCGTTTGCTGCGGCCGCGATCCATCGCCGTACTGGGTGGCGGCTGGGCCGAGAACGTGATCGAACAATGCGCCAAGATGGGGTTTGACGGCCCCGTCTGGCCTGTCCATCCGAAACGGACCGAGGTCGGCGGCCTTGGCGCTTATCCCAGTCTGGCGGACCTGCCTGACGCGCCGGATGCCACCTTTGTGGGCGTCAACCGCCATGCCACCATCGACGTAGTAGCCGAACTTTCCGCCATGGGCGCAGGCGGTGCCATCTGTTTCGCAAGCGGCTGGGAAGAGGCGGGGGACGCCGCCCTGCAGGCACGCCTTGTGACAGCGGCGGGCAACATGCCCATTCTGGGGCCAAACTGTTACGGTGTGATCAACTATCTGGACGGTGCGCTTTTGTGGCCGGATCAGCATGGCGGACGGCGCGTGCATCGCGGCGTGGCGCTTGTATCGCAGTCGTCGAACATTGTGATCAACATGACGATGCAGACGCGTGGCCTGCCCGTGGCCTATGTCGCCTGCCTTGGCAATGCGGCGCAGGTGGGGTTGGCAGAGCTTGCTTCGGCGCTGCTGGACGATGACCGGGTGACAGCCATTGGTCTTTATATCGAAGGGATCGACGACGCCCCCGCCTTTGCCGCAATGGCCGAGGCGGCACAGGCCGCTGGCAAAGGTATCGTGTGCATAAAATCGGGCAAAACGGAACTGTCCCGCGTGGCAGCGCAATCGCATACTGCATCCCTGGCCGGGGGCGGCGCATCGTCGTCCGCGTTTTTGCAGCGCATCGGGGTGGCCGAAGTCGACAGTCCCGCCGAACTGATCGAAACGTTAAAGATCTTTCATGTTCATGGCCCGCGTCTGGGGGCGCGGTTGTGTTCACTGTCCTGTTCTGGCGGCGAAGCGGGGCTGGTGGCCGATCTTGCCGCGCGGTTTGGATTGCAGTTTCCGCCACCGGCGGCGGATCAGAAGGCACGGTTGGGCGCGATCTTGGGGCCGATTGTCACCATCGCCAATCCGCTTGACTATCACACCTTCATCTGGGGCGACGGGCCGCGCAGCACGGACGTGTTTACATCGATGCTGCACGGGTATGACGCTGGGATTTTCGTCATCGATCCGCCCCGCCCGGACCGCTGCGATCCGGCGAGTTTCCAGCCCGCGCTTGATGCCATCGTCGCGGCGCAAAGGGCGACGGGAAAACCTGCTTTTCCGGTGTCGTCTTTGCCAGAAAACTTTGATGAAGGGCGCGCGATTGCGATGATTGACAGCGGAATTGCCCCGCTTATGGGCCTTGAACCCGCGCTGGCGGCACTTCGCGCCGTGCAGACGCCCACGGGAGAGGCTGGTTGGCGGCCCTTTCCGGCGCTGCCCTTAGCGGAGGGCGATCTGCTGCCCGAACATGAGGCGAAGGCGGTGCTGCGCGAGGCGGGCATCGCGGTGCCGCGAGGTGTGGTGGCGGCTACGGTGGCGGGGGTGAGTACCCTGGCCAGGTCACTTGTGCCGCCACTTGCCTTCAAGGGATTGGGCTTTGCCCACAAGACCGAGGCCGGGGCTGTTCGCCTTGGGTTGACCACGTTGGAAGGGCAGACCGACATTCCGGGGGCGTCGGGGTATCTGGCCGAAGAAATGGTGACAGACGGCGTTGCCGAAGTTTTGTTGGGCGTGCAGCGTGACCCGGTGTACGGAATGACCATGACACTTGGCCTTGGCGGTGTTGCGGCGGAACTTCTGGCGGATACGGTGACGCTGGTCTTGCCAGTGACGGCATCGGCGATTGAAGATGGGTTACGGACCCTTCGGCTGTGGCCCTTGCTTGACGGGTATCGGGGCAGGCCCCGCGCGGATGTCGCGGCTTTGATCGACGTGGCAATGCGGGTGTCGACGCTGATGCAAAACGATGCGACGCTGTGTGAGATCGAGATCAATCCGGTGATCCTGCGTCATCAGGGGGCTGTGGCCGTGGATGCGCTCGTGAAAAGAAAGAGGGTGTGATGGACATGCTGACCGAAGGCCCGATCCGCACCCGCGTGGAGGGGGCAGTGCTGGAGGTGACGCTTGACCGGCCCCGTGCCAATGCCATCGATTTGGTAACAAGCCGGATCATGGGGCAGGTGTTCCGCGCCTTTCGCGACGACGACACCCTGCGCGTGGCCATCCTGCGGGCGGAGGGGGAAAAGTTCTTCTGCCCCGGTTGGGATCTGAAGGCTGCCGCGGCCGGTGATGCGGTGGATGGGGATTACGGTGTGGGCGGCTTTGGCGGCCTGCAAGAACTGCCCAACCTGAACAAGCCGGTGATTGCGGCAGTGAACGGCATCTGCTGCGGCGGGGGGCTGGAACTGGCGCTGTCGTGCGACCTGATCCTTGCCAGCGACAATGCCACCTTTGCGCTGCCCGAAATCCGGTCTGGCACGGTGGCCGATGCCGCCAGCATCAAACTGCCCAAGCGCATCCCCTATCACGTCGCGATGGATCTTTTGCTGACGGGCCGCTGGTTCGACGCGGACGAGGCGCTGCGTTGGGGATTGCTGCGCGAAATCACCACGCCCGCCGATCTGATGCCGAAGGCATGGGCCTTGGCGCGGCTTTTGGAACAGGGGCCGCCGCTTGTCTATGCCGCCATCAAGGAAGTCGTGCGCGAGGCCGAGGCGATGCGGTTTCAGGATGCGCTGAACCGCGTGACAAAACGGCAGTTCGCCACCATTGACCGGCTTTATGGCAGCGACGACCAACTGGAAGGCGCGCGCGCCTTTGCCGAAAAGCGCGATCCGGTGTGGCGGGGGAAGTGACCCGTCAAAGAAAGAAATCGGCGCCCGTCAGGCCTGTCACGCCGACGACAAGAAAGTTCATCTCGCTGCGCCCATCGCCGTCGATGTCGACCTGCACCAGCGTGCCGGAAACGCTTTCAATCAGCCGCACCTCGCCTGACGGGGAATTGAAATTGCCAGTCCCGCGAAACAGGAAAGCCTGATTGCCCGGCCGGTCCGGATTGGCGTCTATGGCGCGCAGGTCAATCAGGTCATCGGTGACGGTGCCCCCCTGATCGAAATAGCGGATTTCGTCGATCGTCCCCGTGACGTTGCCGGTGTCACTGTCCGAAAGCCGGGTAAAAACCACCACATCACACGCGGCAATGCTTTCTATCAGCGAGAACGCATCCGCGCCGCCGCCGCCGATGAACCTGTCCTCACCGTTGTCGCCATTCAGGTAATCCACGGCTGAGCCGCCCGAAAGCACATCCTTGCCTTCACCGCCAAAAAGCGAATCGTTCCCGCCATCGCCGGTCAAGGTGTCGTTTCCGGCGATGCCCGACAGTGTGTCGTTTCCGCTGCCGCCACTCAGAATGTCATGGTCGCTGCCGCCGTAAAGCGTGTCACGCCCGGCCCCGCCGCTCTGCGTGTCATTCCCTGCGCCCCCGAAAAAGTAGTCCGACCCGGCCCCGCCGAAAAGCCTGTCGTCCGCTTCATCGCCGGTCAGGCTGTCGTCGCCATCGCCGCTGGACAGGGAATCCTTGCCCGTGCCACCGTCGAGGCTGTCCATACCATTTCCACCGAAAAGGCTGTCCCTGCCGTCACCGCCGAACAGGTAATCCGTCCCGTCGCGGCCATTCAGCACATCGTTGCCGCCACTGCCGTCCAGGACATTGGCCGCCGCTGATCCAAAAAAGCGGTCTGCTCCATCACCGCCAACCACGTTCTCGAACCCGGAAATCACGTCCTTGCCGAAGATGCCGAAATTCTGGACGCCGATCTTGGCCAGATCGCAGGTGATGCCTTTGGTAATACGCGTGAAATTGTCCAAGTTATCGGTGAGGTAATTGAATTCGATCCTGTCGGATCCGCTTCCGCCCCGTGCGGTATCGTCGCCGTTGCCGCTGCGGTAAATGTCAATTCCGCCGCCCAACGTGAATAAGTCATTGCCAGATTGGTCATAGACGACGTCGATCCCCGCGCCGCCATAAACGGAATCGCGGCCCGCCCCGGCATAGACATCATGCCGGCTGTTTGCGTTCGCGTTTTGCAGGTTGATTTTGTCGGCCCCGGACCGTGTGAAAATCTGGTAATCGTACGAAATGGGGTCGTAAAGCACAGTGACTACATCGTTGTCGTGACCGAAGTTTCCGTCCAGATCGCGAAGGTCGCCGCTGATGCCGCCTGCCAACGTCCGAACGACCATCGCGACCACCTCATCCTGCGGGAGCGATCAAGCTGCGCCAGAATCATGCGGATGGCAAGCGCGCGGTGCGTGGCTCAAGGCCTGTCCGAACTCGCACCGCGCCCCGCCGTTATTCAAACGATCCCGCCCCCCGCCCCCGTGGCCTTTGGCCGGACAGCCGCCACTTGCGCGCGGTAGCCGCTGGCGCGGAAGGTGGCGATGGGGTCGATGGCGGCACCCTGATGCAGTCGGGCCATGGCGAGAACAGGTTCCACATCGGTGCGAAACGCGCGTTTGAGCTCCATGGTCGCGGCCAGCGCATCATTGGCGTTCTGCGCCGCCATCAGGGCCTTGCGATCCACCAGAAGCGCCAGCGCATAGGCGCGCTGCACTTCCGTCGCGGAGATGATCAGGCTTTCGATGGGATCGGTGACGTTGTGACTTTGGTCGAGCATGTGGGCGGGACTGAACCCGGGCACGCCTTCGGCTGCGACGAGTTCGTTGAACACAAGGAACAGGCGATAGGGGTCGACGCTGCCGGTATCCAGATCGTCATCGCCATATTTGCTGTCATTGAAGTGAAAGCCGCCCAGTTTGCGCTGACGGATCAGGCGGGCGACGATCATTTCGATGTTCACGTTGGGCGCATGGTGGCCCAGATCGACAAGGCAGAACGCCTTTGGGCCAAGTTCCGTCGCGATGATGTAATTCGTGCCCCAGTCCTGAACCACAGTGGAATAGAAGGCCGGTTCGTACATCTTGTGTTCGGTGAACAGCCGCCAGTCGTCCGGCATTGCCGCGTAGATTTGCGCCAGACTGTCCATGTAACGGTCGAACTGCCGGGTGAAATCCTGCTGGCCGGGAAAGTTGGACCCGTCACCAACCCAGACGGTCAGCGCCTTTGATCCGATAGCGCGCCCGATTTCGATGCACTCGATGTTATGGGCAACGGCCTGGGCACGGGTTGCCGCCGCTGCGTTCGACACCGACCCGTGCTTGTAGGAATGGGGTTGGTCTGCCTGATCCTGAAACGTGTTCGAATTCATCGCGTCGAAGGTCATCCCAACCTGCGCCGCCTTGGCCAGCAGGTCGGACGGCGGGGCCTTGTCCCATGGGATGTGCAGGCTGACGGTGGGTGTGGCCCGCGTCAGTTGCTGGATCACGCCGCAATCGTCGAGCTTGTCAAAGATGTGGCGGGGTTCGCCCTCGCCCGGGAACCGGGCAAAACGCGTGCCGCCACTGCCCACGCCCCAGCTTGGAACGGCCACGCCGTAGGCCGCCACTTTAGCCTGCAAAGCCGCGATGTCTATTCCGCGCCGGTCCAGTTGATGCCCAAGCGCGTCATAGTCGTCCTGCAGCGCGGCACGGCGTGATGCGTTTTCGGCGTCGATCAGATGGGGGTCGATCATGGCTTACCTCGTGAAGGCTTGAACGTTGCCTGCGTCGACGTTCAGGATGTTTCCCGTCGATTTGGACGACAGATCGGATGCAAGAAAATAGGCGGCCTCGGCGATATCTTCGGGCAGGACCGAGCGTTTGAGAAGCGAGCGTTGGCGGTACATTTCCTCCAGCCCGTCCTTGTCGGTCTTGTAGGTCGAGGCGCGTTGATCCAGCCAGTCGCCTGACCAGATCTTTGACCCGCGCAGCACGGCGTCGGGGTTCACGACATTGACGCGGATGCCCGCCTCGGCCCCTTCCAGCGCAAGGCACCGCGCCAGATGAATTTCGGCGGCCTTTGCCGTGCAATAGGCGGCGGCGTTCGGGCTTGCGGCAAGGCCGTTTTTCGACGCGACAAACACCACCGCCCCGCCCATTGCCTGCACGCGGAACAGTTTGAACGATTCCCTGCTGACCAAGAAATACCCTGTCGAGAGGATATCCATATTGCGGTTCCACAAGGCGAGCGTCGTTTCCTCGATCGGGGCGGATGAGGCGATGCCCGCGTTCGACACCAGAATGTCGAGGCCCCCGAATTCGATGGCGGCGGTGGCATGGGCGGCGATCACTTGAGCCTCGTCCGTGACGTTCATCTGCACGGTCCGCACGACATCGCGCCCATGGCGCTGGGCCAGCTGATTGCCCGTTGCCGTCAGTGCGTCACCGTCGATGTCGGCCAGCAGCACGCAGGCCCCTTCGCGCAGATAGCGTTCTGCGGTTGCAGCCCCGATGCCCCCGGCACCGCCGGTGATGAGAGCCACACGCCCGGCGAGCGATTTGGGTTTTGGCAGACGTTGCAGCTTGGCCTCTTCCAACAGCCAGTATTCGATGTCGAACGCCTCTTGTTCCGGCAGGCCGCAATAGGTGGAAACGGTGTCCGCCCCGCGCATTACATTGATGGCGTTGGCATAGAATTCCGCCGATATCCGCGCCGTCGCCTTGTCCTTGGCAAAGGTCAGCATGCCCACACCGGGCACCAGATAGACCACCGCATTCGGGTCGCGCAGGGGCGGGCTGTCGGGATGTTTGCAGCGGTCGTAATAGGCGGCATAGGATTGGCGGTAGGCCTCGATTTGCCCACCTAGGGCCGAAACAGTTGCCTCAACGTCGGGTGCAGCCGGATCAAACCCCACCACCAGCGGGCAGATCTTGGTGCGCAGGAAGTGATCGGGGCACGACGTGCCAAGTGCGGCAAGCGGGGCCAGCCGCGCCGAGTTCACGAATTCCAGAACGGCGGGCTGATCGTCGAAATGGCCGACCATGTGGTGATCTGCCGAAATCATGCCCCGGATGGCGGGCATCAGCCGCGCCGCCACCGACTGGCGGGCCGGGGCATCAAGGCTTTGCCTGACGGCGCCGCCGAAGACCGTCTTGCCTGCGGTTTCTGCCGCGAACCAATCCATTGCCTTCTGAATGATCTCCAGCGTCAGCGCATAGCAGGTTTCGGCATCATCATCCCAGGTGAACAGGCCGTGGCTTTCCAGCACGACCCCTTTGGCCTGCGGGTTTTTCTGGCAGAAATCCTCAAGCCACAAACCGAGTTCATAGCCGGGGCGTTTCCACGGCAGCCAGCCGATATCGTCGCCGAAGATCCGCGCCGTCAGGTCGCGCGAATTGGCCGAGGCGGCGATGGCGATGATGGCATCGGGATGCATGTGGTCGACGTGTTTGCGCGGCACATAGGCGTGCAGCGGCGTGTCGATGCTGGCGGCGCGCGGATTGAGATTGAAGGTGCAGTGGGGAAGGTAGCCCACCATTTCATCTTCAAACGCCACCCCGCGATAAACGGATTTCAGCGCCCGCAGCTTGTCCATGTACAAGGTGGCAAAGCCGTCCATCTTGATCGAACCGACATCGCCGCCTGACCCCTTGACCCACATCACTTCGACCATCTGGCCGGTCAGCGGGTCTTTCTGCATGACCTTGGCGCTTGTGTTGCCGCCGCCATAGTTCGTGATCCGCTTGTCCGAGCCTAAAAGGTTGGAGCGATACAAAAGCTTTTCAGGTTCGGACATGCTTGCGGCCTTGGCCGTGTCCCACAGGTTTTGAAGCGGTTTCTCCGTTGCGCCTGTCATGCTGTCCTCCGCTGGGTTTGTGGCAAATGTGCCGAAGGGTCTGCCAATGTCAATCACATTCAATCAGGATCAATCATGCTGCAGCGCAGAAAGCGGAAACATGATTGAAAATGATTGACATTGATTGATGTCGGTGAAAACGTGTCAGAACGTGGGGGAAGCCAAATGCACGAAACGGAACGGCACAGGGTGATATTGTCAGCGATCGAGGGGCGGCCCGTGGTCACGGTGTCGGATCTTGTGACGTTGACAGGGTCTTCCGAGGCAACAGTCCGCCGTGATGTCGCCACGCTGCATGTGCAAAAGAAACTGCGCCGCGTGCGGGGCGGGGCCGAATCCATCGCGCCGCCGCAATACGTTGGCCTTAACGCGCGTCCGTTCAGCGTCAACGAAGCCATCCGGATTGCCCAGAAACGAGCCATCGCCCGCGCCGCCGTGGACCTGTGCGAAGATGGGGAACCCATCATCATCAACGGCGGCACCACGACGTTTCAGATGGTTCACCCTTTGACCGCAAAGCGGCTTCAGGTGTTCACCAACAGTTTTCCGATTGCCGACCACCTGCTCAAACATTCACGGAATACTGTGCTGGTGCCGGCGGGGGCCATCTACCGTGAACAGAACATCATCCTGTCGCCGTTCGACGAAGACGGCAGCCGTCATTTCTATGCGCGCCGCATGTTCATGGGCTGTCGCGGGCTGGGGCCGCTTGGCCTGATGGAGGGCGACCCGCTGCTGGTGCAGGCGGAGCAGAAACTGATCGGGCAGGCAGATGAACTGGTGGTGCTGGCGGACAGTACCAAGTTCGCAGCCCGCTCCAGCCTGCTGTTGTGCGCGCTGTCGCGCATCCACACGGTGATCACGGATGATGGCATCACAGACCGCGACGCGGCCATGCTGGAATCGGCAGACATAAGATTGATCGTGGCGCAGCCGGGCGCAGCGGACAAGACGAACGACCGCGTCAGTGAGGGCTGACGCGATAATGCGGCTCATCGGGAGGAAAACATGAGCATTCTGAGAAAGGCCCTGACATCTGCGGCATTGGCCACCGTATTGTTCTCGACCGCCGCTGCGGCGGAAACCGTCAAGATTGCCCTGGTCGTCAAGGCGCTGGGCATCGGCTTTTTTGAGGCGGCCAACAAGGGCGCGCAAGAAGCGGCGGCCGAACTGGGCGATGTGGAGATCATCTACACGGGCCCGACCGACACGACGGCCGAAGGCCAGATCGAGGTTATCAACAGCCTGATCGCGCAGGGTGTGGACGCCATCGCGATTTCCGCCAACGATCCGGACGCCGTCGCCCCCACGCTGCAAAAGGCGATGGAACGCGGGATCACCGTCATCTCGTGGGACTCCGGCGTCGCCCCCGAAGGCCGGCAGATGCACCTCAACCCGTCGTCAAGCGCGCTGATCGGCAACACGATCATCAAGCTGGCGGCAGATCACATGCCGGACGGCGGCGATGTGGCGATCCTGTCGGCCACGTCAACGTCGACCAACCAGAACATCTGGATCGAAGAGGCCACGAAGGTCTTGCCGAACTATCCGGGCATCAATCTTGTCGCCACCGTTTATGGCGATGATCTGGCCGACAAATCGTACCGCGAAGCGCAGGGCCTGATTGCCACCTACCCGAACCTCAAGGCGATCATCGCGCCGACGACAGTGGGTATTCTGGCGGCATCGCAGGCCGTGACGGACGCCGGGCTGATCGGCAAGGTCAACGTCACCGGTCTGGGTCTGCCGTCGGAAATGGCGGGTGCTGTCGAATCCGGTGCCACGGTTTCCTTTGCGATCTGGAACCCGATTGATCTGGGCTATGCGGCCACCATGCTTGCCTACAACATCAACAAGGGTGCGACGACCGAACCGGGTGCCAAGATCGGCATGGGCCGGATGGGCGAAGCGACGCTTGACGACAAGGGCGAGGCGGCCATGTCTGACCCGTTCACCTATGACAAGTCGAACATCGAAGAATTCAAATCGGTGTTCTGATCGGTTGACCGAATGCACCGCCCGGCAGGGCCTGTTCCTGCCGGGCAACCTTTTTTCACCGACCCGACTTGTCCCCGATCCAAAGGCATCGCCATGGAACCCGTCTTGTCGCTGCGCGGCATTTCCAAGTCATTCCCCGGAGTGAAGGCCTTGTCCGGGGTGCACCTTGATCTTTATCCGGGTCAGGTCACCGCACTTGTGGGGGAGAACGGTGCGGGCAAATCCACCATCGTCAAGGTTCTGACCGGCATCTATCAACCAGACGATGGGGTAATCCGGGTTGACGGTGCCGCCACGAAATTCGCCTCGCCCGAGGCCGCGTCACAGGCGGGCGTCACTGCCATTCATCAGGAAACCGTGCTGTTCGACGATCTGACTGTGGCGGAAAACATCTGGCTTGGCCATGCGCCGCGCGGGCGGTTCGGCCTGATCGACTGGAAAGCGATGCGCAGCGGGGCGCGGCGTCTTTTAGACAGCATCAAGTCAAACCTGTCACCCGACGCTCGCCTGCGCGACCTTGGTATCGCGTCGCGCCACATGGTCGCCATCGCCCGCGCGCTTTCGGTGGATGCCCGCGTGGTGGTGATGGACGAGCCGACAGCGGCCCTGTCCTACAAGGAAATCCACGAACTTTACGACCTGATCGAAACATTGAAAGCGCAGGGCAAGGCGATCCTGTTCATCAGCCACAAGTTCGACGAGATCTTTCGCATTGCAGACCGTTATACTGTGTTCCGCGATGGCGAGATTGTGGGCGACGGGGCCATCGGCGACGTTACCGAAGCGGCGCTGGTGCAGCTTATGGTCGGGCGCGCCGTGGATCACATTTTCCCAGCGCGCAAACCCGACATCGGCGCGCCTGTCTTTACCGTGGCGGGCTATTGCCACCCGACTGAATTTGCCGACATCGGATTTACCCTGCACCGGGGCGAGATCCTTGGTTTTTACGGGCTCGTCGGGGCGGGCCGGTCCGAGGTGATGCAATCACTGTTCGGCATTGGTCAACCGTCAAAGGGTGCGTGCAAGATCGATGGCAAGGTTCGCGTGATCCGGTCGACCAGTGACGCGATTGCGGCGGGCATCGTCTATGTGCCCGAAGACCGGGGCAAGCAGGGCGCGGTCAAGGGATTGCCGATCTTTCAGAATGTGACGCTGCCCTCCCTGTCGCGCACATCCCGCCACGGGTTTCTGCGCCTTGCCGAGGAATTCCGTCTGGCGCGGGACTATACCCGGCGGCTTGATCTGCGGGCGGCCAGTCTGGATCAGGATGTGGGGCTGTTGTCGGGCGGCAACCAGCAGAAAGTGGTGATCGCGAAATGGCTTGCCACCAGGCCGCGTGTGATCATCCTTGATGAACCAACCAAAGGCATCGACATCGGGTCAAAGGCTGCTGTCCACGAATTCATGGCGGAACTGGCAGCGGCGGGCCTTGCCGTCATCATGGTCAGCAGCGAAATTCCCGAGGTGCTTGGAATGTCCGACCGCGTGATCGTGATGCGCGAAGGGCGGATCGTGGCCGAAGTCACCGGTGATGACATGACGCCGGAACGGCTCGTCCGGGCGGCCGCGGGCATTGGAGAGGCGGCATGACCCTGTTGAAATCGCGCGAGGCCCTGCTGGCGGCGGTGATCATCGTGCTGACCGTCGGCATCGCCTTCCGCTTTCCGGCCTTCGTGGTCCCGGCAAATCTGGTCAGCGTGTTCAATGACACGACCCCGCTGATCATTCTGGCCATCGGGCAGATGATCGTCATCCTGACAAAGTGCATCGACCTTTCCGTTGCGGCGAACCTTGCCCTGACGGGGATGGTCTGCGCGTTGTTGAACGGGGCTGGCGTGCCCTTGCCGCTGATCCTGGTGGCCGCCGTTGCCTTGGGTGCGGCGCTTGGGTTCATCAACGGTGTGCTGGTCTGGAAAGTGGGCATCCCGTCCATTGTGGTGACATTGGGCACGATGACGATTTTCCGGGGCATCATATTCGTGATGACCGACGGCAAGTGGGTGAACGCGCACGAAATGTCTTCCGGGTTCAAGGCCTTGCCACGCGAGGTTATTCTGGGCCTGCCGGTGATGTCGTGGATCGCGATTGCCATCATTGGCATCTTTGCCGTGGTCATGACGCGCACGGCGCTGGGCCGCGCTTTTTTCGCCGTGGGTGGCAACCCGCACGCCGCCGTCTATGCGGGGATCAACGTGGGGCGGACGCAATGCGCGGCCTTTGTCATCTCGGGCGCTTTGGCGGGTCTGACGGGCTATCTTTGGGTGGCGCGCTATGCCGTGGCCTATGTCGATATCGCGGGCGGGTTTGAACTTGATGTGGTCGCGGCCTGTGTGATCGGCGGCATCTCCATCGCGGGCGGCATGGGGTCGGTCGGCGGTGCCGTGCTGGGGGCTGTGTTCATCGGCGTCATCAAGAACGCGCTGCCCGTGGTTGGCATATCGCCGTTCTGGCAGATGGCGATTTCGGGCACCGCCATTCTGATTGCCGTATCGTTCAACGCGACGCAGTCCCGTGCCAAAGGCAAGATCATCCTCAAATCAGCCGAGGTTGCATGACCGACCTGTCCACCCCCCGGCACCTGCCTGACCGGCTGAGCAGCCCCCTGTCGCGCGCCCTGCGGTCATGGGAAGCATTGCTTCTGGTGGTCTTCGTTGCGGTGTTTCTGATCAATTCCTTTGCATCGCCCTACTTTCTGAATGCGTGGAACCTGTCGGACGCCACCTTCAACTTTACGGAAAAGGCGATGATTGCCTTTGCCATGGCCATGCTGATCATCGCGGGCGATATCGACCTGTCGGTGGCGTCCATCATTGCGCTGGCCTCGACGGCGATGGGTCTTGCGATGGCGGCGGGGTTCGATACGCCGGTTCTTGTTGCCACGGGGATCGCAACCGGCCTGTTGTGCGGTGCGGTGAACGGGTTCTTCGTGGCCGGGATGGGCCTGCCATCGATCGTCGTGACCATCGGCACGATGAGTCTGTTTCGTGGCATCAGCTATATCATTCTGGGGGATCAGGCTTTTACCGGCTATCCGAAGTCTTTTGCGTATTTCGGGCAGGGCTATGTCTGGTGGGTGTTCAGCTTTGAACTCGTGCTGTTCGCCATCTTTGCCGTGTTCTACTGTATTTTGCTGCACCGGACGAGCTTTGGTCGCGTGGTTTTTGCCATTGGCAACAACCCGACCGCCGCACTTTTTTCGGGCATCCGTGTCAATCGGGTTCGGTTTACCCTGTTCCTTCTGACCGGCGTGATGAGCGGTATTGCCGCCGTCTGCCTGACATCGCGGCTTGGTTCCACCCGCCCGTCCATTGCGATGGGAATGGAACTGGAGGTGGTCACGATGGTCGTGCTGGGCGGTATCAGCATCCTCGGCGGGTCTGGTAGCATACCGGGGGTGGTTCTGGCCGCGTTCATCATGGGGCTTGTGACCTTCGGCTTTGGTCTGCTGAATGTTCCCGGTATCGTCATGTCGATCTTTCTGGGGCTTTTGCTGATTGGCGTGATCGCCGTGCCCCGCCTGCTGCAGAGGAAATGATGTCCAAACACGCCTTCATCATGCACCTTCACCCCGGAATGGCCGATGAATATCGCCGCAGGCATGATGCCATCTGGCCCGAACTGGTGGTCCTTTTGCAGAGCGCGGGTATCAGCGATTACACGATCCATCTGGACCCGGACACGAACACCCTGTTCGGTCTTATGACGCGTACAGACCCGAACGGGATGGACGATCTGCCCCGCCATCCGGTGATGCAGCGGTGGTGGGCGCATATGGCCGACATCATGCAGACGCATGACGGGGGCGAGCCTGTGGCAAAGCCGCTGATCCCGATGTTCCATATGCCATGACCCACATTGCCGTTCTCGACATTGGCAAGACGAATGTGAAACTGGCCTTGGTCGATCTTGCGGCACGGTCCGAACTTGCGGTTAGCACCCGCCCCAACGTGGTGCTTTCTGGCCCGCCCTATCCGCATTTCGACAGTGTGGCGATCTGGGACTTTCTGACCCACGGACTGCGTGGGTTTCAGGCAGAGCATGGCATTGACGGCATTTCGGTTACCACACACGGCGCCTGTGCGGCCTTGCTGACGGCGGATGGCAGTCTTGCGGCGCCGGTGATGGACTATGAATTCGTCGGTCCTGATCAGACGCGGGCGGCCTATGACAAGATACGCCCGCCCTTTGCCGAAACCGGATCGCCCGCCCTGCCGATGGGGCTGAACCTTGGGGCGCAACTGTTCTGGCAATTGCAGAATGACCCGACTTTGGCGGGCCGCACCGCGCATCTGGTGACTTGGCCGCAATATTGGGCGTTCCGGCTGACAGGGGAATTCGCCACCGATGTCACATCGCTCGGCTGTCATACAGACCTGTGGAACCCGCATCAGAGCAGATTCTCATCCTTGCCGGATCGATTGGGTCTGGGCGGCAAGATCGCGGCACCGCGCAAACCGGGCGCGGTCTTGGGGCAAGTATCACAGGAGGTTTCGGCGGCGACCGGATTGCCCGATAGCACCCCCGTTCTGTGCGGCATCCATGACAGCAACGCGTCGCTGCTGCCGCATCTGATTGACCGGGCGGCACCTTTCGCCGTCGTTTCCACAGGCACCTGGGTGATCGCGATGGCCGTGGGCAATACCGCCACGCTGCTGGACCCGGCCCGCGATACGCTCATTAACGTAAATGCGCAGGGTGACCCGGTGCCATCCGCACGCTTCATGGGGGGACGGGAATACGAATTGATGCGCACGGGTCTGCAGGCCACGGCCACCACCGCCGACGCCGACCGTGTGCTGGCCCGCGATGTCATGCTTTTGCCCGCTGTGGTGCCGGACAGCGGCCCCTTTCAGGGGCAACGCGCGCGATGGGCCGTGCCACCTGCCGATGACAGTGAAACCGAGGTTGCATTGGGGTACTACCTCGCCCTTATGACAGCGGAATGCCTGTCGCAGATCGGGGCCAGCGGCCCGTCGATCATCGAAGGCCCGTTCGCGGCGAACCCGTGGTTCACCACCATGCTGGGGGCCGTCACCGGGCGGGCCGTCATAGCATCGGCGTCGCGGACTGGAACGGCCATAGGTGCCGCGCTGCTTTTCGAACCCGCAACGAACAGCCCGGCTTACGCTGCGGATGCCGAACCATCCCGCCCGCCAGACCCCCGCCTTCTGCGGTATGCGCAGGTATGGCAAGCGCTGACCACCGCGCCACAGCACGACTAGTTTGCAAATGCGACCCGCAGTTGTCGCAAATCCGTGACCATGAACCGTGCCATTCGCGATAGTTACCCCAAAACCGGGGGATCGATTGGACGAAACGGATATCATCATCGTCGGCGCAGGCTCTGCCGGCTGTGTGCTTGCGAACCGGCTGAGCGCGAACCCGAACCTCCGCGTGACGCTGATCGAGGCGGGCGGAACCGACCGCCGGTTTTTCGTGGCACTGCCTTTGGGTTATGGCAAGCTGTTCTACGATCCCGCCGTCAACTGGCTTTACAAGACGGAACCCGACCCCGGGCTTGCCGGGCAGCAAGACCATTGGCCGCGCGGCAAACTGCTGGGCGGATCGTCGTCGATCAACGCGATGGTCTATATTCGCGGACACAAGGGCGACTATGACGATTGGGGTGCTGCGGTGCCCGGTTGGGGCTGGACGGACGTGCTGCCCGCCTACCGCGCCATGGAAGACAACGAGGCGGGTTCAGACGCGTGGCGCGGTGCTGGCGGGCCTTTGTTCATTTCGGCCAATCGCAGCGGGTTGCATCCCCTTGTGGACAGCTATGTCGCAGCCTGCGGCGAGGCGGGGCTTCCTTTCAACGCCGACTTTAACGGCGCGGTTCAGGAAGGGGCCGGCCCCTATCAGATGACCATCCGAAATGCCCGCCGGAACTCGGCCGCGCGGGCCTTCCTGCGCCCGGCGATGCGGCGGCACAACCTGCGCGTCATCACACAGGCGTTGGTCACCCGCGTCCTGATCGAACAGGGGCGGGCTGTCGGGGTGGAATACCAGAAGGGCGGTCAGACCCACCGCCTGACGGCCCGGGCCGAGGTGGTTCTGTCGGGCGGTGCGATCAATTCGCCCCAGCTTCTTCAGCTTTCGGGCATCGGTCCGGGGGCGTTGTTGCAGACACACGGCATTGCGGTGCGGGTCGACAATCCAAACGTGGGCGACCATCTGAATGATCACCAGGGTATCAATTACACCTGGCAGATGAAGGTGCCCACCTACAATCAGGCGCTTCGTCCCTGGTGGGGCAAATTGCGTGCCGGGTTGCAATATCTGCTTGGCGGTGGCGGGCCTTTGGCCAAGTCCATCAATCACGGGGGCGGCTTTTTCCGCACCAGTCCGCAACTGGAACGCCCCAACATGCAGCTGTACATGCAGGCGTTTTCAACCCTTGTCCCGCGCGTGGGAGAGCGGCCTGTTCTGACGCCCGATCCATTCCCCGGCATGTCGCTGGGCCTGTCGAACTGCCGCCCGACAAGCCGGGGCCATATCCGGATCAAAAGCGCCGATCCCCGCACACATCCGACAATCACCGCCAATGCGTTTTCCACCAACCATGACGTGTCCGAGATGCTGCTGGCCGTGAAATTCCTGCGGCACCTTGCAGCGCAACCGTCCCTGTCCCGCCTGATCGACAGGGAACTGCGCCCCGGCCCGCAAATCACATCTGATGCTGATCTGATCGACGATTTCCGTCGGCGGTCGGGCACCGTCTATCATCCAAGCTGCACTTGCCGCATGGGCACGGATGCAACCACGTCCGTCACGGATGCGCGGCTTCGGGTGCATGGCATCCGGGGCCTGCGCGTGATCGACGCGTCAAGCTTTCCGACGCTGATCGGCGGCAACACGAATGCCCCCGCGATGATGATCGGCTGGCGCGGGGCGGAATTGATGGCGCAGGATCTGCGCTGATCCAATTGCCCGCGGCTTCCTCACAGGCATGCTGGGCATGGTTATCGCGTTGTCCTCGCCCCCCGCCCTGATGACCTTAGCTCAGACCGTATGCAGATACAGGTCGTAGTCGACTTCGCTGATCGTGCGCGCCACCCGCGCATATTCGGCGGCTTTCACGGCACAAAAGGTGCGGTGCATCTCGGCACCCAGCGCGTCTTTCAGAAACGCCGATCCTTGTGCGGCAACAATGGCGCTGCGCCAGTCCACCGGGATGGTCGCCACGGCCTGGACATCGGCATAGCCATTGCCGGTGGTTTCGGGGCCGGGGTCGATCTGTCCCGCCAACCCGTGCCGGACACCGGCAAGCACCGTCGCCGCCACCAGATAAGGATTCGCATCGACGCCCGCCGGGCGATGTTCGATCCGCCGTGCCGCCTTGTCGCCCGCAGGAATGCGCAACGCGACGGAACGGTTGTTGACCCCCCATGTCGGGCTGACCGGCGCATAGGACTGATTGGCAAACCGCCGCCAGGAATTGGCATGCGGTGCCCAGACCAGCATCGCCTCGCCCATCGTGTCACGCAGGCCGCCCATGGCGTGCAGGATGGCCGGGTTCCACTGCCCCTCCACCTCTTCCACAAAGACATTGGTCCCGACGCGGTTCAGAAGCGAGACGTGGAAATGCATTCCTGACCCGGCATACCCCTCGATCGGTTTTGCCATGAAGCAGGCCGTCACCCCATGCGCGCGGGCCTGGGCGCGGACGATGCGTTTCAGCCGGATCAGGTCGTCAGCGGCGGCAAGAACGTCGGTGCGGTAGTGCAGGGTCAGTTCGTACTGGCCGGGCGCATATTCCGAAATCATCGTTTCCGCATTGATCCCGGCCTTCGCCGCACCCGCGTAGATATCGCTGAACAGGGGCAACATGCCGTGCAGATGGTCAACCGAATAAACCTCGGTCTTGCGGCTTGGCCGCCCGTCAAGCACGTCGCGCGCGGGTTGCACACGCCCGTTCGCATCGCGGTCCTGTGCCAGAAGGAAGAATTCAAGCTCAAAGGCCGCAGACGGATACAAGCCTTCGGCAGCCATCACCTCGGCCTGTCGGGCCAGCACATGCCGGGGGTCCGACATCATCGGTTGCCCGTCAAGCGTGTACATCGTCATCAACAATTCGCCGCGCGGCGGCATCGTGTTGTGCAGCGCCACAAGCGAACCGGGCACCGGCCATGCGCGCAGATCGCCATCGCCCTGATCCCAGATCAGCCCGGTTTCGTGAACATCTTCGCCGCAAATGTCCAGCCCAAGGATGGAAATGGGCAGGTGTCTGCCGCTTTTGTACAGGCCGGTCAGTTCATGGCGGCGGATAATCTTGCCGCGCCCTATGCCGTTGGCGTCATGCAGCACGATATCGAACGCCTCGATCTCGGGGTGGGCCGCAAGAAACGCCTCGGCTTCGGCGGGGGTGGAGCCCGAGGGGCTGTGGTGTGATGTGTCGGTCATGGAAACAGGCTTTCGGTCACATTTTCAAAGGCGTCGATCAGCCGGTCGATCTGGTGCTTGCGGGTGGCCGGGCTGACCAGCATCATGTTGTGAAACGGCGCAATCAGGCTGCCCCGGTTCAACAACCCGATATGCACAGCACTTTCCACGGCGGGCACATGCGCAAGGGCTGCTTCGGTGCCGTTGGTCAGGGGGCCGGGGGCGCAGATGAATTCAACCCGCGCGCCAACCCGCACCACATGCCATGGCGCGCCCCGTTTGGTGATGACCCGGCCCAATCCCGCAGCAAGACGGGCGGCCCCCCGTTCCATATGGGCGTGGTTCCGGGGTGTCATGACCTGCGACAGCGTCGCCTCAAGACAGGCAAACTGCATCGGGTTGGCCGACAGCGTGGTCCCCATGCCGGAATGTCCCGGCGGGCGGGCAGTGTTCGCCGTCTGATACCGCGCGGCAATGTCGTCAGTCATGCCCCAGACGGCGGTTGGTATGCCGCCTGCCACGCATTTCCCGACGATGAACATGTCGGGCTGCAAGCCATGAACGCGTGTATATCCGCCGTGCCCGGTGGAAATCGTGTGGGTTTCGTCGATCATCAGCACGGCGCCATACCGGGTTGCGAGGGCGCGCAGCCCTTCCAGAAAGCCGGGCTGCGGCAGCACCATGCAGGAATTCGTCATCACGGGCTCAGTCAAAATCGCCGCCACGTCGCCCTGCTGCAACGCGGCCTCAACTCCCGCCAGATCGTTGAATTCGCAACACACGCCCGACACCGTCAGATCTGCGAACTGACCCAAAAGGCCGGGCCGGTTGACGGTTCGGCCCCCCGACAGCGTGACCATCGTTTCATCCACGGTGCCATGATAACAGCCGTTGAAGACCAGAGCCTTGGGCCGCCCGGTGACCGCGCGTGCGATGCGGAGCGCAAAGCGGTTCGCATCGGTTGCCGTCGTTGCCACCTGCCATTGGAAGTGGCCGAAAGTGTTGGTCAGCAGCGCACCCACGGCCATCGCCGATTCGGTCGGCAGCATGTAAGTCAGCCCGCGCCGCGCCTGGCGGCGGATGGCCTTTGCCACGGGCGACGGCGAATGGCCAAACATGCTTCCGGTATCGCCCAGACAGAAATCGTCAATCTCGATGCCGTCAATGTCGGTGAGGCGCGCGCCTTTGGCCTGATCGACGAGCATCGGAAACGGCAGGGGCCAGTCGGTCATCCAGTGCATCGGCACGCGGTCCAGCCACGCGTCGGACCCTGCCGCAAGCGCCGCCCTTGATCGGGGACGCGCGGCGGCATAGCGCGCCACTTCGCGGGCGCGAAACCTGTCAAGGATGTCGGGCCGGACACCGGCGATCATTCCATCTGTACTCATTATTATACTGCCTTCATCCCGTTTGCGGCGGTTATGCGGCGGCGACCACGCAAACTCAAGCCAGTGCGCGCGCCTTGGCGGGGTTCAGGCGACGCGCACCTCGATCAACCGGGGGCCATGCGTCGGGCGGCGCAAGGCGGTCGTCAAGGCTTCTGCATCATCCGGCACGCTTTCGAACGGCAAGTCGCATGCGGCGGCAAAAGGCTCCAGTCGCAGGGGCGACGGGGTGCAGCCGATCACTTCGGTGCCCGCGACGCGCATCGCCTCGGCAATCTCGCGGAAACCGGCGTTGTTCCAGACGACAAAGGTGATGGGCAGGTGTTCATCAACCGCAGTGCGCAATTCGCCGGGGCTGAACTGCAACCCGCCGTCGCCGATCAGGCACACCACCGGAACGCCGGGTGCAGCGATGGCGGCACCCACTGCAGCGCCCGGCGCAAAGCCAAGCGCGCCGTATCCGGTCGCCGCATTGAACCACCCGCCAGGCCTGTCGTGATCATGGTACAGGTTGCCTGCATAAACGGGCTGCGTGCTGTCGCCCACGATGATGGCGCCGGGCATGGCAAGACTGATCGCGCCGACCATATCGGCGTGATGCGGCATCGGCGCGTAAATCTGGCCCAGTTCCGCCCGCGTGGCCGTCCGCGCCGCTGCGGCACGGGCATGGCCATCACCTTGGGCGCGGCGGGCCGGTGTCAACGCCGCCATGGCAAGTCCGGCATCGGCACACAGCGTCAGGGCGGCTGGGTGGCGGGCCAGTTGGTCCGCGCACATGTCGATACGGATCATCTGCGCCAGATCAGGCAACCCGCCGGCAAGGTTCATGTCGTATTCGGTCTGGCCAAGTTCCGTCCCCACAGCCAGAACCCGGTCTGCCCCGGAGATCAGACTGCGCACGGCGGCAAGGCTGGGGCTGGCGGGCACGACAAGCGGATGGCCATGCATGAACCCGCGCGCGTTGGCGGTTTGCACCACCGGCGCATCCAGTGCCTCGGCAAGCGTTTGCAAAACCGCGCCCGCGCGCCGCACGCCGCCCCCGGCCAGAATGACGGGCCGCCGTGCCTCGCCCAGCATCTGCATCGCCCGCGCGACATCCGACGGATCGGGCGGTACTGCATCGGGCAATGGTGCCGGATCAAGGGTCTGCGGGCAGGGCAGGGGCATCACATCGGTTGGCACCTCGATATGCACAGGGCCGGGCCTGCCAGAATGAAGCGCGCGGAAGGCGGCATCCAGCACGGGGCCAAGCGCCTCGGCCGAGGTCACCTGAAAACTTGGGCACAGCGTTTCGACCATGGCGGCCTGATCCGGCAGTTCGTGCAGCAACCCAAGGCCGCGCCCCAGCGACGCGCGCCGGTTGACGCCCGAAATCACAAGGACCGGCACTGAATCCTCACGCGATTGCGCCATGGCGGTCAGGGCGTTCGTCAGTCCCGGCCCGGTGATCACAAAGGCCACCCCGGGCTTTCCCGACACGCGCGCATAGCCGTCGGCCATGAAGGCGGCGCCCTGTTCGTGCCGCGCTGTCACATGACGCACCCCGGACCCGGCAAGGCCCCGATAAAGCTCGATCGTGTGAACCCCGGGAATCCCGAACACAACCTCCACGCCGCGCGCGGCCAACCCGGCCACCAAAGCCTGTCCGACAGTTCGGGTCGTCATGCCGCCATCCCCCGATGCGCAAGCGTAAAGGCGGCGATGCGCCGCGCTGCCTCGATTGTCAGATCGTCCGGCTGGGTCAGGGCGACGCGCACCCATCCCTGCAAGGCGGCACCGAACGATTCGCCGGGCATCACGCCGACATGGGTGTCGCGCAACAAGGCCGTCGCAAACGCCTCGCCAGACAGTCCCGTGGCCCGAACGTCGATCAAGGCGAACATCCCCGCTTCGGGCAGATGCACCCGCAATCCCGCCACGCCATTCAGTTCGCGGTGCAGGATGCCCGCCCGCCGCGCAAACCTTTCGCACATGCCGGGGGCGACGGGCGACGGTTGGGCAACGGCGGCCGCCGTCATGTCGGCGATGAACGGCTGATTGCCGAACAGCATGGTTTCCGACAATGGCAAAAGCCGCTGAACGAATTCCGCCGGCCCGACGCACCAGCCAGACCTGAACCCCGGCGCCGCGTGCGATTTGGAGATGGAGGAGGCGACGATGACGCGGTCCGCAAGTGCAGGATCATCGAGCGGAGAGGCAAAGGGAACACCCGCGAATACCATTTCCTCATAAACCTCGTCACACACGATCCACAGGTTATGCGCCCGCGCCAGCGCACCGATGGCCGCAATATCTTCGCGGCGCAAAACGGCCCCGGTGGGATTGTGTGGGGTATTCAGGAAAATGATCCGCGTGGCGGGGGTGATGCGCGCAGCGATGTCGGCGGGCTGCATGCGAAACCCGTATTCCGGGCGCAGGGGAACCGGCACCAGTGTGGCCCCCGTGGCGCGCACGACGCCCTCATAGGTGGCATACATCGGATCGCCCAACAGAACCTCGTCCCCCGTTTGCACCAATCCAGCGAAAATGGCGTAAAGCGTGGTCTGCGTGCCGGGAAAACACATCACCTGTTCGGCAGTGATCGCCCGACCGCGCCGCCGGGAATACCGCGCGGCCAAGGCCTGCGTCAGTGCCGCCTCGCCCTGACCGTTCGAATATCCCGTGCGCCCGGCCAGCATCGCGTCGATCGCTGTCTGCATCAGGGCAAGGGGCGTGGCTACGTCCGGTTCGCCTATGGTCAGTTCAATCACCGGATGCCCGGCGATCTTCAAGGCGCGGGTCGCCGCATGAACGGCCCATTTTTGCCCGCCCAATCCTGCCAGCCGGTTCGTCACATCTGCATATCTCATGTCGCATCCCCGCTGTGTGGCCCAGGAAAGGGCAAATCCGTCCCGAGGATGGCGGCCACCGACCGCACCCCGATTTCGGCCAGTTCGTCCGGCGCGAAAGCCCGTGGCAGCGCGCCGCCTTCCAGCCACAGCCCGTCGATCACGCCATTGCAGGCGATGGCCTGCTGGCGCAACACGGCCTTGTCCGTGGTCAGGGAAAGCGCCGCGATCAGACTTTGCAACTGATCCCGGTATTTCATGTACCCTGCCTCATGCACCGCCGCCATCGCCGGGTCACGGCGCACGCGATGCAGGAATCCCGCCCATAGACCCAAGGCCGTGGCATCCATGATGGGCGGCCGCAATGACGCAGCGATGAATGTGGCCAGCCGCGCCGCAGGTGTATCCGGTGCGCTGTCAACGGCCAGCAGGCCCTTGGTCACCATGCCCTCCATGAGTGACAGATAGGCGGCCCCCGTCAGATCATCCTTGCTGACGAAGTAATGCCGGATCAATCCGGGCGTTACACCTGCCTTGACGGCAATCGCCCGCACTGTCGCCGCCTCGGAACCACCCTCGGCAATCAGTTGCAGCGCGGCGGCAATCAGGCTTTCGCGCCGTGCCGCCTCGCCCTCCCGTTTGAAACTGCGTCTTTCGCCTGCCATGGCCCGCCTGCCGAATTATACACTTGCATAATTAACGCATCGCCGTCTTACTGCAATGACGTATCCTGAAAATCGGACCCGTAAACAGCGCAATGACCTGATGGAATTATCTGCACCTGCCAGACCCGAAGCGATCCGCATTGATGGCCTGCACAAAAGCTTTGGCTCGCTGGAGGTGCTCAAGGGTGTGTCGTTGCGTGCCTGTGAAGGGGACGTGGTGGCGGTGATCGGCGGCTCGGGTTCGGGCAAATCGACCATGCTGCGCTGTGTGAACTTTCTTGAAACGCCCTCGGCAGGGCGAATCGTCATCGGCGGCGAAGAGGTGCAGATGCGCCCCGACGGAACGCCCGCCAACCGCCGTCAGATCGAAAAACTGCGCCAATCGCTGGGGATGGTGTTCCAGTCCTTCAATCTTTGGACCCACAAGACTGTGCTTGAAAACCTGATCGAAGTGCCGGTCCACGTTCTGGGCATTCCCCGGGCCGAGGCTGTCGATCGTGCCGAAAAACTGCTCGACCGCGTCGGGCTGGCGGCCAAGGCGGGCACCTATCCGGCCTATCTTTCGGGGGGGCAACAACAGCGGGCGGCCATTGCCCGCGCGCTGTGCATGGACCCGCGCGCGATGCTGTTTGATGAACCGACAAGTGCGCTTGACCCGGAACTCGTGGGCGAAGTGCTGGCCGTGATCCGCGACCTTGCCGCCGAAGGCCGCACGATGCTTCTGGTCACGCATGAAATGAAATTTGCCCGCGAAGTGGCAAGCCACGTCATCTATCTGCACAACGGCCTGATCGAAGAAGAAGGCCCACCAGAGGCGCTGTTCGGGGCGCCGCGATCCGACCGCCTGAGACAATTCCTGCGATCCGTAGGGTGACCCCAACCATCCGCACCTGAACTGAAACTGAAAGGCCCAACATGAAAACGACATTGATTGCATTTGCCGCTGCTGCGCTGTTTGGCACCGCCGCGTTCGCCGCCCCGCTGAAGATCGGGATCGCCGCCGAAGCATACCCCCCCTTCGCCGCCCCCGATGCCTCGGGTGCCTTCACCGGGTGGGAGGTTGATATGATCAACGCTGTCTGCGCCGCCGGGGAAATGGAATGTGAAATCGTGCCCGTGGCTTGGGATGGCATCATCCCGTCGCTGACAGGTGGGCAGATCGACGCCATCATGGCGTCGATGTCGATTACGCCGGAACGGATGCAGACCATCGACTTTTCCAACAAGTACTACAACACGCCAACCGTGATTGTCGGGGCCAAAGGGGTAGAGATTGCCCCGACTGCCGAAGGGCTTGCCGGCAAGATCATCGGTGTGCAGGGCAGCACGATTCACGAAGCCTATGTCCAGAAACATTTCGCCGCGACCGCCGCCGAGGTGAAAGTCTATCAGACCCAGGACGAGGCCAATCAGGATCTGGTTGCAGGCCGGATCGACGCCATTCAGGCCGACAGCATCGCGCTTGACGCCTTTTTGGCCAGCGAAGCAGGGGCCGCCTGCTGCGAAGCAAAAGGGGCTGTTGCGGATGATCCGGAGGTGCTGGGTCTGGGCGTCGGGGTCGGGCTGCGGAAGGGCGAGGAAGAGTTAAAGGCCAAGTTCAACGACGCCATCGCAAAGGTTCTGGCGGATGGCACCTATGACACCATCACCGCGAAGTATTTCGCATCGTCAATCTACGGCGACTAAATGCTTGTCCCCGAGGCTTTGATCGCAGCCTCGGCCTTTGACCTTTTGGCATGGTCGCCCCCCGGTTGGGGGGCGAACCTTGCCCGGGGGTTGCTGAATTCTGTCATCATTGCACTGGGTGCCTATGCCGTCGGGCTGGCCATCGGCGTGCTGGGCGCGTTCGGCAAACTGTACGGCGGCCCGGTCACGCGTGACCTGCTGGGCATCTACACAACCACGGTGCGCGCGGTGCCGGAACTTGTCCTGATCCTGATTTTGTATTTTGGCGTCACCGATCTCGTCAATCAGGTGCTGACCGCCTTTGGCCATGATCGCATCCAGATTTCCGGCATCGCGGCGGGCATTATCGTTCTGGGTTTTGTCCAAGGGGCCTATGCGACCGAGGTGTTGCGGGGTGCCATTCTGGCCGTGCCCGCGGGCCAGATCGAGGCGGCGCGTGCCATGGGGATGCCGCCCGCCCTGCTGGCCCGCAGGATCACCCTGCCTGCCATGCTGTCCTTCGCCGTGCCCGGGATGGCAAACCTGTGGCTGATCGCAACCAAGGATACGGCGCTGCTTGCCGTTGTCGGCTTTGCCGAACTTACGCAGGAAACCCGGCAGGCGGCGGGCACGACCAAGGCCTATTTCACATTTTTCATGGCGGCGGGCGTGCTGTACCTGACCCTGTCGCTCGTGTCGTCGTTCCTGTTCGCGCGGCTGGAGCGACGGGCGCGACGCGGGCAGCCCGGCGCGAGGGGTGCAGGACGATGACGCGGGCGTTCTGGCAGACGCATCGTATTATTCTGGCATGGATTCTTTTGGCACTGGCGCTGTGGTGCGCCGCCAATCTGCGCTGGGACTGGCTGCCGGAATACGCGCCCTTGATCGTGCGGGGCATCTGGAACACCATCTGGGTGCTGATCGTGACTGTCATTCTTGGCACGCTGCTGGCGGTGCCGCTTGGCCTCGCACAGGCGGTGGGGCCTTGGTATCTGGCCGCCCCCGCGCGCGCCTTTTGCACCGTGATCCGGGGGACGCCGCTGCTGTTGCAGCTTTGGCTGCTGTACTACGGTTTGGGGTCGCTGTTTCCGTCGATCCCATGGATCAGGCAAAGCGATTTCTGGCCCATCCTGCGGCAGGCCTGGCCCTATGCGGTGCTCGCACTTACCCTGTCTTTCGCCGGGTATGAGGGCGAGATCATGCGAGGCGCGTTCAAGGGCGTACCACAGGGCCAGTTGGAGGCCGCGCGGGCGATGGGCATGCCCCGCCTGACCATCCTGCGCCGCATCTGGCTGCCCCAGGCGTTTCGCCGTGCGCTGCCCACGCTTGGCGGTGAAACCGTGCTGCAGATGAAGGCGACGCCGCTGATCGCCACGATCACTGTCATGGACATCTACGAAGTCAGCAGCCGCGTGCGGCGTGAATTGCTGATCACCTATGAACCGCTGATCCTGCTTGCGGTGATCTACATGATGATTGCCGGGCTGATCGTGCTCGCCTTCCGCTGGCTTGAACTGCGCGGTCCGGGACGGGGGCGGTAAGGCCCTACGCCACATCCTTGTGCACGATGACATCCGTTTCGGGATAGGCCTGCAGGATCGCGCGGCGCAGGCTGGCCCCGATGTCGTGTGCCTGTCGCAGCGTTTGGTCGCCGTCAAGTTCGATGTGAATCTGCACGAACACCCGGCTGCCCGCCGTCCGGGTCTTGATGTCGTGGAATCCTTTGACGCCAGGCCAATTCTGCGCAATGGCGGCCACGCCCGCGATCAGGCGCGGGTCTGCCCGCCGATCCATCAGGGCGTCGAAGGCCATCTTGCCGATGCGCACGGCCCCCAGCACCAGCATACCGGCAGCGGCCAGTGCCACGACGGAATCGATACTGACCAGCCCGAACTGCTGCGACGCCCAAAGCGACACGAGCGCACCGACGTTGGGCAGCAAATCACCAAGATAATGAAGCCGGTCTGCCTTCACGACCTGATTGCCCGTTATCCGTGCCACACGTCCCTGCCACAGGATCAGGGCAAGCGTCAGGACCACGGAAAGCGCCATGACGACCATCCCCACACCCTCGGCCTGCAAGGGGGCGGGGGCATCGTCCATCAGCCGGATGATGGCGGCTCCCCCGATCACCCCCGCCGACACCATCACGAACAAGGCCTGCCCCAGCGCCGCAAGATCCTCGGCCGATGTGTGGCCAAAGGCGTGATCTTCGTCCGCAGGTTTGGCGGCGTAAAAGATCGCGGCCATCGCGCCAAGCGACACCATCAGATCCACCGCCGAATCGGCCAGTGACGCGGCAATGGACAGGGCACCGGTTTCGCCCAGCGCCCACAGTTTCAACAGCACAAGAAGTGTCGCCACCCCGACAGAGGCCAGCCCCGCCGACAGATTGAGCTTTGTGGAATTTTGGTCTGTCATGGCAAAACCTGCGGGTTGCTGACCTTCCGCTACCCCAACCGGGGTCTTCCCCGCAAGCGGGGCATGGGATCATTCGACCAGTTCGTCCGCATCCACACCCCAAAGGGCTGTCTTGCGCACCCAACCCTTTTCACCTTCGGCCGATACCCGGCACCAGTCAGCGCCACATTCCAGCAGTTTGGCGATCACCCCGAATTCGGCTTGCGCCACGACGTCCGAAGATTGATCCGGCCGTGACCGAAATTCGGCCATGTCCTGCGCGACAAGAACCGTCCGCACGCCCGACAGCAATGTGTAGTGAACCCAGCCACCTGCGCCGTCCTGATCCTCGATCCGCCGCCAGTTTTCGAACTCAGCCGTGATCCGAAGCGGCATCCCCGCGCGGGTGAACACCCAGTCGATCCGGTGCGTCAGACCCGGCCCCCGGCGGGCGTTTCCTTCGGTTGATTTCAGCGAAACATAGCGCGGCAAGGGCAGGTTGGTCACGGCCCCACGCCCCGGATCGACAACCGCCACAGGCGGCGCTGCGGCAGCAAGGGTCACGGGATCGGCGGCGGGTGCCTGCTGCGCCCCTGCCTGCCCTGATGCGATGGCGGCAATCAGCACCGCCCCCCAGATCGTTCTGTTCATTCTGTCCTGCCTCTGCCCGACAGTGCCTGCGGGCCAGCCCGTGCCTGATGCGGGGCTTGTAATCGCACCCCGCTTGGTTGCACCTTGCCAGTTGTGACCCCCCTTGGAAAGTGCAGGACCAACCGCCATGCCGCATCAACGCCTGAGTGTTGTAGTCACGCGACGCCTGCCCGAAGCCGTCGAAACGCGGTTGAAGGAATTGTTCGACGTCGAACTTCGTGATCCCGACACGCAAATGACGCGCGAGGAACTGGCCGCCGCCGTCCGGCGTGCAGATGTGCTGGTGCCCACCATCACCGATGTGATCGACGCGGCGCTTCTTGGGCAGGCGGGCGACCGCCTGAAGCTGATTGCGAATTACGGGGCGGGGGTGGATCACATCGACATCGCCACCGCCCGTCAGCGTGGCATCCTTGTGTCCAACACGCCGGGCGTTACGACGGATGATACGGCAGACATGACCATCGCCCTGATCCTTGCCGTCACGCGCCGCATTCCCGAAGGGCTGGCGATGATGCAGGCAGGGGAATGGCAGGGGTGGTCGCCGATGGCCTTGTTGGGCGGGCGGCTTGCCGGGCGCAGGCTGGGCATTCTGGGCATGGGGCGGATCGGGCAGGCCGTGGCCCGCCGCGCCCGGGCCTTTGGCATGCAGGTGCACTACCACAACCGCAAACGCCTCCGCCCCCCGATCGAGGCAGAGCTTGAGGCGACGTATTGGGAATCGCTGGATCAGATGGTGGCGCGGGTTGATGTGCTGTCCGTCAACTGCCCCCACACGCCGTCGACCTTTCACCTGATGAACGCCCGGCGGTTAAAGCTGATGAAACCAACGGCGGTGATCGTCAACACCTCACGCGGTGAGGTGGTCGACGAAAATGCGCTGACAAGGGGACTGCGAGCGGGGGAACTGGCCGGGGCGGGTCTGGATGTCTATGAACGCGGCACCGAATTGAACCCGCGCCTGCGCGAGGTTCCGAACGTGGTCCTGCTGCCGCACATGGGTTCTGCCACACTGGAAGGGCGGGTGGAGATGGGGGAAAAAGTCATCATCAACATCAAGACCTTTGCCGATGGCCACCGGCCACCGGATCAGGTTGTGCCGGGAATGCTGTAGGGCCGTCACACCGCCACTGTCACGGCCCCCATCGGGCGGGAACAGCAGGCAAGGATGAAACCTTCGGCAATCTCATCATGGGTGATGCCGCCGTTGTGAACCATATGCACCTCGCCTGCCGTCTTGCGGATCTTGCATGTGCCACACAAGCCGAACGTGCATCCCGACGGAATGTTAAGCCCGCTCGCCCGCGCCACTGCCAGCACTGTATCGGTCTGCGCGCAGGTGGCCGTGACGCCGGACAGGGCAAAGGATACTTCGGCCATGGTGTGCAGATTGGGAACAACGTCCCCTTCGGTCGGCACGGACAGCCCTTCCTCTTCCGGCGCGGCAAAGCTTTCCTGATGGTAATGCGCCATGTCGAAACCAAGGCTGATCAGCATGTCGCGCACCGCCTGCATGAAGGATGCAGGCCCGCAGCAGAACACTTCACGCTCCAGATAATCGGGCACCATCAGGCCCAGCATGATCTGCGAAAGCCGCCCGCGATAGCCGGGCCAGGCGCGGAACGGGTCGGGCTCCTTGACCACATAGTGAAGTTGAAGGCCCGGCACACGGTTTGCCATCGTATCCAGACGTTCGCGAAACAGTATCTCGGACGGTCTTCGGGCCGCGTGGATAAAGGCGATGTCGGGCATGTCGCCGCTGTCCCAGGCCCATGTCGTCATCGACATCATCGGCGTGATGCCCGACCCTGCTGACACGAACAGGTAACGCGCTGCCGGGTGACGGTGAAAACTGAAATGCCCTGCGGGACCGCGCGCCTTGATCCGCATGCCCGGACGCAAGTGATCCAGCATCCAGCGTGTCGCGGTGCTGTCGGGTTGCGCCTTGACCGTCACGCTGACCGACAAGGGGCGCGAGGGGCTGGACGAGAGGGTATAGGTACGGTGCACCGCCCCGCCCGGCAGCGGCAGTTCGAGTGTCAGAAACTGCCCCGGCGCATAATCGAACCATGCACCCGACGGCGCGCGAAATGCAAAGGTCACGACCGACGGCATTTCGGGCACGACCATCGTGCATTCCAGAAGTTCATCGTCCGTCCAGGGTGCGTTGGCACTAAGCCTCTGGCTTCTCATCGCTATTCCGCCGCCGCGATGGCGGGGGGCGTCAGGCGGTCTGTCATGAGTGTGCAATACCAGTCGACAAACTGAATGACGCCCTGTTCATGCACGGGTGAATAGGGGCCGGGTTCATAGGCGGGCGACAGGATGCCTTTCTGGTTTTCCTCCACCACCTGACGGTCTTCGTTGTTCGTGGTCAGCCAGACTTCGGTCAGATTGGTCAGGTCGTAATCCACCCCCTCCACCGCATCCTTGTGGACAAGCCACGTCGTCGTGACCTCCGTTTCCGTCGGGCTGATCGGCAGCACGCGGAATAGGGTCGCACTGTCGCCCAGAAAGTGATTCCAGGTGTTGGGATAGTGGTAGAACAGCAGGCTTCCCGCATCATTGAAGGGCATGGTGCCCATCCGGCGCGCGACGGCGGCCTTGGTGTTCATGGTATAGCTTTCGGCGTTGTCGAGCAGGGGGACGCGGGCAAACCGCCACTGCATCGCTACGTCATGGGTAAAGCGTGAGGGCAAGCCCGCCGCTTCGCACCGCGCCCAGTGGGCAAGGATTTCGGGACTGGCGGCGTCGGGGCCGGACATGGCGGCGATCGTGGGATTGTCAGAGAACGTACGGCAAAGGGCCGGGTGTGCGCCACCGCAATGGTAACATTCGCGGTTGTTTTCCAACACGAGTTTCCAGTTCCCCTTTTCCACGATGGTCGACCGGAATGCGACTTTGGACTGGCCAAGGCCTGACGGCGCAAGAAAGGGCATTGCCGCCTTTGCCAGTTCGGCGATGGGGGGCGGGACGGCGGCAAGGCAGACAAAGATCATGCCGCCAAGATCAAGACAGTGAACCTTTTTCAGCCCCCATTTCGACGGGTCGAAATCATCGCCCATATCGCGGGCCCAGATCAGTTTTCCATCCAGATCATAGGTCCACTGATGATAGGGGCAGACGAGTTTGGCCGTCGAGCCGGTGTCTTGCGTGCAAAGCCGTTGGCCGCGGTGGCGGCACACATTGTGGAACGCGCGCACCATGCCATCGGCCCCGCGCACGACAACCACGGGATAGGCCCCGATCTGCAAGGTGATGTAATTGCCTGTCTTTTGGATATCGCAGGTCGGCCCGGCAAACAGCCATTCGCGGTAGAAGATGTTTGCCAGATCCTGTTCATAGCTGTCGGCACCGACGTAAATCTCCCTCTCCATCGCATGCATCGGGACGCGGCGTTGCAGGCGGCGGCGCATGTCAATCTGATCGGGCATAGGGCACCTTTGGGGATCGCGCAGGACTGCGCTTGCCCTTGAAAGGCTAACGTTCAGCAACGGACACCCTTTTCCGATTGCGACAGATTTTGTCTGCAACCGGACATTCGGCAAGGGAGTGGAAGGGTTTTGTGGTACCGCCGCAACAGGGTCTGTGCGGTTTCGACTGTTGGGCGTACGGAAGAACGCTACGCCCAACAGTTCAGGTTCTGTTCCATGGTAAACAGGTTGGCCGATCAGCTTAACGGTAACGGTTGTTTTCGTCGTCCCATTCCCGTCCAAGTTGCTTGTCGACATTGGCGTTTGACCGGAACAGGCCGATCATCGAAATCGCTAGCAGCACAAGCAAGATGATCGTCACGCCGTAGAAGGTATCGCTCATGGTTCTTTCCTTTCGGTTTGGAAGGCATTGCTTTTTGGCAACGCGTGTTCCGGACCCCGGTTCCGGCCGCCGGGAAGTCACACCTGCCACTTTACGCCGATGGCAGGAAACGGGTGTCTGCGCGGCGTATTCAAAGTGTATGCAATCTGTATTCGGTGCGTATGTACGGCAAGTCGGACGGTGCTGTTGCAGATCACCGGGAATTTCCGCAGGACGGGTGACGGGATCAGGTTGGTTCGGCGCGCCTGTCCAGCGCCAGTTTCGCGGTCAGCGCGTTGGCGGTGGCCGCACCCGAAGCGGTGTTGTCGAAGACGCACCAGCAGTCGCTGCCTTGCGCCACACTTTGCGACAGGGTTTTGAGCGCGGCGTCGATGAACTGGGGGCTGTAACTGGAATGATAGATCCGGGGCGAACCGTGCAGTCGAAGGTAGGTCAATCCCGGCCAGCCAGCAGGCACGCCTGCCTGGGGAACCGGCGCGGGGTCGGCGGCGACCCTTGCGATTTGTTGGGTGGTGAACAGATCATCCACGTTTGCGGTGAACCAGGTGGGGTTTCGCGGTTCGACTGCAACGGCACCTGAAACGCGGTCGCGCAGGTGTCGCAGGAAAGGTGTGGCTGTCACTGGGTCAAAGGGCAGCCCGGGTGGCAGTTGCACCAGAAGCGGCCCAAGTCTGCCCCCCAGTCCGGCACATTCGGCCAGAAACGTATCCAGCAGATCGTCAGTGTCTGTCAGCTTGCGAACATGGGTGATCTGCTTGGGCAACTTTACCGCAAAGCGGAACGTGGGCGGCACTGCATCCGCCCATTTCTGATAGGTCGAATGGCGGTGAGAGCGGTGGAAGGACGAGTTGATTTCCACGCCATGAAAGACGGATGAATAGTTTTGCAGATGTGTGCCGATGTCGGCAAATGCGGTGCGGCACGGGGCAGGTATGCTCCACCCGGCGGTGCCTATTGTAGGGGGATGTGGGTTGGTCATCAGCGCGACCCGGTAGCCGAGATGTCGTCAGTTGGTGAGCCTTGGGTGATCAGCCGGGCGGTGTGCTGGCCCAGGAGATAGATCCAGAGCCAGTTCCATGCCACAGTGACCCGGCTTCGGGTGCCGATCAGAAAGAAGATGTGGGCGATGCCCCAGACCCACCACGCCAGCCGACCGCGCAGGCGAAGCCGCCCGACGTGCACCACGCCCGCGCCGTTGCCTATGGTAGCGTAATTGCCCCGGTGGCGATAGCGGAAGGGGGCCGGTGCAGGCTGACCCAGCAGCCGTTTTCGGATCAGGGTTCCGACATAGGCACCCTGTTGCTTGGCGGCGGGGGCGATGGAGGGAACCGGGTTGCCGTCTGGCATCGTGACGGCGGCAGTATCGCCGATGACGAAGATGCCGGGGTGCCCTTCAACCGACAGGTCCGGCCGCACCGGCACGCGGGCCGCGCGATCCCCCTTCAGGCCAAGCCACTGGGCGGCGGGCGAGGCTGCCACACCGGCCGCCCAGATGGCCGTTCGGCAGGGGATGAAGGTATCACCGACTGTCAGCCCCTGTTCGGTGCAGTTGGTGACTGGCGCGCCCAGATGCAGTTCGACGCCGCGCTGGGCCAGAGCGGCGGCTGCATAGGCAGACAGATCTTCGGGGAAGGCCGACAGGACACGCGGCCCTGCCTCGATCAGCAGGATGCGGGATTGGCGGGTGTCTATGTTGCGAAAGCTGGGCCAAAGCGACACCTTGGCCAGTTCGGCGATGATGCCCGCCAGTTCCACCCCGGTGGGGCCGCCGCCGATGATGCCGAAGGTCAGCAGGGCGCGGCGGCGGTCTGGATCGGGTTCGCGTTCGGCACGTTCAAAGGCGAGCAGAAGGCGGCGTCGGATCGTGGTCGCATCTTCCAGGGTTTTCAGGCCGGGGGCAAAGGCTTCCCATTCATCATGGCCGAAATAGGCATGGCGTGCGCCTGTCGCGAGGACGAGCGTGTCATAACGGACGGTCGCGCCCCCGTCGAGCGAGACGACCCTGCCCGTTGTATCCACGCCCTGAACCCTTGCCAGAAGCGTTGTCACTTCGGGCCGGGGTGCCATGAGGGCACGGATGGGCCAGGCTATTTCAGAGGTGGAAAGCAGCGTTGTCGCCACCTGATACAGAAGCGGCTGAAACAGGTGATGATTGCGCTGGTCGATCAATGTGATGCGGGCCCCGGACCCTTTCAGGTCCCGCACACATTGCAGGCCGCCGAAGCCCGCACCGATGACGACGATGTGGTGCTGGGTTTCGGCGGCCACGATCAGCGCGAAGCCTTGTAGAGCAGGGACGCGATTTCAAACATTTCTTCGGGCGCATAGTCGGGCGTGAAGGCGGAAGGAACGCCGACAAGCTGATGGATCTTGCCGCCTTCGGGCATGCCTTCGACAACCTCCAGTTCGCCCGGCGGATCGTCGGGAAGGGCCACTTCGCCGTTTTCCCAGATGCCCGACATTTCCTGATAGTCAGATTCGCTCCACGTATACAGACGGCGGTGCGAGCCTTCGTCGAGGTATTTCTGACATTCCGGGATGTTGCCAAGCGGGATGTTGGGAACCGGCAGCATCTGTTCGATGGCTACACCCGTCAGTTTCTTGAGGGCGAGCGCATAGGCATGGGCGTGGACCGAACCGCGCACCAGAAGATAGCCGCAGACTTCGCGGCCTGTCGGATCGCTGAGGGTTTCGTAGACCCGCAGCTTGTGCAGACGCGCGCCACATTCGAGGTGAAAGTTGTGCAACAGGTCAAAGATCACGTTGCCGGTGGTCGTCACGAACCCGGCGTTCCACGACACGGCGTCGGAATTGACCGGCATAGCACCGCCGCCGTTCGCATAGAAGGACGAGGCAAGGCGAATGTCCTGCATCGCCTCGAACGGGGTCATCGAAATGTCGGCGGGGCCGGTTTCGTCACCGCCCGGGATGTCCGGGCCGTTGTTGAGCATGGCCACACCGTTGGCCACCAGTTCGACGTGGGCCAATTCTTCGGCGGTGATTGACGCCACCAGACTGTAGAACGGGCGGAGTTTGGATTTGCTGCGGAAGTTGAAGCTTTGAAACATGTAATTGCCCAAGGTGGACATCTCGCCATATTTGCCGCCGAGCAATTCCTGAAGGGCTGCGCCGGCATTGGGGTTCTGTGCCTTTGGTGGGGGGAGTTCCGTGATCAGACGGTCGACTCGCATAAACATTGCGCAATCCTTTCAAAGGAGATGGGCCTGCACTTCGGTCACGGGATGGGACCGTGTCGGGCTTCGGTGGAACCAGCAGCGCCGGGTTTTGTTCCTGCGTAGAGGCAAAGCCTGCCTTGCCGATGGCAGGTGGCTGATAACGGAGAGGCAGAGATGCAAAGGCATGCGGGCGAAAAGCGTGGCTTTCCCATCGGGGCGGGGGTTCTTCTGGGGGCGGGGCTGGGCGGGTTTTTCGACGGGATCGTGCTGCATCAGGTGTTGCAATGGCACCATCTGGTCAGCGATGCGGGGTATCCGCCCGATACAGTTGAAAACCTGCGGATCAACGTTTTTGCCGACGGAGTTTTCCACCTTGGGACGTATGTGTTCGTCGTGCTGGGCATCGCGTTGATGTGGCGCAGCGCGCGGCAGACGCATCTGCCGTGGGAGGTGCGCAGTCTGGCGGGCAGTCTTCTGATCGGGTTCGGGGGGTTCAATGTGGTGGAAGGTGTGATCAACCATCACCTTCTGGGCATTCACCATGTCAACGAAACGGTGCCTGCGGATCAATGGCTGGTCTGGGACATAGGGTTTCTGGTCTGGGGGGCCGTGATGTTGGGGGTGGGCATCTGGCTGGTGCGCAAGCGCCGGGCGTGATGCGGTGGCGACGCCGCGGCGGCAATCCCCAAAGGAGAAGGGACAGCCGCCGCGGGATGTGATGACGTGGAAGGCGCGTCAGGCCGCACCTTCCCCCGTCATTACATGTCTTTCATCGACGCGCAGATCTGGTCCATCTGTTCAGCCGAAACGTTCATCGGTGTGGTCGATGCCGTGCTGTCGGTCGATGCAGCAGCGCCAGTCGTGTCGGTTGAGGCTGTGGTATCCGTCGACGCCGTCGAGTCGGTGGTTGCCGTAGTGCCGGAGGTTGTGGCGGTATCGGTGCTGGCTGCTGCGCCGGTTGTGTCGGACGCGCCACCTGCCTGCTGCATGTGCATCATGCAGTCACGCTGGATCATCGTCTTGTCTTCTTCCGACAGCGATTGCCACTGCGTCGTCAGTTCGGTTGCCGGACGGACCGTGGTGCCGTCATCGCTGAACACGGCCGAACCCAGGGTTTCGGACCAGTCGCTGCCGAACATGCCGGATGTGCCGGTTGAGCCCGTGGTCGCGTCCTGTGCCATGGCTGTGCCTGTTGCAAGCGAAGCGGCCAGTGTGATTGTCAGTAGAGTGCGTTTCATGTCTGTCTCCAAATCAAAATTGGGGTGCGGGGGTGCAGAGGGTCTGCACCCCGGCGAACCCTCGGGCAATGCAACCAGCCGGGGCGGGCATTTGTTCCTGAATGGAAACAAGAGAGCGCCTGTTGTTGGGCGATATGCTGCCGGACGGGCCGCGATGTGAGGCAGGCCGCGTATGTGGCGCGCTAGACCCGGCCCGATGCGCCAAGGCCGCGCATGATGGCGGCAGCCGCGGCAAGAACGGGGTCGTGAGTGTCGCGCAGAATCTCGATCCGGTCAAAGCGGAGCGGGCGTCTGTTCACGGCGCGGCGGAGGGCGGTGCCAAAGGCCATGCGGATTTCGGTGCCGATGTTGAACTTGCAGATGTGGGAGTGCGCGGCGAGTTCCGCGCGCTGTGCCAATGGCACGCCTGAGCCGCCGTGGATTACCAGGGGCACGTCGGTCAGCGCCTCGATCGCGCGAAGGCGGCCCAGATCAAGGCCCGCGCCTGCGGCGGTTTGCAGATGGATGTTGCCGATGGACACGGCCACCGCGTCAACCCGCGTCTCGGTGGCAAAAAGCGCGGCCTGAGCCGGGTCAGTTCCTGCCGAGGCAGTGCCGCCGGCATAGCCGACAAAACCAATCTCGCCTTCACACGACGCGCCCGCCGCATGGGCCAGCGCCGCCACCGCCGCAGTCTGGGCGATGTTTTCGGCAAGGGGGAGCATTGATCCGTCAAACATCACCGAGGTGAAACCGGCGTCCAGTGCGGCCTGACATTCGGCGAGCGAGTGGCCGTGGTCAAGATGCGCCACGACCGGCACGTCGACCGAAGCGGCAAGGTGGCGGAACATCGCGCCCAGCACCGGCAGGGGCGTATGGGCGCGGCATCCCGGCCCGGCCTGCAGGATGACAGGGGCGCGTTCGGCCTGTGCGGCCATTACGAAGGCGCGCATGTCTTCCCACCCCAGACAGACCAGACCGGGCACGGCATAGCCAAGGGCCATGGCAGGGCGCAGCACATCCGTCAGGGTGGCAAGGGTCATTTGAACTTGGCCACCATGTCCATGATGCCGGGAATGGTGTGCAGCTGTGCGGCATGGGTGGGCTGAAAATACTGCTTCAGGCTGCGCTGGGTCTGGCCGCCCAGAATGGTGAAATAGTACATCTCGTACCCCGGCAGGACACAGCAGGGATGATAGCCATTGTCGATCAGGACGGTGGACCGGTTCATGATGTGATAGGCGTCGCCCGGTTCGTTATCGACGCGCTGCATCATCTGCAGACCCGAGCCGTAATCGGGGCGAAAGCGGAAGTTGTAGCATTCGTCGTGGCGGGTTTCGTCGGGCAGGCGGTTGGTGTCATGCTTGTGGCTGGGAAAGCCCGACCAGCCGCCCGCGCCCACCGTGAACAGTTCGCTGACCAGCAGGCGGCCGACGCGGTCATGATACGACGCGCCGAGGATGTGTTTGATCTTGCGGTGCGTCTTGGTGTCGTCCGATCCGTATTGCACCCGGTCTATTTCGCCAGCGCGCACCGCAAAGGGGCGCAGGGTTTCGGCGAATTGCGCGCCCGCGATAAAGGTTTCGGTATCGGTCAGCGCCGTAATGCGGGCACCGGCATCCGTCGGAACATAGACGCCTTCGGGTTCACCGTCCCACACGTCGGCCCCCCGGTTGCCGATGGCGGCGAAGGTTTCGCCCATCGTTTCCACAGTGACGGTGCCTGTCGCGGGGACGACGCAGGTTTCATAGTTGGTCAGGCGGTAGTCGAACACCTCGCCCGCCTTCAGCCGGATGATGTTGAAATACACCAGCGGCACAAGGGCGTCATTCGCATCGACAATCGGGCGGTTCTGGTTGTCGTGGGGGGCGATATGCATGGCGGGCCTTTCAGGCAGAGGGGCGGGCAAGCATCGAAAGCGCGGGATGGGCTGCCAGAAAGGCATCAAGGTCAGTCCCTGACGGCATGGCGGGGGCACAGCCGACGCGCCCCACCACAATCGCCGCCGCAGCCGACCCGCGGCTGACGCAATCAGCCAGAGGCAGGCCTGCCGACAGCCCTGCAATGAAAGCGCCGAGAAAACTGTCACCCGCGCCGGTGGGTTTGAGGGCGTGGGTCAGATAGATGCCCGAGGTGATTTCGGTGTCGCGGGTCAGGGTGATGGCCCCCAGTTCGCCGCGTTTGTAGACGACGACCGCCGCCGATCTGGCCAAAGCGCGGGCGCAGTCCAGACCACGGGCGTAGTCGCCCGCCATGAACCCGAACTCTACATCGTTGCCCACGATCACATCGCACAGGGCGGCGGCACGGGAATAAACCTCGGCCGCGACCTGGGCCGAGGGCCAGGAATAGGGGCGATAATCGATGTCAAAGATCAGCGGCAGGCCCGCCGTGCGGGCCAGATCAAAGGCCCGGAACGTGGCGCTGCGGGAAGGTTCGGCGGCAAGTACGGTTCCGGTTGTGACAAGGCCCGCGAAGTCCGTGAAATCCACAGCCTCGATATCCGGCAGGGTCATTTCGAAATCGGCGGCCCCGTTGCGGTAGATCACGGACTGGCAGTTTTCGAGCCGGGTTTCCACCACGGCCAGCGAATTGCGCGCATCGCCGCCCGCCACCCGAACATGGGTGCGGTCAACGCCGTAGTGGTCAAGCTGCGCCAGACAAAAGCGCCCGACGGCATCATCCGACACGCGGGTGACAAGGGCCGCCTGACAGCCCTGCCGCGTCAGCGCCACGGCGATGTTGGCGGATGATCCGCCCAGTGTGGCACTGAACCTTGTGGCCTGTTCAATCGTGGTGCCGGGGGGATCGGCGTAAAGATCCATCCCCGCGCGGCCGATGACCAGAAACCGGCCTTGGGCAAGGCGCGCAAGACCGGCCATCAGACGCCCTGCCGTTGGCGGGCGCGACCGGCCTCGACCTCGGCATGTTTTTCGCTGACGCCGGGGTTGTCGGTCGCCTCGGCGGTGCCGATTTCCCACCAGGCGTGGCCTTGGGTTGTCCAGCCTTCGTGCGGGTCGACCTGCATCACGATGACGGTTGTGCGGTCGGCGTTTCTGGCGCGCACGAACGCCTCGGCCAGTTCGGCGGGGTTGGTCACGGTTTCGGCAATCGCCCCCATGGCGCGGGCGTGGGCGGTGAAATCGACCGTGAACGGGGCCGGCACAGTGGGGCAATCGGCGATCAGGTTGTTGAAACTTTCCTGCCCGGTGTTGTTTTGCAGTTTGTTGATGACAGCAAAGCCGCCGTTGTCGAGCAGGACCACGATCAGCTTTTTGTCGGTCAGGACGGAAGAATAGATGTCGGAGTTCATCAAGAGATAACTGCCGTCGCCCACAAGGACGATGGTATCGCGTTCGGGTTCCACTTCGGTCTGGGCGATGCGGGCACCCCAGCCGCCTGCGATTTCATAGCCCATGCAGGAAAAGCCGAATTCCACATCGACCGTGCCGATGCCCAGTGTGCGCCAGTTGGCGGTGATTTCGGCGGGCAGGCCGCCAGCCGCCGTGACGACCCGGTCGCGCGGATGGCAGAGCGCGTTCACCACGCCGATGGCCTGCGCATAGGAATTGGGCCGGTTGCCGTGGCTGATGTTGCCCGCGACATAGGTATCCCAGTCACGGCGCGCGCCTTGCGCCTGCGCCAGCCATTCCGGTGGCGCGGTATGGCTGCCCAAGGCCGCGTCGAGTGCGACAAGCCCCAGACGCGCGTCGCCCACCACGGTATGCGACAGGTGTTTGGCCGCGTCGTGACGCCCTGCGTTCAGGCCGATCAGCTGCGCATCAGGCGCAAAGACTGTCCACGACCCGGTGGTGAAATCCTGCAACCGGGTGCCGACGGCCAGCACGACATCGGCCATGCCAGCGATGTGGTTGGCGCTGTCCGAGCCGGTCACGCCAAGGGGGCCAATGTTCAGGGGGTGGGTGGACAGCATGTTGGCCCGCCCGGCGATGGTTTCGACTACGGGGATGCCGTGTGATGTGGCAAAGGCGGTCAGTTCGGCCACGGCGCGGGAATATTGAACGCCACCGCCTGCGATGATGACCGGACGCCTGGCTGCCGCCAGAAGGGACGCCGCCTCGGCGATTTCAAGGGCATCGGGGGTCTGGCGGCGGATACGGTGGACGCGGCGCGCAAAGAACGCGGCGGGGTAATCCCAGGCCCAGCCCTGCACGTCCTGCGGCAGGCCAAGGAAGGCCGGGCCGCAATCCGCCGGATCGAGCATGGTGGCAAGGGCTGCGGGCAGGGATTGCAGGATCTGCGCCGGGTGGGTGATCCGGTCCCAGAACCGGCTGACGGCGCGGAACGCATCGTTCACGCCGATGGTGGGATTTCCGAAATGTTCAAGCTGTTGCAGCACGGGGTCGGGCAGGCGGGTCAGAAACGTATCGCCGCACAGCATCAACATCGGCAGGCGGTTGGCGTGGGCCAAAGCCGCCGCTGTCAGCAGGTTTGCCGTGCCCGGCCCGGCGCTTGCCGTGCAAAACATGAACCGGCGGCGCAGGTGGTATTTGGCATAGGCCGCCGCCGCAAAGCCCATGCTTTGTTCGTTCTGCCCGCGATAGAGCGGCAGTTCCTTGTGGACGGGATAAAGCGCCTCGCCCAGACAGGGCACGTTGCCGTGGCCGAAGATGCCAAAACCGCCGCCGCAGATGCGGGTTTCGACCCCGTCGATCAGGATGAACTGGTTCATCAGATAGCGGACGATGGCCTGCGCCACGGTCAATCGGACGGTGTGTCGTGGGTCGGTCATGCGGGTCCTGCCGTGTTGCCAGCCAACGGGGCTTGTGCTGGATATGAAGTCAGGATAATTCTTTTTGCAACCGGTTGCAATATCGGTATGGCGGGGGGCCGAAATGGCGGAAATCGGGCTGGGGCTGGTGGGTGGCGGGTATATGGGCAAGGCCCATGCGGTTGCCTTTGCCGCCGTGGCAAGCGTGTTTGACACGGCGCTGCGCCCGCGGCTTGAAATGATCGCGGCAGGCAGTCCGCAAAGCGCGGAACGGTACCGCGCAGCGTATGGCTTTGCCCGTGCGGCGCGGGACTGGCAGGCGCTGGTGGCCGACCCCAAGGTGCAGGCGGTTGTCATAGCCTCGCCCCAATCGACCCACCGGGAAATTGCGCTTGCGGCCTTTGCCGCTGGAAAGCCCGTGTTCTGCGAAAAGCCGCTGGGCGCATCGCTGGAGGACGCGCAGGCCATGGTTGCGGCGGCCGAGGCGTCGGGACTGCCCAACATGATCGGCTTCAACTATGTGCGCACCCCGGCGACACAGTTCGTTCGGCAGTTGCTCGCTGATGGCGCGCTGGGCCGGGTGACGTGGTTTCGCTGTGAACATTCCGAAGATTTTCTGGCCGACCCCACCTTGCCCGCAACCTGGCGGACCGAGGGGCGGGCAAATGGCACGATGGGTGATCTGTCGCCGCATCCCATCAACCTGATGCTGGCGCTGATGGGCGATGTTGCCGAACTGTCGGCGCGGATCGAAAGGGTGCACGAGACGCGTGAAGGCCCGGGTGGGGCGGTGCCCGTGACCAATGACGACCATGCCCAGATGATGCTGCGCTTTGCGTCGGGGGTGATGGGACATCTTTACGTCAGCCGCACCGCGACCGGGCGCAAGATGGGTTATGCCTATGAAATTCACGGCACCAAGGGATCTGTACGGTTTGATCAGGAAGATCAGAACGCTGTCCACCTGTACCGCGCCGAAGGCCCGCAGGCGACGCGCGGCTTTACACGCATCCTGACCGGGCCGGAGCACCCCGATTATGGCGCGTTCTGTCAGGGGCCGGGTCACGGCACGGGATATCAGGACCAGATCATCATCGAGGCGCGCGATTTCCTTGCGGCCATCGCGACCAACCGCCCCGTTTGGCCCACGTTTCGCGACGGGCTGGCCGTGGCGCAGATCATCGAAACCGCCTTCACATCGGCAGCGGACGGGCGTTGGCACGCCGTTCCCAAGCATTGAGGACTGACAGACCATGACCATCCGCATCGGCAATGCACCCTGTTCCTGGGGTGTGGAATTCGCAGACGATCCGCGCAACCCGCCGTGGCGGCAGGTGTTGGCCGATTGTGCGGCGGCGGGCTATCGCGGGATCGAGTTGGGGCCGATCGGGTTCATGCCCGAAGACCCTGCCATTCTGGGCGAGGCGCTGGCAGAGAACGGGCTTGATCTGATCGGCGGGGTGGTGTTCCGCCCGTTTCATGACCCGGCAAAGTGGGACGAGGTGTTGGATGCGTCGGTGCGGACCTGCAAGGCGCTGACGGCACACGGGGCCAGTCATCTGGTTCTGATCGACAGTATTTCGCCGCGCCGCGCGCCGACTGCGGGGCGGGCCGATGCGGCGGAACAGATGGACGCGGCCGAATGGGCCGCGTTCCGCGACCGGATTGCCACGGTGGCAAAGCTGGGTGCCGAGGACTATGGGCTGACCGTGGGCATTCATGCCCATGCCGCGGGGTTCATCGATTTCGAGCCGGAACTGGAGCGGTTGCTGGACGAGGTCGACGAAAACATCCTGAAGATCTGCTTTGATACGGGTCATCATTCCTATGCGGGATTTGACCCCGTCGCCTTCATGCGGCGGCACATCGGGCGCATTTCCTATATGCATTTCAAGGATATCGATCCGGTCGTCAAGGCGCGCGCCATTGCGAACAGCACCGGGTTCTATGACGCCTGCGGGCAGGGCATATTCTGCAATCTGGGGCAGGGTGATGTGGATTTCGCGTCGGTCCGGCAGATCTTGCTGGATGCCGGTTTTGAGGGCTGGTGCACCGTCGAGCAGGACTGTGACCCGACGCTGGATGTCAGCCCCGTCGAGGACGCGCGCAAGAACCGCGATTATCTGAAATCCATCGGTTTCCAAGGAGCGTAGTGATGGCAAGATTGAACTGGGGCATGATCGGCGGCGGGATGGGCAGTCAGATCGGCCCGGCACATCGGCTTGGCGCGCTTGCGGACGGGCATTTCAACCTTGTGGCGGGGGCATTGGATCATCGCCCCGACGAGGGCCGGGACTATGCCAAGCGGCTTGGCGTGGCGGACGACCGCGCCTATGGCGACTGGACGGAAATGCTGGCAGGCGAACGTGGGCGGGCAGACCGGGTTGACCTTGTGACCGTCGCCACGCCCAATTCGACGCATTTCGAGATCACCAAGGCCTTTCTGGAAGCGGGCTTCAACGTGCTGTGCGAAAAGCCGATGACGATGACAGTGGACGAGGGCGAAGAGATCGTTCGGGTGGCGGCAAAGACCGGCAGGATATGCGCGGTCAATTACTGCTATTCCGCCTATCCGATGGTGCGGCAGGCGCGTGCCATGGTGCGGGCCGGGGATATCGGCAAGGTGCGGCTGGTGGTCACCAACTTCAGCCACGGGCACCACGGTGACGCGACCGATGCCGACAATCCGCGCGTGCGGTGGCGCTATGACCCGGCGATGGCGGGTGTTTCGGGGCAGTTTGCGGATTGCGGGATTCACGCGCTGCACATGGCGAGTTTCATCTGTGACGACGAGGTGGAAAAGCTGTCGGCTGACTTTGCTTCCACCATTTCCAGCCGGGTGCTGGAAGACGATGCGATGGTCAATTTCCGCCTGTCGCGCGGCGCGGTGGGGCGGCTTTGGACATCTTCGGTGGCGATCGGGCGGCAGCACGGGTTCGACATTCAGGTGTTCGGCGAAACCGGCGGCTTTCGCTGGGCCTCTGAACAGCCGAACCAGCTGATCTATACTCCGGTGGGCGGGCGCACGCAGATCGTGGAAAAGGGCGAGGGCGGGCTTTACGAGGATGCCCGCAGGCTGAGCCGGGTGGCGATTGCGCATCCCGAAGGGTTCCCGCTTGCCGTGGCCAACATCTATTGCGATCTGGCCGACGCGATCCGGGGGCAGGCGCGGGACGGGTTGCCCACGGCTGCCGACGGGTTGCGGTCTATGAGTGCAGTGCACACAGCGGTGGCGTCCGCAGGGGCCGGTGGCGCGTGGATGGATGCGCGGCCGCCGATGTTCCGTTAGCGCAGGGTGCTGCGGTCGATCACATGACAGGGAAAGATGCGGCTTTCGGGGGGGCGGTCGGGGTTCCGGATCGTCGTCACCACAAGGTCGATGGCCGCGTCGATGATCTGTGACACGGGCTGGCGGATGGTCGTCAGCCCGATGTTCTGCCAGCGCGCCATTTCCATGTCGTTCAGCCCGATCAGGCCGATGTCGCCGGGCACGTACAGGCCCGCATCGAGGATTGCCGTCATGGCACCCACGGCCAGAAGATCGTCGCCGCAAAAATACGCCTCGGCCGGGGTGGCGGCCAGCAGGCGCTGCATCTCGGCGCGGCCTGCGTCAAACGTGTAGGCGGTGGCGTAACTGGCGGTGGCCTGAATGCCGGGGGTGTCGCGCAGGGCATCAAGAAACCCTGCCCCCCGGTCTTGCGTGGACGTGGCAGCCTGCGGCCCGCCCAGAAACGCCACGCGGCGGTAGCCCCGGTGAAGAAGTGCGCGGGCGGCCATCTGACCGCAGGCCACGTTATCGATGCCCACCACATGCACATCCGGCGCCCCTGACGCGCGCCCGAAGGCGTGCACAACCGGAAGCCCGGCCTGTCTGAACGATTCCGCAAAGCTGGACGGCAAGGTGGAGGAGGCGACGATCACCCCGTCCACCGAATACTGCCGCAGCATCCGCAACGACGCGACCGGATCGGTGGCATCCGTCAGATTGACCAGCAGCGGACGCAGGCCGCGATCCTGCAGGCCACGGGTGAACAGGTCGAACACGTCAAGGATCAGCGGGTTCTGAAAGTTGTTGACGATCAGCCCGATCAGTTTGGTGCGCCCGGTGGTCAGGCTGGAGGCAAGCGCGTTGGGGGCGTAGCCCAAGGCGTTTGCGGCGGTTTCCACCTTTAGCCGGGTTTTCGCCGACACGGACGCGCCATCAGTGAAGGTGCGCGATACGGCCGACCGCGAAACCCCTGCCCGTTCTGCGACGTCTTTGAGTGTGACGGCCATGTCTGTGCCTTTGCGTCAATGCCGCAGGAACATAGGCAGGGAAAGCCTGAAAGGACAAGGATCTGGCGCCGTCAGGGTGTCTGGCCTGTGAGGCGGGCGACGAGGGGGGGCACGTCCTGCATCGTAAGTGCTATGGCATCAGGGGCAAGATCAATCAGCGGTGTTTGGGCATAGCCCCAGGCCACGGCGATCACGGGCAGGCGGGCGGCCTTGGCGGCCATGATGTCGGGTTCGCTGTCGCCGACCATAATGGCCGGGCCGCCGTGGAGCAGGCAGTGCAACACATGCGCCGGGTCGGGTTTGGCCACGCCGAACGTGTCTGGCCCCGCGACGAGGGCGAAGAACGGCAGCAGGCCGTGGTCCGACAACAGTTTGCGCGCGCTGTGTTCCAGTTTGTTGGTGCAGACGGCCAGACGCCAGCCATCCTGCGCCAGTTGGGTCAGGGTATGGACGGTGCCGGGATAGGGCAGGCTGCGGCGTGACAGGTTCGGGGTGTAGTGGAACAGGAAGCGCTGCACCGCCGTGGCAAGTTCGGTGGGGTCGGGCGTTTCATCCCTTGCGGCGAGGGCCTTCCTGACCAGTTCCGCAACACCGTGGCCGATCATGCGGCGGGTGATGTCTGTTCCGGCTGGCGGGTGCCCCCGTTCAATGAGCAAGGCATCAAGTGCATCGGCAAGATCGGGGGCGCTGTCGACAAGGGTGCCGTCCAGATCGAACAGGATGGTGCCACGATCAGACATGGATCGCGCCGTCGCGGGCGGCGACAACCGCCCCGTGCAAGGTTGGGTGAGGGACGACGACGGCTGCAAGCTCATCGCCGAGGGCGAAAAGCGATGACAGTTTGGGTGGGCCTGCGGCAACTGTGCGAATGGATACATCCCTTGTCATGACGCCAACTGCTTTACCATCAATGTTCGCGACCACGCCGCCGTAACCATGAAGTCGGTTGGCGTTGGTCCCTGCCGTCTGACGGACGTGCGGTGACGGCACCGGCCGGGCACAGTGAGCGACCGCCACCGAGTTGTGGATGGCAATGACGCGTTTCCGCAAGAGTTTTATCCATCAGTCGGGCAATTTGAAGATGCCATGGGCTGAATTGTCAGGCCCGTCATCACATCGGGGCCTTGATGCCGTGGCTTTTCATCACCAACGTCGCCCTTCGTCGCCTTGTCATATGGGGAATTCGCAGGGCCACGGTCGTCAGGTTGGTAAACATTTCCAGCCAGTCGTGGACCTTGTTCAAATTCCCCGAACGTCGCCATGGCGAAATTCCCCTGTTGGATGGTTTCGATGATGACGCTGTGTATTGACTGCGCTAGGAATCTCGTAATCTCTTGGGAATTGCACTGATGGAAAAGCGGTTGACCAACGATAATGTGGAAAACGATTCCGATGGTCGTGCAGACCAAGCTGCTGCATCCCGTGCGCAAGCAACGGGTCGCGATCCGCTGCGGATATTGTTTGTCGAAGATGATGGCATCATCATGTTGAGCAGCGTGGGCATGCTGGAAGATCTTGGCCATGCGGTGACATCGGCATGGTCGGGCGAAGAGGCGTTGGAGATACTGCAGTCGGCGCGGCGGTTCGATTTGCTGATCACCGATTTTTCCATGCCCCGGATGAACGGCGGGCAACTTGCCGTTGCGGCGCGGCAGCTTTTCCCGGATCTGCCGATCCTTCTGGCCACAGGTTATGCGGAACTGCCAAACGATTCGGGACTTGACCTTCCAAGGGTTCCAAAGCCCTATCTGCCACAACACCTTGAGGCCGGCATTGCGAGCGCCCTGAAAAAGTGAGGATGCGAAAGGGTGTTGTGGCCATTGCCCCGAATTCTGATGCGCGGATTTGATCCTGACGTCCCATGTCGCCCTGTGGGCCGATCGCCTGATCGTTGCGGCCGATGACGGACGCCACTGTTTCCATGCCTGTTGCCTTGCCCGAGTTTGGCGAGATGGAAGCAATGATGCGCAACCGGGACTGGTCAGACAGTCCGCTTGGCGCGATGGAAAGCTGGTCGCCGGTGCTGCGTTCGTTTCTGGCGCTGGTGATGGCGGCCAAGCAGCCGATGTTTCTGGCCTGGGGGCCGGATCTTTGCTTTCTGTACAACGACGGCTATGCGCCGATCCTTGGGGCCAAGCATCCGCAGGCGCTTGGCCGTCCGTTTTCCGAAGTGTGGTCTGACATCTGGCCCCAGATCAGCCCGATCGTGGCAGCAACCCTTTCGGGTGAGGCGCAGATTTTCGAGGATCTGCCCATTCCGATGACGCGGTATGGCCATCCCGAAACGCCGTTCTTCAGCTTTTCTTACACCCCGCTGCGCGATGACAAGAACGCTATTGCCGGGATGTTCTGTGCGGCAACCGAAACCACGGCCAAGGTTATGGCCGAGCGTGAGGCCGCAGATGAGCGGATGCGCCTTCGGCAGCTTTTCGAACAGGCACCCGGATTCATGTGTGTGCTGCAAGGCCCGTCGCATGTGTTCGAGATGACAAACGCCGCGTATCTTCAGCTTGTCGGGCACCGTGATCTGGTTGGCATGTCAGTGCTTGATGCGCTGCCCGAAGTAGAGGGTCAGGGCTTTTTCGAGATGCTTGCACAGGTTTATTCCACAGGGGAAGCCTTTGTCGGGCGGCAGCTTCAGGTCGAGCTGCAGCGGCAGCCGGATGCGCCGCTGGAAACGAGATACGTCGATTTCGTCTATCAGCCCATTCTGGACGCGATGGGGGAAGTCACGGGCATTTTCGTGGAAGGCAGCGATGTCAGCGAAAATTATGCGGCGCAGGAGGCTTTGCGCAGGGAACGCGATGTCAGCCTTGCCGCGCGCATGAAGGCCGATGCGGTGGCCGCAGAACAGACCGCCATTCTGGCGCAATTGGCCGAAGGGGTCGTTGTAACTGACGCAGCGGGGGCGATCACCTTTGTCAACGAAGCGGCCAGCCGTATTCACGGTGTGGCGGACTTGCAGGTGCCGCCGGAGAGCTATTCCGAGCGCTATAACCTTTATACGGAAAGCGGAGAACCGTACCCTTTTCTGGATCTGCCACTGGCGCGTGCCGTTCTTGAAGACAAGGTTGTGGAAGATGCGCGTTGGGTGATCGTGCGGCCGGATGGGACGCGGGTGGTCGCTGTCGGCAATGCGCGGCCTTTGCGCGGGTTGAACGATACAAAGATCGGCGCTGTGCTGACGTTGCGCGATGAAACCGCGCGCGTGACGGCAGAGGCAAATCTGCAGGAATTGAACGAAACGCTGGAGGCACGGGTCAAGGCGGCATTGGCAGAGCGGAACCTTCTTGCCACCCTGATCGAGACGACTGACGCGTTCATTCAGGTCGTGGATCTTGAGTATCGCATCCTTGCAATCAACAAGGCGGGTGCCGACGAGTTCGAGCGGGTTTACGGCCGGCGGCCGAACGTCGGCGATACATATGGCAACCTGCTGGGCGACCGGCCCGAGGAACTGGCGGCCGTTCGGGCACTGTGGGCAAGGGCGCTGGCGGGCGAGCAGTTCACTGTCACCGAACCGTTTGGCGATGCGGCGCGTGACCGGCCATATTATGAATTCAAGTTCAGCACCCTGCGCGACGAATACGGCGAGCGGATCGGGGCCTATCAGTTCGTTTATGATGTCACTGAACGGCTGCGCGATCAGGACAGGCTGCGTCAGGCCGAAGAACAACTGCGCCAGTCGCAGAAGATGGAGGCCGTGGGTCAGTTGACCGGCGGCATCGCGCATGACTTCAACAATCTGCTTCAGGGTATCACCGGGTCGCTTGACGTTGTGCAAAAGCGCATCGCGGCAGGGCGCACGTCTGAACTGGACCGTTTCATTTCGGGGGCAGTCACGTCGGCGAACCGGGCGGCGGCACTGACGCACCGGCTGCTTGCGTTTTCGCGCCGTCAGCCGCTTGATCCAAAGCCGGTCGATGCGAACCCTTTGCTGGCGTCGATGGAAGATTTGTTGCGACGCACGCTGGGCGAAACCATCGAGTTGGAGCTTTGGCTGGCTGACGGGCTATGGCCGACGCTGTGTGATGCAAACCAGCTTGAAAATGCCGTGCTGAACCTTGTGATCAATGCGCGGGATGCGATGCCGAAAGGTGGCAAACTGACGATCACAACAGAAAATACCGACATTGACGGCCGCCCGGGCCTGTCGAACATGAACACGCGTTCGCATATCTGCATCAGTGTGACCGACACCGGAACCGGCATGTCGCGCGCCGTGATGGACCGCGCATTCGAGCCGTTTTTTACAACAAAGCCGATCGGGGACGGGACCGGGCTTGGCCTTTCGATGATCTATGGCTTTGCCCGGCAATCCGAAGGTCATGCCAAGATTTACAGCAAGGTCGGGCAGGGCACGACGGTCAGGCTTTACCTGCCGCGATACAATGGCGAGAAAGCTGTGGCCGACATCGCTGTGCCGCAGCCAGAAGCAAAAGGCGCGCAGCGGGGCGAAGTCGTCGTTGTCGTTGAGGATGAACCCGTCGTGCGCGGTCTGATCATCGAAACGCTGAGCGAACTTGGCTATACGGCGCTTGCGGCATCGGACGGGCCGGCCGGGGTGCAGCTTTTGACAGAGGCAGAGCGGGTTGATCTGCTGATCACCGACATCGGACTGCCCGGGACGGACGGCCGGCAGGTGGCGGACGCCGCCCGCCTTCGTCACCCTGGCCTGCCGGTGCTGTTCATCACCGGCTATGCCGAAAAGGCGTCGGCGGCGGGCGGGTTTCTGGAACCCGGCATGTCGCTGCTGACGAAACCCTTTGCGATGGATACGCTGGCCGCCCGCATCCGGAACATCATCGAAGGCAAATAGTCGGACGGCGGCCCTTTTTTGGCGGAGCACGGCACCTTGGCAAACACAAAGCGGAACATCCCCAAGGGCGCCCGGCCGTCGTTGTTTGCGTCATCCGTCCTTCCGCTGTTGATTGGCTTTGTGGTGCTTTTGGGCATCGTGGTGATGACCTACCTTCTGGCCGAACGGTCGCGCACGTATTTCGACAAGTCGATGGCAACGCGCGATCAGCGCACGGCGACAGTGCAACTGCGCAACGCCCTGCTGGCGGCCGAGTCGAGCCAGCGTGGCTTTATCTACAGCGGGAACGAGGTGTATCTTGCGCCCTTCGACACCGCGCGAAGCCAGAGTCTGCGATGGCTCGACGCGCTGGAGCGGACGGTTGGAGAAGAGGAGGACGCGAGGCCATTGGTCGATCGGCTGCGATCCCTGTCCACCATGTTGCTTTCGGACATGGAAACCATGATCGAACTGAAGCGTGATCGCAAAGACGACGAAGTGGTAGCCATGTTCCGCACAAATCGCGGAAAGGCGTTGATGGACGAGGCGAATGTCTTCTTTTCCGGTCTGATCCTTGCCGCCGACGATCAGTTGACCGCGGGCATTGTCGAGCAAAGGTCGAACGCGACATGGTTGCGTGTGGTCACGGTCCTAGGGGGTCTGATCATCGTTGTCGTGGTGGGATATTCAACGGCATCGGTGATGCGGCAGACGCGAGACCTTGCCGCGGCACATGCGGAACTTGCCGCACTCAACACCGGGCTGGAAGCGAAAGTCGCGGCACGAACGGCCGATCTGGCGCAGGCCAACGAGGAAATTCAAAGGTTTGCCTACATCGTCACGCATGATCTGCGCGCGCCGCTGGTCAACATCATGGGGTTCACCAACGAGCTTGAAACCAACGCAAAGACGCTTTTCAGCGTGATCGAACATGCGGCGAAAACAGGCGCTTTGGCGGAGGAGATGATCAGCAACGCCCGTTTTACGGCCGAGCAGGAACTGCCCGAGGCGATCCATTTCATCCGCTCGTCGACGCGAAAGATGGATGATCTGATCAAGGCCATTCTGCTGCTGGCGCGCGAAGGACGCCGATTGTTGCGGCCCGAAACGACTGACTTGAAACAAGCCATCGCCGCCGCCGCCGCATCTGTGCAGCATCAGATTCAAAGCGGTGGCGGCGTTATCAATCTGGATATCGACGTGACCCCAGTCACCATCGACAAGGTCGCGCTGGACCAGATTGTGGGCAATCTTTTGGACAATGCGGTCAAGTACCGATCCACTTCGCGCCCGCTTGTCATAACGATCCGCGCGCGGGGGGCGGAGGCCAACCGTTTTACTTTGGAAATCCGGGATAATGGTCGGGGGATTGCGGCGCGTGATCTGGACCGTATCTTCGATCCCTTTCGCCGGGCCGGGTTGCAGGACCAACCGGGCGAGGGGATCGGGCTGGCCATGGTGAAGGCGTTGGTGATCCGGCTTGGCGGGACAATCGCCGTCGAGTCTGTTCTCGACAGCGGTACGATTTTCACGATAGCCTTGCCCAAAGCACCAGCAAGCTGATGAAGGCCGCAGATGACAACGCCGATATCACCTGTCACTATCATCATGATCGAGGACGACGAAGGCCACGCCCGTCTGATTGAAAAGAACATCCGGCGTGCCGCAGTCACGAACGAAATCGTACCGTTTGCCGATGGCACCAGTGCGCTGAACTATCTGCTTGGACCGAACGGCAGCGCCGAGGTGAACGTGGGGCGGCAATTTCTGATTCTGCTTGATCTGAACCTGCCGGATATGTCGGGTCTGGATATACTGCGTCAGATCAAGGCCAATGGTCATCTGAAAAACGTGCCGGTCGTGGTTTTGACGACAACGGACGACGCACAGGAAATCCGCAACTGTTATGATCTGGGCGCAAATTTCTACATCACGAAACCTGTAAGTTACGAAGGGTTCGCCAACGCGATCCGGCAACTCGGGCTGTTTTTTACAGTCGTTCAGATACCTGTCACCGCATGACGGGCCAGCAGGACATGCCGCCGATCCGCGTCCTTTACGTTGACGATGATGCGGCACTTGCCCGGCTGGTTCAAAAGTCACTGGGGCGCGGCCGGTTTGAGGTTGAGCATCTGTCCGACACGGATGACGCGATGGCAAGGATTGCCCGGCCGGGCGTCGATGTGATTGCGCTGGATCATTACCTGCCATCAGGCACCGGGCTTGATTTTCTGGCGCGGCTGTCGGGCGAGGCGGGCGTGCCCCCGGTGGTCTATGTGACCGGATCATCGGAATTGAATCTGGGCGTCGCGGCGATGAAGGCGGGGGCGAGTGATTTTGTGCCCAAGACGGTGGGCGAAGATTTCGTGACCCTGCTTGAAACGGCATTGGAACAGGTTGTCGCAAAGGCTGCGCTTGTCGCCCAAAAGGAAGCGGCCGAGGCCGAAGTCCGGCTGGCCCGCGACAGGGCGGAACTGCTTTTGGCCGAAGTCAATCACCGGGTGGCCAACAGTCTGGCGATGGTGGCGTCGCTGGTCAGTTTGCAGGCCAATCAGGTTACCGACAAGGTGGCCAAGGATGCCTTGTCGGAAACGCGGGCGCGCATTCTGGCCATCGCTTCCGTTCACAAGCGGCTGTACGGAGTTGGAAGTCTGGGCCACGTCGATCTGGGGGAATATCTTGGCGGGTTGCTGCAAAACCTGCAGCAGTCGATGCAGGCGCAGGGGCATGGGGGCGTGCTTACGGCGGATCTGGTGCCGATGTCGCTAAGCACCGACAGTACGATCAACCTTGGGATTGTCGTGACCGAACTGGTTACGAACGCGTTCAAGTATGCCTATCCCGGCCAATCCGGCGAAATTCGTGTCCGGTTGACGGATGCGGGCGTTGGGCGGGCGCAGTTGACTGTCGAAGATGACGGCGTCGGGCGTGTGGGTACGGTCAAGGGGACCGGTCTTGGCACGCAGATCGTCAACGCCATGGCGACCACACTGGCCGCCGAATTCACTTACACTGATCGCAAACCCGGGACGGCGGCAACCCTGACCTTCAACGTGTGCCGCGAGGCGTGAGCAGGGTCAAACGGAAGGAAAGTTCATGCAGGTTGTCCGCGTCTGCCAAGGTTTGCTTGCCCGTCTGAGCGTGGCCGCGATCATTGTGACCGTCGTGCCGGGTATGGCGGACGCACAGCAATCCGAAGGCATCACAGAGCCAACGGTTTTTGCACCGTTCACTCCGGGCGTGCCCGATTGCGCCGCGCCGCAGAACCTGAAGCGGGTGCTGGCATTTGCCAAGGATAATGAACGCGAATTTGTGCAGGGCATCGATCTGGGCCTGTCGCTCGCGGCGCGGGACCGCGGCCTTGAATACCGCGTCAGCCTTGCTGCAAATGACAATGCGCTTATGATCGATCAACTCGAGGCTTTTCGTGCCGATAACGTCGGTGCCGTTGTCGTGTCGCCCGTCGACCCCGGCGCGCTGGCACCCAGCCTGCAGGAACTGATCTGGTCAGGACGTTATGTTGGCACTGTGGTGGCACCGCCGGCGACATCGCTGCTGAACGCACCTCAGTACCTGACCGGCAAGGAACTGGCAGAGGCCGCTGCCGCCTATATCACAACCGAGCTTGGCGGTCGGGCGGATGTCGTGTTGTTGACGCAAGACAGCATCCAGTTTCTGACGCCGCGTTTTGCGGCCATCCGGGATGTGCTGTCAACATTGCCGGATGTGCGGATCGTGGCCGATATCTCGCCCGATCCGGTGAGCAAGGAAGGCGGCCTGGCCATCATGCGGACTATCCTGATCGCGCATCCGAAGGTGGATGTGGTGCTGGGTGCGGACGGAGTGGTGCTTGGCGCGCTGCAGGCGCTGCGCGAGGCAGACAAGGACCGGCCCGATCAGTTTCTGGGCGGAATTGACGGCGAACCCGAGGCTGTGGCGGAAATCAGGTCGGGCGGGCCTTACAAGGTCAGCATCAGCCTGAATTCGCCGGTGTTCGGCTATGCCATGGGTCAACATGCGGCGGACTGGCTGGAGGGGAAGCATATTCCGCAGGCGATGGACATTCTTCCCCGTGCGCTGACGATTGAAAATCTGGACGATTACGAGGCCGATCTGGCCGACCCCGGTGCTGTTTATGCCGACCCCGTTCGGCGGGACAGTTACTTGCGGATGTACGGCAGCATCTGCTTTGCCAGCCGCGACGAATATGTGAACTTTCCATGGTCATCCGAGACGGATTGACCTGACGCCCGGCCCGCAAGGCATTCACGTGATCGACAGCAAAGACAGGCGTTCACCCTGCCAGTCGATGTAGCGCGACCGAAAACTGCGGAACATTCACTGCTGCGAAGGGTTGCAATCACGCGGTGCCAAGCGCCCGCCATTGCGCTGCGGAAGGTGAACCATGTTGATCATAGGGCCTGTGACCATGACGATCTGCCCGCCAAGCCGGTTCGCCGCGCCAAAGTGCAACGGGCTTTGCAAAGGCAGAAGCCATTGAAACAATCTGGAAAACCTTCTGGATAAACGCAACGAGACCATGTCTGGCGCTGCCCGTGCACATGGGATCCAACGGGCGGAGCCGAACTTGAACGCTTTTCTGGACTTCAAACCATCGCCTGCCGGCATGGGGCTGAACGGCACAGTATCCACTCTGGAACTTTGGGGTGGTGTGGAATGCAGTCATGTCACGATCAACGGGGCGGTCTGCGACCAACAGGTTGAAACGGGATTTCTGTTTCGCGACGACGATCTGGACCGCGTGGCAGAACTGGGCATCCGCACGCTTCGCTACCCTTTGCTGTGGGCGCATGTCGAGGGCGATGAAGAACGTGCGTTTGCGTTCCATGCCGCCCGGCTTGCGCGGCTTGAACATTTGGGCATCACACCTATTGTCGGGTTTCTGCATCACGGCAACGGGCCAGGCGGGTTAAAGCCGGGCGATGATGGTTTTGTCGAACGCTTTGCCGCGTTTGCCGAAAAGATGATCCGGCGTTTTCCCGGCCTTGGCCATTTCACACCGATCAATGAACCTGTCACCACGGCCCGCATTGCGTGTTTGTACGGCGTATGGGAACCGCATCAGCGCGATACGCCAACTTTCTTGCGCAGCGTCGCGGCACAGACGCGTGCGACGTCGGCGGCGATGGCGCGGATACGCGCGGTGCGCCCCGACGCGGTGTTGGTGCAGACCGAAGATGTCGGGCGGGTGTTTTCGACCAAGCCGCTGGCCCATCAGGCAGAATATGAAAACGAACGCCGGTTTCTGGGGTTTGATCTGCAATGCGGGCGGGTGGACCGCGGGCACCGATTTTGGCAGGAATTCTGTGCGGCTGGGGTTGATCCTATCGAACTTGACGCGCTTGTCGATCATCCGTGCCCGCCCGATATCATCGGGCTTGATCATTACCTGACCAGTGACCGCTATCTTGACCACCGGGTTGCGCGTTACCCTGATGCCGGCAATGCTGCTGAAATGCAGTCTGACTATGTGGATGTGGCGGCAGTTCATGTTCCGGCGCTGGAGCGGCGGGTTGGCGCGTTTGGGCGGATTCGCGAACTGCACGCGCGGTATGGGCTGCCCATCGCCATGACCGAAGTGCACAATGGATCGACACGTGAAGAACAACTGCGCTGGTTGATGGAGGCGTGGGATGCGGGCCATGCGGCAAGGCGGGAAGGCATCGATGTCCGGGCCGTTAGCATCTGGGCGTTGTTCGGGTCTTACGACTGGAATTCGATGATGCGCGAAAGGGCGGGGTTTTATGAAAGCGGGGCCTTTGACGTGCGGCATGATCCGCCACGGCCGACGGCGATTGCCCACGCCGCCCGGGCGCTGGTCAGGCATGGCCGGTTTGATCACCCGTTGTTGACGCGGCCCGGATGGTGGCGACGCGACAGGATTGACGATGACAGCGCCGTCTTGCAGGTGGCGGCAGAGGGCGATCTGTTAAGCGCCATAGTGGAATGCTGCGCGCGACGCCGCATCCGGACGCAGACGCACGAGGTTGACGCAGGCGACGTCTGGGGCCGGCTGGAGGCGAACTCTGTCGCGGCGGGCCATCTGTTCCGGGTCCAGCTTGCCGGACTTGGGCGGAGCCTTGAAATTCGGACAGACCCCGCAACCGATGCGAGTGCAGCGATTGATGCTGTTCTGGATCTGGCGATTGACGGGATGGCAGGGCGGTTCATCCTGACGGATGCGGGCCCGTTCGGGCAGTACCGGATAGAGGCCGCAGGTTAGATTCCGCGCGGCATGAAAAGGGGGACGGGTTTCCCGTCCCCCTGATTTCAGTTCAGGCTTGTGTCAGCGGGATTGCTGGTTGCGCGACTGGCTATCGCCCAGCCGTTCGTCGTCAATCTCTACCTCGGTACGCCGAACGGTGTCGCTGATGGTTTCGGTGTGTTCTTCAGCCGTCTTTTCGACGCTGATTTCTTCGACGACACGGGCATCCTTGGCGATCACAGCCTCTTGCGAGGTTTCTTCAGCTTCGATGGTGCGGTCGCGGAACGCGTCTTCGGCGCTGACGGCACGATCCACCGGCGTGCGGTGCACCTCCACATGTTCGGAGCGAAGCGATACGTCGACATCCACAGGCTCTTCCACCACATAGGACCGGACCCGGACACGGCCATTTGCAACGTCGCGTTTGCCAACCCGCAGTTGTTCCGCGACAACCGGGATGGAGGCGTCTTGCGAGGTTGTGCGATCATGCCGGGAACCGAACAGGCCGCTGTCGTCCGACCCTGTTGCGCCGCTTGCCAGTTCACCGCCAAGGATGCTGCCCGACCCGCCGACCGAATCGTCATAGTCGGTGTCGCGACGTTCGGCGCTTACACCCGTCAGATCGCCGCTCATCGTGTCCGAGTCAGTGGTCGCACCCATGCCGAGACCGGCGCCCATTCCAGCGCCCATACCCGCGCCGCTCATCGAGCCCATCGAGCCCATGGCACCTGTGCCCGACGACATGCCGCCGCCGCTGCCCTGTCCGGACCAGCCTTCGGCTTCCCACGAACGGGCGCGGTCATCCATGTCGACCGAGCCTTCGTCATCCAGAATGTCCAGCACGGTTTCAGAGTGCGTTCCGCTTGTCGTTACGCTGATCATATAACCGCCGCGACGAAGGCCTTCGGCATAGGTGGAGCGATCATCATCAGGCATGAAAAGATCGCCCAGCATTTCAAAGAAACTGCGGTTGTCCTGGGCGGCTTCGCCGGTGTTCTGTCCTTCGACAAGTCGGACATCCGATGTCGGGATGCCTGCTTCGGACAGGGCGCGCATGGCGCGGTCGGCCGCGCTGCGATCATCGAAGAATGCCGTGATTTCACGGCGCTGCGTTTGGGTGGTTTCCATTTCAATCTCCTGTTGGGATTTGGCCGGGGGGAACGTCTGTATCGCGGGTTACGTTGGCCGTCTGACGCCGCAGCGGGACTGTGGTTGAAACAGTCTCGGCGGTGGTCACACGGGTCACATGCACTTCGGCTCGCAGGACGAGCCGCGTTTCGACCACGACGATTTCTTCGAGGATCGGGATGATCGTCGTGTTGCCTTCGATCCGCTGTTGCGGCACGGGCGCATCAGGCGGAAGTGTGTGGCTAAGTTCATGGCGGACGACTTCAACCTCTGTCCGGTTCAGCGACAGGCTGACGGGCTGTTCGACAGTCTGGGTTGTGACGGCGACGTGCACGCGCCCGGTGACCACCTCGGCCGTGTTGACGGACAGGTGTTCTTCGACGACCTCGAGCGGTCGATCTTCCGGACCCGTGTAGATGGTCATCAGACCGTTGCCCCCTTGAAACAAAGCACGCGACCTGGAGTCGCTCTTGGTAAGGAAGGAACGGTTGGTCGCTGGGTATGTTCCCGGCGTGTTTGCAATTCCCGCCACGGCGCGCGGGTTTTTGCCGCCGGGGTCAGAGTAACGTGGCGGTAGGTTTCGGCGCTGTCGCGAACCGCTGGCTGAACGCGCCGTTCGGGGTCAGACCGAAAAACAGCGGATCGATTGTCTGTTGCTGACAGGGTGTTGTCAGTTGGGCCCTGCCAAAGTCACTTCATCGCAATTATGGAGAGGATGATGCAAAATCAAAGATCAATCGAACTGGTGAAATTCCGCCTTGTGCAGGGGGTCGGGCGGGAAGCGTTTGTGATGAATGCCCGCGCCACCGAAGCGGTGTAGCGCCGTCAACCGGGCTTTGTCGCACGGATGTTGGGTGAAAGTGAGGATGGAACCTGGTCTGATATCGTGACCTGGGCCGGCCACCGTGATGCGATGGACGCGTCCAATGCTGTGATGGCCGACCCCGCCTTCAAGCCATTCGTTCAGATGATAGATGCAGCGTCCATGCAGATGTCGCATCTGGCAATGGTGTGGCACATGAACTGATGGATTCCCGAACGGGCGTTCGGAATGACCCAGGACTTGTGCTGCGGGCGGACAACAAGCCGCCCGCGCCGCTGCCTACAACAGCCCACGCCCGGCAAGGTTGGACATCAGCGCGCGAGTGCCAAAGGTCCATTCGGGGGCTTCGGTTGACAGGCGCACAGTGTTGGTCAGTGACCCAAGCTCGTCAGTCGCAATGGTTACCACGTCGCCTGTGTGATGGGTGAAGCCCTGGCCCGGCCCGTCGCGATCCTGGATTGGGGAAAACATCGTGCCACAATACAGCAGGAACCCGTCGGGATACTGGTGATGCCGCCCCCGTGTCTGCGCAACCAGATCAGCGGGATCGCGGCTGATTTCGGACATCGACGAACTGCCCGTCAGGGTAAAGCCGTCAGTGCCCCTGACGGTCAGCGACAGTTCCATCTGCCGAACCGTATCCAGTGTGAACTTGCCGTCGAACACGCGGATGAACGGCCCAAGACTGGCTGCGGCGTTGTTGTCCTTTGCCTTGCCCAGCAACAGGGCAGAACGCCCCTCCACGTCGCGCAGGTTCACGTCATTGCCCAATGTGGCCCCCACGATGCGCCCGGTGCTGTCGACCACCATCACAACCTCGGGTTCCGGGTTGTTCCATTTGCTGATCGGGTGCAGGCCGACACTGGCACCCCAGCCAACCGCGCTCATCGGTTGGGCCTTGGTGAAGACCTCGGCGTCGGGACCAATGCCAACTTCAAGGTATTGCGACCACAGCACTTCGGTCTGCAGCACCGCCTTGACCTTGGCGGCGGCGGGCGAACCGGGCACCAGATCGCGCAGGCTGTCACCGATCAGACCGGCGATCTGGGTGCGGATTTCCGCGGCGCGCGCGGCATTGCCACCGGCGCGTTCTTCGATGACGCGTTCGATCATCGACCGGGCAAACGTCACACCGCAGGCCTTGACCGCCTGCAGATCGCAGGGCGCCAAAAGCCGGGTCGCGTCGGAAGACGGCTCCACACTGGTGGCGGCGATGTCGGCCAGAGTGCCGATATCTTCGCCCGCAATGGCCGCCACAAAGGCCGGGATATCGGCCTGTTCCATCACATCACGCATCGTCGGCGCAACCTTTGTGGTGATGTCGAACAGGTGGCCCTGCCGCAAGGTGACAAGGCAGGGGCCGAGGCCAGCCCGCCAGACACGGCCAAGCAGAAGTGCATCATTGGGAAGGTCGATCAAGGGCCTGGCTCCGGGTCATGCGGGGAAGGCCGCACGCTAGGGGCGGGTGATGACGGGGTCAAGCGGCCATCTTTAGGCCTGGGAGCATCGTTTACCGCAAAAGCCTTCGTGCAAGCGCCTAGAAAATCACGAAATCAATGTGCGACAACGCAAGGCGCGGGTCCAGCACGGCAAACTGAATGCGGGCGGCGTCGCCCGATCCGTCGCGGTCAAAAAACAACTTGCCGCTATCCCTTTCATAGATCACACGATCGTTCGCATCTGTGGCTTGGCCGGTCATGTTGGCGGCAAAGGCCCCCGTCTTGAGCGTGCCTGCTGTCAGAGCCTTATACACCGCATCATCCAGACGGAAGGTATCGGCCGGCGCGTTGAAATCGGCTATGACATCGACGTTCCGGCGCGGGGATGTGTCAAACACGAACGTATCACGCCCAGCGCCACCAGTCAGCAGATCGCGACCCGCCCCGCCGCCGAGCCGGTCATTGCCCGCCCCGCCATCCAGAACGTCACGCCCGGCGCTGCCGGCAAGACTGTCCTGCCCGCGCATCCCGTAAATCTTGTTTGCCCCGCCCGTGCCGGTCAGCAGGTCATTCCCGTCGCCCGTTACCACGTTTTCGAAATTGCGATCCAGCGTGGCCCAATCCACGCCGCCCACGCGGATCATCTGCCCCGCAGCAAGGTTCACCGCCACGTTGCCAGTCACAGCGGCAAAGTTGAGCCAGTCAACACCCCGATCGCTGTGAACAATCGTGGCACGATCCGCCTCAAAGCCCCGCATCGTCAGGAATTCGTCGGTAAAGTGATGCACCTTGTCGATCGTGGAAAAGGAGCCGTAGATGTCGAGTGCGGCTCCTTCGACTGTGATTGCATCCTGAGGGTCGGTATCGACAAGTTCCAGAGTCCAGGTGCCTTCCGATTGTTCGCCGCGAAACCCTTCGAGTCCGAAAACCCATGCGCCGTTTACGTCGGTGCCGGTATCAGAGCTGCTTTTGGCGACGATTGTCGTGCCGTCTGGTGACGTCAGCCGGACCTGCAGATCACCGATGAATGTCGAGTTGATCGTCATGGAAATTGCGACATGTTCGATGCCGACATTGCCTATCGTGAACGTTGTCAAGACTGGCGTTCCGTCAGACGGAAGAAGGATGTCCTGTAAATCGTTGGTCGCGGTATCCAATCTGATTTCGCTCAGGCTGATTTCAGGGCTGTTGAACAGATGCCAGACTTCCGCCATGCGCACCGCGGCATAAGCGTCCACCATGCCGTACCCATAACTGGCATTTATATGATAGCCCCCGCCATTCCATGTGGTCGCTGCATTGCTTTGCCAAGCGCCAACCTCAAAACCCTGCGCCGACGATCCGAAGGCGCTTCCTGTTAGGCGGGCAGATGCGGCAAGGATGTTCTGCACATCGCGCCAGCCAAGTGTTTCGTTGGCATCGAGCATCAGAGCCAAGACGCCAGCCACTACAGGTGTCGCCGCCGAGGTGCCGTTAAAGGCATCAGTATAATCCGTGAGTGTTTTTCCGGAAGCGCCAGTCGCGTCAGTCGTGACAGCAGCGGCAGGAGCCGCAACCAGAATGCTCGAACCATGGTTTGAATACGACGTGATAAAACCGTCTTGTGCACTTGCAGCTACCGTGATCGTGAACCGGCTGGCATTGAGCCCCTGACCATTGGCATCCAGCGCCTCGTTACCCGCCGCTTTGACAATGATCGTGCCCAGCCCGTCGCGGCCTGTGCTTGCCAGTGTTGCATAGGCCTGGTTTACAACGTCATCAAAACCACCCGACAAAAGGCCGTATGACGGCGAATAATCCGGATTTGATCCCCAACTGTTCGACACGATGTCGAAATTTGCGCCCTGCCGGACAAGTTCGACAAAAGGCAGCGGGTCAGCGTTGTTGATCGCCCCGTATTTTTCATCGTTGTAAAAGTGGACGTTCACCCCCGTCAGTGACACGCCCCACGCCACGCCAACCCCGCCGACGCCATTATTTTCCGCCGCGATCAGCCCTGCACAGGATGTGCCATGACTGTGATTGACGTCATCAGGGATCGGGCGCTGGATATTGCCCAAATCATCCACGACTTCCAGACTGGCGTCATAATTGTCGTTCAGATCTTGGTGGTCGAAATCCACCCCGTCATCGTAAACCGCAACCTTGATTCCGGTGCCGTTAAATTCGTCCCATATTTTCTGGATGTTCCCGATCAGGCCAAAGTGCCACTGTGTCGCATACAGGGGATCTACAGGTATCAACAGCATCTCCACCGGGTTGGATCAGCGACGTTTTATCCAGCCGCGATGTTGACCCTACGTTAGTGCCCGACGCTCGGCTTTGTCCAGCGACCACCTTGGCGTTCGTGTGCGTGGCAAAATGCCGCGCGGCTTGTTCGTAAACCGGACTGAAACTGACTTGCCCGAAACCCCCGCCAAACGGCGCAAACAAGCAAAACGACCAGTGGCGGGTGGGACTGAGCGGGACCACTGCCGCCTGATGCGCCGGGGGCGGTTTGGGATTGGTACGGTACCTGCGGGCTGATGGGTCGCTTTGGTTGCCATCGAAATTTACGCGGCTGCCTGATCAAAGTCGAAGTGGTATTCCACGCCTTTATTGCGGCTGATGGGGCTGTTAGCACGTGTCTGGGGCCAATATGAAGGGTTTTGATTTGCTGGAAGACTGCCTGCGCGACATTCTGGAGGGTATGGGTCTCCCCCTGCCTTCTGACCTGGGCCCTGCGACGGTCTTGGGCGAAGACGGGGTGGGGCTTGATTCGGTGGGTATCCTGCAACTGTTGCTGGCGGTTGAGGCGAGGGCAGGCATCCGTCTGCGCGACGAAGGGCTGACGACCGAGGCGATCCTGACCCTTGGCGGATTGGCGGATTATGTGGCGGCCCAGCAGCATGGCTAGGCCGGGCTACCGGGCGTCAGAGCATGCGGCAGAGCCGGGCAGCCTGCGCGACAAGCTGACATGGCTGCGGCGTCATGCTGATGGCCGCGATCCCGATCCGCGGTTGCTGCAGTGGGGTCGGGCGCATCTTGATCTTGGGGCAGATGCGGCCGCGCCCTGGGCCCGGCGCGCGTGGTGGGGGATTGCGGCGGGCGAATTGGTACGTCTGGCCTTGCAAGATTGCGACCGACGGGACGAGGCGCTGGCGTTGATCCGCGCGCCAGACTGGTCGCCTGTGACACAGGCGCAGCGCGATGGCGGCGTCATTCTGGCCGCAGCCCACCTTGGCCCGCCCAAGTTCCTGATGAACGCGCTGATCGCCCACGGCGGGCGGCCGCTTGTCTTGACCAACACGGCCGACATGCCGGACTGGTGGCGCAATCTGCCGGCCTTGCTGTGCAATCCCCTGACCAAGGCGGACCGCCCGCGCATCATGGTGCAGGCGGCGCTTCACCTGCGCGCCGGCGGGGTGCTGTTCGGGGCGCCGGATGGCGGGTTCAGCGCCGCCCATGTGACGATTTCGGCATTCAGGCGCGATTGGCGGTTTGCGACGGGCCTGCCAGCCCTGGCGCAGATGTTGGGTGTGGACGCCTTGAATGCGTTTGCCCTTTGGGACGGTGAAGAGGTTGTGTTGCGGTTTGTGCCGATCACTCTGCCCACGTCAGATTTGGCGGGGTCTGCGTGGCAACAAGCGTGGATCGCCGCGCATTGGGCCGCAATCGAACCCATCATTCGCATCTCGCCGGAAAACCTGCGGTTCCTTTCAAGTGGGTTTCGTCGGGAACTTGGCACATGATCTGGGCGGAATTTTGCGACCGCGCGCTGCAGCACGCGGACAGGCCAGCCGTATCGTTGGGCGGCGAAACCTTCAGTTACGCGGCCTTGGTAGCCCGCGCCCGGGCGGCGGGGGAAAACTTGGCGCCGTGGCAGGGGCAGGGTCCGGCGCGGATCGTGCTTGGTGCGACAGAGCCGATGGATTTGCTGGTGCAGATTCTTGCCTGTTGGTCGGCGGGTCGCGTGCCCGTGATTGCGCGCGAAGGGCGCGGTGCGGTTGGCATCGAACAGATCTGCCGCTTTCTGGATGCGCCAACCTGGGCCGGGGCGCAGGCGGGTGTGGTGGCCCCCCATCCCGCGCCGCGCATCGCCCTGCGGGACGAGGCACTGGTCATCTGCACCTCTGGGACGACGGGCACACCCCGGCTTGTCGCCCTGCCTGCGCAATCGGTGCTGATCAATCTGGACACCATCACAGCGGATCTTGCCTTGGTGCCACAAGACCTGATCGCCGTCATCACGCCGCTGACCTACATGTACGGGCTGATCGGGGGGACACTGGCAGCACTGTGGGCCGGTGCAACTGTCCGCTTCTTCGATCGTGCGGACCCGCCAAGTGTGGTTCAGCAGGTGATGCGGCAAGAAGGGGTCACCGTCATTCAGGGGCCACCAAGCCTGTTGCGGCTGTTTCTGGAATACTGGAACGGCCAGCCGTTCCCCACAGTGCAAAGGGTAACCATGGGGGGCGAAGCCGTTCCTGCAGATCTGATGGCGCGGCTTGGTCAGGCCTTTCCCGACGCGGCGCACACCATCCTTTATGGCATGACCGAGGCCGGGCCGCGCCTGTCACACCGCCATCGGACAGCGGAGGCGGAGCACGACCATGATGTGCAGGGCTGCCTTCGCATCGGCCTGCCCTTTGCCCATGTGGACTGGCATCTGGCCCCGGTGACAGGGCAGGATCTTCCAATTGGGGCAGGGCGGCTTGTCCTGCGCGGACCTGCGATGTTCCTTGGCTATATCGCGGCGGGCGGCGGGTATGAGGGGTTGGACGCCGCGGGCTTCTTTCACTCCAATGATCTTTTGCGGCAGGATGCGGATGGCGGCCTGTGGTTCGTTGACCGGCTTGACCGCATGTTCAAAAGCGGTGGCAAACTGGTCAGTCCCAGCGAGGTGGAGGCTGTTCTGCTTGGCCACCCAGCCGTGTTGCAGGCAACTTGCCGGCACGAGGCGCATCCTGTTCTGGGCTTCGTTCCCGTGGCAGACGTGATTCTGCATCCCGGCCAAAGTGTGACCCCGGCGCAGATCATCGCCCAATGCCGCGCCGCGCTGCAACCCCACGCGGTGCCCCGTCGCATCGCCTTGCAAGCGACCCTGACGCTCAGCCCCTCGGGCAAGCGGCAGATGTGACAGGGTTTTGAGCCTGCCTGAAGCGCCGGTTGTCATTTGGGCCACCCCGAGGTTCAGACAAGCGGCTGACCGGGCGTTGCCGCCGTGAAAGGCGGGTGACTTGGGCCGGACAGCGACAACCCGCCCATGCGGGCCCGGCGTGGTGATGGTTCTGCCTGCATCGGCGTTTTGTGCTAAACTTAGCCCAGCAAGGAGAAACGCAGATGAGCTATATTCAAGGTTTCCTGATTGCCGTGCCCAAGGCCAATAAACAAGCCTACCTCAATTCGGCACAAAGCGCCGCGCCGATCTTCAAAGAGTATGGCGCAACCCGTGTTGTGGAAACGTGGAGCGAGGACGTCCCGGACGGCAAAGTCACGGATTTCAAGCGTGCCGTGCAGGCCCGGGACGATGAAGCGATTGTGTTTTCATGGATCGAATGGCCGGACAGACAAACCTGTGACGCCGCAGCCAAAAAGATGGAAACAGACCCCCGGTGGAAGGATATGGCTGAAATGCCGTTTGATGGAAAACGCATGATCTGGGGCGGATTTGAACCGATTTTTGATACTGCCAGTCAAACGTGACAGCAGGCAAGGCGGCGGTCAGTCATAAACAACGATCACGGTCCCTGTTGCTTGCAGCAATCAGTTCAAGGGGGGCACGGTGACTGATCTGATCCTTACAACCTATGACTGGGTTCCCGAAATGCCGCGCGGCTTTGTGCGTGACCTGCGGGTGCGCTGGGCGCTGGAAGAGGCTGGCTTGGCCTACCGCGTTGAAACAACGCCCTTTCGTGATCGACAGCCGCCACACTTTGCGCATCAGCCGTTTGGTCAGGTGCCCTGGCTGACGGATGGTGCCCTGTCGATCTTTGAAAGCGGCGCGATCCTTCTGCATCTGGGGATGCGGAGCAAGACGCTGATGCCAGTTGATACCCCCGGGCAAAGCGCCGTGACCCAATGGCTGTTCGCAGCGCTTGCTTCCGTCGAGGCGGCCAGTCAGCCATGGTCGTTCTTCAAGTTTTCCGGTGAAACTGACGACGCGCCGATGCGGAAGTTCTTTGACGGTTTTCTTGAGGCTCGTCTCAAGCACATGGAAACCGTGTTGGCCGACCGCGAATGGCTGATCGGGACATTCTCGGTCGCCGATATCCTTATGGCAGATGTGTTGCGTCTTGTAGATCGGTTTGCCGGGCTTGCGGAATATTCGGCTTGTGCGGCCTATGTCGCCCGCGCCACCGCCCGCCCGTGTTTCGTGAAGGCACATGCAGCCCAGATGGCACATTTTGCGGCGGCCGACTGAGCGGCATGGGAAGACATGCTGCAGCGGGACTTTGGGCCCGCAGCATAATATTGGCGGCTGGTGGCAGATCATGTTCATTTCTGTTCGCCGGCCAGTTCCTCTTGCATCCACTTTTGAAATTCCTGCGCATTCTTCCGCCCGCGGACGTGCTTGTTTGCTACCTTGATCCAATAGCTGCATCCCGAAGCAACCTCGCTTCCGGGGATGTGACGCAATCTTCCTTCGGCGAGCAGAAGGGACGCATTGAACAAGCTGACGAGCGCGAGGAGGTCTTCGGCCAGCACCAGATCGACTGCCAGATGTTCAGCGGTCACGGTCCGCCCGTCGACAGCAAGATTTCCCGCCAATCCGAGGGCCATGGCCCAATGCGGCCACCTGAATTCACCCCATGCTGGACCCTTGCCATGTGCGATGGTGACCAACCTGTTGGAGAAAGCCACGTCCGGCCGGGCGTTCGCTTGCAAAAACACCGGGTGACTGACCCGGCCAATCACCGCACATCTATCGTTGAAAAGTTTTGTCCAACCACCCCCTTCAGGGGGTTCGGCTGCATGTAGAATGGTCAGATCAGAAGGCCCCTGATCAAGCGGGCTGTGTGAGGGTTCAAGAAGCAGCCTGACCTCGGGGTGGCGGTCGTGGAACCGCGACAGGCGTGGGGTCAGCCACAATACGGCGAAGGAATAAGAACTGACAATGTGCAGGGTTGTGTGCTTGTCAGCCGACAGGAGTGCATCGGCCGACAGGATGCGCGCAAAGGCGTCACCAAGCGCCTCGATCACATTGCGGCCAAGGGCCGTTGCCACGAAACGGCCACCAACCCGGTGAACAAGAGAAGCGCCGCTTTGCGCTTCCAGATCGCGCAAGCGGTGGCTGATGGCAGGCGGCGTGACACAAAGCTCCCGCGCGGCAGCAGAAAGGGAGCCGGTGCGGACGACCGCCTCCAACACCCGCAGACCAGTAAGTGAAGGAGCATTTCGCATCATGACCGCTTTTACTTGAAGTAAAAGTGACTGGTTGGAATTGTCAATTTCAATTGCACCGCTGTGGAGCCAGTCTGCACCTGCCCTTAAGCCGAACAGGAATGTGACATGAAGATCAGATCCATCTGTGCAACACCCGTGAACATCCCTTTGCGCGCCCCTTACCGGTTCAGCTATGGGTCTACAGGGTCACTGACCAAGACGGTGATCGAACTGATGACCGAGGACGGTGTGTGCGGCCTTGGCGAATGTGCCGACGGCGACCGCGCTCCGGATGTGGGCCGCATGGCCGAACGGTTGATCGGCAGGGATATTCGCGACATCGGCCCGGCGGTGCGGGCCTGCGTACCAGGGATGATTTACACGCCATGGGACAATGTCACGGCGCACCGCCGCGTCTTTGCCGGGATCGAAATGGCGATGTGGGACGCGCGGGCCCGCACCGAAGATCAGCCGCTGTATCGCCTTATTGGTGGCGCTGTCCGCCACGAGATCGCCGTGACCGAATACTTCGGCTATCGCCTGCCCGGCACAGAGGAGCCGGGCGAGGCGTCGCCCGCCGACATCGCCCGCTTTTGCGCCCGTATGATCGAAGACCACGACGCCCGCATCTTCGAAGGCAAGGTCGGTACAGTGGGGTTCGACGAAGAGCTGCGCATGGTCGCGGAAGTGCGGGCGGCGATTGGTGCGCGGCCGCTGCAGCTTGATGCCAACGGGATTTGGACCCTTCCGACCGCGCGCCACGCCTTGCGCAAGCTGATGCCCTTTGACATTTCGTGGTTCGAAGAGCCCTGCGAGACTTATGAGGAAATGGCCGCCCTGCGCCAGCATTTCGACTGTGCCTTTTCGACCCATGTGGTTGATCTTGCCAAGGCCGCACAGTTGGGGTGCCCGGATGCCATTGTGACCAATATCAACGAATTGGGGGGCATCCGGGGGGTGCTGGATTTCGTCGGGGCCTGTGCTGCCATGGGCGTGGGTTTTCGCTTTCACTCCGGGGAAACCGGCATCGCGACTGCGGCCTATCTGCATCTTTCGGCTGCGCTTGAACACCTCAGGGGCGCGAGCCAGACCTTGCTGCGCTGGTATGCGGATGATGTGATCGAAGGCGGACCTTTCGTTCCGAAATCCGGCGTTGTTCAGGTGCCCCAAGGCCCCGGTCTTGGCGTCACGCTGGACCATGTTGCCCTGCGCCGTTGCCACGAACGTTACCTTGCCGAGGGTCGCTTTCCTGCCGGGGCTTCGGCCTCTGCCGGATCCGCCTACGGCAGCATATTCCGCAAGATCTGACACGGGGATGAGATGAGCATGATCCTGACACTTGATGCCGTTGAAAGCCTTGCGCACGATTGCCTTCATGCCAGCGGGGCCTCGGCCTTGCAGGCGGGGGCGGTGGCAAGGTCAATCCGCGACGCCGAGGCGGAAGGCACGCGTGCAATCGGGCTGGGATATCTGCCGTGGTATTGCGGACATCTTGGTGTGGGCAAGATCGCGGGCAGCGCTGTGCCAGTTGTGCGCCAACCCGCGCCCGGCGTGGTGCAGGTGGATGCGGCGGATGGATTTTCCCACGCCGCTTTTGAGGCGGGCGAGGCCGCGCTGATCGCTGCCGCCGACAGTCAGGGCATTGCGATGCTTGGGATCACCAATGCCTATGCCTGCGGGGTCCTGGGCTATTTCACGGCGCGTCTGGCGCGGCGGGGGGTTGTCGCAATGATGTTCGCCAATGCCTCATCGACCATGGCACCCTGGGGTGGGCGGATGGCGTTTTTCGGTACCAATCCCTGGTCGATGGCGGCACCGCGAAACGGGGAACCGCTTATCCTTGATTCCTCCTCTTCTGCCACCGCTTTTGTCAATCTGGCGAATGCGGCTGCGGCAGGCGACCCGATCCCGCCGCACTGGGCGCTGGACGCTGATGGGGTGCCAACCACGGATGCACAGAAGGCTTTGGCCGGAACAATTTTACCTGCCGGTGGCCATAAGGGCAGCGCGCTTGCGCTGATGGTCGAAGTTCTGGCTGCCGGCCTGACTGGCGCGAGGTTTTCGCATCAGGCCTCGTCTCTCGGCGATGATCATGGTGGTCCGCCGCGGCTTGGCCAGACGCTGATCGTACTGAAACCGGGTGAGAAAGGTTTTGCCGACCGCATCGACGGGTTGCTGGCAGACATGGCTGCCGAGCCGGGGGTCCGCATTCCAGGTGATCGCCGTCACGCAAACCGCCGGCAGACCGAAGCGAGTGGCATAGTCATCGACGAGGCTTTGCAGAACCAGCTGCGCAGCCTTGGCGGGCGGATATGACCTTTCTTGTTGCGGGCCTTCGGATGCAAGATCGCGCCGGATTGCATCCGGCGTTCAAGGCAATCCGGGCCGCTGTTTGGTGCTGCGATCAATGCGGCCAAGGCGATGACAGGGCCGGCAAAACTGGCTTGGCAACCGTTGCTTGATGCAGGGCAAATCATGGATGTGTGATCGAAGTGTTACCTCCCGCGTCTAGCATGAGGAACGCTTACCCAGGCATTCCCCAGATTCAGGAGCTTTCTCATGACCCCGAACCCTACACGTCGCGGCTTGCTGCGCGGTGCGGCTGCATCGCTGCTTGCCGTTCCGTTGTCCGGTCTTTACGGGCGACGTGCCGCCGCGATGACGCTGATGGAGCCGATCGCGTCCCCCTATGGCGCAATCGCCCCAGTCAAGGACCAGATCACCGGCCTGCCGCTGCTGCAGTTGCCAGAAGGCTTTACCTATCAGACCTTCGGCTGGTCCGGCGATCTGATGGCAGACGGAATGCCAAACCCGACCAATCATGACGGCATGGCCGTCATCACCAGCACGGTGCGCAACGGAAAGGCGGAACTGACGCTGATCCGCAACCACGAGGCCACGGTCAACCCGCTTTATGGGACGATCAAGGCCCCGGCCTTTTATGACAAGGGGTTGGCACTGATCGGTGAAGACGCCGATGACAACCCGATCACCGGGCCAGCGGCGGGAGGAACAACCAAGATCGTTTTCACCGATGGCAAGTTCACGTCGGTTGAACCCGCGCTGGGGGGCACATGGAACAACTGTGCCGGTGGACCCACACCCTGGGGCACATGGCTGACCTGTGAGGAAGACAAATCCGATTTCACCGAACAGGGGGGCATGCCCCATGGGTACGTTTTCGAGGTTTCGGGCGATACCGCCGCAACAACAGGAAAGCCGATCAAGGACATGGGCCGTATGGACCATGAAGCTGTGGCATTGGACCCGATCAGCGGCGCCGTATTCCTGACCGAAGATGATCGAAATCAGTCCGGCCTTTACAAGTTTGTTCCCAACGACCTGTCGCAAAAGCTCGGTTCGCTGGAGCAGGGTGGTACGCTGTACATGGCAAAAGTCGCAGGCAGCGACAAGGCTGATCTGATCGACCCGCAGATGGGCGACCAGTACAAGATCGAGTGGGTCAAGATCGAAGAACCTGATCTTGAACCACAGCCGTTTACCGAAGCGCCCTTTGATGCCGACAACAAGGCATCCGGTCCGTTTGTGCAGGGTCGCAATCTGGGCGCGCTGCGCATGGCGCGCGGCGAAGGCTGCCGGTATTCGGCATTTGACAGGATGATCTACATCGTCGACACCGCGACAGGCCAGAATGACGAAGGCAAGCCGGGGAATGGCGAAGGGTCAGTCTGGACGTTCGATCCGGCGGCGGATCGGCTTACCTGCATCTTCCAGGCTCAGAACAAAGCGGCGGGCAACAACTTTGACAACGTCACGGTCAGCCCGCGCGGGGGCATTCTGCTGTGCGAAGACGGCGGCGGTGTCGAGGATGATTTCGGGATGGGCGAACGGTTGATGGGCCTTACCCCGTCGGGCGAGACATATCTTTTCGCCAAGAACAACGTTGCGCTGTCTGCCGCCGAAGTGAAGGCGGCTGGAAAATCGTCTGAATTTATCAAGGAAGGCGATTACCGGGATAGCGAATGGGCAGGGGCCAATTTTGACCCGTCCGGCCGTTGGCTGTTCGTCAACATCCAAACCCCAGGCATCACGTTCGCCATTACAGGCCCGTGGGAGCGTGGTCTTCTTTAGACTGCCGGGCCGATATTTGTAGACACATGACACGCTTGGGCGGCAATCCGTTGCCGCCCTTTTGCGCCAAGCGGATGATGTCAGGGCTGGTCTTGAAGCGGCGAAAACGGTTGCGCCTGCTGGCATGTGCACACTGGGCAGAGACTGATTTTGCGCGATAGGTTCTGGCTCACGGTACGGCTGTTGCCAGTGCAAGAGTGTTTGTCACGGCCCACATTGCATTTTCTCAACCGGGTAGCCATTTTTCCGTAATGACATTACCTAATCACGCCCCGACACCTTCGCCTGCAACAGTGACTGCGGGCAGGCCGGACATTTGCGTTATCGCCAATGCCAGATCGGGGGCGACCGCTCGCGTCGGTGCAACAATCGAGCGCGCCATGACAGAGTTCGGCGCGCGGGCGACGATCCGCACGTTTGATGGCGACCCGACACCCGCGGCCGAACAAGCCATCCGCGAGGGCTTTTCGATCATCGTAGCGGCGGGTGGCGATGGCACGGTGGCGGGTGTCGCGCACGCACTGGCCGGCACGCAGGCGTCGTTGGCAGTCTTGCCCTTGGGCACCTTCAACTATTTTGCGCGCGGGCTCGACATGCCCGCCGATGCAGTCGACGCCGCAGTCGCCATATTGGAGGGCGAGCCGCATGACATCGCCGTCGGCAGCGTAAACGGAAAGGTTTTTCTCAACAATGTTGCCCTTGGGCTTTACCCTGCAATCCTGGACGAGCGCGAAGCGGCCTATAGCCGTTGGGGCCGCAGCCGCATCATGGCCCATTGGTCTACTTTGCGCATCATCCTTCGTTTGCAACGCCCGATGCTTCTTCGCATTGTCGCCGATGGTCGCGAACAGGTTCGTCGCTCGCCGATGATATTCGTGGCGCGTTCAGCTTATCAGCTGGACCAGTTCGGCGTGGTCGGTGCCGAGGCGATCAGCGATGACCGGTTTGCGGTGTATATCGCCCGACAGACCACACGGATCGGTCTGCTGAAACTCGCCTGGCGGCTTGTCCGGCCGGGCAAGGTAGACCTGTCGGATGATCTGGAATTATTGACACCTCAGACATTAAGAATCGACTGGCCCAAGCGACGTCATATCCGCATCGCCTATGACGGCGAGCGTGAGAAAATGAAACTGCCTCTGACATTCTGCATCAACCACGATGTCCTGTCGGTCATCCTGCCGCCGACAAAGGTGGCAACGGTCAAGGGCGACAAATGACAAAGATCCTGCATATCTCGGACCTTCATTTTGGTGCGGTCAATGCCCCACTGCTTGGGCCGCTTCTGGAACTGGCGCATCAGCAGCAGGCAGAGGCTGTCGTCGTCTCTGGGGATTTGACGCAACGGGCGCGACCGGCGCAGTTTCGACAGGCGGCAGCGTTTCTTGCCCGTTTCGGCCTGCCCATTCTGACGATACCCGGGAACCACGATATCCCGCTTCACAACCTTCCCATGCGCCTTTTTTCCCCCTTTGGCCGCTACCGGAAATTTGTGCATGCGGACCTGGAGCCTGTGTTGATCATGCCAGGTGTTGTGATTGCAGGCGTGAACACGGCGAACCCACGCGTCTGGAAATCCGGCCGACTGAGGCCCCTGTCAACGCAGGCCTTGGTCCGCGCGTTCAGCACTGCCCCGGCGGGCCATCTGCACGTCGCTGTGATGCACCATGCGCCGGTGCCCGCCGCCGACGGCACCCCAGCCGACATATATGACCCCGTTGCGGTGTTGGACGATCTGGTCGCGGCGGGTACTGATCTGGTTCTTTCCGGCCATACCCACTTGCCACATATCGGCGCGCCAGAAACTGCTGCAAGCATCCTTTTCCTGCAGGTTGGGACGGCTATCTCGACAAGACTGAAAACGCAGTGGAATGATGTTTGCCTGGTTGAAACAGCGAATGGTGGCGTTACCGTCCAAACCTTTCTGGCCGACGCGGCCCATCGGTTTCGTCTGCATTCGGTCCAGCACTTTTATCGCAAACACACCCGTTGGGAAGAAGCGGGTGGTCCATCCTCGTCACCTTTGCCCACGGCTGGCCGTCAGGGAAAGTCATAATAGGGCACGGCATAGTAGTCGTTCAGCACGACGGCGTCGTAACCATAGCGCCGTTGCGACAGGGCATTGATCGCCTCAACGCTGTCAAAGCGAAGGTCATCCCTGAAATCTTCGCCCGAAAAACCGACAAGTGTCACGACTTCGCCGTGGCTGAGCAGGAAGGCCGTACTGGTACCATCATCGACAACGTCGGTGATGACGGCGCCATATTCGATCAGGAACACGACCCTGTCACCGTCGTCCAGACTGACACCATGCATGCGGTCATCCCCAATCCCATAATCATAGGTTGGCCCACCTTCATCCCGGTCCACATCGTCGGCGATTTCGTAGACGAAGAAATCTGCGCCAGCACCGCCGAAGTAGTCGTCCGAGCCCAAGCCATCGGTCAGGACATCGTTGCCGCCGCCCCCAAATAATTGGTCATTTCCGTTTGAAATCTGCAAATGATCGCTGCCTGCTCCGCCATAAGCGGTGTCGTTGCCAGTTCCGCCCTTGAAGTAGTCACGGCCACCGCCGCCAAACAGAAGATCGTTGTCTAGCCGCCCATAAAACTGGTCATTGCCCGCCCCGCCGTAGATCGTGTCCTGTCCCTTGTCGAACCCGGGTTCCACCTGCTCGCTCTCGAACGAATCGCCTACCAGCAAATCGTTGCCGTCCCCGCCAAAGACAAGGTCGTTGCCGTCATTGCCGAAGACAGTGTCGTTGCCGGCGCCGCCGTAAATCTTGTCGGGCCCTGTGCCGCCTGACAGCTTGTCTCTGCCAGCCCCGCCGTACATGACGTCGCTGGCAGAGCCGCCTGTTATGATGTCATCACCGGCGGTGCCAAGAGCTGCCGATTGACCGACCTGCATTCCGAGCGCAGTGATCGACCCATCATCTGCACGGTCCCGCGCGGGCGTATCGGCGAAAGTCGAAAGACGGAACAGGTACAGCGGATCGAGCGTGTGCCATCCAAACTGCGTTTCAGTTTTATGTGCCATAGAAACCTCCCTGATCTATTCGGATCGTCGACGTGCGCATGTCGGTGGCCCGGCCCGCGCTGGCGACGCTTTCGAGTTAAATCGGGAGATGAGCAGTTTGTTCCGCCAAGATTTGCACGCAGAGCCAAGGCCATTTTCGGGGGACGGCGAACCTTCTTTGGTATCTGACTGACTGCTTTGCGGAATTGTTCCCTCGGTTGGTTTGTACTCGACATCGCTGACTTCAAGATCCCGATTTCTGGGGGGAAGGCGCAATGTCAAACTCCTTCCCGTGGCGCATCATGCAATAAATTTCACAGATTGCCACAAATGCCTTCGTCGCTTGACGCTTGGTGAACCCCCTTCTACCGCTGTCGATGCAATGTCTTTCGACATGCGAAAAAAATTGCAAGACTGGCGAAGGACGCCACGGTTCTGGGAGGAACACATGAGCTACGTCAAGACACTGATGCTGAGTGGGGCGGCGGTCGTCGCTCTTTTGGGGTCGTCACCAGCGGTGATGGCTGAAGGGGGGCTCGCCTGCGAACCGGGTGAGACTTATGTGATGAACGTCATGGTCAGCGGACACCCCTATTGGGTCCCGGTGTTCGAGGGTTTCAAGCAGGCGGCCAAAGCACTGGGTTGCGAAGCAGTGTTCTCGGGTACGCCGGACTACGACATCACCAAGCAGATCGCCTCGTTCGAGCAAGACCTTATCAAGCAACCCAAGGGTATCCTGCTGCATCCGATGCAGTCCGATCCGTTCATCGACCCGATCAACCGGGCCATTGATGCCGGTGTGTCGGTGACAACATTCGCAGCGGACTCGCCCAAATCCCGGCGCACCGCTTATGTGACGTCGGACAACGTTGCCGAAGCGAAATTTGCGGCTGAGGAAATCGTGAAGGTCGTGGGTGACAGCGCCGAATATGCCGTGCTCGAAAACCCCGGCCAGTCGAACCATGACCTGCGGGTGACGGCGCTGATCGCCTATATGGAAACGAATTACCCGAACATGAAGCTGGTCGGACGTCAGGCGACCAATCAGGACCCGAATGCCGCGTTCACAGCGGTCACTGCGATGTTGCAGGCGAACCCCGACCTTGCTGCTTTGTGGATCCCCGAGTCCGGATCGGCCGAAGGTGCGGTCGCCGCCGTCAAGGCCGCCAACGACAAGCTTTTGATCATCCACGCCGACATTTCACCCACGACGCTGGAAGAAATCAAGGCCGGTAACATCCACATGGCCCTGAACCCGAATCAGGGGATCCAGGGTTTTGTTGGCTTCATGAACACGTTCATGGGGGCGCATCCCGAACTGATCGACCCATTCAACGACTACAAGGTGTCTGGCTACAATCCGATGCAAATTCCTTTCACTGACAACGGTTTTGCCGTGATCACCAAGGAAAACGCTGCGAGCTTTGTTCTGGACGAATACATGGCTGGCCGAAACTAAGACCACATGACTGCCCCGCAGCGACAGGCGGCGGGGCAAACCCTTTTAGCCAGAACCGGACGTTCATCACCTTGCAGCCCCTTCTTCAGATCCAGAACATAAGCAAATCCTTTGGCGCGAACAAAGCGCTGCGGGGTGCGCATTTCGAATTGCGCGCGGGTGAAACCCATGCGCTGGCGGGCGAGAACGGGGCGGGAAAATCCACCCTGATGAACGTCATCGACGGAATCCTGCAGCCCGACAGTGGCGAGATTTACATCGATGGCCGGCCCGTGAAAATCAACAGCCCGGCTGAGGCACAGCGGTTGGGAATAGGCTTTGTCCATCAGGAAATCGCGCTCTGCGCGGACATATCGGTGGCGGAAAACATCTTCATGGCGCGCACAGCGCAGACTGCAAGGCGGCTGGTCGACGTGGCCGATCTGTTGGCCCGGGCCCGCGACGTGCTTTCCCCGCTGGCCGATATTGACCCGCGGTTGCCCGCCGGGCTTTTGTCGATTTCCCAGCAGCAGCTGGTCGAAATCGCCAAGGCGCTGACGTTGGATTGCCGCATCCTGATCCTGGATGAACCCACGGCGGCCCTGACAGAACACGAGGCGCAAAAGTTGTTTGCAATCATGCGCGGTCTTGCGGCGCGGGGTATGGGGATCATCTACATTACACACCGCATGGCCGAGATTTTCGAAAATTGTGATCGTGTCACGGTCATGCGCGATGGTCAGCACATCCGCACCGACCGCACCGCCGACATCACGTCTGCCGATGTGGTCAATGCGATGGTTGGGCGCAAGCTCGACACGCTTTATCCACCCAAGATGCAAGGTGAGCGGGGGCCGGAAATCCTGAAAGTTCAGGGGTTAACCGACCGCCGATATAAGGACGTGTCCTTTGCGCTGCACAAAGGCGAAATTCTGGGCCTTGGCGGATTGATCGGCGCGGGGCGCAGCGAAATCGCCCGCGGTATGACGCGGCTGGAAGGTGCCGCGCAGGGCCGGGTCTGGCTGAATGGAATCGAGGTGCAACTGCGCGATTACGCCGACTGCATTTCGCGCGGCATCGTCTATCTGTCAGAGGATCGCAAGGGCGACGGCGTATTCCTTGACATGCCGATTTCCGCAAACATTGCGGCGCTGAACCTGAGCCAAGTGTCGGGTCGACTGGGCGTGATAGACAACGCAAAGGAAGCCACGCAGGCGCAAGAGATCGGCAAGTCGCTGCACCTGAAGGCGGCCAGTGTGGCGCACAAGGTGTCATCGCTTTCGGGTGGCAACCAGCAGAAGGTGGCGTTGGCCAAGCTGCTGGCGGTGCACCCCAAGGTCATCTTTCTGGACGAACCCACCCGCGGCGTCGACGTGGGCGCAAAGGCCGAGATTCACGCCATTCTGCGCGGTCTGGCCTGCGAAGGGGTCGGAGTTGCCGTCATTTCGTCTGAAATGCCCGAACTGATCGGGCTATGTGACCGGGTTCTGGTGATCAGCGAGGGCCGTGTCGCGGGCGAACTGGAAGGCGAAGACATAACCGAAACCAACATCATGACGCTGGCTGCACCTGGTGCGCTGGCGGCCGCAGGAAACTCAAGATGACCGACACGACGCAACGCCCCTCTCTTCTGTCCCGTCTGTTCGGCGCGCGGGAAACCGGGCTGGTTCTCATCATTGCGGTTCTGTTCGTGTTGATGTCCTTCGCCTCTCCGTACTTTCTGACCTGGCCCAACATGCGGGCGATGACGATGGCCTTTTCGGTCGAGGCTATCGTGGTCGTCGGCATGACCATCCTGCTGATTTCTGGTGGGATCGACCTTTCCGTCGGTTCTGTCACCGCACTGGCCATGGTCATCGCCGGGCTGCTGTTTCTGGCCGGGGTCAACCCGTGGATCGCGTCACTGATCGCGATTGCCGCCAGTGCGGGGATCGGTGCCATCATCGGATTTTTCGTGACGGTCGTGGGTCTGCACCATTTCATCGTGACACTGGCCGCGATGGTGATTGCCCGGGGCCTTTGTCTTCTGGGCACAGGTGGTCGGCCGCTGGGTCTGTTTGAACTGCCCGAAAGTTTCAAGTGGATCGGGATCGGGTCGATTGGCATCATCCCGGTGGCGATCGTGATCTTTGTTGTGGTCGTGGTGGTCTTTGACTTCCTGTTGCGGCGCACCACGGCGTTCCGGCTGGTCTACTACACGGGCAGTAATGAAAAGGCCGCCGCCTACTCCGGTATCCGGACCAAGCGGGTCATTTTCCTCACAACAGTTCTGTGCTCCATGCTCTGCGGTGTTGCGGGTGTCATCTACATGGCGCGGTTCGGGTCGGCGCAGCCCACCTTTGGCGTCGGGATGGAACTGAACGTCATCGCGGCGGCAGTGATCGGCGGGGCCAGTCTTTCGGGCGGCAAGGGCACGATCTTTGGCGCGATCCTTGGTGCGATTCTCTTGTCGCTGGTGTCGTCGTCGCTCGCGCTGTTGAACGTGTCGGTTTACTGGCAGGACATTATTCGCGGCTCGATCCTGCTGGCCGCGGTGACCTTCGACCACTTCCTCGTCAAGCGCCAAGCGGCGGGAGGCCGGGCATGAACGAGATCAACGAGGATTTCACTTCGCTGCGGCAGATGCATGCGGTTCTGGTGCGCCATTTCGTCGAAGGGCGCAAACAATCTGAAATCGCCGAGGAAATGAACCTGTCCACCTCCAAGGTGAACCGGATCATCGCGCAGGCGCGACGGTCTGGCATGGTCAAGATCACCATCGAGACGCCGTTTCAGCGCCTGATGGAACTTGAACGCAGGCTGGCCGCCACGGGCATGGTCAGCGCAGCCATCGTTTCGCCCACCGTGTCGGACAATGACGACACGCGGTTGGTACAGATCGGTCAGGCCGCTGCAGCCCATCTGGCGGAAACCCTGCGCGATGGCGATATTCTCGGAATTTCAGGCGGAAAGGCTGTGGCCGCAGTGGTTGATGCGCTGTCGGTCGAACGGTCCATCGACGTGCAGGTGGTGCCGCTGACCGGTGGCGTGCAGGGCATGTATCATACCGACGTCAACCATCTGGCCTCGCGCATGGCCGAGCGGCTGGGCGGGCGGTCGCTGCAACTGCACGCGCCGCTGTTCGCCGAACGCCCGGATCAGCGCGAAATGCTGATGAACCTGGGGGCAGTGAAAGAAGTGCTTGATCTGGCGCGCCGGGCCACGGTCTGTCTGGTCGGCATCGGGTCGATCACCACGCCCGGCTCGTCCTATTTCGACCTGCACCCGCTGTCGGCGCCGGATCGCACGATGCTGCCCGGACTGGGGGTCATGGCCGAGTTTCTTGGCCATCTGGTCCATGATCGCGGGCAGGTCGCGAACTTTGCGCTGAACCAGCGCCTGATCGCGCTGCGCCCTGACGAGATCCGCCGCTGCAAACGCGTTTTGGCCGTGGCGGCGGGCCAGGACAAGGTCGGTCCGATCCGGTCTGTGCTGCGCGGCGGCTATGTATCGGTTCTGGTGACCAATGAAGAGACGGCAACGACAATCCTGCAAGAAGGTGGAGAACCGGTATGACCTCAATGTTGAAGCGACAGATCGGTACGTCTGACGTTACCGCATCGGCGGTCGGGCTTGGCACCTGGGCTATTGGTGGCTGGATGTGGGGTGGCACCGATGACACAGCTTCCGAGGACGCGATCCGCGCCGGGCTGGATGCGGGCATCACGCTGATCGATACGGCACCGGCTTACGGCCTTGGCCACGCCGAAGAAGTGGTCGGCCGCGCCATCAAGGGCCGGCGGGACGAGGTGGTGCTGGCCACGAAATGCGGGCTGGTCTGGCATTCAACGCGCGGCCCTTATTTCTTTGCGCAAGGTGGCCTTCCGGTGCACCGCGACCTTAGCCCCGCTTCCATCCGGCATGAGGTTGAACAAAGCCTTAGGCGATTGGGGACAGACAGGATCGACCTGTACATCACGCATTGGCAAGACCCGTCGACCCCGATCGACGAAACGGTCGGCGCGTTGAAGGCACTGCAGGCCGAGGGCAAGATCCTTGAGTTTGCGGCCTCCAACACCACGGCGGATGACCTTGCGGCCTACCGCGCCGCAGGCGGGATCGCCGCCGTGCAGGAGGAATACTCGATGCTGACACGCCGGATCGAACAGACGCATCTGCCGGTATGTCGCGACGCCGGGATTTCGGTGATGGGATATTCGGTGCTGGCGCTTGGTCTGTTGTCAGGTCGGATCGGCGCGGACCGGGTCTTTGCAGGCGATGACCAGCGGCGCGACGATGCGCGCTTTTCGACCGAGAACCGGACACGCGTTCACCGCCTGATGGAAACTGTCGGCACGGTCGCGGTTCTGCACGACGCTAGCCCGGCACAGATCGTGATTGCGTGGACCTTGGCGCAGCCGGGGCTGACGTTCGCGCTGTGCGGGGCCCGCAATGCCGAACAGGCCCGAGAGAATGCAAGGGCGGGGGGTCTTCGCTTGTCCGGCCCCGAAATCGACGACATTACCCGTGCCGTCAGGACCAACCTCAGCGTCGCGCCCGCCTGAAGGTGCACTGCAGCACTGCAACAACTGCGGGGCAAACGCTCGCAAAGGAAGAAGCCATGCCCGACGTTCGGCAAGAAAGGATCAATCGCGTCGCCGCGGACGGGGCTTTCGACGTGATTGTCGTGGGCGCTGGCATCAATGGCATCGGCGTCTTTCACGACCTGTCCTTGCAGGGACTTCGCGTGTTGCTGGTCGAGATGAACGATTTCTGCTCGGGCTGTTCTGCAGCACCGTCGCGGATGATCCACGGCGGTTTGCGCTATCTGGAGAACGGCGAGATTTCGTTGGTCCGCGAAAGCCTGACCGAAAGGGATCGATTGCTGCGCAACGCCCCGCATCTGGTACGCCCTCTTCCGACGACAATTCCGATTGATCGGGTATTTTCCGGCCTCGCCAACGCCGCGTTCGCCTTTCTGGGGTTCACCGGTCGGCCACGCCCACGCGGTGCAGTGGCGATCAAGTTGGGACTGACGCTGTACGACGCGATCACCGGGCGTAACCGGATGCTGCCCCGGCACCGCTTTCGCAGGGCGGCCCAGACGCAGACCACGTGGCCTGAACTGCGCAAGGATGTACGCTTTTCGGCCACCTACCATGATGCCTGGATCTCGCATCCCGAACGCCTGGGCATGGAACTGATCAGTGATGCCGTCCGGTATAACCCGGAAGTCGTGGCCCTGAATTACGCGCGCCTTGGCGGCACGGAAAACGGTTTTGTGCTAACGGTTGCTGAAAATGGCCGACAGCTTGCCGTCAGCGCAAAGGTCATTGTCCACGCGACCGGCGCCTGGATCGACCAGAGTGTCGCATCCCTTGGGGCGGGATCGAACGAAAGGCTGGTGTCTGGCACCAAGGGATCGCACCTGATCCTGGACAATCCCGCACTGATGGCGGCGCTCGACGGCCATATGATCTATTTCGAACACAGCGACGGCCGCGTCTGCATCGTGTTTCCCTATCTGGGCCGGGTGCTTGCTGGTTCGACCGACCTGCGGGTGAACGAGGCGGGTCGGACCGCCTGCACCGACGCCGAACGCGACTATATCCTTGGTGCGGTGCAATCATTGTTTCCCGCCATCCCGGTCACGAAAAGTCAGATCATCTACAGCTATGCCGGTATCCGCCCCTTGCCGGTCAGCGATGCCGATTTCACCGGCAAGATTTCGCGCGGCCATTCAGTGCGTCGCCTGCGCGGCGACACCCCGCAGATCGGCATGATCGGCGGCAAGTGGACGACCTACCGGGCCTTTGCCGAGGAAACGGTCGATCTGGTGCTGGCCGACCTTGGCGTGCCGCGCCGCGCCAACACCCGCAATCTGCAGATCGGGGGGGGTGCGGGGTTCTCGCTGCATTTGGTGGATGACCTGATCGCGCAGCACGGGCTGTCCGCCGCCCGCGCGGCACATCTGGCCGACCTTTACGGATCTCACGCTGCAAGGGTTGCCGCCTTTTGTGCCGCGCGGGATGACCGCAGGCTGCCCGGTGCCGCGATGACAGAAGGTGAGGTGGTCTGGTTCGTCCAGAACGAGCAGGCTCTGCATCTTGCAGACGTGCTGCAACGGCGCAGCCCGCTTGCCATCTGTGGAGCGCTTTCGGTGGAGCTTGTCGCCGCCACCGCCCGGGTCATGGCGCAAGAGCGCAACTGGACCGAGCAACAGACAAATAGCGAGATCGCGGCTTTTCTGAGCGATCTTGAAACCTATCACGGGGTCAGATTGGCCCCTTCGGAAGGAGTTTCCTCATGAAGATCACACCCAAAGTGCGCCTGAACCGGCTGTTCCGGAATGGTGGCTGTCTGGATGTCGCCGTCGATCACGGTGTGTGCAACGAGCCGTCGTTTCTGGCCGGGCTGGAGGATATGGGCCGCGTGGTGGACATGCTGGTGGCGGCAGGCCCGGATGCGATCCAGATGGCGTACGGTCAGGCCGATCTTTTGCAGGCGCGCGCTGAACGTGACAAGCCTGCGCTGGTGCTGCGACTGGACATGGGCAACCCCTATAATGCCACCCGCCACCGGGTGATGTGGGCAGAGTTGCAGAACGCCGCCGACCCCGTGCTGCCTGCGGTCGAGATGGACGCAGCCTGCGTGGTGGTTAACCTGTTCATGCTGCCCGACGAGCCCGAGTTGTTTCGCCAATGCGTCCAGAACATCGCGCGGGTGCGGGCCGATTGCACGCGGTATGGGATGCCCCTGATGATCGAGCCGCTGGTCATGCTGCCCAATGACTTGCGGGGCGGCTACCTTGTCGATGGCGATGTGGAAAAGATAGTGACGCTGGTGCGATTGGCCACCGAAATGGGGGCCGACATCATCAAGGCCGACCCGACCTCGAACCCGCAGGATTTTCACAGGGTGGTCGAGGCTGCACGGGTGCCGGTGCTGGCGCGCGGAGGTGGCAAAGAGGATTTGCAACAAGTGCTGGAAAAATCCGCCGCTCTGGTCGCGCAGGGGGCCAAAGGTCTGGTCTACGGGCGCAACATCTATCAACACGCCAACCCACGCGCTGTCGTCGCCGCGTTGATGGCAATCATTCATCAGGGAGTGGATGGCGCTGCGGCATGGGAAATCTACAACCATGGCGCCTGACCTGATCCTTGGCATCGACATCGGAAACACTGTTGTCAAGGCGGTGCTGTTCGACCTTGAGGGGCGCCAGATCGCCCGTCACGGCATCGACGGCACCACGCTGAAACCGGCACCGGGGATGGTCGAACGACCTGTGACCGAACTTTGGGCGAATGCGCGCGCGGCGATTGCGGGCTGTCTTGCACAGGCGCAGATTGACGCTGGCAGGATCGCCGGCATCGGTCTGGCCGGCCATGGCAACGGGCTGTATCTGTTGGACCGTGCCGGGGAGCCGCTGCTTGGTATCCAGTCGCTTGACACGCGGGCGGCATCGATTGCGGCTGATCTGGATCGCAGCGTTGGTCTTGATCTGCATGCGATCTGCCTGCAAAGACCTTGGCCATCGCAGACGCCGGTTCTGCTGGTCTGGCTCCGAAGGCATTTGCCCGACATCTATGCCAAGGCCGGCACTCTTTGCTTTGCCAAGGATATCATCGGCTGGAACCTGACAGGCGTCAGGGCCAGCGAAATTTCGGACATGTCCGGGGCTGGCCTTTTGCGCCTGCCAGAGGCGCGTTATGACGCCGATCTGCTGGCGCTTTATGGTTTGTCGGATGCATTGGCCTTGCTGCCCCCGCTTGCGCAGCCGACCGATGTGCTTGGGCATGTAACGCCCGCCGCCGCCGCTGCCACTGGTCTGCGGGCGGGGACGCCGGTTGTCGCGGGTTACTTCGATGTGGTGGCCTCGGCACTCGGATCGGGGGCTGTTGGCGGGGGGGCCGCATCAGTCGTGCTGGGAAGCTGGTCGATCAACCAGACATTTGCCAATGTTCCTGCCCGCGATCCCCGCATCTTCATGGTCACGGCCTTTGGGCCTGATCGCTTTGCCAACATGGACAACAGCGCCACCTCGGCTGCCAATCTGGAATGGTATGTGCGCACACTGCTGGAACGGGGCGGTCATCACGATGACCCGTTCGGCCAGGTCAACGATCTGGTTGGCACGGCGCCGATGGCACCGGATGACCCGATGTTCCATCCCTTTGTCTATGGCGGCAGAAACGGCGCGCATCAGCGGGGCGGATTCTATGGCTTGGCCGGGTGGCACGACGAGGGTCATCTGCTGCGCGCCCTGTACGAGGGTATTGCGTTCGAGCATCGCCGCCATGTCGAAGTGCTGACCGCAACCGGGGCCCAACTTCGTCAAATTTCGCTGTCGGGTGGCGGCACCCGGTCGCCGCACTGGCCACAGATGATGTCGGATATCCTTGGGCTTCCGGTCACCCTTGGCACTGCCGAAGAAACCGGTGCCCTTGGCGGGGCCATTGCCGCCGCTGTCGGCACGGGTCATCACCCGTCCCTGGAAGCGGCCGTCGGCGCCATGACGCACGTAAAGGCGGAGCTTTCGCCAAACCCTGTGCAGCGCGCTTTGCATGACCGCCGCTTTGCCGTTTGGCAACGTCTCACGGCCGCGATGGAGCCGTTCTGGGCCGACCTTGGGGAACTGGCCAAACCATGACCAACGAAGGTCAATACCATTACATCATCATAGGTGCCGGCACGGCAGGCTGCGTGCTGGCCAACCGCCTGACCGCTGATGGCCGCACCCGTGTGCTGCTGCTCGAGGCCGGGGGATCGGACCGCTATCACTGGGTGCAGATCCCAGTGGGCTATCTTTACTGCATCGGCAATCCGCGCACCGACTGGATGATGAAGACAGCCCCCGAACCGGGGCTGAATGGCCGCAGTTTGGTTTATCCGCGCGGCAAGGTGCTGGGTGGCTGCACATCGATCAACGGGATGATCTATGTGCGCGGACAGGCGGCAGACTATGACCATTGGCGGCAACTGGGCAACACCGGATGGGGCTGGGATGACGTTCTGCCCTATTTCCGAAAGTCAGAGGATCATTGGGGCGGCGAGACCGACATGCACGGTGCGGGTGGCGAATGGCGGGTCGAACGGCAGCGACTGAAGTGGGACATTCTGAACGCCGTGCAGCAGGGGGCAAAAGAGTTCGGCATCCACCCCCGTGACGACTTCAACGACGGATCGAACGAAGGGTCGGGCTTTTTTGACGTCAATCAGTCGCGCGGTGTGAGGTGGAGTTCTGCGCGCGGCTTCCTGCGCCCGGCGATGCGGAGCGGAAATCTGCGCGTGGTCACACATGCACTGGTGAAACGCATCCTCTGCGACGGGCGACGCGCGACAGGCGTTGAATGGCTTTTGGACAATCAACCGCACACCGCCTTGGCCGGGGCCGAAGTCATCTTGGCAGCGGGCGCTGTCAACAGCCCGAAATTGTTGGAGCTTTCCGGGATAGGACAGCCTGACCGCATCGCTGACCTTGGGCTTGCGCCTGTCCATGCCCTGCCCGGCGTGGGCGAGAATTTGCAGGATCACCTGCAGATCCGCACCGTTTTCAAGGTGCGGGGCACGCGCACCCTGAATGATTTGGCGGGCAGCCTGTTTGGCAGGGCGCGCATCGCGCTGGAATACGCGCTGACCCGCAGCGGCCCGATGTCGATGGCCCCCAGCCAGTTTGGCATGTTCACGAAATCAAGCCCAGACCGGGAAACGCCCGATCTGGAGTATCACATACAGCCGCTATCGACCGACCGTCTTGGCGACCGGCTGCATCCCTTTTCGGCGATCACAGTATCAGTTTGCAACCTTCGCCCAACCTCGGTCGGCCACGTGCATGCAACCACCCCCCGACCCGAGGTCCAACCCGACATCCAGTTGAACTACCTTTCCACCGCCGAAGACCGCAACGTGGCCGTCACCTCGATCCGCCAGGCGCGGCAGATCATGACGGCGCAGGCCCTGCAGCGCTTTGCCCCGGACGAATGGCTTCCCGGCCCCGGCTTTCAAACGGATGCGGAACTTGCCCGGAAAGCAGGTGACATTGCGACGACGATCTTTCACCCGGTCGGCACCTGCCGCATGGGCACGGATGCGCAGGCTGTGGTTGATCCTGCCCTCAAGGTTCAGGGAATGGCCGCGCTCCGGATCGTCGATGCATCGGTCATGCCCCGCATCGTTTCGGGCAATACCGCATCCCCCGTCGTGATGATCGCCGAGCGCGCGGCCGACCTCATTATGGGCCGGGCGTGAGTACGGAAACACAATGTCCAAACTCTTTGCGTCATAATCGGTTCGTCAGACGACCACATGATTCTGTCTGAAGATTGACTTACCTTTGCAGGTTCTTCGGGCAGGCTTTTGTGATTATGCTTTTCGGGCATTGGGTGACCCCGCTGATCTGAGGTGGTCATGTGTCGTGTCAGAGCGATTTTTCAAAGGTGACCCGGACGTAACAGTCAGTCACACTAAGGGTAGAAATGAACCACGCGCTGGGAGATTTCGACGTTGGGCTGCTGCTGACCTTTGATGCCTTGCTTCGGGACAAGAATGTCACCCATGCTGCCGCACGGCTGAACATCACGCAATCTGCACTGTCAGCCCGTCTGACGCGCCTGCGGTTGTTGCTGGGCGACCCGCTGTTCATTCCCTCGACGTCGGGGCGGGGCATGGTTGCATCGCCGCACGCCCTTGCGCTTCAGCCGGAGTTGGTTCGGCTGCTGGATCAGTTGAACGACTTTATCGGTACGGCCAGAGTATTCGACCCCGCAACCAGCAAGCGGGTCTTTCGCATCGCCGCCACTGACAATCCGGTGGCGATTTTGGCACCCGATCTGATACCGCTGCTGAAATCCGAAGCGCCGCATGTCAAAGTGGCGTTTACCATGCCGAACAAGGCGCAGATTGCAGACGATCTGGAGCAGGGCGAGATTGATGTCTTCATCGGCGTTGCCGAAGATGGTGTGTCGGGATTGACCGGGCGAAAGCTGTTTCAGGAAGATTTCGTCACAGCCCAGCGTCGCGGCCATCCGCGCGGCAATGCGCCACTGACGCTTGACGAGTTCTGCGCGCTGGATCACCTGCTTATCTCAACCAGTGGCGGGCATTTCAGTGGCATGATCGACAGTGCCTTGGCCGACCTTGGGCGTGTGCGCCATGTCAGCGTTTCAGTCCAAAGCTATGGGCTGGCCGCGTTGATCCTTGGCAGCACAGACCTGATCTGCACCCTGCCGCGCCGGTTTTTGCAAAGGTTTGGCGACGTTCTTGACCTGATCGAGTCGCCTCTTGAACTGGCACCGTTTGAAATGAACCTGTTCTGGCATCCCCGGATGAGTGCTGACGCTGCGCATGCCTGGCTGCGCAAGCAGGTGTTGCAAAGCGCAAGGCTTGGCCGTCAGGCGAGATAAGCAGAAGGCCGGATGATACACCCGGCCTCCTCTCGCTGTCAGAACTGCTGGAGCAGATAGTCGCCGACCTTGTTTGCGGCGGGGTCGAACAGGGTGTCGAGCCGCGAGTTCAGCACATAGGTCGCAGTCCCTACAGTCACCGCTGCCGTTGGCATGGAAAGCTTGCTCGGCTCCTCATGCGTGATGGTTGCCGATGTCCAGCCATCGGTTGAGGTCAATTCTATTGTGCGGTTCGCGGACAGGTTTTGAACCACCAGCAGATGCTCGCCATCGACCAAGTGAATGCCATCCGCGCCGACCAGCGCTTCCGGCAGGGCAACCGGCTGGATATCGTTCGGATCGCTGGTGCTGACCCGGAACAACTCGCCGGTATTGTACTTGCCGACCAAAAGGTAGCCGTCCTTATGCCATGCGATGCCGTTCAGGTTGAAACCTTCGCCGGCGACGAACAGCGGGCTTTGGGCGAAGATCGACGCCTTGCCGGTGGTATCAATCTTGTAGATCATCGGCGCGAAACTGTCTGTGACATAGGCGTTGCCCGCAGCGTCGAGCGCGATGTCATTGGCAAAATGCGCCCCCGTGCTTAGTGCGCCCAGTTCAAAATAGGCCTTTGCCGCGCCGGTTGTGGCGTCATACGTGGCAATGGCCGCGAGCGTGCCCTGCGTCGCGGCGGCGGTGCGCACACCGGCACCCGGATCGGAATTGGTGACCCACAGCGTGTTGCTAGCATCGTCCACCAGCAAACCAACCGTGGAAACCAGACGGTCGTCAGCGATAAATGGCGTGTAAGTGCCAGCCACGTCCAGTTTCGCGACAAGGCCTTGGGTCACCGAACCCAGCAGGAACACATCCTGCTGCGCGGAGTAGGTTACGCTTTCGGGGTAGGATTGGTCGGAGGTGAAGGGGATGTCTTGCGCAAAAGCAGGGCCGGCAAGGCCGAGGATGGCAGAGATGGCCACATTGGCCAACAGTGTGCGACGGATCATTTCAGGTTCCTTTCGATCATCGATGATGGTGATCTAGGGGATGTCGACAGGCGGCGGAAATTCCGATCCCTGATACGACCCATCGACGGGGGCGATACCCTTGGCCCTTGCAACGCGGGTGCGGATCACCAGCGCAGCAAGCCATCCATCGGGTCGATTGCACCAAGTTTCAGCATCAATTTGTGCCACAGCGCCCGCCCGGTCATGGTGCGATTGACCCAGGACTGGCGGACCGAATGTTCGTGCGGTGGGTAGCGCAGGAACGCTTTACCATGCTCGATTTCTATTTCCATGCGACGCCCAATTCGATGAAGGTTGCCGTGCTTTTGCAAGAGCTTGAGCTGCCGTTTGTCGTCAAGCCGATTGATATCTTCAAGGGTGAGCAGCACGCGCCGGCGTTCACAGCCATCAATCCGAACGGCAAGCTTCCAGTGATAGTCGATGGCAGAACCACCGTCTTCGACTCCCACGCCATTCTGCTTTACCTCGCTGACAAGCATGGTGCGTTTGTGCCCGAAGACCGCACGGAATACGCGACGATGCTGTCCTGGTTGCAACTGGTGGCAACAGGCCTGTCGCCCTTTTCCGGGCAGGCCATTCACTTTCTGCACTATGCGCCTGAACCCCTGCCTTATGCGATCAACCGCTACACCAAAGAGGTCGTCCGGCATTATGCGGTGCTGAATAATCGGCTGGGCCAGGCGCGCTATCTGGCAGGCAATGCGTATACAATCGCCGATATGGCGCTTTGGGGCTGGGCAGCTTCGGCCGGGTATGTTTTTGGCGCGCAGGGCTTGGACGCCTATCCCCATGTTCAGCGGTTCATGGACGAAATGGCCGCCCGTCCTGCCGTACAACGCGCGGTCGCGATGAAAAGTGCCCAGACGTTCAAGGCCGAACTTGATGCACAGTCACGCGCGGCGATGTTTCCGCAAACGAGCCCGAGGTCGGCTAACGCCCCCGTCATTTGGCAATAAACCCGGAAGCAGGGGACGCTCCATTTTGAATGGTTTGCAGGAACGTCGCTTTCGTGGAGAAGATCGGTTACGTGGCCACTGCCTTGGTGAACTCCCTCGGAGAGTGGCCGAACGATCTTTTGAAAGCCGCACTGAACGCGCTTTCGGACTCATAGCCGACCGCGGGCGCCACGGTCGCGATTGAGACACGCCCGCTCGCCAGTCGATCGGCCGCCACCATCATTCGCCAGCGAGTGAGGTAATCCATCGCCGGCTCGCCAACCGTTTCCTTGAAGCGCACGGCAAAACTCGAGCGCGACATGCCGCCGACCCGGGCGAGGTCTGCAAGCGTCCAGCGGCGGGCGGGTTCGGCATGCATCGCCGAAATCACAGCGCGCATCTGTTTGTCCGCCAACGCGAACAGCCAGCCCGCGCTGTGGGGCGAGCGTTCGGCAAGGTGAAGCCGCAGCGCCTCGATCAGGAGAGTCTGCGCCAGGTGCCCCGCCATCAGCGTACCGCCCGGCTGCGGGTCACGCAGCTCGCGCATCAGCCGCTCGATCAGCCAACCAAGCGCCGCCTTGGTCGCCTCGGACCGAATGTGAACCATCGCGGGCAGGATGCCGAGCAGCAGCTCGGTGTGAAGCCCGGTGAAATCGAAGAAGCCGCCCACGCCCGAACAATTCCCACCGCCGTTGAGGATGCCCGTCTCGCCAGCAGGGAACGACGGGAAGAAGGAAAAGGCGTCGGTTACCGGCGCGTCGATTGCGCTGAACAGGCTGAACGCAGAACGGCCGGGCAGCAGGATGAAGTCCCCCGCCTGAAGCGCCAAGGCCTCATCCACGCCCTCGAGCGCGATCCAACATGTCCCCGTGTGAATGGCAAAGCATTTGACACCTTCGGCCGGGGGGTAGGCAAGCGACCAGTCCCCGCCGGCATCCAGGCCCCGAAATCCGTAGCTGCTGGGCTTCAGCAGGCCAAGCACGTCTGACAATGGGTCCAATGATAACTCCTGGACGCTCGCGATGAATTGGCGGACTTTGCAGCATGGGCGGTCCAATGTCACGCGGTTACCTATGATCCCAGCGCTGCACCTTCACCCAGCACCGCAGGAGATACATCATGACCGACAACACCGCCCTGTGGCTTTCCTCCAAGCGAGCCGATTTCACTTTGGAGGCAGCGCCGTTTCCCAGCGCACAGTCCACTGAAATCATCATTCGCACACGTGCGATCGCAGTCAACCCGATGGACCGCCTGGTGCAGACATCTGGCGACCTGATGACGCCTTATCTGCAGTATCCCGCCATCGTCGGCTCTGACGTCGCCGGCGATGTCGTCGCAGTCGGAAAGGACGTGACACGGTTCAAGGTCGGCGACCGGGTCGTCGGCTTTGCCGCCAGCACCGACAAAACGCGCAACCGCGCCGCAGAAGGCGCTTTCCAGACCTATGTTATCTTGCTTGAGCATATGACGACGGCCATCCCGGAAACGCTTGCTTATGCCGATGCCTCTGCGCTGCCGCTTGGCATTTCCACGGCAGCCTGCGCGCTGTTTCAACGCGATTTTCTGGCACTGAACGCACCGGCCAAAGACGCCCCGGCGACCGGTCAGGTCGTTCTGGTCTGGGGTGGGTCAACCAGTGTTGGCACCAATGCTGTGCAACTGGCTGTCGCCGCTGGCTACGAGGTGATTGCCACCGCCTCTCCGCACAACTTCGAGCTTCTCAAGCGTCTCGGTGCTGCCGCTGTGTTCGACTATCGCAAACCGACCGTTGTCGCCGAGATGATTGCGGCGTTGCGCGGAAAAACTGTCGCGGGTGCCGTTGCCGTCGGGCAGGGATCGGTGCAGCCGTGCATCGACATTCTGGCAACGTGCAACGGAAAACGCTTCGTTGCAATGGCGACGCCGCCGGCCTCTTTCGATTCAGTCCCGGCAGGGCAGGGCCACTGGCGCAAGTTGATTGCGGCGATGGCCCGCACAGTCGCGGGCAACGTTTCTCTCGCGCTCAGCGCGCGCCGCAAGAAGGTCACGCTCAAGATGATCTGGGGCAGCACGCTGATCAGCAACGAAGTGGGGCCGATGATCTTCGAAAAATTTCTGCCCGATGCTTTGGCCGACGGCCGCTACATGGCATCCCCTGCAGCGGAAGTAGCAGGACACGGTCTGGCAGCAATTCCGGCGGCGCTTGAGCGGCAGCGCCGCGGCGTCTCGGCGACAAAGCTGGTGGTGACGTTGTGAGCGCCAACTTCGTCGTCAGCGTGACCCGCTTTCGCGTGCGCCGCCTTCGGTTTCTGCCCTTCTTCCTGATCCATGCTCAGCGCTGCCTCGCACAAATCAGAAGAGCAGATGGCTACATGGCCGGAGCGCTGCGCCGCGACCGTGATCATGCCTATTGGACGATAAGCGTCTGGCGCGACCAAGCCGCGCTTATGGCCTATGTCACTGGCGGGGCGCACCGCAGCGCGATGCCCAAGATCAGCGAGTGGGGCGATGAGGCCAGTTCCGTTCGCTGGGATCAGGACAGCGCCGATGTCCCGTCATGGCCGGAGGCGATCGAGCGAATGCGTTGCGACGGGCGCCCCATGCCGTTGCGCCATCCCGGACCGAACCATGCCGGTCTTGGTTTTGCGGCGAGTGAGCCTGCGCAGATCGCAAGGATCTGATGTTGCTTCGGTTGCAAGGACCGAAGGCAATTGTCCTGCCGCCCTGCAGCGCCCTTGCGGCTGCCGGGCGGCTCTTTCGACTGTTCAACTATTGTGAGCGCGGCAGGGGAGGCAAATTTGTACGCCCAAGGCATGTTAACGTTTGATCAGCCGAGCCTGCGAAACGGAAGGGCCATCACGGCGAAGAACCTCTCGTACGGCGGCAGCCCGGTTGCCGCGCTGACGCCCAGATCGGCAGGGGGCACGCCAGGACGATAAACAAAGGTGCGGAACAGTATGTCATAAATCATCAACGTCGCACCGAAATTCTTCGCCTCGTTCACATTGGCCGAATGGTGATAGCGGTGCGTTTCTGTGCCCGAGAAGATATAGGACATCCAACCCATCCGCACATCGACATTGAAATGGCTGATCAGCCCATGCATCCCGTTGATCATGGAAAAGATCGCCACCGCCTGCGCTGAATAGCCCATCGCCCACAAGGGCAGAATGATCGCCAGTCCCTGAATGAAAATGGCGTTCACTGGGTGAAACACGGCGTGCATGATCAGATACAGTCGCGGCGGCAGGTGATGTGCTGCATGGGAAAGCCAAAGGAAGCGGCCCAGCGTCCCGCCCATCTCGTGCATGGCGCGGTGCAGGGCATAGTTGATCGCCTCAAAAATCAGCAAGGCTGCGACAACCTGCACCCAAAGCGGCCAGTCGGTGGCCGGCCCCGGATGGTCGCCTGCCGTGGTGATCGCGAACCATGCAAGGCCTGCCGAAATCGCCGCGCCAAAAGCCCCATTTGTCACCACGAACTTGAGATCGGCCAGAAACGAGGCCCAGGTCATCGCCCAACGTTTCTGATAGGGCAGCATGATTTCGATCAGAAGGTAGACTGGGACCAGAAACCCGACCGATTTCGCCCAGATCGAGGCGGGGCCGTCCGCGCTGTTCACGATGCCCGCAATGCCAACCAGCAATACCGCCCACGAAGCCGGGTAAAGCCCCCAACGCACAAGCCCTCGCAGCCGGGCCTCAAATGGCGCGGGCTGTTGTAATTGATCATTCATTCGATATTCTCCCACTTGGCGGACACCTGTCCGATAGTGGATCGTTGTTGCATAGCGTCCCCGACATCACCCACGACAAACCAACGCGGCGTTGACGCCTAACAGACAAAAGGCCCTGAACATGTCTTACACCAACCCCGAAGACCGCCGTGCACGAAGGTCCCGCCGGGTGTTGTCGGAAGCATTATGGCAGCTGATCCAACAGACGGATTGGGCAAACATTTCGGTTCAGATGATCTGTGACCGGGCCGATGTAGCGCGCTCGACCTTCTATGCCCATTTCCAGACGAAGCAGCACTTGCTGGATGAGGTTTTCGCCGCAGGCGAGGCGCATTTGGCCATTCAGGTACAAGGTGGCGGCCTGGACGATACGCTGCTGTGGCTCGTCGAACATCTGGCGACTGGTTCTGCCTTTCACCGCCGCCTTCAAGGGTCGCAGGTCGGGCACACGATCATGACGCGGTTTCGCCGCCAGATGCGCGCCCGCTTTGGCGATGGATTGGCAGCCGAGGGTCATGCGGTCAGTTCGCAGGAGTTGGATTTTCTGACGGGCGGCGTGTTTGCGGTGCTGGAAAGTTGGATGCTGGGTGGCTGTCAACGTCCAGCGCCCCGGCTGGCGAGGGACCTCGCAATTTACATGCGGCGTGGGTTGGTGCCGCCGGGCGACGAACTGTTGGTCAAATAACCTCTGTCAGCTTTGGGCTTGGCTGGTTTTTCGCGCCAACCTTGTTCGCCACATCCTTTGCCGCAGCGGCGCGTCACTGGCGAATACGCCAGCCGGTGCGGAAAATCCACCAGACCACCCCCATGCAGATCGCTGTGAACAAGGCGATCGCAGTCAGACTGATGGCAATCGGCACATCGGCGGTGTCGAAGAACGACCAGCGAAATACCGACATCAGGTAGACAACGGGATTGAACAACGCGACGGTGCGCCAGATGCCCGGCAACATCTCGATGCTGTAAAAACTTCCGCCAAGAAAGATCAGGGGCGTCAGCACCAGCAGCGGGATCAGCTGCAATTGCTGGAAATCCTTGGCCCAGATGCCGATGATGAATCCAAACAGTGAAAAGCTGAAACTCGTGATTGATAGCAACACGACCATTGCAAAAGGGTGCGCAATCGGCATGTCAACGAACAGGTAGGCTGTTGCAAGGATCACCAGCCCGATCAGGATCGACTTCACAGCTGCCGCGCCGACATAACCGATCACAATCTCCAAGTAACTGACGGGCGCAGACAAAAGTTCGTAGATCGATCCGATGAACTTCGGGAAATGGATCGCGAAGGACGCGTTTGACACAGATTGCGTGATCACCGTCAGCATGATGAGCCCCGGCACGATAAACGCGCCATAGGTCACCCCGTCCACCGTCTCTATCCGGCTGCCGATAGCAGCGCCAAACACGACAAAGTAAAGCGAGGTGGAGATCACCGGCGAAATCAAGGATTCCATGATCGTACGGTAGAACCTCGCCATCTCGCGCTGAAAGATGACTCGTATGGCTGGGACGTTCATGCTTGTTCCTTCAGCAGTCCGACGAAGATGTCCTCAAGGCTGCTTTGCCGCGTTTGCAGGTCGGTCATCTGCAGGCCCGCGGCGCGCAGGTCGTTCAGCAGTGTGACGATCCCCGTCCGCTCGCCCTTGGTGTCATAGGTGTAGATCAGGCTTTGCCGGTCCGCCCCAAGCTCCAGCGGATAGTGCGCCAGCGCATCGGGCAGCACGGCCAGCGGAGCGGCAAGTTCGACATGCAACTGCTTTTGCCCCATTCGCCGCATCAACGCGGCCTTGTCCTCGACCAGCAGAATCTCGCCCTTGCTGATCACGCCCACCCGGTCGGCGATTGCCTCGGCTTCCTCGATGTAATGGGTTGTCAGGATGATGGTAACGCCTGCGGCTTTAAGGTCGGCCACGACCGACCACATGTCCTTGCGCAATTCCACATCCACACCCGCCGAAGGCTCGTCCAGGAACAGGACACGTGGCTCGTGCGCCAGCGCCTTTGCGATCAGCACGCGCCGCTTCATCCCGCCCGACAAGGGCATGATCGCGCTGTCCTGCTTGTCCCACAAGGACAACTGACGCAGCACGCGTTCGACCAGGGCAGGGTTGGCGGCTTTGCCGAACAGACCGCGCGAAAAGCTGACCGCGTTGAACACCTTCTCGAACGGCTCCAGCGTGATCTCTTGCGGCACCAGCCCGATCAGGTTGCGCGCGGCACGGAAATCCTTGACGACATCATGCCCGCCCACGGTCACGCTGCCCGACGTCGGCTGCACAAGCCCGCAGATGGTGGAAATCAGCGTCGTCTTGCCTGCCCCGTTCGGCCCCAGGAGCGCAAGGATCTCGCCCTCCTCGATTTCAAGATTGACGGACTTGAGTGCCTGAAAGCCAGACTTGTAGGTCTTGGTCAGATTGCGGACCGAAACGATAGACGGCATTAAATCCTCACGGCTGGAAAGGGTGAACCCTAACCTGCCCGGCCACAAAGTCCAAGGCCAGTCAACACCGCGGACCCGGCAGCTTGGCCTTACGCAAATGATGGAAAATCCCTTTGATCAGGCTGCACTTGTGAAAGGGGGTTCTTGGCAGCGTCTGGACGACCTTTGGAAACCATTTGAGGCACATGGTCAGGCGCCGCACTAATCTCTTGAACGGATTTGCGGCAAGGCTCTGCAGCCGCCTGCGCCCACTGGCAGGTTTCGATTGCGGGAAGCAGGAAATGGTCGGCTGTTGACTGCAGCGGGTGGCGAAGGTGACTGTCGACGTCAAGTGTCCGGCACCGGCCTTGTATGGTAAGGCTGTTGCGCCGCGCGTCAGACGCAATCATAATTCGGCGATGTTCGCCTCGTTTTGGGGCTGTTTGCCGGTGACGCACCAGTTCGACGCCAACCACGTATTATTGTGGCTGGTGCGAACCGGTGCCGCCCAGAATCGGAATGTCAGTCATATCGTCAGCGACAGCCGTTTAAAAAACCGAGATTTCCCCAGAGTCATTGGAAGTTCGAATTGTTTTAAAAGGGCTGGCGGAGGATACCAAAAATTGCTAACCAGTCTCGGCTAAATTGCCTGAGATGTCTTGTATTGTCTCAATATAACAGTATGTTACCGGAAGCATCGCCATCTTTCCAAGACGGCTGCGCGGAAATTTATGCCAAAAACCTTGCTGTTTTGCGGGACGGGATTGTCGCGAAGCCGGATGGGATTGTCGGGATAGCGGATGAGAGTGCATTGATTGCGGATGTGGATGCGCGCAAGGCAGAAGTGGACTGGGTTGATCCGGGATGGGATTGCTGGGAAGAGCCCGCGCATTGCGATGATGCCGGACAGGATCGTTCGCATGCCCGACCGGCAAAAGTATGGATGATCCAACCGTGCACTTGCAGTGACGTATCAGGCCGGCACGCCCGACGTAGTGTTGCAAGGGTGCGGTCGCGAGACATTTCCTGAGCGATCAACGGGCGTGTGAGAGGGATCGGAATAATGGTCCAGATCCGTGCCCCGCTGTACCGGCCTCCTTCTGAGGATCAGTCCACAGGCGCCTTGAGGCCGGCCGATCGGGCACTCTGAGCATGACGGGCGGATGCGCGCGAGGCACGGGTGCAGGCAAGCAGTCGCCCGATCGGCGCTGCCTGACAGCGCCTCTGCAGTCCATTCCTTACGGCACATGAGGACTTGTTGATCGCGGACGCGATGCATTTGCCTACCTGGCCTGCGGCTGCGTTCCGTGTGTTGTGCTGGCAATCGCGCCGTTTCAAGAGCGCGGTTGGCCGCGTCGCGCTCAGAACGCGTGTCAATGGGGTTAGCTTGCAATTTGGTGATATTTCTCCGGTGTAGCGCGGACGACATACTCATTTGCGACAGAAATGTCGGTTTGAACGCTTTTGCGTTTGAACACCCTTTGAAGGGGTATTTGAAGGGTCTTTGAAGGGGGGTTTAAACGGTAAAGGCTGCTGACCTTTTCTTTCGTTTGTTTTTCTCTCAGAAATCTTGCCCCAAGTCGTTGAATCTTTTGGTCTTAAAGCGAGTTTTTCGGCACGCTTGCGTTCTGTGTAGGGCTGTTCGTCAGCGCAGAACGGGAAAACCATGGACGAATTCAATGATGTCAGCTGTGAGCGGAATGCCTGGGGTCTTGCCATCCCGGGGGTCGGCGCCGATGCATCTCTCCGATACCAAGGTCGCGACCGTTCGAACCGGGCCACGTGTCTGCGTTCCAGTCTCATTGCCAATACCGCGGATCGGCGCAGCATCGTCTCGCTGACCGGCACGGCTTCGCTCTGTCAATGCGGCACCGCCGGCACCTGCCCCACACTTCCAGTGTACCGATCACGGACAGCAGTCTTGCGTCCGTCGCAAACATTCGCTGCTTAAGGAGCACGACATGGCACATCAGCGCCCCACGAAAAGTCGCAACGTCACCCACGCAGACCCGCAGGTCCCCCTCAATCCGTCAGAAGAGAAGTCCCACGCCTTTGCGATGGAGATCCGCTCGGTGAAGCGGGATGGGAAAAAGGTCGATCTCACGAATTTCGAGATCATGGAACAAAAACTCTTTGAGTCCGGTATTGCCGGAAATGCCTACGCGCAACGTGAGTATCTTCGTCGGGCTGATAAGGTTGCGGCGAAGAAGAGCAAAGAAATCGCAGCCGAATGTGCACGCTGGACCGACTTCAAGGAGGTCCAGCAGCGGCGGCTTGCGCAGGCAAAGGCCAACGGAGCGCCGCAAGCGCGCATCTTGCCGCATCCCGACGATATCATCATCGATTACGAACGTGGTGTCCGTTTCCTCGGGCCTGTCGATGAAGAGGAGTGGCAGGAGTTCGATGGTATGGTGAAGGTTCGGCACGCGATGTTCGTGCAGCAGGCGATGGAAGACGCAGTCGATGGTGTGCCTCTCAGGGCGCGGCCAAGCATGGGTGCGGCTATGACCGCTGCGATCTTGTTTGATCGAATGATGCCACCGAGCCTGCAAATGTCGATGTCTGATCGGATGTTTCTGGCGTTCGACCTGCGACAACTGCCGGCCCGGGACGTGCTGCGGCGATGCCGTGCGGCGTGGAAGGCTGCCGGTTGCGATGCTCCGCGCGGCGGACGGTTCGGGTCAAAGGACAGGTTTGTCGATATGGTGGATGCCATCCAACATTTTAGAAAAGTGCACCGGACTGATCCAGAAAACTCGGATCAAATAGACTACGCCGCCGAAGCTATGACGCGTGCCGCTTATGAACTTGCGGCCTCAGCCAACTCGACGAAAGCGACCCGTAAGCCCAGGCGGATGGCGGGCAACACTTCTCAGAAACCGGAGACTCGCGCATGAGCTTTGCTGCCAGCTTCCCGAACCTTCAATACCAGATCGAACTGCGCGCGCCAAAGGACTTGCGCCCTTATGCGCATAACGCGCGCACCCACTCGCCCAAGCAGATCCGTCAGATCGCGGACAGCATTCGGCGCTTCGGCTTTGTCACCCCGATCCTGATTGATGCCAGCGGCGGCATGATCGCCGGGCATGGCCGGTTGGCTGCGGCAGAGCTTCTGGGCCTGCGCGAGGTGCCGGTGTTGCCCGTCACCCACCTGACAGCTGAGGAGCGCCGCGCTTATATTCTCGCGGACAACCGTCTGGCCGAACAAGCCGGATGGGACCGCGAGATCCTGGCGATCGAATTGCAGTCCCTGATCAACTTTGACTTCGAGATCGAACTGCTCGGTTTCGATCTGGCGGAGATCGACCTGATCTTTACGGACCCGCCATACAATGTCGCGGTTGATGGCCATGTCGGAGGCTTGGGCAAGGTCAAGCACCGCGAGTTCGCCTTTGCATCGGGCGAGATGAGCGAGGCAGAGTTCACCCGCTTCTTGCACGACGCGCTGAGCCCGGCGGCCGCAGCGTGCCGCGAAGGTGCGATTGCCTTTGTCTGCATGGATTGGCGCCACATGCGGGAAATGCTGGCTGCCGGTGACGCAGTGTTGAATGAGTTGAAGAACCTTTGTGTCTGGAACAAGACCAACGGCGGCATGGGCAGCTTCTACCGCTCCAAGCATGAACTGGTCTTTGTCTGGAAGGTCAGGCCGGGTCGGCACATCAACAGCTTCTGTCTGGGCGATACCGGACGCTACCGTACCAACGTCTGGGACTATCCCGGGGTCAACAGCTTTGGGGCCTCACGCGACGCGGACCTCGCCATGCATCCGACAGTAAAGCCTGTGGCACTGATCGGCGATGCCATCCGCGACTGCAGTAAGCGGGGCGACATTGTTCTTGATGTCTTTGCGGGATCTGGCAGCACTTTGATCGCCGCGGAAGAGGCGGGCCGAAAGGCGCGTCTGATCGAATACGACCCCGCGTACTGCGACACGATCATCGCGCGATGGGAGAAGCTGACCGGCAAAACAGCAACGCGTATCTCATGATGTGACCGCATCGCCGGACCTGTCGACATTATCGGCAAAGCAACGGCTGACCGGTCCGGCGAACCAAGCAAGCTCCGTTAGAACAAAGGTCAGTGACCATGCAGATGGATCCCATTCTACGCGCTAGGCGCCAAACGCTCCGAGAAGTACATGCCTGGCTCGTCGCTCGTGCAGAAAGCAGGAACGACCCCTTGGCGCGCGCCACACTTCACTCCGCAGCTTTTGAGCTCGGGGCGGATAAATTGAGCCGGCTCGCCAACCATCGCTATCGATGGCTAACGTCAAGCCATTTATCTTCCTAGATTCCAACTGCCCAGTCGGCTTTCATGCAATGTCAAGTTCAGTTGGGTCAGGCGCTCCATTCAAGTCGTGCCCAAAGGGCCGTCGCGACCGGACCTGGCGCTTGGTCGCGGCGACGGATGGCGAAAATCTCGGACCGGCGCGGCGGGAAGCCATCGATGATCAGCGGGACGAGAATGCCGTCCCGTACATCGCTGCGAATTAGGTGATCTGGCAGACCACCCCACCCTTGACCGGCAAGGATCACCTGCTTCTTGGCCGCAAAATCTGAAACTGTCCATTTGCGTCCGCCTGGCAGCAAGTCACGGCTCTGGCTATCGTTTGGCCCAGCGGTACCAGCCACAATGATCTGCGGGATCGACTGCATCACCGACATGGGTAATGCGTCTGGGCCGAGCGCCGATGCCATCGCTAGGCATGCTACCGGGCGGATTGTGACCTCTGTCAAGCGGCGCGTCTCGACCTCGTCCAGAGGAACACCGTCCATGGTCGCGACCGCGACATCTGCCCGCCCCTCCATCAACCGTGCGATTGGGCCGCCCATCATTTCCGTTGAAAGGCGCAGATGTGTCGCCGGAAACTCTTGCCCAATTTCCGCCAGAATGGGTAGCAACAACTCCAAAGGCAAGGTAGCCGTCACGGCAAGGCGCAGTTCAGGTTCTTCGCGAGCGCGGAGCCGCGCAGCCGTAGCGCCTAACTCGCGCATCTGAGCTAGGACACGGCTGGCCTCGCGGAAAAAAACTTGGCCCTCTGCGGTTAGCCTTGGCCGGTAGCCGTCACGCGACAGAAGCGTCAGTTCGAGCTCGATCTCCAATTGCCTTATAGTGTGGCTGACTGCGCTTTGCGATTTATTGAGGCGTTCCGCCGCGCCACGGAAGGTGCCCGTTATGACTATTGCCTCAAAGGCAAGGAGCTGCTCGTGCTTCATGATGATCGATATTCAAGATCGTTTAAGTGAAAACTTGATATTATCTTTAGGGGAAAATTCACTTTAGTCAAAGGCAACCTTCAAATCGGAGACTGTCACATGAAACTCTATTACAAACCTGGGGCTTGCTCCCTTGCGAGCCACATCGCCCTGCAAGAGACCGGAGCCATCTTCGAAATTGAGGCCGTTGATACTGATGCGGGTCGCACCGAAACCGGCGACGATTTTCGCGCGATCAGCCCCAACGGCTATGTACCTGCTCTGCGACTGGAGAGTGGTGCGATCCTGACCGAAGGTGCAGCGGTGCTTCAGTGGATCGCAGACCTCCATCAAGAGGCCGGCCTTGCACCTGCGGCAGGGACCATGGGCCGGGCCCGACTTCACGAAGCACTTAACTGGATTTCGGCCGAACTGCACAAGGCCTTTAGCCCTCTTTTCCGTAGCAACGCGACGGAAGACGAAAAAGCTGCAGCCCACATTGCTGTGGCCGCAAAATTTGATAGGCTCGAGGCTCAATTTTCCGATGGCCGCGCATGGATGGTCGAAGACCGATTCTCGGTGGCTGATGCCTATCTCTTCGCAGTTGCCAACTGGGCCAATTTTACGGGCATCGAACTGGCGCGCTGGCCAAGCCTTTCCGCTTTTCTCGCCCGTGTCGCCAAACGGCCAGCGGTGCAGATTGCCCTGAAAGCCGAAGGGCTGATCCAATGACCCCGGTGCACCATGCCGAAGTCGTCGCACTCATGGAGACTTATTTTGAAGGTCTTCATCGCGCCGACAGCGCCATGCTTCGCAATGTCTTTCATCCCCGTCTTGCCTACATCTGTGCCACCGACGGAGACGAGCTCTATCTTGACCTAAATACCTACATGGCCCGCGTTGATGGCCGCGAGTCGCCTGCAAAACGGGGCGAACCGCGCGGGGAGGCAATTCTAGAAGTCACTTTCGGCAGCGATCGTATTGCCCGCGTAACAGCCAAGATGAGCATGATGGGGCGCGACTACCTCGATTTCCTGACGTTGGTGCCGCACGGCGGCAGTTGGCGGATCGTTGCCAAAGCTTTCACATATCTCCCCAAAAAGGACTGACCCATGCCCTATGTTAACATCAAGGTCACTCGAGAAGGCGGGCTGGATGGGCTTGGCCCTTCGGTCGAGGAGAAATCCAAGCTCATCGCGGGTGTAACCGAACTTCTCCAAACAGTGCTGGGCAAGAACCCAGCGACCACTTTTGTCGTGATCGACGAAGTCGAGCTTGAGAACTGGGGCGTTGGCGGCTTGGCCGTGGAAGACTACAGAGCATTAAAATGAGGACGCGGCTAACGGAAGCGTTCGGCCTTAAGGTGCCTATAATTCAGGCGCCTATGGCCTTTATTGCGGGCGGGGCTTTGGCAGCCGCCGTGTCGCGCGCTGGCGGACTTGGCTTGATTGGCGGGGGATATGGTGACTCTGGTTGGATTGACGATCAGTTCGATATCGCGGGCGATGCATCAGTCGGACTTGGCTTCATATCTTTTGTCCTTGATGACCAATCCGCTCTTCTCGATCAGGTTTTGGCACGCAGTCCTCGAGCCCTGTTCCTGTCATTCGCCGACCCAGCACCCTTTATAGGCAGAGCCCGCCAGGCCGGTGTTCCAGTGATTTGCCAGGTTCAGACCTTTCGAGATGCCTGTCACGCCATCGATTTGGGTGTCGACGTTGTCGTCGCACAAGGTAGCGAGGGCGGCGGCCACGGTCAGTGCCGGGGCACCATGGCCTTTGTACCCGAAGTGGCCGACGAGATTTCGCGCCGCGGGACCGAATGCATTCTATGTGCGGCGGGTGGCATAGCGGATGCGAGGGGCGTGCTTGCTGCACTTGCACTTGGCGCCGACGGCGCGGTAATCGGAACGCGATTCTGGAGTACCCAAGAGTCGCTTGTGGATCGCCGACTGGTCGCTCCCACGCTAGCTCGCAATGGTGATGAAACGATCCGCACACGTGTCATTGACTCGGTCCGCGGCATTGATTGGCCAGAGCGCTATTCCAGTCGTGTTCTGCGGACAGCCTTCGTGGACCGCTGGAATGGCTTTGAAGCTGGGCTTCTTGCGGACTTTACAAGTCAGGAAAAGGTCTGGACGGCGGCGATCGAAACGGCAGATACAACCGTCGTGGCCCCGTTTGTCGGGGAGGCAATCGGACTGGTTAAAGCGGCGGAAGATGCCGCAAGCGTCATAGGGGAGATTCAATCTGACCTGAAAAAAACATACTGTCGCTTAGCTGGTGCCATGTCGAATGCCTGACGCGGCTACCAACTCAGTCGATTAAGCGGTCCGGTCGACAAGGAGCAATGACATAGACGGGAGAGCACGATAGGCGAGAGGATCGCGGCGATCTGATGAACTTGCTGCTGTGGTTTCTTGGAATTGCGAATCAACCGAGATTGAAGCTGCAGCGCGCCTTGAAGCCAAATCAAAATCCAAGTCAGAGTAATCAGTTCGACCAATGCGACAATGAATCAGGATTGAACTTGGCTCAATGTGTTTTCTAAATATTATTGATTTTTTTGAAGTTAACAAAAAAGGAATACGCCTAAAGGACAGATAGAATGGCAAAGATAGTGAAAGGAGGAAAACGATGGGCCGATTTTGAACATTCGCAGTCAGCAAATGTTCGAGAAATTGACGACCCTCGGACGGTGCCGCGGCGGGGGATATCATTCAAAGGAAGACCTGCGGAGTATCGTTTTTATACACTTGAGAGTATAGCGAACTACCCCTCATTATAAGTAGTGTCCCAATGACCCGAAATCTCGATATTGCCTCGCTGCGGGCCTTTCTTGCAGTTGTGGACCTTGGCGGCGTCACTCGCGCTGCAAACCAGTTGAATTTGACCCAGTCCGCCATCTCACTGCAGATCAAGCGGTTGGAGGGGCTGTTCGGTCATGCTCTCTTTGTGCGAAAAGGGCGCAGCGTTGCACCCAGTGCGCATGGTGAACAACTCATTGCGCATGCCCGACGTTTGGTCGCCGCGAATGACGCGTTGCTGGCACAAATGACTGCTGCCGACTTTACCGGTGACATCACGCTTGGCACGCCCGAAGACCTGCTCTACCCGCGTGTGCCCGCTGCCATGCGCGCCTTTGCCAAGTTGCATCCGTCAGTCAAAGTACGGCTTCGAACGGCTCAGACTGCCACATTGAAAGACGAGTTCGCAAAAGGTGCGATCGATGCGATTCTCACAACGGAAGCTACACCCGGCCCGGGCGGCCAATCCTTGGTTGCTGAGCCGTTGGTCTGGATAGGTGCACTTAGGGGACTAGCATGGCGCAAGCGTCCCTTGCCGCTTGGCACGGTCGCAAACTGCATTTTCAACAAGCCGGCGATCGCAAGCCTGAACGATTCTGCTTTTGACTGGAACCTCGAAATCGACAACGTCTCTAATGCCGCGGTAGAGGCAAGCATCGCCGCTGACATGATTGTCCGACTTCAGCTGCTCAGCACAGTCGACCCGCAATTTGAGATCATCAATCACAACGGCCAACTTCCGGGTTTGCCCGACTTCCATATCGTCATGTATCTCGCGCGCGGGCCCCGTCTCAGGCTGGTCGAACCATTGGCTCACTGTCTCCGCAAGGTCTTCCGCGCCGTCGCTTAGCTGACTCGAAGCGCCGTTGCATTTGGATTTGTCAGCTACTCTTCACTGCCCCGATTTGATGCGGTCAAGATGCAGTCATCATCGAACTGATGGCAAGAATGTTGATCAGCGCCGATAGCCATTGAATATTGGGGTGCAAAATTGTGAAGGTTTTTTAAGCACAAGTTTGCATCAGCCTTTTACAGCGCCTTTCGATTCCATCACATGATATTTTAAAATAGATTCCATGATGAACACTCATGCTTTCAGACTAAATCAGTCTTGTACGGAAATTAAGAGCTTGTTAGCACGTGCACCATGTGGGCGTCGCCTTGATCCGGCACCTGAATTGCATTGCTTCTGCTGCCCACCTCCTTGCCCCACTCAAGCAAAAAATTGAGATGGGACTGCAATTTGATGTTTTGCACTCCGCGCGGTGCCACAAAAGGAATGTTTCATGCTGATCAAAGCCGTTAATTCTATCGGGGCGGGCGTCCGCTATGAACTTGGCCATGGTGACAGCCTGACGGTCGGACGGGATATCAGCATTATCTCAACCACCAGCTATGCGGTTCAGGTTGGGTTCCATCGTGAGGATCTCGTCGATAACTTGACCATCACCGTCGCAGGCCTGATTCAGGGCCAATACGACGGAATCTATGTCGGCCAGCGCGGGGCCGAAGACGATGTTCGGATCTTGATCGAGGAAACCGGCATCGTTAGCGGGGGCAGGTTCGGGATCAACATCGGAACCAATGTCCTTTGCGGTGGCGGAATCGAAAACCAGGGTTTGGTCAAAGGGGAAAGGGCATTGGTGCTGACCTCGGCTGGCGGGGGCATCTTCACCATCGAAAACAGCGGGACTCTCCTGGGCAACGCTGCCGCCATTGACCGGATGGAGGCGCAGGACGGCAGCGACGGCACGGTCAGGCTGACCAACAGCGGGCTGATTGCGGGCGCGTCTTATTCCTACGCCGCCGGTGGGGCCGTTGGGGCAGGCGAAGTGGATGTTGTCCGGAACACGGGCGTGATGCGGGGCGACATCTTTCTGGGCGACGGCAACGACATCTATGACGGGCGCGGCGGGCGCGTGTTCGGGGAAATTTCAGGCGCGGACGGCGGCGATCTGTTCCGGCCCGGTGCCGGGGCGGAGCTGATTAACGGCGGGGCGGGCAACGATGTGATCGACTTTCGCAGCGGCGATTCGGTGCGGGTCGATCTGGACAATCCGGCCCGGAACCGGGGATCGGCGGCGGGCGATGTCTATACGGGGATCGACCTGATCCTGGGGTCGCAACGCGGCGACGACGTGCTGCGCACCGGAAACAGCGCGGCGGATCTGCTGGGATTCGGAGGGCGCGACACGTTGATCGGCGGCGGGTTCGGCGAGGATCTGGCGGGCGGCAAGGGGCGCGATGTGCTGACGGGCGGCGGCGGGGATGACAGGTTCATCTTCAACGCGCCGGACGAAGGCGGTGACCGGATCACGGATTTCGACCGGATCAATTCGGAACAGATCTTTGTGCAGGACACGGGCTTTCGCGCCGGTTTGCAGGCCGGTGACCTGAATGCGGATCAATTCCACACCTCGGCCAATTCAAACCGCGCGGCGGACGCCGATGACCGGTTCATCTTTCGCACATCGGACACGACGCTGTGGTTTGACCGCGACGGGCGGGGCGGCGCAGACCCGGTGCTGATCGCCGATCTGCAGGCTGGTGCGGTGCTGACAGCGGCCGATATCATCGTGTTCTAACCCCCCCCTCAACATACATTCTGCCGCCAAAGTGCGGCCTTCAATCAAAGGAACATGATCATGTTGATCAAAGCCGTCACCTCCATCGGCGTGGGCGTGCGTTATGAACTTGGCCCCAACGACAGCCTGACAGTCGGATCGGGTGTCAGCATTATCTCTACCGACAGTTACGCGGTCCGGATTGGAGACCACCGCGAAAACCTTGTGGACAACCTGAACATCACCGTCGCCGGGCTGTTGCAGGCTGGGCGCGATGACTATGGCATCTACGTCGCGCAGCGCGGGGTCGAAGACAATGTGCGCATCGTGATCGAAAAGACCGGCATGGTCATCGGCGGGGCTACGGGGATCAACACAGGCACCAATGTCGTTTGCGATGTCGTGATCGGGAACCGTGGCACGATTACCGGGCGAGACGGGATTCTTCTTCGCGGGGGTGAAACGGCCCAGATCACCAACACCGGGACCATTCTGTCCGAACGCTATGGCGTGATTATGAATGAGGTCTTGGGCGGGACCATACTGTTCAACAGCGGGCGTATTTCGGGCGGAGTCTACGGCTTTGAAGGCGGTGAACGGCGCGATCAGGTGATCAATTCCGGCGTGATGACAGGGGATGTCAGGCTTCAAGGCGGGACTGATCTGTACGACGGGCGCGGCGGGCGGGTCAACGGCACGGTGTTTGGCCGCGATGGCGACGACAGGTTCATCGCAGGGGGCGCGCGCGATGTGTTTGACGCTCAGGCAGGCTTTGACACGTTAGATTTCCGCAAAGGCGGCGCTGTGAAGATGGCGCTGGACGGGGCGGGTGAGGGCACGGGGGCGGCCAAGGGCGATACCTATCTGGGGTTCGAGGTGGTGCTGGGATCTGCACGCAACGACGTGCTGCGCGGGGATATCGAGAACAACCTTCTGGTGGGCAACGGCGGCAATGACCGCCTGAACGGCGCCTTTGGGCAGGATACGATCATCGGCGGTGCGGGACGCGACACGCTGACCGGTGGCGGTGTGGGCGATGATTCCTTTCAGTTCAGCAGACCGGGTGACGGGGCAGATGTGATCACTGACTTTGGCAACGAGGTCGGCAATGACGACACGCTGCTGATGTCCAGCAGCGGGTTCGGTTTTGGCCCTGCGAGTTTGATTGCACCTCGGTTCTTCCGGTCTGGCACCACCAATCAGGCGCAGGACAGCAACGACCGGTTCATCTTTCGCACAGGGGACGAAACGCTGTGGTTCGACCGGGACGGCAAGGGCGGCAAAGGCCCGGTGTTGATCGCGGATTTCAGCGATGGCCTGCGGCTGACGGCAGATGATTTCGTGCTGTTTTGACAGGAAAATTTTAACGAACGGGATAGGAACATGCTGATATTTGAGCAAGACCGGATTGGGAACGGCCTACAGGTCACGTTGGTGCCGAACGAAGACATGGTGATACGGCGCGATGTACTGGTGATGTCGCGGGACAGCAATGGCGTGTTAGTCACTGGAACTGGGCACGATATCAACATCGCGGGCGCACTTGTCGCATTTGGTCCCGCATTTGGCACGGTGATCGGCGATCCGCCCTACAGCACCAACAAAATGGTCATCGGCGCAAAGGGTCTGGTTCAGAGTCTGAACAGCGACGCGATTACAGGAAGCTGGGGCAACTTTACCCTGACCAACGAAGGGACGATCCTGGCAAGCCGCGCGGCGATGAGCTTTGGCGCAACCAATATCGACATTTCCAACAGCGGTCGAATCCTCGGCGAAGATGCCATCAGATTGTTTGTCGCGATGGGCGGGTCTGCGCGCATCGTGAACGATGGAGAGATCCGTGCAACCGACGATTTTGGAACCGGAATAAGCGCCCAAGCTGGTGGTGACGGTTCCTTCACGATCATCAACCGTGGCGTAATTGCTGGTGTCACCGTTGCGCGGCTTGGCGTCGGAAATGATCTGTTTGACAATCATCAGGGCCGGGTCAACGGCGGCGAAGTTCTTTTGGGTGCCGGCAACGACAGGTTCCTGCCGGGTAGTGGAATCGAAAAAGTACAAGCGGAAAGCGGAAACGATACGGTTGATTTTCGCAAAGGCGGATCTGTGAAAGTGGCACTTGATGGGACATTGGCGAACACGGGTTCGGCAAAAGGTGACAGCTACATTGGGTTCGAGTTCGTGCAGGGCTCGGCCCGTGACGACACCATCCGGGGCGATGCATTAAACAATATCCTGCGTGGCAATGGCGGCGATGACCGGCTGGACGGGGCAGCGGGGGCGGATATTCTGATTGGCGGTTCGCGACGTGATACGTTGACGGGCGGGGCTGGATACGATGTGTTCATCTTTATGGACCCCGGCGACGGGGCAGATGTTATCACAGATTTCACGAGGTTGGACGGGGTAGAAATCGACAGTCTCCGGGTTGATGCGAGCGCGTTCGGTATTCCGGGCGAAGATCTGCGCGGCGAGATTTTGCCCGGGCGGATGCTCAGGTCAGGGGCGGGCAATCAGGCGCAGGACAGAAATGACCGGTTCATCTTTCGCACCGGGGACGAAACCTTGTGGTTCGACCGCGACGGTAAGGGCGGCGCAGGGCCGGTTCTGATCGCTGATTTCAGCGATGGCGTGCGGCTGACGGCGAATGATATCGTTCTGATCTGACCGCCAGATACAGCCCCGGTACAGGTGCAAATCACTGCCCGTCTCGCGGGGCCGCTGGGTAATTTCAGCGCAGCTTTGCACCGGCTGATGCTTAAAGATGGTTGATGAACATGTGCGTGGACGCTGAATATACATTGCTACGCCGCGCCCTCACTGCTATTTCGTAATTATGCGAAATAACGAATCAATGTTTTTACTTGATGGACTGAAGGCCGTGGCCAGCCCGGTGCGGCTGTCAATCCTTCACGCATTGAAAACACCATTGGATTTTCCAGAGCAGGTCGATGGCGATAGGATCACAGACGGCATTTGTTCGGACTTCATCCGCGAACGGTTGGGCCTTTCGGCGGCAACTGTCTCGCGCCATCTTAGCCTTCTTGCTGCGGCAGGATTACTGGTGCCGACACGTCGGAAAGGATGGACCTTTTTCCGTCGTGACGAAACTGCAATTCAAAACTTTGTCCGCCAGCTTTCCAGAAAGATTTGAGCATGACAGCCAATACCGCCCGCGCCTACGTCCACGTCGATGTGTTCAGTTCTCATCCTTACGGTGGCAACAGTCTCGCCGTATTCCCAGATTCCCGAGGGATCGCAGGGGACCAGATGCTGCGAATTACCCAGGAACTTCGCCATTTTGAGACCATATTTCTGGATCCGATCCGAGCCGATGGAGCCGTTCCAGCCCGCGTATTTGATCTTGAAAAAGAACTTCCGTTCGCAGGACATCCGATCATCGGCGCTGCAGGCGTCCTGCATCGCATGATGAATGTGGTCGGGCTTGCCACGCATCACTTTGCCCTCGGCGATCGCATCGTAGAGGTCCGGACTGAAAAAACGTCATCCGACCGCGCGAGCATCAAAGGAACGCTTGATCAGGGATGCCCGACTTTCGACGAGGAAGTCACAGACCGCAATGATATCGCAACAGCGCTTTCGCTTAGCGTGGACGATCTTGATGTCAGCCTGCCTTTCTGCGTAGTGAGCACTGGGCTGCGCTATCTCGTCGTGCCGGTCAAACCAAACGTGCTTGCACGAGCGCGGATTGTGACAGACCTTGAGCCTTTACTGGCCCGAATTGATGCCGACTATGCAGTCCTGCTTGATGACGCGTCATGTGAAGTGCGCCATTGGGTGAACGATGGAACCTTGGAAGATGTCGCGACAGGCAGCGCCGCGGGCTGTATCGGAGCCTACCGCCTGCGCCATGGTCGAGCGATGCCGGGTCGGCCATTCTCGCTCGCACAAGGTCAGTTCGCGGGCCGACCAAGCACACTGGAGGTTACACCATACGGTCGGCCCGATGATGTGCAACGCGTTGAAGTCGGCGGCGACGTTGCGTTTGTCGGCTCAGGCGTGTTGGAAAGATTGCCATGAGCTCGCCACGCATGATTGGCCCTGCAGTAGTCCGGGATATGCTTACTTTCCAAGAGTTGATTGAACCAGTTGCCGAAGCATTTCGGGCTTCCAGTGGGGGCCGGGCGCAAAACGGCCTGATTGTCCTGTTCCCGCAGGCCGACCGCGCAGCTGCCGATGTTTATGTAAAGTCCGCAGTTATCGAGGGGCGCCCCATCCACATTGTGAAAGTTGCGCCCTGGTTTGCCGCTAATGTTGCGCACGGGATGCAACAAGGCGGGTTCATCGGCGTGTTCGACAGTCAAACAGGCCACACAATAGCGGTGATCGAGGATCGTCACCGTGTTTCAGACCTACGAACCGCCGCTGCTGGCGCGTTGGCCGCACGGGCTTTTGCTCCGAAAGTTGTCACAACGGCCAGCGTTCTTGGGTCCGGCGTGCAGGCTTACTGGCAAGTTTTGGCGCTGCATGGCGAGCGACCGTTCAATACCCTGCATGTCTGGGCACGGGATCTTGTGAAGGCGGGATCCCTTGCCAATCGATTGGGTGCTGCCTTGCCTGACGTCGCCATTGCTGTCAGCAATCGGGAAGTTGCGATCCGCGAAGCCGATGTGATTTTAACGGCGACCAGCGCTCGTGACCCCATTATTCCGGGTTCATGGCTTCGTCCAGGGCAGCACATCACAGCCGTCGGAGCGGATGACGTGACAAAGTGCGAGTTAGATGCAGAGGTTTTGCTGCGCGCACGCGTCTTCGTGGACGAGATTGAAACCGCGATTTCCACCGGTGACATTTGCCGAGCAATTTCCAGCAACAGCTATTCTGTGGATCGAATCGAAGGCGAGATCGGCGACGTGTTGTCCGGTCGTCTGTCAGGTCGCCTAACGGACGACGAGATTACCGTCGCTACATTCAGTGGCATAGGCGCTCAAGATCTCGCGGCGGTCGAGGTTCTCTTGAACAATATTGCGTCTTCCTAGGACCGTGTTCCAGTTGCATTCTTGAACTATTGCCGCGGCATCTCTGCGAATATTAGCTCTGCAATGTAACGATCCTGTCCACCAGACCCTTCACGTTCGCCACGTGCGAGGCCGCCGCTCAATATCAGCAAGCCGCGCATTCCACTTCGGCTCTTTGAAAACAGACATTTGCCGCGGCGGCAACTTCCGCTTAGAACTGTGTCGAGCGGACGGATGCGCAGTGGATTTACTACGCTTCGTCTCTTGTCATTTTGATCGGCCGAACTCCATCTCAGAATGGATAGTTGAAAGGGGCAATTTCAGTTCAAACTTTTTGCTGGACAAGATTGGGCCTACGCAAAGTCTTGATTCCTCGACTTAGGCAACTGGCCGAGTCAGCATCAGGATTTAAGCCATTGTAGTCCTAGACAGTCAGCGCATGAAGGACAAAATACTGTATAAAATACATCCATATCTCCTTCTGTCCAACGGTTGAGCTCACGCACCGTGTCTATCTTCAAGTTCGATAGCAGCATCTGATTCGAAAAGGAAACATTATGGAAAATTGTGGCGCTACGCGAACACGCGCAAAGCAAAAAAGGATATCTTTTTTTGCTTGGTGGATGAAGATGGTGATACAAAGACGTGATACTCGTGAACTGGAAGCGTTGGACGACAGACTTCTCTGCGACATGGGCATAACGCGGGATAGCCTTCGATTTGTCGTGCAGCACGGATGTCTTGACTGAAAAGAAGCGAGTCATGGTTCAAATCAGACGCTCGACGACAAAAGACGGTGACCTTGTCATCGCGATCTGGCGTCGCGCCGTTGAGGCAACGCACCACTTTCTCTTACCCGGCGATCTGGAAGCCATCGACGAACAGGTGCGCCGATTTCTGCCTGACGCTGGGCTTTGGATTGCTGTCGATGGTTCGGGCTATGGGGATGGACGGGCCCAATTTGGAGGCGCTGTTTGTCGATCCGAACCATCACGGCGTCGGCATTGGGCGAGAAATGATCAGACATGCACTACATCTGCATGCCGAGATCACAACGACTGTAAATGAGCAGAACGAACAAGCATCGGGATTTTACACCAGAGTAGGCTTCGTGCCAATTGGAAGAATGGATTTCGATGAGGAAGGGCGGCCCTACCCCATCGTCAAGCTACGCCTTGCAAGCCAAGGATATAAAAAATAATCAAGGCAGCGGTGAAGCCATCCGGTGCGCTATCGAAGTGTGATTGGACGCCGGCGTTCTCGTTTGTGTTGACGACCGGAGCGCAGGCACATCTGTTTCGTGCTGACTACTTACCCTTCGGCGAGGCGCAAAATGTATCAAGCTGATCCAAAAATATGCCTATTTTTGCGATCTGCATGTCCTGCGCTAGGTATCTTGCAACTTCATTTGGCGTAAGGTTCATTAAGGTAAATCGAAGGAAAATTTCTGTATTGAACCTTTGACTGACGGTGGCGAGGACGATCCTGAGCTGCGCAAGCATGTCGTCTCCACGATGAGATGCGTGCATGAGGACGATCGGCTTTTGGTTGAGTTCGTCGCGCGAAACAAGCCAGTCGATGGCGTTTTTAAGCCCACCCGGAATTGATCTAACATACTCCGGGCTGGCTATGACGAGGCAGTCAGCCGCCGTTACAGCAGAAGCGAAGGTGTTAACAAGCGACGGAAGGTTAGGTCCGTCCAGATCTGGTGAAAAGACTGGCAGGAAACCGACTTGGTCATAGACGGTGGTACAGTGAACTTTGCTGGCGGCGCTTTTCAGCCCGTACAACATCGCCGTGTTGGTGGATGCCTGCCGTGGGCTACCAGATATGGCGAGAATCTTCACTTTACCCTTTCCCGCCAGCCGCGGATTGGTGCTGTTCATCTTTAGAGATTGGACCCTGTTGAAAAGTCGCCTTTAGTTCAACGAGCTCTCTTTGGAGTGACTCTATTCGTGCGTCGCGAAGAGCGAGAACCGCCCATACTTCGGATGCGTCCAACCGCTGCGGAATATGTCGCGGACAGTTTTCGTCCCAAGCTGCTACTGAGAAACGCACAACTCGCTCCGGTCTGGCATCAGATTCTTGTTGCACAAGCCTTTTGAGTAGAGGCGCGTCATCTTCAACAAATCTCGCAGTGCCCCAGATTTTGACTCGGCGACGCTGAGTGTAGTCGATGAGGAAAAGATGAGATCGGGGGTTTTCGGACAGATTGCCTTGGGTGATGTACTGTCGATTTCCCGCAAAATCGGCGAATGCCAGTGTCTTCCGGTCAAGGACTTGAAGAAAACCCACCGGGCCTCCGCGGTGTTGAACATAGGGCTGTCCAGCTTTGCTGGATGTGGCCAGATATACGCTAGTCTGAGTCTGTATAAAGGCCCTGATGTCGTCATTGATCTCGGTCGCCCAACTGCCATCTTGTTCTTGGCGCGCATACATGGGGCGGGAGCCCTTGTGGGCTTGAATGCACTTGACCGCGGGCGAAAATGCAATGTCGCTAGAATAGGCTTGTTCCATATGTGGCGTTCCGTTCAAACAATTTCGCCGCTGTCTGCGGCCGGAAAAGCCGGGGTCGCCGCTGCGGCGCCCCGTCTTGATCCATATCCGACTGCGTCGTGGGGTCCAACTTATTCGCGACGCTTCGTTCGCTTCTCCACTATTCCGGGCTAGGCACACCATCGCACGACACGTTTGGATTCATGTCTGCAAATGCGCCCTTTGGGTTCTCCATCCATGCCCATACATGCAATTCGTAGAAGGCAGGCAACCCGTAGCGGTTGGGCTCTGATGTGTACGAAAAGAGATGTCCTTGCAGTTCGGCTGGACCCTTTGGTGTGATGTATTCGACGGCAAGCAACGTCGCTTGTCCATCTGCTGAGTACATCACGGCTTCGGGCTTTGCGATGTCGATGGACTCGTCGGCAATGATATCCGGGTTCACATAGTGTATCCCCATCGCACCACCGTCGGTTCCACTGGTACAAGGGATTGGGCTATACCCTTCGGCTATTGCCACGGATACATCCTGAAATCGGTCATTCGCAGCCCGGACTGCGTCGACAAGCGGATTGGAGCTGTGGGCGACAGCGTTGACTGCGCCCGCAAAAATTGTCGCCACCGCACCAAGGGCGATCATGCTGTTGAAGCTCTTCATGTTGGTTTCCTTACCAGTTGAGATTTCAGGCGATCATTCATAGGGGGTGGTGACAGCGGAAGCATTACCGGCTGTCTGCGGACCGATTTCCGCGCTGATCTCGGTAACTTTGTTGGCAGGGAAACCGCCTTCGCGCGCGTGGCGGCGCACCACATCGGCGCTGTCTGCCTTGTGGACGCAGTAAAGCTTGTCACCTGCGACATAGCTTGTGATCCAGGTGTAGGGGACGCCAAGGCCTGCCACGACGTCGTTAGACTTTGATGCAATGTCGCGCAATTCCTCAGCGCTCAGCTTGTCGGCACCAGGCACGTTACGTTCTATGATATAAGTGGGCATTGTTTGATTCCATGTTTTTTGTCTGTTCGTGCGCTGACAGCAACATCTGTGCGTGAGACCGATCATCGAACACGAACATGATGATGCCGGGTGCTGTCCTACACTTCGTCAAACGCACGCGACATCAAGCTGGTGTCGAACACACAAGTGATCGACTTGAAGGGCGACGATGACGCGCAGACGGATCAGACTTCTCGGTGAACCTGGTATCTTTGACACGGCTGGGCGACGGATGCCTGTGCGCGGGTTCCAAGCCTGGGCGTTGCTTGCACGCGTCATTCTGGCCCGGCAGCCCATCAGCCGGCGCCAGCTGTCTTCGGAACTGTTTCCAGACACCGCTGATCCAATGGGGGCCTTGCGCTGGTGCCTCGCCGCATTGCGCAAAGCGCTAGATTGTACTGATTGTCTCACAGGTGACCCGGTGGAACTCAATCACACGGCAGACATTGAAATTGACGTCTTGCAGCTCAGCGATGACCATTATGATGTGGAAGCATCTGGCCCATTGCTTGGCACCCAGGAGCCCCGCAGCAGCCCCGAGTTTGCAACGTGGCTTCTGGTGGAACGGGCGCACCTTGCAGGTATTGTCGAATCGCGCATCAGACAGGATACCATTCGGGCCATTTCGGTCGGCGACCACGAAAGGGCTGTTCGCCTCGCCGAACTGGGCGCACGACAGAACCCATTTGACGAACGTAGCCATGTTCTGTTGGTCAAGAGTCTGGTCCTTGCGGGGCGCTACGCGGCGGCAACCGACCATGTGACTGCAACTGAAACTGTCTTTTTTGCCGAACTCGGTGAACGGCCGTCCGCTGCGCTTCGCAGCGCCGCGCGCCGCACAGTCTCGGCTCCCCCGAGCGGCATCTCGCAAGAGGCCTTTGTCGGTTCGATGATACAGGCTGGATTGGCGGCCTTATCCGCCGGAGCATCTGATGCTGGTATCGACTGTCTGCGTCGGGCGGCGAGTGACGCTGAAAAGATCAAGGGCGGCCCGCTTTATGCACGCGCCATGTTGGAACTGGGAACAGCGTTGGTTCATGCGGTTCGTGGGTACGATGACGAGGGTGCTGTTATTCTGTTGCAAAGCACAGAGTTGGCACGCGTATCGGGCGACTCCGACATCGCGTCCGCGGGGTTTCGAGAACTTGGGTATGTCGAGGCTTTGGCCGGACGCCGGCCCGCGGCAGCACGATATCTGTCACAAGCCCTCGATCTGGCTCAGGATCGCAATGATCTTGCTGGGATCCATGCCGTCATCGGCTTCAATCTGGTCGATTGGGGGAGGGTCAATCAAGGACTTGAACATTTCGAATTTTCTTTGGAACACGCCCGGTTTGCCGGAAATCGAAGGCGCGAAATCTGGACTTTGGGCCTCGGCGGCTGGGGAATGCTCGCGGCAGACCGATTTACAGATGCTGACCGCTGGTTGGAAGATTGTCTCACTCTTGTTGACGCCCAGCGTTGGATAGCATTCCGACCTTGGCCCGTGGCCGTCAGGGCAGAGTCCACCTTACGACAAAAAAAACCAACGGTTGGTCTACGCACCGAACTCGAGCAAGCCTTTGCGCTGAGCTGTCAGGTACAGGATCCCTGCTGGGAGGCCGCAGTTGCTCGGACCCTTGCTCTGACATACGCGGCAGATAGGGATCATGAAAAGGCGATGAACTGGCTTTCTGAGGCAAGTCGGCGCTGCGCAAGAGACACCGACGGCTATGCAGCGTTGAAAGTGGCAATCCTTGCAGACCAGGCTGATTTGAGCCGAAAGCAGGGACGGACCGACACCGCGGATACCTTCGGTCGTGAGTGGGTGTCGTTAGCCGCTCGTACCCACATGGATACACAGGTGGAGCGGGCCACGGCATTCATTCGCCACTGAGCTTGTGCAGTTCCGGGACGGTGTTTCGCAGAACCTGGCGCGTGTTTTGCTTGAAAGAATACTCACTACAACGGGCCACTGGCTTGGCCCCCCATCCAGGAAAGACGAACAAATTGGTAGTTATTGCTTCAACTCGGGCCAGTATGGGCATTCAATACAATCTTGGCGCGAAAGATCTGTTCGTAGGTACCGGGGTTGTCATTGCCTCGTTCGACGTTGATGCCATTTCGGGTACCGGTGTTGGGCAACGGGTGACTGTGTCCGGAACGGTCCAAGGCGGCAACGATGGGATCCACCTCACCGGCAACGATGCCGTCGTGATCGTCAATGCCGGCGGCGTGGTTCGGGGCAGTGGCGATGGCGATGATTGCATTGATATTGAAGGCACGAACGGAACTGTGATCAACCGCGGCACTCTGACGGGTGACTATGGGATCTACTCCAGCGCGACGGCCGGAACCTTCAATGCAATAAACTATGGAACGATACTTGCCATAACAAACGGCATAGCAATTGGCGGCGAACAAAACTCACTGATCCGCAATTTCGGCACGATCGTCGCAGAAACGTTCGGGTCGTTTGATGGAAACAGTCTGCATGATACAGTGTTCAATCGTGGCACAATGGTCGGCGATATCATTTTGCGCGAAGGAAATGACGTCTACAACGGCTTGAACGGTCGCGTTATAGGCATGATTTTTGGTGGCGATGACAACGATTTTTTCCGAGCAGGTTCACGCGCTGAAACCATCGATGGCGGGAATGACACCGATACGCTCGACTTCCGCGCCGGTTCGGGCGTTCGCGTCGATCTGAACAACGTTCTCGACAATACCGGCAACGCCAAGGGCGACATCTATACCTCCATCGAACGTGTGCTGGGCTCCATAAAAGGCGCAGACGCGCTTCGCGGCGACAACAACGCAACCAACCTTTACGGCAATGGTGGCGCGGATAAACTGATCGGCAACGGCGGCAATGATCTTCTGTCCGGCGGCACTGAGCGATACACTGACGGGGGGCTTTGACGACGACAGTTTCACCTTCGACAGCAAGGCAAACTGCGGTGACATCATCACCGATTTTGGAAACGGCGTGGACGATATCTCCGTCAACGGCGACGCCTTTGGCGCGCGGTTGGCCGATGGGTTCCTCGCGGCAGGGCGGTTCAAGTCCGGCACCAACAATCTGGCCGGTGACGCGAACGACCGCTTCATCTTCAACACCGCCACCGACAAGCTGTATTTCGACGCCGATGGCACAGGCAGCAAGGCAGCGATCCTTGTTGCAACCTTCAGCAATGGTGTCACGATCACCGCGAATGACATCTTCATTTTCTGATTGCGTTGCGGTGGGGTTTAACCCCGCCGCAACTGCTATTGCAGATGATGGCCATCTTGCGACGTTCAGACGAATAACCGCTATTCCAAGGCACCGCCGGCTTGCTGTTCTGCCGTCAGACCGCTTTCCGACCCTGGTGACGGGTCGCCATACAGGATCAGGACAACCCGTTTCTGCCTTTCGCCGACCCTGTCGAAATTTGGGGACGCGCCCTGTTTGCTGACAGCGGTCACCCGAACCATGCTGCGGCGGCTGTCGGAATTACGCAGCACTTTTCCATTTGTGCGGGGTCAGGTTGACAATGGCATCACCGACTGCAACCATCACATCGCCGTCTTGGATATTGACTTGAAGCTTCATTGCCCGGCTTGCCAGTTGTGCCAGTTTCCCGGTGTCGGTCTCAGAAAAACACGTCACTTGCAGGTTTTCAAAACGGACAGTATTGGGCTTGATCTTGTCCCACCACATCTCGGCCGTCCTGCCGCCGTAAGGATAGACAATCACCCTTTCGGCCTTGCTGCAGGATTGACGCACCACCTTCTCAGTCGGAAGTCCAAGCGTCACCCATACCTCAAGCTCACCGCTGAGGCTCTTCTGCCAAATGTCGGGCTCGTCTTCCGTTGAAATGCCTTTTGTCATTTCCAGACCGTCATGGGCATTCAGCGCAAAGGCTATGATGCGTACCATCAGCCGTTCCTCCGTTTCCGACGGGTGTTTGGCGACGGTCAGTTTGTGGGTCTCATAGTAATGACGATCCATGTCCGAGACCGAGAGCTCGACTTTGTAGATGGTGGCATTTTGCGCCATGATTTGTCCCAGCATTTCGACGATTGGCCCCTTTACCTGGTCGGGTGACCTTTTGACAGCGGACAATCACAATTGGCGCTTCGGGCTGAAGGCCGTTTCCCGACCACTTGCAATCTCACCGCTGGGAGCATGGCTGCCCCCATCCGCACCATGCGCCTATCCAAGCCGAGAATGTGATACGCGGTGGTTGCCGGATTTGCCAGAGATTGGGTGGGACAGGGGGCAAGGAGGAAAACGCATGCCTTCCGGAACCCTTCCAATCGGTGTTCCGCGACGCTCTGCTTCAGGCGTTACGATTCCAAAGAACCCTAGAAGACTGGTCAAATGCTATTCGAATTTGCCAGTGCACGCGCTCTAATCGGTCCCTAGGAGCGCGTGTAGTGGCCTGCGCTTGATCTCGACGCGGGATGACCGTATAATAGCAGCGAGCGCGACATGATGGTAGTCTGGTTCGTCCAGGTGAGGGAGTACCGCCCCTCCGCGCTTCCCCCTTTAGAATCTTCCCAGCTTGTCGCATCAAAGCTGCCGCCTAAGCCGACGTCGTAAACTGCAAATCCGTGTTGGAAGGGTGATGGAACGCCAGGTGTTCAAGACCGACTAGGATAGCGGCATCGAAAACGACTCCAACCGATACGCTATCGAAACGAGCCCCGCGACACCCAGCACTGCAAAGCTGAAGTCTGCGCGTGCGTCACCGTTCACATCAACATTGACGATCACACCAGTGCCTGACTTGCGCACCCAGATTGTATTGTCAGCTGCGCCCCCAGCGAACGTCAAGAAACACGGCGGCAACACCTTGTTTTGATGCCGGACAGGCGCCGGTCGTCTTGCTTGATCGTGAACAGATAGGGTTCGGCCGTTTCTTAGTTCAAATGCAGATCGCCGAGTTCGCCACCCGCGCGGCCGAAGGCGCAGATTTCGGAAGCGATTTTCACGCTGGGGATGCAAGTGTTTTATAACCCCTCTCGATAGCTCGCGACGTGGTGGCTGATTGCAGATCAGCATAAGCTCGTGGAAGCGGGACCGACACGCGCGGCCCTCAACTGTCATTCGATGTGCGACGATGCTGCTACGCAGCATTCATCGAAGCAGCCGCTCATACTTGCCGCGGCACTAAGGAGGTACGCAGGTAGACTTCCCGAAGCCGACACCGGAGTGGCCTGCTGCCGGTTTCGTGGACACGAAGTTAGGATCGTGGCAAGGGAACCGGCAGCAGGCCAAGGGGTCAGGCTAGACTTTTGGGTTGTTCTTTCGTGGATTGACCATTGCGCCGTCGGGCTTTCGACGGCAAGGTTTGACAGCATACTTCGGATTCTTTGCAAATCCTGAAGTGGGAAAACAACGAATTCGGAGAAACCGGTTAGCGCCGCGCCATGAGCACGTATGTCTTCGCCGGTCAATATTAGAATGATAGGTATCGCAGACCCTTTGAACGACTGGATTACGGCAAGCACGCTTCCGGGAAGCGAAGGTTTGTTTTTTCTAGGCACGTTCGAGCGGCGCATCACATTCTATTCCCAGCAGGTTCGTGCATTCCGCTTGGTCAGAGGACTGCACGAGCGAGGCATCCTTAAGCCCAATGATACAATTGCCGTTGTCGGTGGTGGCGTAGCGGGAGTGACATGCGCATTGGCGCTTGGCCTTCTGGACTACGAAGTCAGCCTCTTCGACCCCGCGGGTGAGGTCCTTCAGCTTCAGAGCGCCTCCCCTCGCCTGCTCCATCCGCACATTTACGAATGGCCGGCGCTCGGCTCGCTGGACAAAAGCGCTGGGTTGCCTTTTCTCGACTGGGATCTGGATACCGGCAAGCCGATTGCCAAACGGCTCGCAACTGAATTCCATAGCCATAGGGCCATGCTCCCCAAGCTCCTCTGGCAACGTGAAAAGCGCCTCCGCAAGTTGGAAAGATCGGGCGCCGAATAGCGGCTGACCTTTACTGATGGCGAAACAAGGATCGTCCAGAAGGTCTTTTTCGCCATCGGTTTTGGAGATGAACGAACGGTAGGGTCGGCAGAAACCTACGACTACTGGAAGGAGCGCGGAGTTGGGACGACTGCGGTGGAAGCCAATCCTCCAGCGACCTACCTCGTGAGCGGCAACGGCGATGGTGCCTTGACCGACATCCTCAATCTCCTCGTCAAGGAGTTCGAGCACGTTCCATTTACGCAGACGTTCCTAGGCTACTTCAACCAGGACATTCTGCGAACTACTGTCCTGAAGGCCTACGATGGTTTGGCGCCAGATGCAGACCTCGAGCCGGTTCTTGAGACGGGTGTCCTCACGGCTTTTCGTGAACGCGGCATTCTTGACAAGCTGGGATCAAAACTAAGGACCGATCGGCTGCTGACGATCAACTCCAGCGGGCCCTTATTCTCTTTGGGAAAAGCGGCACAGCTCAATCAAGCCATGGTCTTCGCAGTGTTGGGGAGGCCCTCCCCGCTGAGATCGCGTCCATAGACGCACGGTTGGTTCATAGTGAAGGCCAAATGGCGGCATTGTCTGTCAGTATGCTGTGTGCTGCCAGCCTAACCTACCCATGGTCTCGCTGGCGGGGGTTGGTTCTCGATGATCCGCTTCAGCACAACGACACAATCCATGCTGCCGCATTTGCGGATTTCGTTTGCAACCTTGTGGTTAGCCGTGGGTATCAGGTTCTCTTGTCAACGCACGACCGCGCCCAAGCAGAGTTTTTGCGGCGCAAGATGGCATCTCGAAACCTGCATTGCGCCGTTCTCAATCTGCTGGGGGCCGGACAAGACGGTGTCGAATGGACCTTCCGATCAGCAGACGGCGTAGCGCCCCTTTTTGCATCTGCATGATTAAGCTTCGGCCTTAGGCAACTGGTCAGTCGCGGAGCCACACGGCCAAATTGCTGCGCGTATTGTCTGGAAGATCAGCAAAATCCGGCCTTTCGTAGTCGCTGGAGCGAAAGTCAGCGGCATAATTCAAACTCCCAACTTGGGGAGGGATCATGAGCGAGCTCTACTGGCTGACGGACGGGCAGATGGAGCGTCTGCGACCGTTCTTTCCAGAGTCTCGTGGCAAGCCGAGGGTCGATGACCGTCGGGTGCTAAGTGGGATAATATTCTTCGAATGCAATGGGTTGATGTGGAAGTATGCGCCTGCGACCTATGGCCCGCCGAAGACGCTCTACAATCGCTGAAAGCGGTGAAGCCGGATCGGCGTGTTCGCCACGATCATGACGGAATTGGCGGCTCAGGCGCAGGAAACCGAGATCGTGATGATCGACGCGACCCACACGAAGGCTCACCGGACCGGATCGAGCCTCGCGGTTCAAAAGGAGCGCGCGAGCGCCTAGGGCCATCCCTCGGGGCCGCCTCCAGCAGCGGCACGAGGCCGTTATGGCACGCAGAACTCCCTCTCTGAGCGACCACGCTCTTGATTCAGCGACCACTACATGTTGTACAGCTTGTGGATCTTCGACAGTGTGAGTTCAGGCTATCGTTTTGCCGGCATGCAACATCGATCGCAGACGTTTGCAGGTGTCGCAAACTGTATCGACGACTTGGTGCAGCAGAGACATCGGTCGAAAATCGGCGGTGATCTGGGGCGTCACATGGGTCTCAAAGCGGTCTCAAGGTCATTAACCTGCGGTTATGTCGGTAGTAACGGCGGGTCTATTTGTGCAATGAAAACAACGTGTTATGTCTTGGCGGAGGCGGTGGGATTCGAACCCACGGTGGGGTTCCCCCCACGCTCAGTTAGCAACCGAGTGCTTTCGGCCTCTCAGCCACGCCTCCGTAGGCATCATTTATCCGGGGGCGGCGCGTTCGACAAGGCAGAAAAGCGGGGGCGGCGCGGGATTGCCGTTGCCTCGCGGATCCGGGGGCCGCCGCAGGGCGCACACTGCGTCATTCCGTGCATTCTTCCGGTGCCGTTCTGGCGACACCTGTGGGGCGGGCGCCGGAAAGGGGGCCTTTCAGCCTGCCTTTCGCGAACAGCGCCCCACTGTGGCTGCACCGTTTTGAAATGGCGCGCGCGATGCCAAACCCGGTCTGTTACGGCCCCGGCTTCAAGGCACTTCAGCAGGCCCGCATCTTTGCCGCGTATTGCTGTGTCCGGGCGGGACCGATGCGCTGGGCACGTGGCCGGTTGCCTGACCTGTCGGGCACGACAAACCATCCTGCAGTTGCGCTACACGGCGAGGCAGTTGCGCGCGGCCTGCCGCATGTTGGGCGAAGACTTGAAAGGGTTCGATCCGGTGACGACGGCGGTGGCGGTAACGACGCAGGCCCGGCAGGACCGGCCGATTGGAGGAAACGCGATGTCCGAACCAGCACCGGCAACCTGACCGTCCTATCACACCGGCAGGTCGCAAGTTGCACCCTGCAGCCCGCTCGGACGTGCCCCGTGTTCTAACCACTGGGATATATCCTTTCAGGCGTCCATCATCCTTGACCGTCGCCTTGCGGCTGAGCGACAGTCGGGCGGCTGACTGAATGCCAGACGGGCAGGGAAAATGGGGATGCCTGATGAAAACCTTTCCGTTCTTCGGCCTTGCCGTCCTCCTTGCCATCCCCATTGCAGGCTTCCTCGCCTATCGCGGTCTGATCGGCGGGCAGACAGTCAGTTACAACCAGCGCCTGACGGTCATCGTCGACACGCCGGCGGGCGAGGTGCGGGGGGCGGCGGTCACATCGGTGACCAACATTGACACGTCGGGCATCATTGTCCCACGGGAAGCCCGGGGCGTCAGCAGCAAGGTGGTGGGCGAGGCAGTCGTGGTCGAGGTCACGCCCGGCCGCTGGCTGTTCGCGCTGCTGGACGGGCGCGAGGATGGATTGGGCAAGGCCGAATATCTGGTCTACCCGGCCTTTGCGCTGGACAAGGCTTTGGGCACTGACGGGTTCCGCAGTTACGAGGCGGCGATGGCAAAGTTGCGCGCGCAGCCGCCCGATACCCCCGGCACGATCCCGCCCTCCGACTATCCGCTGATGGTGACGTTCGATGACATCACAAAACCCGAGACGGTGCGGCAGGTGGACCCGGCTGATTTGGCGGCGGCGTTCGGGCCGGGGGTCGTGCTCAAGGCGGTGACGCTGGAGGTGACGGAGGAGCCGGTGACGGACGGAAGGGTGCAGGGGGTGTTAGGGTGGCTGTGTGACCACATCACCAACTACCGACGTCTAAGCGGCAAAACTGGTGCGATTTTCGACAACGAACTCTCGAATAATCTTGGCCCTGGGAACTTAAAAATTGGAGAATGCAAATGACCATGTCGAAAGACCTGCTTCTTTCTATTCTTTCAATGGACGCTTACAACCGTGGTTATAACCCGGGAATTGCAGGCTTGAGTGACGCGACCGGAAACGGCATTGGAAATGCAACAATTTGAGGCGCATCCGACTCGATTGACGCCAGTCCCGAAGTAGCCGCCAGCTTCTACGCCATCGCCTACACCATAGGCGCGGGCGTTGACGGAATCGCCCCATGAACCGCCGCACCCTCCTGACGTTTGCTGCGCTGATTCCGCTATCCGCCTGTGGCCAACGACAGGACTGGCGGCAGAAACTTACAGTGATCGTCGATACGCCGGACGGTGAGGTTTCGGGCAGCGCGGTTGTTGGTGTGACAGCGGTTCACTACAAACGGCCCCTGCCCCTGACGCAAACCGGCATGACCTATGAGATCACGGGTGAGGCAACGGTAGTCGAGGTTCTGCCGGGTCAGTACCTTTTCGCGCTGCTGGGCGGCAGCGAGACGCGTTTTCTGGAGGCGGCACGCAACCGGTTCGAAGGGATGAGCCCGGACGAATGGCTGGCAGCAATCGCCGCTCAGACCGAACCCGTCAACCTGCTGCCCGGACACTTGCCGATGCTGGTGACCTTCGACGACATCACGAAACCCGACACAGTCCGCGAAGTGAACCCCGCCGATCTGGCCGCCATCTTTGGGCCGGGTGTGCGGCTGCGGGCGGCGACGCTGGAGGTGACAGAGGAAGCGGTGACCGAGGGGCGGGTGGAGGGGGTGTTGAGGTGGCTGGGCCCTTATCCTGAACCTGCACTCGGCCCTCCTACGGGCGGGACAACGAACATCCCATTCTATCGCCTTGTTCACAT